>CALRWM010000007.1:0-146916 GCA_943371875.1 Prosthecobacter debontii | reverse complement strand
GGTGAGTGATCGAAGTGGAGTCAATTTAAGGAGCCAGCAGATGATTGCGGCGCGCCTTCCAGTAAGCCGCCAGATGGTAGATGATGCCGCAGCTGGAATTATGATCGTAGTCGAAGCCCCGGATCAGCCCTGCCAAAGAAGCCTGTTGTGCTGCGGAGACTGAAGACGGATCGACCATGAGCAGAATCAGCGCCGACTCACCGGCCTCACGTGTGATGTGCCAGATTTCTCGATACGGACCCCACTGCGGATTGGGATAGCCCTTCTGGTTCTTCCACACAGAGACATGCCGCCAGTCAGGCCCCAGCATCTGCATTTCTTCATGATTCTTTTTGGCAATCTGTGAGAGGACGCTGGTAAAACGCTTTGCCGCCAGATCGCGCACATGCGTCATGCGTTCATGAATCGTCGCCTTCAGTTCAGCATCTGGTTCCAGTTCGTGCAGCACCTCCAGCGAGCATTGCATCTGCAGCAGCGCATAAGCCGGCTTGTTCTCCCCAGGGTTCGCTGATTGCGTGATGGCATCCGCCGCATAGCGACGCCACTCTTTGCGGTATCGCTCATCACGCGTCACATCCCATGCTGCCGCATAGATCATCGGCAGCCGCGCCGCCTCATGCGGCTGCACATTCCACATCCGGCAGATGCCCAGCGGGCAGCGCTCACCATCGGCACGGCAGAAATCAAAGTCGTTCTCCGGCGTGACGAACTTGATCATGCGCTCGGCCACATCCGCCAGAACGGCGCGCACTTGCTGCTTCGTGTCTTCATCTGGCAGAGGGCTGTGGTAATACTGCCACAGCCCATGCACAAAATGCGTCACCTGATCGCGCGAGGAATTGATGTAAACACTCTTGCCATCCTCCGGGCACACATTGCGTGCCACAAAACCCCGCACACCATGCACCGTGACGCAGCGCTTCAGCCCCGCGAAAACACCGGCCGCTTTCTCGCGCAGCCCTTCCTCGCCTGTCACCGCAAACCGGTCGCATAAAACACTCAGCATCGCACCACCCAGAATCGCCCCATCTTCCATCCCCGTGCTGTAACCACACGGATTCGGATGCTGCCGTTTCACCTCTGCAGCCGTCGGCAAATGCACCTGCTCCTTGCCCTTTTCGTAGCTGCTCAGGTAGTCGCCAAACGTCTGCACCTTGGGCAGATAAAAACGATTCCACGTCACGTCCCAAGCCTGTGCAATCTGGGCAGAAAGCACCGCATCAGTCGAGGTGGCTTGTGCTTGCGCGGGCGATTGCATCGCAACGGCCGTGGCAAGAATGAGAAGAAGCGAGTATGGCTGCATGCGGACAGTGAATCACTTCGGCCACTGGCCGTCCACGATGGGTTTCAACGTCAGCTTGGCAGGATCAACGACGACGTGCTTGGCCTTCAGGCGCTTCCACGTGTAAGTGATGTGGACAAGGCCATCGCTCGTTTGAATGATCGCCGGATAGCTGAACTCTTTCTTGGGCTCGTCTTCCAGCACGAGTGCCGCTTCCCACACCTTGCCATCCTTGCTCACAGCCAGATTCAGCGGACTCCTGCCTTTGGCCGTGTGATTGTAGATCAGCAGATGGCGGCCATCCTTCAGCGTCACCGCATCCGTTCCCGAGTTTGGATTCGGCAGCTCCGTGAGCGAAATCTCACCCCACGTGCGCCCTGCATCCGTGGACATGATCTGGAACACCTTGCCCTGACGCGTGCGGCCCACAGCTTGCAGCTTGTCACCGCCTAGATCGAGGATGCTCGGCTGAATAGCACTGACCTTCAGACCATCATGCAGCAGCTTCGTGCGCTCCCAAGTTTTGCCGAGATCACTGGACCGCTCAAAGTAAATCGCCCACTCACTCGGCTTCGTGTCCGTCTCGTTGCTCGTGGGGCACAGGATGTCCCCATTCGGCAGTTGCACCGGCTTGTTCTTGATCGGCCCAAAGATGCCCTCAGGCAGCTTGCGTGCCGCGGACCACGTCTTGCCACCATCGGTGGAGGTTTTGAGCTCCCCCCACCAGGTGCTCGGCGAAGGACCCACCTTGTAAAACAGCATCAGCGGCGCTTCACGCGGCTGAAACAACACCGGGTTCCACGTCGGATGCCGCGTGCCATCCGGCTGCACCCCATTGGCCGTTTCCACGCTCTCCGTCCACTTGCCATCCACCAGTCTCGACACCCAGATGCACACATCCGGATTTCTCTCCGCCGTGCCACCAAACCATGCAGAAACAAGTCCCGTCGGCGTCTCGACAATCGTCGTCGCATGGACCGACGGGTAAGGCCCTGTGTCATAGATAAATTCCGTTTTCAAAACACCCGCCTGCGCCTCCTTCGCCTTAAGCCACTCCCACGAAGTCAGCTCCCGGCTCTTATCAAGCTTATGCCATACCACCACCGCAGCCTGTCGAGGTGCGCCCGCGTCCGTCACATTCAGCACAAGCTTGTAATTCATCCCCGCCACCACCTGCCTCTCCCCGCTCTCAATGCCTTTCAGCTTGAGCTTCGGATCATGAGCTTTCACCGCAAACTCCGCCGCCGCCACCGCCTCCTTGTCCTTGGGTGAAACAGCGCTGAATCCTCCGGGAATCTGTGCCTCAACATGGCACGTAAACAACAGGGCGGCGGCAAGAGCAGGCAACGAAAAAGCTTTCATAGGATGGAGGGTGATTTCAGAGAACAATGCGTTCGACTTCGATAAGTGGGTGGTGGCAAAAGTTGACTAGAAAGGCGAGTTTAAGACTCGTAGCTTTGAGATAGTTTTATACTTGAGCACGATGAGCATCCGTCAGCTCTTTGACTGCTTTGAGCTCCACTACAATTTTGTCATAGCAGATAAAATCTGGAATGTAGGTGCTTTTGAGCGGAATGCCTTTGTAGTCGAGTTTTAAATTGGGTTGCGCAGTGGCGGGCAGACTGGACATCCGAAACTCAATTTCCAAGCATTCTTGATATACGGGTTCAAGGAATCCTGCGCCTTTGTTCCTATAAACTTCAAAAAGACATCCACGGATGGCAAAGCTTTCCTCAGGATAGATCAGCTTGGAGTTCATGAATGGGCAGAAAATAAGAATCACAAACCACGGAATACACAGAATACACGGAAGAAAAGAACGGTTTGGTTTCCGTGTATTCTGTGTATTCCGTGGTTAAAATCATGCCTTGATCAAACCAAGGTTCACGAGTCTTTCACGAATGATTGCACGTTCAGGGTCACGGAAGCGGTGAAACGGCTCCGCCATATGGTCTTCACAGATGCCCAGCAGCGAAAGCCCGCACTTGATGCCCTTGATGATCGCCGACTTGTGCCGGCCCACAGTATAAATGCTTCCCGCCAGCTGCATCACCTTCGCATGCAGCTCCCGCGTGAGTTGCAAATCCTGCGCAGCAGCTGCCCGATACATCTCCACATAGAGCTTCGGATGCAGGTTGGCCCCGCCATTGATGCCTCCATGGCCCCCTAGCAGCACGGCTTCTGCCGTCAGTTCCTCCGGCCCCACCAGCACGCTCCAGTCCGCACGCTGCTTCGCCACTTCCATCAGGCGGTGGAAATAGATCATGTCGCATGAGCTGTCCTTGACCCCGCAGATGCCCGGCATCTCCAGCGCACGGCGCACCAGGTCGATCTCAAAGCTCACCTTCGTCAGTCCGGGCATGTTGTACAGAAACATCGGCAGCGGCATCTCCGCCACGAGATCCTGAATATACTCCTGCAACTCCGGCGGCGCGGCAGGGAAGTAATACGGCGGTGCCGTCACCACATGCGTGGCTCCCGCCTCCGCGCTATGCCGCGCCAAATTCACACTCTCCGTGAACGACGTGTCCGTGATCCCCACCAGCACCGGCACACGGCCCGCCGTTTGCTTGCAGGTGCGCTCAATCAGTTCCCGCCTCAGCCGATAGCTCAGGCTGGGGCCTTCACCCGTGGTGCCGAGAATGAACAGGCCGGACACCCCGCCGCCGATCAGGTGCTCGATCAATCGCTCCAAACCCTCACAGTCGAGCGTGTCGCGATCACGCAAAGGGGTGACCAGAGGCGGGATGATGCCGGAAAGAGGTTGGGACATAGCCTGCAAGTGACTTCCGAGGCCGCCAAATAGCAACCCGCCAGTGCGTCGAATGTTTGCCGGTGAAATGACGATTCTTGACCCTTTGTCGCAAGATTCTCACGGCTGGAAACTTTGATCCTGTCCCCCCACCATGCCCGCCACCGATCAGGCAGACTACTTTTCAAAGCAAGTCGTACGCACCCGCCGCTTCTTCCTCCCGGAATGGGAGGATCGTCAGAGCGATGCGACGACGCTATGCCTTGTAGGCGGTGGCTGCGAATGGTGTGCCCCGGATTTTGTCATGGACCGGCAGAAATTCCCCTTTCTCGCCTTCGAGTTCGTGTCGAAAGGCCATGGCAGCGTCACACTGGCGGATCAGACCCATGAAATCGAAGCCGGACACGCCTTTGTCTTCGATTCCACCACCCCGCAGGTCATCCGCAGCTCGGCGGAGGAGCCGATGGTGAAGTACTTCTTCAATTTCACCGGCGCACGTGCGGCGAAGCTGATGAGCGATCTTGATCTCTCTCCCGGCAGTGTCCTCCGCGTCACGGACGCCTCACGCGTTGACTCATTGCTGGAGGAAGTGATCGATCACGCCCTCCGTGGCGGTCGCTTTGGCCTGCGGGCAGCCTGTGCCACACTCGAGCACGCTCTGGTGCTCTGCGCCGACTCCCGCCAGCCCGCCACCACCAAAATGGACCCCGCGTACGCCACCTACCTGCGCTGTCGCGGTCATTTGCTTCGCAACTATCCCGTGCTCAGCAGCATCGAGCAGGCCGCCAAAGCCTGCTTCGTCTCCGCCGCCTACTTCACCCGCCTCTTCCAGCGCTACGACACCGAGACCCCGCTCGCCTGTCTCACCCGTCTCAAGCTCTCCCAGGCCGCCATCAAACTCCGCCAGCCCGATGCCCTGGTGAAAGGCGTCGCCGCAGAACTCGGTTACAAATCCGCCGCACATTTTTCGCGCGCATTTAAAGCATGGAGTGGAAGATCACCCCGCGGAGGATAGGCCTCCGGCCTGTCAACGGATCGAGGCGTCCCGCCTTCGATCTGGCAAGGTGACAAAATTTTCGGCAGCCGGTCTGTCTCCTGGTGGTTGAAATGCAGAAAGGACGATACATGTTCGTTTGCCCACCATTCCATCTCACCCATGCTTTCCTTCCTCAAAATCCGCAATCTGGCCCTCGTTGAAGACGTGACCTGGGAGCTGGCCGCTGGTCTCATTGGCGTGACGGGGGAGACCGGCGCAGGCAAATCCATCATCGTCGGCGCTCTGAAGCTGATCCTTGGCGAAAGAGCCGACCGCAGCCTGATTCGCAACGGCCAGGACGCTTGCACCGTGGAGGCCGGTTTCCACCTCAAGGACACCCGCGCCATCGATGCCGTGCTCGAAGAAGCCGGCCTGGAGCCCTGCCAGGACGGGGAACTCCTCATCAAACGCTCCATCAGCACCAGCGGAGCCAACAAACAGTTCGTCAACTGCTCCCCGGTCACCATCCAGGTGCTCAAGAGCCTTGGCGAATTTCTCGTCGATCTCCACGGCCCCCACGATCATCAGTCCCTCAATTCCAAGGACCGCCAGCTCGAGATGCTCGACAAGTATGCCAGCGTTGAGGAACTGCTGGGCAGATACCAAGACTCATGGAAGCTCTGGCGCGCCGCCGCAACAGAACTCGATGAACTCGAAAACTCCGAGCGCGCCAGCAGCCAGCAGATCGACATGCTCAAGTTCCAGGCGACCGAAATCGCCGCCGCCAGCTTGAAACCCGGCGAGGAAGAAGAAATCGAATCCCGCCACCGCATCGCCGCCAACGGCGCACGCCTCGCCGAACTCTGCGGCAGCATCACCGGTCGCCTCAGCGAAGGCGAAGGCAGCGTCATCGACGGCCTGCGTGAGATCAGCCGCAGCATCCACGAACTCGAAAAAATCGACCCCGCCACCGCCACGATGTTCGAAGGCTTCAAGTCCGCGCAAATCGAACTCACCGAACTCGAAAGCAGCGTGCAGGACTACGCAGACGATCTGGAGATCGACGCCGCCGAACTCGACAAGCTCGAAAGCCGCATTCACACCATCCAGACCCTGAAGCGCAAGTACGGCCGCACCATCGCCGAGATCCTCGAGTTCCTCGCCGAAACCGAGCGCAAACTCGCCAAGATGGAGAACCGTGGTGAAGAAATCGCCAAGCTCCAAAAGCTCGTCAAAGAGCGCGAAGCAGACATGACGAAGCTCGGCAAACAGATCTCCAAGAAACGCAACGATGCCGCTCCCAAGCTCGCCAAAGAAGTCGCCTCCCACCTCCTCGATCTCGGCTTCAAACGCAGCGTGTTCGAAGCACAGCTTGCCGTGCTCCCATCACCCGAACGCAACGGCCTCGAAGAAGTCGATTTCCACTTCGCACCCAATCCCGGCGAGCCCTCCAAACCCCTCCGCCTCACCGCATCCAGCGGTGAAATGTCCCGCGTCCTTCTCGCCGTGAAAAGCGCCCTCGCAAAGCAGGACGCAGTCCCCCTCCTCGTCTTCGACGAAATCGACGCCAACGTCGGCGGCAACATCGCCGAGGCCGTCGGCCGCAAAATGGCCGCACTGGGCACTACGCACCAGGTCATCGCCATCACCCACTTCCCGCAGGTGGCCTCTCTCGCAAAAAGCCACTTCGTCGTGACCAAGGAAATCACCGGCAACACCACCCGCTCACAGATTCAGGCTGTGAGCGATGAACTACGCGTCGACGAACTCGCACGCATGCTCGGCGGCAGCGCCGACAGCGCGCGCGTGCATGCGTTGAGTTTGCTTAAAGGTGCGGCGTGAGCTCACGCAAAGATGACTGCCATCCGCGGCGGACGGCCCTTCACACGGCTCAGCGTGGCACGCAGGGCCAGTGAGCCCAGCTGCGTCTGCGGGTTCCAGCCTTTGGGGATCTTTTTCCCTGTGCTGGTCCACGGCATTCCGTCCGTGATCCATTGCTGTCGAAAATCATCGTAGCTCACGCCTTTGTCATCGTCAGTCACGCCAAACTGAAATCCGCAGCAGGCGCAGATTTCCATCGATGCGCCTCCGGTTCGGTTTTTCGGCGGCTCAGCGAGCTTGTCATAGCCACATACGGGGCAGAAGTTGAGGTTGTTTTTCATGGTTTTTTTTTGGAAGGTCTTTGGGGCGTTCTCAGCGGGGAGAGAAGCGCAGGTCAGCCGATTTCACGGTTCGTCCGGGCTGGCGCTGCCAGTAGGAGGGGTTGTCCGGCTTGAAGAAGGTCTTGGTCTTGCCAGCGCCGTTATAAGCACCAAATACGCGTGTGGCGGGATCAAAGACGCGAAGCGTTCCGTCCGTGTCGTCCAGCTTCATCGGCAGGTTGTCAGCGCGGGCGCGTTGAAGAAATAGCCAGGCCTTTGCCGCGTAGTCATCTGGCGACTTGCTGGAGAAGTCGCCGCCATGTCGGTCAAAATGATCCTGCAGTGAATCGATGTGCCCCCAGGTCTGCCGAGTCGGCGGGGCCTGCGTGGCAACCACGAGCGGCGCCTCCTTCTTGTCCGGTGTGAGGACATTCAGCACACGGCGAATCAGGGAAGGCTGCGGTGCCGCAGCCGGTGCGCCACCTGTCGTGGTGAAGGTCCCTGTGCCAAGCTTGGCTCGTGCACTGCCCACACTGAAATAATACGTGGTGGCCGGAGTCAGCGCTTCCAGTTGCAGAGTGTGATCACGCGTCACCGCACCTTCGGCCTTGCGGTCCAGCGCTGCGGGATTCAGTCCAAACTGCAGCCGCGTGCCGCATTCCACATCCGTGCGCCATTGAATTGTGGCGGTGTTTGCCGTGGTTCTCGTCTGCGGTTCCCCGACCAGCTCAACAGCATGGAGCAGAGTGTTGCCAAGATACGCAACAACGCAAATTAACGACGGAATAAAAGCTCTCATTTAAAGTGTGAAACCAAGTGAATCTATAGTGCGACAGTCTTAAGTGAAGACCGTTCAAACTACATATCGCACATGACATTCTACATGCGCTCATCGCAAGGATGAGTCAACACACTCCCGCAGATCTCTATGGGCCGCCTTAGTTAAAAGGTTTATTTAGGCTCGTTAGGTTCTGCGCTCACTTCTGGCAGCAGCCTGAGTTTTGCAGCAGCTTGCTCGGCAGGAGTCTTTACTCCTTGAAAATCAAACGGAATACCGCCCCTTACGATCGCCGCTCATCCATCGCCAGGCAGACTCAATATGCTCCCGTGGGTCTTTATGCGTTGCCTCCCACTGAAGAGTCTCTTTAGCCATTTTAGGCTCTGCGATTAGCTCTGAGGGATCGCCCGCGCGGCGCGGCCCATAAGTCACCGGAATTTTTTTCCCAGTCACTGCTTCCGCCGTGGAGATGATTTCTTTGACGCTGAACCCCCGGCCCGTGCCGAGATTCACCGCGATGGTCTCACCACCCTTGCGGAGATATTGCAATGCCAGCGCATGCGCCGAAGCCAGATCACACACGTGGATGTAATCGCGGATGCACGTGCCATCCGGCGTGGCGTAGTCGGTGCCAAAGACCGTGATGTTCTCGATCTCCCCTGTGGCAGCCATCAGGATGCGCGGGATGAGGTGCGTCTCCGGATTGTGGTCTTCACCGATCTCACCGCTTGGGTGGCAGCCGCTCGCGTTGAAGTAGCGCAGAAAGACAGACTTCAGTCCCCAGGCGTTTCCGCAGTCACGCAGCACACGCTCCAGCATCCATTTGCTCGCACCGTAAGGGTTCACCGGCGCCTGCGGATGAGATTCATCAATGGGGATGCGCACCGGATCGCCATACGTCGCGCACGTGGAGGAAAAGATGAAGCGCTTGCAGCCATGGCGCTGCATCGTTTCCAGCAGCGTCAGCGGCGCGGCGAGATTGTTCCGGTAGTACTTCAGCGGATCCGTCACCGACTCCCCGACATACGCAAAGGCCGCAAAATGCAGCACCGCTTCCGGCTTGTGTTCAGTGAAAAGTTTTTCCATCAGCGCAGCATCGGCCATGTCGCCTTCCACAAAGGCCACCCGGTCCATCGGCAGCGCCTCACGATGCCCGAAGACAAGGTTGTCCAGCACCACAACACGTTCGTTTTGTTCCAGCAAATGACGAACAGTGTGCGAGCCAATGTATCCTGCGCCGCCGGTGATGAGTAGGGTTCCTTGTGACATTCGGGAAATACAGCAGGCGTAGGGGCCGCTGCCAAACAAAGATTGTCTTAAAATAGCCTGAGCCAATGGCCCGGGTCTACTTTTCCTCCTGCTGCTTCTTTTCCAAAGCTGCCTTCAAACCATCCATTTCCGTGCGCATCCGCTGCGTCTCCCCATTCACCCGCTCCTTCAGCGTCTTCAAGACGTCACGGCTGTTCTTGTTGAAAAGCAGGAGCGCAATCATGCCCAGCAGCAGCAGCCAGCCAGGGCCAAATTGGAATTTGCGACTGGAAGTTGGCGTGATCATGGCGCTTTAGGCAGTGGAACCTGCACTGGATGCATCAAATACGCAATCAGATCACGCACCTGTTCCGGCTGGAAGGCCAGCAGCAATCCCTCAGGCATCATGGAGAGCGGCGAGGTTTCCTGTTTAACGATGTCCGCACGGTCCAGTGTCAGGGTTTCAGTCATCGTGCGCAGTGTCAGCGTGCGTGCGTTCGATTCCGTGACCACCCCGCTCAGCACGCGGCCATCCTTGTGCGTCAGCAGGCTCATGCGAAAGTCCGCACTCATCACCCCGCTCGGATCGGCGATGTTTTCCAGCAGGTAGTCCAGGTTCGCACGGCCTGAGCCCGTCAGATCAGGCCCTATCTTCCCGCCCTGCCCGTACATGGCGTGGCAGGCGCCACAGATGGCGGTGAAAAGCATGCGCCCCTGGCTCAGGTTCGCCTTGGCCAGCACCGCCGGCGTGAGCTGCTTTTTCACCTTTTCGATCAGCTCCTTTTTGTCAGCCGCAGACTCACGCAGCTCGCCCCAGACCTCCACCAGTTGCTTGGAGAGCGCTTCATCCTTGAAGGCATTGATCTGGCGTGCATGGAAGGCCGTCAAATCAGCGCGCGGGATCTTCCCCTCCGCCATGTCTTTCAGCAGCGCCTTGGCAAAGCTCGGCCGCGACACCAGCGTGTCGATCACCGTCGGACGTTCAGCAGGGCCAAATTTGCGATAGCTCCCCGCCAGCTTCTGCCCGATCTCAGGATCATCAAACAGCGCCAGCCCGCGCACCGCGATCACGTTGAGCCCGCGCACCTCCAGCAGTTGCGTGCAAATCGCCCGCAGATCATCAGGCTTGTTTTCAATCAGCGTCTTCAGCGCCGACTCACGCGCAGAAAGGTCCGCCTTCTCATCCAGCGCCATCTTCTTCACATCATCCAGCGCCCGCCCATCTCCAAACAAAATGCTCAGTTCCTGAATGTACGTAGTTCGGGCTTTAGCCCGTTCCGGATCAGCAGTGTGTTTTGTAGTCCCGGCTTTAGCCGGTTCTGGTGCGCCTGCCGCCAGCTTTGCAAACCCATCCCAAGCCTCAGGCTTTGCCGCCTTCCGAATTCCCTTAAAAGCATCCGCCAACCCCTCAAGAATGGACTCCGTTTGCTCCACTTTCGCCTGCGCCAGCAGCGCATTCAAAGCCTCCGGCTGTGTCGCCAGACTCCGTGCCATCCAGCGCAGCGTCTTCGGCCATGTGCAATCTTTCGCCAGAGCCACGAGTGCCTGCGGATCTTCCTTCGCCAGCGGACTGATGCCATACCACACCAGGTAAGGCAGAAACGGATCTTTCGCGTCCTCCGCATGCGCCAGCAGCGCCGCACCCAGCGCCGCACGCTTGGCCACCGGCAGGCGTTGCAGCGTCGAGGCCAGTGTCAGGCGCACAAAAGCCGACTTGTCCTCCTTAGCCAGCCTGACCGCATCAAACGCCAGCTCGGGATAAACCGCATGCGCCATCGGCCCCGTGCTCGCATCGATCGGCGAGAACTGCGTGAGTTCGCGGATCGCCAAAGCACGCGCATGCTCGTCAGCCGAATTCAGATCCGCCTTCGGCCACGCCTTGCGCCACGCAAAGGGCGTCTCCGGCTTCTTCACCTCACCGTAGCTGACTCGGAAAATCCTCCCGCTCGTCCGATGCACGCCCGTCGAGTCATGGCACTCACCGGTATCGCTCCAGTCCAAAATGAAGCCGCTGCCATCCGGCCCCGTGCTGATCTCGATGCCACGAAACCACGGATCATCACTGAGAAAAACATCCGGCTCATGCTTGCCCACATACCCGCTGCCGTTGCGCTCCAGCCTTTCCACATTCGCACGGCGCCCATGCATGTTCAGCGTGAAGAGCTTGTTCCGATATTCCGCCGGCCACTGCTCCGCCTGATAAATCATCATCCCAATGTGCGCATGTCCACCACCCAAACTGTTCGCCTTCCCATCACGGGACGCTGTCCAGCTGCCGCCGCGGTCGTAGTGGTAGTGATCCGCGATGGTGTCCAGCTTCTCATACACAAAGGGATTCTCCTTGCTGGAGTCCATGAGGTGCGCGCCATGCATCAGATGCCACAGATGCCCCGTGACCGTGTTGATGAAAAACATCTCCCCATTCGCATCCCAGTCATGCCCCCACGGATTCGTGGTGCCGTGCGTCAGCACTTCCACAATCTTCTTCTCAGGGTGATAGCGCCAGATCCCACCCTTCATCGGCACCCGCTGTTCATCTGGCGTGCCGGGAATGCCGAGCTTGCCGGGGCAGGAGTGGCCGCAGCGGCCATACAGCCAGCCATCCGGTCCAAAGCGCAGTCCGTTGGCAAAGTTGTGGTAGTTGTCCTTCGCCACCGTGAAGCCATCGATCACCACTTCCGGCTCACCATCCGGAATATCATCATGGTTGCGGTCAGGAATAAACAACACCTGCGGCGGGCACATCAGCCACACACCATCGCGGCCCACCTCCACGCTCGTCAGCATCTGCACATCTTCAGTGAAAACCTTTCGCGTCTCCGCCACGCCGTCCCAGTCCTTGTCTTCGAGAATAATGACCCGGTCCTTCAGGCTCAGGTCAAACCGCTTCGCACGCTCCGCATACGTGTAGTTCTCCGCCACCCACATGCGCCCCCGCGCATCCCATGACAAGCCGATCGGATTCTGCACCTCCGGCTCCGCCGAAAACAGCGTCGCCGTAAACCCCTTCGGCAACTTCAGCATCTTCAATGCCTCCTTCGCCGGTGTCGGCTGCGGATTCCCCGGATCACTGTTGTACAGCGCAGGAAACTCCGCAGCAGCGGCAAACGACGAAAAAACAAGGGCAAGCAGTACGGGCTTCATGGGAGCCGAAGCGTATTGCGGACTGATAATCTGACAACATACTCCAATAATAAAATAAGGGCGTGAAGGGCCACTTGGTTAAGAACCGTCATCGCAGAATTGAACTCCGCAGGCCAAAGAGTCCCGGAGCGCGGACTTCCAGTCCGCAGCACTCCGCTTGCACCCCTGTCTCCGCACGACTCTCCAGCATCTCAGCCTCCAGCGTGGCTTCTTGCTGAACTTCCTTGTCTGACTGACTCCATCTTCCACCCAGACGCAGCTTGTCTCTCCGTAGTGCAGCGAAGAACGGGCCACGCAGCAGTTCAGCACCATAGGTGCGGCCTATCGCAGCCCAGGGCAACGCCCTGGGTTTCCGCCATCAAATCCGGAAAGCAAACCCAGCGCTCCTTCACACACCACGCCCACCAGAAGCGCCTTCAATGCGCCCCGCAGCACCCAAGCCGTGCCGCTATCTCCCAAACCTCCCGCTCAATGCCCATCCACTCCCCACTCCTCACCCCCGAATCAACCACACCGCCGCAAACGCCGTCAGCCAGAACAGCACATTTTCAAACACCTTCTGCGGCAGCCTTTTCAGAATCCACCACCCCAGCAGCACTCCCAGCACCACGCACGGCATCAAGGTCAGATTCGTCATCAGCGACTTGGGATTGATGATCCCCAGATCCGTACTGAACGGCACTTTGAACAAATTAATAAACAGGAAGAACCGGCTGAACACCCCCAGGTGTTCCTTCTTCTCCAAATGCTGCGCCAAAAGATAAACCGTCATCACCGGCCCCGCCGCATTCGCCAGCATCGTCACCACCCCGGCCAGAAACCCCATCGACCACGTGAACACCTGATGCTCCGTCAGCGCCAGAAAGTCCTGCCGCCTCTTGTTCAGCACCCAGTTAAAAATCAGCAGCACAATGATGATCCAGCCGATCACCACGCGCGCCATTGAGTTGTCAAAAGTCCCCAGCAAAAACCACCCCACCACCACCCCCGCAATCGCCGGCGGCACCATCGGCACAATGCGCCGCCAGCTCCCGCCCTTGCGGTTGATGATGTAGCCCATGAAATCCGCCGCGATCAGCATCGGCAGAATCACACCTACCGACTGCTTCGCGCCGAAGATCTGCGCCATCAAAACCACATTCAGCGTCGAAGTCCCCGCCAGCCCCGCCTTCGACATCCCAATGCACATCGCCCCTATCGCCGCCAGCACGAGCGACCAAACATCAGCGGGCAGGAGCGTGTGGTCAGTAAGCCAGGTCATAGGGCCATGACGAATGGCGCATGCCACCTGCCCGACAAGCCCAGATTCACCACCAAGGCACTTTTCCAAAGCTCCGCCAAACACCTCCAGGCCCATAAGGCCACAGCGCGAAGTGGTCCGCACTCTCCGAGTGCGGTTCCCAGCGCATTCATCTCCTCACCAAGCGTGCAAGACCATCGACATCTTCTTGGCAGACTCCGCCGATTTCAAGCGCGTAGCGCTGACATAACGGTAGCCGTGGGCGCCAGCCCACGGACCCGCACCACCAATGCCTCTGTAATCCCGTAGAACCGCGTAGCGGTGACACAAATCTTTCTTCACCCGCCGTGTCCTCAAGTCGCCACAACCCGAGTACGGTTCCCAACGCACTAATTTGCCCACAACCGCACGGAATCCTCAAAACAAACCTCGTCTCGAAGGCCAACGGCCTTCCGTATTTCAGCCCAGGGATGCCGAGCCTTGGCGAGTGCTTCCCTGGGTGTCGCGCACACCTCCGGGAAGCAAACCCAGAGCCTCCTGCACACACCGCGTTCTCTAGCAGCGAATGCATCGCTCCACCGCCACAATATCATTGCGTCCCCTCATCTCCACGTCACCCCCGTTTCTCCCATACCCCAACAACCGTAAACCACGGTCAGCTCCCCCATCCCCCTCACAGCGCCATCAACGGCGCCGGCACCAGAAACGCATGCTGCTCCAGCAAACTCCACGCCCCGTTCCAGGACAGATACGGCGTGAAATACACCACCAGCGTGTAAGCCAGCGCCACCGGCACAATCCCCAGCCGCGCCATCCATCTCGGAAGCCAATGCCGCGGCTGCTCACGCCTCGTCGCCCGGTTCATCGCCCATCCCGTCAGCACCCGCGCCGGGAAGATGAAAATAACAAACAGCAGACTCGGCAGCCATGCCAGCTCACGCGGCGTCAGCTCAATCTTCAGCAAATACAACGGCACCGCAAACAGCAGCGTGATGAGGAGCGCAAACCAAAACGCCAGCGGCGCACGCAGAAACAACCGGCGAACCTCACGCAGTTCAAACATCGCGCTAAACCGGTCCGTCTGCGCGAAATGCGCCTGCAAAAACGGCAGATGAATCGCCACCACCAGCAGCAGCACGCCTCCCAGCAGCGAGAGCAGTACCGAGCCGCCCACCGGCAGACGCGTGGCACCCAGCAAAATGCCCACCGGAACAATCAGCCACACCAGCGCTCCCACAAACCCACGCAGCCCGAGCCAGAAGTAAAACGGCAGGCGCAGCCCGACGATATAGCCGGTGATCATGCCCTGAAGATTGCCAAACTTCTCCGGCGTGCTCAGCCAGCGTTTGAAGCGCAGCGGCTGCGGCCACAAAAAATGCCGCAGTTTCCCGCCGCGAACACAGGCCCACACAATGTGCGCGAGCGTGAGGACAATCACGACGATCAACCCCGCATGCCACCCTTTGGCAATCCCGCTCCCGGGAGCGATCAGTTCAGCATCCTTCCACATCGTGGAAAGCAGCCGCGCCGGCCAGACGACAATCCAAACACCTGCCGCAAGGCTGCCAAGAACGGCTGCCTTCCTCACACCAATGAAACCATCACGAAAGCGCCCGGTCCTCGCTATCGTCCCGCTCACATGCAGCAGGTAGCCCAAACTCAGGAAATTCAGCACCGGAACCACCGAGCAAGCGGCCACCAAAACAAGCAGCGCCGCCAGCCCAAAAAGCCAGTCCAGCCCCGAGCCCACCTTCTGAAATAAGCCCCGCTTCTCCGCCACCGGTACAGTGGGACTCGGGCTATGATGCGGCTCTACTGTGGGCGCGTATTGCAGTCCCGCCTTCAGGCGGTCCGGTCCACTCTCGTCGGTTTCGCCGCCAGGTTTCGCCAACGCTTCCTCCATCTCCACAGGCAGGGGAGGGGGCAGGGCAGTGGGCAGCAGCGAAGGTTCGGACATGCAGGAAGCCCTATGAAAGTCGTCTGCGCGGTGTTTGTTGCAAACTTCCTCAGGAAACCAATGTTGGCTTCGCGTGTTACTAGACAGGCTCGAATGCAGTCTCCCGTCATGAATTCCGCTCCTTCCTCCTCAAGCTGGCTGCTCTGGCTGCGCAATGCCCTCATCCTGGCTGCCGTGGCGGCGGGGGCCTTTTGGGGTGTGGCGGAACTGCTGACCCCACCGGTGGCGGTCACGGGAAGCGCCCCAAGGTTGCCCAAAACGCAGCTTGAGGACATTCAACGAGCGGCGCAGGCGGTGGACGCAGATTTCCAAAAAGCCTGGGCACAGCAAGCACTGAATCCCGTGGGAAAAACGGATGACCTCACCCTCGTTCGACGCCTGTCCCTCGCGCTGACGGGCAGCATTCCCTCCTTGCAGGAGCTTCGCTTGCTGGAGTCGCTCAAAGGCGCTGACGTACCCCAATGGTGGTTGTCCCACCTCCTCTCCGACCGTCGCACCAGCGACTACTTGGCCGAGCGCCTCGCCCGCGTTTACGTCGGCATCGAAAACGGCCCCTTCCTCATGTATCGCCGTCGTCGGTTGGTGGACTGGCTCAGCGATGCCCTTCAGCAAAACCGCCCCTACGATCAAATCGCCCGCTCTTTGATCGACTCCAACGGCGTCTGGACCACCAACCCCGAAGTCAACTTCGTCACCGTCACCAACGAAAACAAAAAAGGCCCCGACGAGGTCAAACTGGCGGCCAAAGTCAGCCGCGCCTTCCTCGGTGTACGCATCGACTGCGTCCAGTGCCACGACGGCAAGCTCGGCAGCACCTGGAAACAAACCGATTTCCATCAGCTCGCCGCCTTCTTTGGTCAGGCGGACTTCAACTTAACCGGCCTGCGCGATGATCCCAAAAAGAACTACCAAGTCCGCTACCTCGGCAAAACAGAAGAGGAAAAAGTCCAGCCCGTGGTGCCCTGGAAGCCCGAACTCCTGCCTGCCAAAGGCTCCCCGCGCGCCAAGCTGGCTTCCTGGGTGACGGCCAAAGACAACAAGGCCTTCGCCCGCGCTCTTGTGAACCGCATGTGGGCCCTGCTGTTCAACCGTCCCTTGATCGCTCCTGTGGATGAGATCCCGCTCGACGGACCTTTTCCTGCCGGCATGGAGTTGCTGGCGGATGATTTCATCTCGCACGGCTATGATATTCAGCGTCTGATCCGGGTGATCGTCGGCACCAAAGTCTTTCAGATGTCGAGTCAGTCCAGTGACCCTTCGCATCCCGTGACAACGGCGGCGGAAAATGCCTGGGCGGCCTTTCCCGTGACACGTCTGCGCCCCGAGCAGATGGCGGGCAGCGTGATCCAGGCGGCCTCGCTCAGCACCATCGACGCGGACACGCACGTCCTCTTCCGCCTCAAGCGCGACATCGACGTGGCCAACTTCGTGAAGCGCTACGGCGACTCCGGTGAGGACAATTTCGACGATGCCGGCGGCACCATCCCCCAGCGCCTCCTGCTCATGAACGGCAACATGATCACCACCAACACCGGCAACAATCCAGTCATCAATGCCAGCACCCGCATCAGCATGCTGGCCCCAGACAATGCCACGGCGGTGGAGGCAGCCTACCTTTCCATTTTCACGCGTCGTCCTACCCCGGCCGAATCAACTCACTTCACCGGCCTGCTGGCCACCTCCAAGAGCAGAAACTCCCGCAGCAGCGCCATGTCTGACCTCTACTGGACCCTCATGAACGCCACCGAGTTTTCCTGGAATCACTAAATGCTATGAACACGATTCACGCCTGCAACAGCAGCGAACATCTCACCCGGCGCACCCTTCTCCGGGGCGCTGGAGCCGCTGGCATTTCTTGGCTCACCCCCCTCGCCGATCTCCTCGCCGTCGAAGCCGAAACCGCCCCCAAAGGCAAACCGGCACGCTCCGTCATTCTGCTCTGGCTCGGCGGCGCCGCAAGCCAGCTCGACACCTTCGATCCCCACCCCGAAACCAAAATCGGCGGCGGCGTCAAAACCATCCCCACCGCGATCAAAGGCGTGAACTTTGCCGCTGGCCTCGAACAAACCGCGAGCGTCATGCAGGACGTGTCACTCATCCGCTCAATGGTCAGCAAGGAAGGGGACCACGAGCGTGCCTTTTACAACATCAAGACCGGCTACCGCCCCGATCCCACGCTCATTCATCCCAGCATCGGCGCCATCGTCTGCCATGAACTGCCGGAGGCGAAGATCGAGATCCCAACACACGTCTCCATCCTGCCCAACCAGTGGCCCGCACGCGGCGGTTTCTTCGGAGCCAAATACGACGCGTTCCAAATGTATGACCCCAAGTTTCCCGTCCCCGATGTCAAAGCACGCGTGGACGACAAGCGCTTGGATCGTCGCATGGAAGGCCTGGCCGTGGTCGAGCAGGCCTTCGCACGCGGCCGCGAGCCTGACATGGATCAAAACAAAACACTCCACCAGATCTCCATGCAGCGGGCGCGGAACATGATGTCCTCCGAGCAGATGAAAGCCTTCAACGTCAACGATGCCCCGGCCAAAGAACTCAACGCCTATGGCGACACCCCATTCGGCCGCGGCTGCTTCGCCGCCGTCCGGCTCATCCAGGCCGGCGTCCGCTGCGTCGAAGTCACCCTCAACGGCTGGGACACCCACGCCAACAACCTCGAAGGCCAGGCCACTCAGGTGAAAATCCTCGATGCCGCCTACGCCTCCCTGATCCGCGATCTCAAAAAACTCGGCCTCCTCGAAAGCACCATCGTCGTCTGCGGCGGCGAATTCGGTCGCACGCCGAAAATCAACAACGTCGGCGGTCGCGATCATTGGCCCCACGCCTTCAGCATGCTTGTCTCCGGTGGCGGCTTCGCTGGTGGCCGTGTCATCGGCGCCACCGATCCCGAGGGCGAAAAGCAAGCGCCCGAAAAGCCGGTGCTCGTCGAAGACCTGCACGCCACCGTACAAAACCTCCTCGGCATCGATTACAGCAAAGAAGTCATGACCCCCGTCGGCCGCCCCATGGCCCTCAGCAAGGGCGAGCCGGTCAAAGAACTCCAAGCCAACGCCTGATCAACGTCCGGCGCTCTCAAACGGGCTGCCCTCAATGATCTGCTTCTTCTGCTCTTCAGGCGATGCCGCCGCGTCAGGATTGAGTGTCATGATGTAGGCCACCACGTCCCGCAGCATCTGTTCATCCTCGATGAACGAGGTCGTTATCTGCACCATCTTCGCACCATTCACATCGTTCTTGATGGCCCCGCGTTTGCCAGATTTGAATTTCTTGAGCTGCTCCTCCAGGTACCAGCCCTGACGCCCAATCAGCGGCGGACTGCCAAAGGTCATCTCGCCACTGGCGTTGTACCGGTGGCATTCCATGCAGCGTTCCTGAAAAAGCCGCATGCCCTCCTCAGGGTTCGTGTTGGCCATGACCCGATCCTTGCCCATGGGCACTCTCATAGGCATCTTCTCAACATGGGCCACCACCGCCTTGACCTGCTCCGGCTGTAGCGCCTTGGCGATCGCCGCCATCATGAACGACTGCGGATCAGCCGCATCATGTCCGCGCCGGCCTTCACGCAGATTGGCAAACTGCGTGCTCACATACCAAGCAGGCATCCCTGCAATGGAAGGAGATTTAAGTTCGATCTTGCCCTCACCGGAAGTTCCGTGGCATTGCGCGCAGACAGTCTGAAAGATCGTTTTCCCATCCGTGGCTTTGGTTGTTATGACCGGTTCGGTGGCATGGCCCGCTCCGCTGAAGCCGAGGAGAATGAGTGCGATGTGGTGGAACTTCATGGATCAAAAAACGCCGTAAGTTGCACAGGGGTTACAACAATGCCTCAAGTACCCTGCGGCGGGGCCTTCTTTGCCAAATCCGACACACTCAAGGACAAATTTGGCGAGCACTTGCGCCCGCCAGCCACCTGTGCCTTTCTGGCAGATGACTTCCCTTGCATCGAACGTCGTCGAGCTTGCCCAGGCACTTGTGCGCATCCCCTCGGTAAATCCGGACGGCGACCCCGGCACCGACGGCATCGGCGAGCAACAATGTGCACTGTATGTCGCAGATTTTCTACGATCTGCCGGAGCTGAGGTGACGCTTGAAGAGGTCGAGCCTGAGCGCCCAAATGTAATCGGGCGCTTTCCAACGCATCCCAGCGCAAATGGCAACCCCAAACCACGCATCCTCTTCGCCCCCCACACCGACACCGTCAGCGTCGGAGGCATGACCATCCCCCCCTTCGGCGGCGAACTCCGCGACGGCAAAATCTGGGGCCGCGGAGCCTCCGACACCAAGGGCCCCATGGCCTCCATGCTCTGGGCTTTGTACGAAATGCGCGCCGAAATCCCCTCACTGCCGGTCGAAGTGCACTTTGTCGGGTTTATGTCCGAGGAGAGCGCACAGCTTGGTTCTCAACACTTTGCGAAGCATCATGGGCGCTACGACCTCGCCATCATTGGTGAGCCCACGAGCTTGAAGACCGTGTTTCGACACAAGGGCTGCCTGTGGGCCGATGTTCACACCCCAGGTGTCGCGGTGCATGGGGCCACTCCCGAACTGGGGGTGAATGCGATCGTGAAGATGGCGAAGCTCGTGTCGGCACTCGACACCGAGTTCCGTGATATTCTGGCTGAAGCCGGAGGTGATGATGAATGGCTCGGGGCCAGCACCATTAATCTCGGCATGATTCAGGGCGGCACACGCAGCAATATCGTGGCAGATTTTTGCAAACTACGCCTGGATATACGTACCACACCCGGCCTGCAGCGCGCTGGCGGTGCTCTGGCACTGCTGACGGATTTCGTGCAGCGCCTCGACGCAACCGCCCGGGTCACCGTCGCCAGCGAGGCGTTTCACCTCGATACCGACCCTGAGAACGCCTTTGTGCAGAAGTTGATTGCCGCCGGGGCCGGTCTGACCGGCGCGCCGTGGTTCTGCGATGCTGCCTTTCTGGCAGTCGCGGGCACTCCGGCCATTGCCATCGGTCCAGGTTCGATTGCTCAGGCGCATACGAAGGATGAATTTATTGCCGTGAGTGACTTGGAGGACGGGGTGGCTTTTTTCCGTCGTTTCCTCACCAGCTTGAAGTAATCAAGGAATTCCCACCCGGTAGAAACGGCGGGTTTTGTTTACTGCATTCAAGTCCGTCCATGTGGTGGATGTGCCGGTCGCCGTGAAAATGTTAGGGGTCCATTCCTTCAAGTCATCGCTGTATTCGATGAGGTAGTCATTGTCCGGCACGGATGGAAACTGCAGCGTGGTGCTTGTGCTGCGGGCGAGAACCGTTTGTGGGAAGCTGCGGGGATCGGCGTCGCTGGTGCCGAACCAGGTTTCGAGGTCTGAATGCACTCCGTCACCGTCATTGTCCAGATGAGTTTCAAACTGGTCAACCAGACCGGAATCGAGGCCGGAAGCGGTGAAGTCATCCTTGATGTAGGACCATTTGAGCGTGTGGGAGCCGGAGGGAATCAGGAATGCTTTGCGTGTCCAGCCCACTTCCCCGCTGATGGCTTCCTTTTCCACGTCGTCGATGTAGAAGCGCATGAAATCATAGTCAGCTTCAGAAGAAATGCCCCAGTAGAAGGTCACTTTGCACGGCCCGGTAACCTGGGTGGTCATTTCACTGCGCTGGAGGTCTCCAATGGGGCCGCTGCGGGCCGCGTCATTGCCGTCATGCGCGTACAACCATTGCGGCACCCAAGTGAGATCGCCCGCAGACGTGATGGCTTGGGCGGGGGCGTCCAACGCCTCCGCCAGGCCTTGTGCGATGGTGCCCACCTGGAGCGTGATGACCTGGGTCGTGGTGCCGAAGGCGTTGGTGACGTGGAGCGTGATCTGGTACGTACCGGGTGCAGTAACGCTGCCGTAGAGCAGACCCGTCGTCGCATCCAGTGTGAGCCCGGGGGGCAGACCCTCGGCTGTGTAGGTCGCCGGAGCGTTGGAGGCCATGATGACCTGCCGGAAATAGACGCCCTCATAGGCGTCCAAGGTCGTTGTGGTGATCACCGGAGCCGAGGTCGTGGGGGTGATGACGATTTGGTCCACCCAGCCAGCATCCTGTCCCTTGGCCTCAGCCTGATCCTTCATGTAGTAGATATCGATGTTATGAGGTCCCGGACCGACATCGGTCACGGAGGATTTCCAATCGGTTTCACCCGTGATGTAGTCCCGGACATATCCGTCCACCGTGAGCACGAGATAATCGTAGTTCTTTTCGGATGAAACCTTCCATTGGAACTCCAACCGAGCAGGGCCGTTCACGGTGAATTCCATGCCTGAATATTCCTCGTCATCGACCGTTGCGGTCTGCACCGCGTCCACGCCATCATGGGTCGTGGTTGTCTGGCTAAAAGGATCGCCAAATCCAAACGGCACGATTTTGAGGCTGGTCGGCTGCTCCACCGCACCCGACAGGGCAGGCGTGGCCGCAAGAATGTAAAAGTAGGCGAAGTCTGAGGTGGTTCCAGTGGCGTTGGTGGCGCTTTGCCAGCCTTCGAACAAACCGGTCATCTGCGGTGTGCCGGTGATCAGCCCGGTGGTGGGATTGAGGGTGAGACCCGCAGGCAATGAGCCGATGGCATAGGTTCCGGCATCAAAGCTCGTGGTGAAATTGGAGGCGGTCATCTGCTGATTCATCTCCCAGCCTTCACGGCCTACGACGATCCAGTTGGAGGTGATGACGGGCAGGGGCAGCGCGCTGTCCGTTGGCGTGCCGTAAAATGTGATGGTGGCGTCAGTCAGTGTGCCGACATCCCCCACCACTTGGTCGATGGCCTGCAGCTTCCAGTCGCCCACAGAGCGCTCGCCCCAGCAATGCGTGGTCATGAAGGTCCAGTCGAGATCGGCCCCGTTGTCGTTGAAGCGGGAGCGGGCCAACCGCACCGAGATGCCACTGGGGGAAACGAGACGCCACTCCAGGTTACCGCGATTTGTGTGAGCGGCTTTGACATGCACGGTGATGTGTTCCAGCCGCAGATTGTCGGCGATGGGAACGGTGAAGGTTTTGGAGACACCGCTTCTGTCGTAGTCCGGTATGGGCAGGTTCAGCGCCGCGGCCGCATAGGTGTGAGACTGGCGCGGGGCGACGTTGGTCCAGGTGGAGTCCAGGGCTGTGGCCTGCTGCGCGTTCACCAGGCCGGCGCCGTATTTGATGTTGAAGTGGAAACCCGCGCCATTGGTGATCCAGTCGCCATCGTATGAGTCATTCTGAGTGGCGCTGCGGACGAGAATCTCCTGCACATCCCTCGTGGAAAGGCTCGGATTCGCCTGCAGCATGAGCGCCACGACGCCTGCCACGGCAGGCGTGGCCGACGACGTGCCGCCAAAAGTGTTGGTGTAGTTGGGGTCGGTGAAATCGGGGTACTCGACCGTGCCACCATCTTCATTGTAACCCAGCGCCCCAGTTCGGTCCGTGGTGGTGATGCCTTCCTTGCCACCATTGGAGGGAGCGCAGACAAGAATGTTGGCTCCGGGCTCGCTGTAATAGGACGACCTGCCTTTGTCATTCATGGCGGAGACGGCGATGGCATGGATCGAATTGGCCCAGCCGTCATAATTTGAATCGTCTCCGCTGCCATTGCCATTGCCTGCCGCCCAGAGGAACACGGTGCCTTTGCCGTTGCGACCCGTCGTTGCCGCATCCTCCAGCGCCTGCGCGCTGAGGACGTCCGGGCCACCGGAGCCGAATGCACTGTCATAGGGCCCCCAGCTGTTGCTTTTCACCGCGATGAGGTCCTTTTGATAGGCGAAGGCATCCGCCTCCTGCTGGTCGCTGGTGGGAGCGGCGATTAGACGCAGGCCCACCAGCGTTGCCTCGGGAGCCACGCCGGAGCCGCCGATGCCGTTGTTGCCGCGCGCGGCTGCCACCCCTGCGCAGGAGGTGCCATGGAAGTTCGTTGCGCCAGGGGAGGGATCGTTATCATTGTCGTTGAAGTCGAAGCTGAGGGAGAGATCCACGTTCGGCGCGAGATCAGGATGTCCGACCTCCAGGCCATCATCGACGATGGCGATGCGTACCCCCGTGCCTTTGTAGCTGTCCCAGACGCTCAGCACATTCAAATCGGAACCGGCGACGGCACCGTTCTGGCCGGTGTTGCTCAAATGCCACTGGTAGCCGGGATTCGCAGCGTTGTAGGCAACATACGCGTCATTGGGGACAAAACGGTGAAACAGCTGGTGTGAGAGCATCGGCGCGGCCGAGCGCACCCCGGGTGCTTTAAGCAGGCTGGCGGCTCCCTTGATGGCTGCATCCGCGTTCCCGGCGAACTCAACGACGGCGTATTTGCCGCGCGCCGAGGTTTGCGTGACACCCGCCACCTGGGCCAGCGAGGCAGCGGGCGTACCTGGAGCCAGCTCAACCAGCACGCGTTTTGTGAGCCAGCGCCGCGTTCCATCGTTTTGAGGAGCACCTTTTTCATACACCACCCACTCACCCTTCGGGCCGGACTCGGTGATGGACCGCTCAAACTGCTTTCCGCCAACCACGATCTGCCCCAGCAATGAGCTGCTGCAAAGGAGGAAGGTCAGAAGGGTGGCAAAACGCATCGGAAGGGAGACAATCGGGCCGGAAGGATGCTCAGAAGTTGGCTCAATTGCCACCTAAAATGAGTTCAATGGTTCCCACAGGCTGTCAGCCGGTGGCCTTCATAGAGCTGCCTGGGCATCAGAAGGGAAAGTGTTTCCCAGGTTCCTCGAAAAATCCCGAAGGGCACAAAAAACCCGGGGCTCAATGAACCCCGGGTTTGAGAGATGCTGAAGGTTACGGGAGAGCGGTCTCGCCCATCAGGAAGCGGTCGCACTCGCGGGCGGCGCCACGGCCTTCGTTGAAGGCCCAGACGACGAGGGACTGGCCACGGCGGCAGTCACCGGCGGCAAAGACGCCGGGGATGCTGGTGGTGTATTTCTCGTGCTCCGCTTTCACGTTGCTGCGCTGGTCGCGCTCGATGTTGAGGGCGTCGAGGAGAGGCTGCTCTGGCCCGAGGAAGCCCATGGCGAGCAGAACGAGCTGCGCGGGGAGGACTTTTTCGGTGCCGGGGATCTTCTGCGGGCCGAAGTTGCCCTTTTCGTCTTTCTTCCACTCGACGTTCACGACATGGACGGCTTTGACGTTGCCGTCGGCATCGCCTTCGAAGTGGGTGGCGGTGGTAAGATAAACACGGGGATCGTCGCCGAACTTGGCGGCGGCTTCTTCCTGGCCGTAGTCCATCTTGTAGGTCTTGGGCCATTCGGGCCATGGATTGTTCGCAGCGCGGGTAAGCGGCGGCTTGGCCATGATTTCGAGCTGGGTGACGGTGGTGCAGCCGTGGCGCACGCTGGTGCCCACGCAGTCGGTGCCGGTGTCACCGCCACCGATGATGACGACATCCTTGCCGTCTGCGGTGATGAAATTGCCGCTCTTGTCGAGCACGGCCTTGGTGTTCGCCGTGAGGAAGTCCATGGCGAAGTGGATGCCCTTCAATTCGCGGCCGGGGATCGGCAGATCGCGTGGTTTGGTGGCACCTGTGCAGATGACGACGGCGTCGAAGTCCTTGAGGAGCTGTTCGGCGGTGATGTCGGTGCCCACGTTGACGTTGCACTTGAAGATGACACCGCTTTCTTCGAGCAGTTTTACACGACGGAGGACGACCTCGTTCTTGTCGAGCTTCATGTTGGGGATGCCATACATGAGCAGGCCGCCGGGGCGGTCAGCACGTTCGAGAACGGTGACAGTATGGCCGACTCTGTTGAGCTGTGCGGCGGCGCTGAGTCCGGCAGGACCGGAGCCGATGACGGCGACTTTCTTGCCGGTGCGCTGGTCAGGCACATCGGGTTTCACCCAGCCTTCTTCCCAGCCTTTGTCGATGATGCTGACTTCGATGTTCTTGATCGTCACCGGCGGTTCGTGAATGCCGAGCACGCAGGAGCCTTCGCAAGGAGCGGGGCAGACGCGGCCGGTGAATTCCGGGAAGTTGTTCGTCTTGTGCAGGCGGTCGAGCGCCTCTTTCCACAGGCCGCGGAAGACAAGATCATTCCATTCAGGGATGATGTTGTTGATCGGGCAGCCGCTGGCCATGCCGCTGATGAGGGTGCCGCTGTGGCAGAACGGAATGCCGCAGTCCATGCAGCGGGCGCCTTGATTCTTCAGGCGCTCCTCTGGCAGGTGCAGGTGGAACTCCTTCCAATCTTTGACACGCTCAAGCGGGTCGCGGTCAGCGGGGATTTCGCGTTCGAATTCGATGAAGCCGGTTGGTTTTCCCATGGTCTCTTGTCTGTGAAAAGGTGATGTCTGTTGGTTTGTGACGCGTGATGTCGATGCTAGCTGCCGCCGATACGGGCGACGTCGCGGGCGTTGGCTTCAAAGGCGGCGTTGAGGGCGTCGTCGCCGGTGAGGCCGTCGTCCTTGGCCTTCTGGATGGCCTGGAGCACCCGCTTGTAATCCTTGGGCATCACTTTGACAAACTTGGGCACCATCTGCTCCCAGAGGGCGAGAACCTTGAAGGCTTTCTGGCTCTTGGTGAGGTCGGCGTGCTTTTTGATGAGTTCGTAGAGGCTGTCGATCTCGGCTTTGTCCTCGAGTTTTTCGAGGCCGGCCATCTGCGTGTTGCAGCGGGTGGCGAAATCGCCCTCTTCATCCAGAACGTAGGCCTCGCCACCGCTCATGCCTGCGGCGAAGTTGCGTCCGGTGGTGCCGAGCACGACCACGCGGCCGCCAGTCATGTATTCGCAGCCGTGGTCACCCACGCCTTCGACGACAGTATCGACACCGGAGTTGCGAACCGCGAAGCGTTCACCCGCCCTGCCACGCAGGAAGAGCTCGCCGCTTGTCGCGCCATAGAGAGCGGTGTTGCCGGCGATGATGTTGTCCTCGGCGGCAAAGTCGGAGCCTTCTGGCGGATAGATGATGATGCGGCCGCCGCTGAGGCCCTTGCCGATGTAGTCATTGCCGTCGCCTTCGAGTTCGAGGGTGACACCCTTGGGAACAAAGGCGCCGAAGCTCTGACCGGCGGTGCCGTTGAACTTGATGTGCACTGTGTCGTCCGGCAGACCGTGCCAGTGGCGCTTGGTGATCTCGTTGCCGAGGATCGTGCCGACGGTTCGGTTGACGTTGCGGATAGCGACGGTGGCGGTGACTTTTTCACCCTTCTCGATGGCCGGTTTGCACAGGTCCAGGAGCGTGGTGATGTCGAGCGAGCGGTCGATGCCGTGATCCTGCACTTCGGTGCAGAAGCGTCCGACTTCGGGACCGACGTCCGGCTGATAAAGCAGGTTGGACAGGTCGATGCCGCGTGCCTTCCAGTGATCGATGGCGTCGCGGGCCTCGAGCACTTCCGTGCGGCCCACCATTTCCTGCAGTGTGCGGAAGCCGAGCTTGGCCATGAGCTCGCGCACTTCCATGGCGATGAAGCGCATGAAGTTGGCGGCATGCTCAGGGTCGCCGCTGAACTTGGCGCGCAGTTGCGGATCCTGGGTGGCGACACCGACGGGGCAGGTGTTCAGATGGCAGACGCGCATCATGATACAGCCCAGGGTGACGAGCGGAGCGGTGGCGAAGCCGAACTCCTCAGCGCCCAGCAGTGCGGCGATGATGACATCCCGGCCGGTTTTCATCTGGCCGTCTGCTTCGACGACGATGCGGCTGCGCAGATTGTTGAGGACGAGGGTCTGATGGGTTTCAGCGAGGCCGAGTTCCCATGGCAGGCCGGCGTGTTTCACGGAGGTCTGAGGGGAGGCACCGGTGCCGCCGTCGAAACCAGAGATGAGAACGACGTCGGAGTGAGCCTTGGCCACGCCGGCGGCGATGGTGCCGACGCCGACTTCGGAGACGAGCTTCACGCTGACGCGTGCGGCACGGTTCGCATTCTTCAAGTCGTGGATGAGCTGGGCCAGATCCTCGATGGAGTAGATGTCATGATGCGGAGGTGGGGAGATGAGGCCGACACCCGGCGTGGAGCCACGCACCTTGGCGATCCAAGGATAGACTTTCGAGCCAGGAAGCTGGCCGCCTTCACCGGGCTTGGCGCCCTGGGCCATCTTGATCTGGATTTCGCGTGCCTGGGAAAGGTAGAGGCTGGTGACGCCGAAACGACCGGACGCGACCTGCTTGATGGCGCTGTTCTTGGAGTCACCTTTCTCATTGGTCCAAGTGTAACGTGCCTCATCTTCGCCGCCTTCACCGGTGTTCGACTTGCCGCCGACACGGTTCATGGCGATGGCGAGCGCTTCGTGCGCTTCGCTGGAGATGGAGCCGTAGCTCATGGCGCCCGTCTTGAAGCGCTTCATGATGGAGTCGACGGATTCGACTTCCTCGATTGGCACTGCTTTGCGTGGCTTGAAGTCCAGAAGACCGCGCAGGGTGTAGAATTGCTTCACCTGCGTGTTCACCAGGGCGGTGTACTGCTGGAAGGTTTCATAGCTGCCGGTGCGGACAGCCTTCTGCAGGGTGTGGATGGTGAGCGGATTGAAGAGGTGGGCCTCGCCTTCCTTGCGCCACTGGTAATCACCGCCGACGTCGAGGGCGTGGACCTGGGAATCGCGCTCTGGGAAGCCACGCAGATGGCGCTGGATGGCTTCTTCGGCGATGACCTTGATGTCGCTGCCTTCAATGCGGGTGGCGGTCCAGGTGAAGTATTTGTCCACCACGCTCTGGCTGAGACCGACGGCTTCAAAGATCTGCGCACCGCGATAGCTCTGCATCGTGGAGATGCCGATCTTCGAGGCGACCTTGATGACGCCCTTGGTGGCGGCCTTGATGAAGTTGTACACCGCCGTCTTGTGGTCCACTTTGACGAGGAGACCCTGACGGATCATGTCGTCGAGCGTTTCGAAGGCGAGGTAGGGATTGATGGCACCGCAGCCGTAACCGATGAGCGTGCAGAAGTGGTGAACTTCGCGGGGTTCGCCGGATTCCAGCACGAGATCGCACTGGGTGCGGGTGCCTTTGCGGATGAGGTGATGATGCAGGCCGCCGACGGCGAGCAGGGCCGGGATGGCCGCCTTGTCAGCGCAGACACCACGGTCGGAAAGGATGAGGATGTTCCAGCCTTGGGTGACCAGTTCGTCTGCTTTGGCGCAGATTTTGGCCATGGCCTTCTCCAGACCGACAGCGCCCTCTTTGGGATCAAACAGGATGTTGATGGTGGCGGCTTTGAACTGGCCCTGGGCCACGCTCTTGAGCTTGGCCAGATCTTCGTTGCTGAGGATCGGCGTCTTGAGCTCGATCAAGTGGCAGCTTTCAGGCGTCGGATCGAGCAGATTGCCTTCGGCACCGATGGTGGTGATCGGCGAAGTGACGATTTCCTCGCGGATACAGTCGATCGGTGGGTTCGTGACCTGGGCGAAGAGCTGTTTGAAGTAATCGTAAAGCAGCTTCGATTTGTTCGAGAGAACGGCCAAGGGGATGTCGGTGCCCATGGAGCCGATGGCTTCCACGCCCTCCCTGCCCATGGGAACCATGAGCTTGCGCAGGTCTTCAAAGCTGTAACCGAAGGCCTGCTGGCGCTGCAACATGGTTTCGTGGTCAGGCGGTGCCACTGGCTCACCGTCCTTGATGTCAGCGAGGTGCACGAGGTGCTTGTCCAGCCATTCGCGGTAGGGCTTCTCAGCGGCGATCTTCGCCTTGATTTCGTCATCGGGGACGATGCGGCCTTCTTCCATGTTCACGATGAACATCTTGCCGGGCTGCAGACGGCCTTTGAGCTTCACGTTTTCAGGGGCGATGGGCAGTACACCGGCTTCGGAAGCCATGATGACGAGGTCGTCCTTGGTGACGTAGTAGCGGGATGGGCGGAGGCCGTTGCGGTCCAGGGTGGCGCCCATCATGGTGCCGTCGGTGAAGGCCACGGAAGCCGGGCCGTCCCAGGGTTCCATGAGGCAGGAGTGGAATTCGTAGAAGGCCTTGCGCTGGTCATCCATTGACTCATGGCCGCTCCAAGGCTCAGGAATCATCATCATCATGGCATGCGGCAGCGAGCGGCCGCCCATGACGAGGAGTTCGAGCACGTTGTCGAACATGGCGGAGTCGGAGCCGCTTTCGTTGACGATGGGGAAGAGTTTTTTGACGTCCGGGAAGAGCGGGCTGGCCAGCAGGGACTGACGTGCCTTCATCCAGCTGATGTTGCCACGCAGCGTGTTGATTTCGCCGTTGTGGGCGATGTAGCGATAGGGATGCGAGCGCTCCCAGCTTGGGAAGGTGTTGGTCGAGAAACGGGAGTGCACCAGCGCCAGGGCGGATTCCATGTCCGGATCCTGCAGATCGAGGAAATACTGGCCCACCTGCACAGGCATGAGCATGCCTTTGTACACCAGGGTGCGGGAGGACAGGCTGGAGCAGTACCAGAAGCTGTCCACTTCAGCGGTGCGGATGGCGGTCACCGAACGCTTGCGGATGATGTAGAGTTTGCGCTCGAAGGTCTGCTGATCCGGGCAGTTGTCGCCACGCTGAACGAATGCCATGCGCATGAAGGGCTCGCTGGCCTTCGCTGAGAGGCCGATCATGGAATTGTCCACCGGCACATCGCGCCAGCCGATCACTTTCTGGCCTTCTTCCTCGGCCACTTTTTCAAAGGCACGTGACGCGGCAGCGCGCTCAGCCGCATCGGGTGAGCAATAGGCCATGGCGACGCCGTATTGTCCTTCAGCCGGCAGGGTGAAACCCTCTTTGGCAGCCACCTTGCGCAAAAATTTGTCAGGCACCTGCATCAGGATGCCGGCACCGTCTCCGGTGTTTTTTTCACTGCCCACCGCTCCGCGATGGTCAAGGTTGATCAGAATGGTGAGACCTTGCTGTACGATGGAGTGAGAACGTTTTCCCTTCATCTGACAAATGAACCCGACGCCGCAGGCGTCGTGCTCGAATTGCGGATCATATAGGCCTTGTTTCGGGGGGAGTCCGTGGTTTCTCATTTTTGCGTCAAAAGGGGGGTGGCTTTTAGGCCATGCAAGGGAGTAAATCAACCAGCATTCTATTGGCCAAGATGGCACCTATTTTAAATCACTGAAGCAATCAGGGGTGCTGCACCGCCATGCGAGGCTCATCCGCCTTGCATCTGACGAGGCCAGCCGCTAAAAACAGAGCATGGTGAGATTAACAATTCTTGGCAGCGGCAGTTCGGGGAACTGCGCTGTTATTTCGACAGAACGCACCACTTTGCTTCTCGATGCAGGATTGAGCGCCAAACAAATCTGCCTGCGGCTGGACGCCTGCGGCTTTTCCCTCGACATGCTGGACGGCATCCTGCTGACCCATGAGCATCAGGATCACACGGGGGGAATTGAGGTTTTGAGCCGCAAGCGCCAGGTCCCCCTGTTTTGCACTGCGCTGACGCAGGAAACTCTGGCTGGGAGCCTCGGATTTCGCAAACCGCCCATCTGGCGGCTGATGACGACGGGGGCGGCTTTTGAGTTTCAGGACCTGCGGATCGAGTCTTTTCCGGTGCCTCATGATGCGGTGGACCCGGTAGGGTTTGTGATTTCCGATGAGGAATCCCGCCTCGGGGTGCTCAGTGACGTGGGATTCGTGACAAATCTGATCAAAGACCGCCTCAGGAATTCGGACAGCCTCTTTATTGAGGCCAATTACGACACCCAACTGCTCGAAAATGACACCAAGCGTCCTTGGTCCACGAAGCAGCGCATCAGCTCGCGCCATGGCCATCTTTCCAATGATCAGGCCGCCGAGCTCGTCCGTGAAATCGCGCATCCGGGCCTGAGTCACGTGGTGCTGGGGCATTTGAGCGATGACTGCAATGACCCCGCCACGGCCTCCCGGTACATCAGGCAGGCCTTGGACGCCGCCGGAGCCCCTGAGGCGCGGGTGGTGTGTGCTGAGCGCCACAAACCCACTCCGACAATCGAGGTCGTGCGCCGCCGCAGCAGCGGTGTGAGTTTTTGCGTGGCGGCCTCATCGGATTCCTCCGGACAACTGGCTCTCTTTTAGTATGAAAAAAATCATCCTTCGCAGCCTGCTGGTTCTGTTTCTGATCGAGGGCCTCTGGCTGGCATGGTGGGTTTTCGGGCGTTCCCCGGAGGAGCAGGTGCGTGCCGCGCAGGCGAATTTGATCGAGGCGGTTGAAGACCGTGACTGGAAGAAGCTGGAGAGGTTGATGGCTCCCAACTACACGGATGCCTTTGGCCACAACCGTGACACGGCCATTGTGGACGGGCGTAAATATCTCAGCGGCTTCTTCACGCTGATCTTGAAGACGGATCAAACCACCCTCAAAGCGACGAAAGGGCAGGGGATGGTGACAACGATGATCCGCCTCGAAGGCAATGGCGTGGGATACAGCCACATGATCGTGGGGTATGTGAACCAGTTTACCGAACCGTGGACTTTTCACTGGAGCAATCCGGGCCGCTGGCCATGGAACTGGCAGGTGAACATGATCCACCACAACCAGCTTGTGATCCCGCAGGTGCAAGAATGACCGCGCTGAGCGGGACTCACGGCACGCCGTGACCCTTGGCAGCCTCCCAGAGGCCGTACCAGTCTTCGCGTTCCAGCTTGATGTCCGCCGCTTTAACCACGGCCTGGATACGTTCCAGCTTGTTCGTGCCGATGATCGGCAGAGGGCAGGAAGGATGAGCCATGATCCAGGCGTAGGCGATTTGATCGAGCGTGGCACCGCCGTATTTGGCGGAAAGCTCGGCGGCTTTGGCATGGAGACGGATTGCGGCAGGATCTTTATTCTCCATCAGGGCACCTTTGGCCAGTGGTGACCAGGCCATGGGCAGGATGCGGTGGCGCTGGCACTGATCCGCCGTGCCGTCATAAATTGGGTCCATGTGCAGCAGGCTGAACTCGACCTGATTCGTCACCAGCGGCTGGTCCATGCGCGAGTTCAGCAGATCGAACTGGTGCACATTGTAGTTCGACACACCGGCGCTGCGGATTTTGCCGTCTTTGAGCAGCTTGTTCAAGCCCTCGGCCGTTTCGTCGGCGCTGGTGAGCCAGTCGGGGCGATGCACGAGCAGCAGGTCGATTTCATCAATACCCATGAAGCGCAGCGATTTTTCCGTGCTCTTGATGATGCGGGCGGCGGTGACGTTGTAGTGGGCGACTTTACGGTCGGGATGAAACTCGCAGGGGATGTAGATGCCGCATTTGGTGACGATCTCGATCTTGCTGCGGAAGGCGGGGTCCAGTTTCAGAGCTCCGCCGATGGCCTCCTCGACCTTGTAAACGCCGTAGATTTCTGCGGTATCCAGAGTGGTGATGCCCATGTCGGCACAGGCTTTGAAGCGGCTGAGCAGCGCCTGCGGGGTGCAGTTGGCCGGGTCTGCCTCGTCGAGGATGCGCCAGGTGCCGTAAACGAGGCGTGAGAACTCAGGGCCGTTGGGGGCGATTTTGTGGCGGGTGATCATGGGAGGGCGACCTTTGCTGGCCTTGCCTCGTCCGACAAACAAAAAACGGCATCTCTTGCGAGATGCCGTTTGGAAACAGGTTTTAGAACGGACCGCTTACTTCGTCAGGGCGCTGACCTTGACGGCGAGGCGGCTCTTCAGGCGGGAAGACGTGTTCTTCTTGAGAACGTTGGTCTTGGCGGCCTTGTCGGTGGCGGAGGCGTATTCGCTGAGGGCGGATGCGGCTGTGGCTGCGTCCTTCTTCTCGATAGCGGCGACCACCTTCTTGCGCAGGGTGCGGATGCGGCTTTTCACCGTCTGGTTGTGAGCGGTACGGACCGTCGTTTTGCGGATGTCTTTTTCTGCGGAGCGGATGTTGGCCATAAAAGGAGCGGGGGAAAGGGGCGACGAGAATAGGACGACACCCCCCGCCTGTCAAACTGGAATCCTGTCTGTGCACAACTGGCAGGTTTTGCTTGGCTCTGGAGGCCAATTCCGGTAGAACCGCTGCATACTACCCATGATCGAAGTCGAAATCTACGCGCCCGGCCTCCGTTCTGAGTCCACTGTGATGCAACTCCGCAACCAGATGGACCACTTTCCCAAGGTCCGCTACAAGGTGGATGCCCGCCATGATCTGGTCTATTTCGAGATCGACAAGCCCGGTGACATCAACCAGATGGAAATTCACCAGATCTTCGATGCCATCGACCTCCAGCCCCGGTTTGTGGGCCAGATTCCCGAGGAACTGCGCACGGGGCAGACCACGAGGCTGGGCTAATTCGCACCTTTTTGCAGCGCCTGGGCCACCTGTTTCATGCGGCCTAGAACGTAATACACGGTCTGGCTCCGTAGCCGGACTAGATCAGCGCCAATGATACGCGGCACGAAGTCCTGCCGCACCGCCAGGACCTCCGAGAGCGTCGATCCATTCAGCCCCCGGCAGAGGATGGTGGCCATCGCTTTGGTCAGTGTCTGCACTTTTGGACCCAGGCTGATGGCAAAATGAACGTGGTCGCCGTGCTCGAGGCGGGCGTGCACCCCGACAGTGTCGGTGCATTCCGCATCGTGCCGCACATCCTCCAGATCGAACTTTTCGCCCTCCTTGGGCGCGTGGGCGGCTGTGGCAGCCGCGAGGTCGATCAAATTCTCCCGCCGCTCGCCTTCCGGGAGCGATTCAAAAAAGGTAATCAGTTCGCCCAAGGCGGCGGGGTATTCGGCCATGCTCACTTCTTGGCCGGTTTGAGCGCCAAATCCACCACGGGCATGGCGATGAATTTCTGCCACTGCGCCTCGCTCTCGGCTAGCGAAGCCACCCCGTCATGCACCCACAGGGCGTAACGGACGCGCAGCTTTTTTTCCTCGGTGACCTCCACCGGGGTGTCCAGGCTCAGGCAGCAGCCCATCCAGCCGTCATTGCGCACGTGGAAGGCGGTCGGGTTGTGCGGATTCATGGGATGATTCATCAAGGTGATGCCGCCGAAGCCGTCTGTGTCGTTCGTGATGCGCCCGCTGTAGTCGCACCAGCGCGCTGGTTTGCGGAAGACCGCTTCCTCATTGAGCTGCCCTTCGGAGTTCAAAATGCGGCCGCCGCCGTCATGCACGCCGATGCTCTTCGCCATACGCACCGCCACCAGTCCGAAGCCGGTGGCACCAAAGGTTGTCGTTTTGCCCTTCTGAGGTGAAAACTCCAGGTCGATGATCATGAACCAACTTTTGGCGCCGTCGATGGGACGGATTTCCGTGCGGCGAACTTCGGTCAGCTGAACTGACTTGTCTGCTTCGCTGATCCAGTGGTTCACCATGCGCATGGAGGCAAACTCGTCGGTGTCTTCGTAGCCTTCACGCGACACTTCCACGTTGACGATGCGGCCCTGCTTCTTGGCGTAATCGCCCCAGAAATCGAGGTCGTTCACCATGTTGTGCGTCACCCACACGCTGTTGTGGTGGGAATGAGTCAGTGGATCATGCGGATGGCCCATGCGGGTGAGGCCGACATCCTTGGAGGCTCGGATTGGGTGCCAGAATGGGCGCATGTCCTGCGGATCAAAATGCATGGCGGTCAGTTCACGACCATCGAGCTGAAACGAGGTGATGTGATGCGGCATTGGAACGGCCTGCACGCGTGGGATGGCTTTCGCCGTGGGCAGCTGTGCCAGGGCTGCCGTGGCAGAAATTAAAAATAGGATGGAGAGTTTCAGCATGTCTCCACAACGTTGCTCCACGGTGCCCTTTTCCATTCTCAGTTCTTCCATTTCTCCGAGAACTCGCCAGAATTCATTCTCCATCCATCCATGAAGCACATCCTTCTCTCACTCCTCCTCGCCACCGCATCCTTTGCGGCAACGATTCCCGAAGCCGCCAAAGTCGGCCAGTTCTACGCTGGCTGCCAGGCCTACAGCTTCCGCATGTACAATGTGTTTGAAGCCATCGACAAGACCGCGCAGTGCGGCGGCAAGACCATCGAATTCTATCCAGGTCAGAAATTTTCCACCGCCAAGCCGGATGCGAAGTGGGATCACAACGCCACACCGGAAATGATCGACGAGGTCATGAAGCACCTCGAAGCCAAGGGCCTCACCGCTGTTGGCTATGGTGTGGTCAAGCTTGGCCAGGATGACGCCGCGAACCGCAAGATTTTCGAATTCTGCATGAAGCTGGGCATTGGCGTGATCGTCACGGAGCCCGATGTGACCGCGCTCGACAAGATCGAAGTGCTTGTGAAGGAATTCGACATCAAGATGGCCATCCACAACCATCCCAAGCGCCCGCTTGACCGTGCTTACATGTTCTGGGATCCGAACTACGTGCTCGATCTGGTCAAAAACCGCGATCCTCGCATGGGCTCCTGTGCTGACGTGGGCCACTGGGTGCGCAGCGGGCTGAATCCCGTGGATTGCATCAAGATCCTCAAGGGCCGCATCTTTGACAGCCACATGAAGGACCTCACGGCCTTTGGTGACGTCAAGGCCTATGACCTTCCTTTTGGCACCGGCAAGAGCGACATCCCAGCCATCCTTGCTGAATACGCCGCCCAGGGGTATCCCGGCCCATTGCACTGCGAATATGAGCACAACTGGGAGACCAGCGTGCCTGAGATCACCCAGTGCATGGACTTCGTGCGCAACTGGAAGCCTGCGAAGTAAGTCAGACGAACTTTCTGAGAAGCCGGGGGCTGCGGTCTCCGGCTTTTTTGTGCCTATTTGGTCTCGCCCATCAGCTGCTTGACCGTGGGCTCAATGGCCTCGGCCCAGATGCGGTAGCCTTTTTCGTTGGGGTGGAGGAAGTCGGGCATGATGTCCTTGGTGATCAAACCTTCAGGCGTGAGGAACTTCGAGCCGATATCGAGGAAGGTGACGTGGTGAGTGTCGTTGAGCTTGGAGATGATACTGTTGATCTCGGCGATCTTCTCACGCTGCGGGTTGGGCTTTTCGCCGCGTGGGAAGATGCCGAGCAGGAGGATTTTGGATTGTGGCAGGCGCTTGTCGAACTCCAGCACGATGGCCTCGATGCCTGCGGCGATGTCGGGCGCGGAGCAGGTGCCCGTGTTGTTTGTGCCAATCATCATGACGACGAGCTTTGGGGCGATGCCGTCAATCGCCCCATACCTCAGCCGCCACAGTACGTTCTCCGTCTTATCCCACCCAAAGCCGAGGTTGCCTGCATTGCGCGGGGCATAAAATTCGCCCCAGGTCTGCTGACCGCGTAGCGCGTAGCTGTCGAACTGCTCGCCGCCGAAAAAATGCGTGATGGAGTCGCCGATAAAGAGGATCTGCGGCTTTGCATGTTTCACCGCCTCGCTGGTCAGTTCATGTCGTTTTAGCCAGTCATACTGCGGCCAGCTGCGGTCTTGCGTCACGGGCACGACGGTGCTCGGCAGTGGTTTGTGTCCGGAAATCGGTTCAAAGGTGGCCTGCACCGCTTCGCTCATAGTCTTGCGGTCCCGGCTGAAGGCCCGTGCTTTCAAATGGCCACCGGACGCCAGATCGATGGGGATCAGGTAGGGATTGGATTTCGCGATGGGATCCGCGCCGTCGAGTGTGTAAAGGATCGTGGTGTCAGGGGTCGTGGTCTCGAGGGTCACGATGCCGCTTGGGCTGCGCTTTGCGGTGGGTGGCGCGAGTTGCAGTGCGGTTTGGGCGCAGAGCTGAGTGCTGAGGACAAGCAGGGAGAGAAGCAGGTGTTTGCTCATAGAAGCGTGAGGCTAACAAGGATGCCGCGTGCTGTCCATGCGAGCGTGCGGATCCAGTTGGTGAGGATGAGGCGGCGGATGAGAGGGGTATCGAAACCGCGTCCGAGCCGGGTGTGAATGGGGGCCTGAAGCACCGCCGTGGTGAGCCAGATGATGGGGATAAGGCCCGTGCTGATGAGGAATGGCTGCGGCTGCTGTCCCTCATAAAGCAGCCATGCGGCGGTGGCGGCCTCCACGAATAGCAGAGGCGCGACGATGAGACCGATGCCGAAGCAATGAGCGAAATGGTAGTCCCGAAACTCCGATGGTGCCACGCGCCGGAACTGGGGATAGACAAGGATCTGCACAACCCAGATCAGGCCGACCAGCATCCAGGTGACCGCGAGGTGGATTGAGAAGAGCCAGGTCATCGCGCTCAGGGCTGAACTGATCCGACGTCTGCGGATTGATGCAGCTTCTGCATCTCGGCATCGCTCAGGGCGCGGTTGAATACTGCGAGGCCGCCGAATTTGCCGATCGTGGCCTCTCCGGTCATCGAGCCGACGGCCATGCGCGCGCCGACGGTGAAGTCAGACGGGGCGATCTTGGTCTGCGCATGCAAGGCGGGATCGTATTTGAAGATGCCACGACCATGGTAGTAGGGGTTCATGCCGCGATCTTTGCCATCCGGGCCTTCCTTGGTGAAATAGGGATCGTTGCGCTTGTCTTTCACGGCATCCAGTGTGCGAATGTCGAGCACGCCGTTGATGTAGGCGCGGATGTATTTCGAGTCGTAGGTGAAGGCCAGTGTGCACCACTGCTCTTCGGGGACTTCGAGTTTGGTGGCCGCATAATCGGCACACCAGGGGAACTTGCTGCCGTCGGCACGCATGGTCACGCCGCCTTCGCTGCTGATGTGGGGCACGAGATTGCGCGGGCCGCCATAGGTGGGCATGTTCATGAGCAGGGCGTACTGGCGCGTGCCTGTGTCGTCATTTGCACCTTTGCCCTCGCTCCACATGCCGGCGATGGTGCGGCTCTTTTTGAGATCGACGATGCGCACGACGGCGAAGAGCGTCACCTGCGCGTCCTTGCCTGAGATGTTTAAATCACCCGTCTCGGCATGCTTGATTTCAAAATACTGATGCCCGTTCAGATCCGCCGAGTAACCGGAGAACGGCCCGCCTGCCACTCGCTTGATGGGGCCGTTTACCTCGCTGAGCGGGTGTTTTTCCGGTGTGCCTTGTGAGGCGCGTTTCTGACCTGCTTCTTCTCCAAAGGTCCAGAAGCCAACAAGACCGGGTGTCTTTTCGATGACGGTGGCGTCACCGGCAAAGGCTGATGTCAGGGTGATGGCGAGGGCGGGAAGAATTCGGATCAGGGAGCGCATGGAATAGAGGAGGATGGCAGGCACATCGAGGCTTGGGAAGGATGTTTTTGGACAGTAAAAAGATAACCCGTCGGTCGCGGTATGCGGGAAGAGCAAAAGAGTCTCGGCTTCAATGACGTAGTTGCCTGTGCCCATGTCTTTTCACCCTGCCGTATTTTGTCGTGTCCTTTCCCGCGCTTTGAGCTGCGGCGTATTGGCACTTCTGCCCACTGCGGTGTTGGCGGTGGATTATGAAAAGGAGATCAAGCCTCTGTTGAAAGAGCGATGCTATGCCTGCCACGGGGCTCTGAAGCAGAAGGCAGGGCTGAGGCTGGACACCGCCACGGCCATGCACAAGGGCGGTGACAATGGCAATATTCTATCCGGCGATCCTGCACTGCTGCTGGAGCGCGTAACAACCGCTGACAAGGAAGACCGCATGCCACCGGAGGGGGAGGGTTCCATGTTCACAACGGAGCAGGTGGCCAAACTGCAGGCCTGGATCGCCGCTGGGGCTCCGGCTCCTGCGCAAGAAAAACCTGAGGATGACCCGCGTGCGCACTGGGCCTACCAGTCGCCCACAGCTTCCGGTCATTCCATGGATTCGCTGCTGGCTACCCGCCTCGCGGCAAAGGGATTGAAGCCGCAGCCTGAAGCTGCGCCAGAGCTGTGGCTGCGCCGCGTTTATCTGGATCTCATTGGTCTGCCTCCCGCGCCTGTGCAGATACATGCTTTTTTGAAGGATACTTCGGCCCCTGCGCGGTTGCGCTTGGTGGATCAGCTTTTGGCCACGCCTCAATACGGCGAGCGCTGGGCGCGTCACTTCATGGATATCTGGCGCTACTGCGACTGGTATGGGCTGGGCGCCCAGCTTCGACACAGCCAGAAGCACCTCTGGCATTGGCGCGACTGGATCGTGGAATCGCTCAATGCCGACAAGGGCTACGACCAGATGATTGTGCAGATGCTGGCTGCTGATGAGCTCGCGCCGGAGAATCGCGACAACCTGCGCGCCACCGGTTTTCTGGCCCGCAGCTACTACCTTTTCAACCGCACCACCTGGCTGGATGAGACCATTGAGCACACCTGCCGCGCGTTTCTGGGACTGACGATGCAGTGCGTGAAGTGCCACGACCACAAATATGATCCCATTGAGCAGACGGACTACTATCGCATGCGTGCCATTTTCGAGCCGCTGCATGTGCGCCTCGATCCTTGGGAAGGGGAATCTGATTTCGAGAAGAACGGTCTGCCGCGAGTCTTTGATCTGCACCTTGACCAGCTGACCTATCGTCATGTGCGGGGAGATGAGAAAAATGAGGACAAATCCCGGCCCATGACCCCGGGGGTGCCGCGTGTGCTGGAGTTCGCGTCGTTTGAGCCCAAGGCGGTGAAGCTGCCGCCAACGTCGTCGCATCCGGTGTTGCTGCCGTTTGTGCTGAAGGATCATCTCGCAGCAGCGGACCAGCAGCTAGCCCAGGCGCAGAAGTCTGGGGATGCAGGAGCGGTGAAGCTGGCGGGGCTCCGCCTCGCCATGATTCAGGCGGTGTATGCCGCTGATCTTGCAAAGGGGGACAAGGCCATCGCTCAGGCTGCGGCGCTGGCCGAGGCGCGTTATGGCGAAGCCAAGGCGGAGGAGGAGCTTGTCAAAGCAGAGGCTGCGCCCACAGCCAAGGATGCTGAGAAAAAGATCAAGACGGCGCGGGAAGCGCTGGAGAAAGCCAGAACGAAGGTGTCCGCGCCGGGCGACACATACACTTCGCTGACTGCGAGTTTGAAAGCGCAGGAAGGCCCCGGAGAGAATGGCAATGCCAAGGTGCAAGCATATCCTGAGATCAGCACGGGGCGCAGGCTGGCGCTGGCCCAATGGATCGCCGACAAGCGCAATCCGCTCACTGCGCGGGTGCTGGTGAATCACGTGTGGGCTCGGCATTTTGGCGTTCCGTTGGTTGCAGATGTGGGCGACTTTGGCCGCCGTTCCTTAGCGCCGCTGCATCAGGATGTCCTCGACAGTCTGACGACGGGCTTCATGGAGAATGGCTGGAGCATGAAGTGGTTGCATCGCACCCTGGTGCTGTCGGATTTGTATCGGCGCAACTCCTCCAATGCGGGAGCTGATCCCCAGACTCTCGCTACAGATCCTGACAATCACTTTCTGTGGCGCATGAATCCGCGCCGCATGGAAAGCCAGCTCGTGCGCGACAGCCTGCTGCATCTTTCTGGCAAACTGGATCTTACTCTGGGCGGTCCGAGCCTCGATCCCGCCAAAGCGGAGACCAGTCCGCGGCGCTCGTTGTATTTCATTCAGAATGCCGATGTGGAGCACCGCTTCCTGGCCGTCTTTGACAACAGCAATGTCTTGGAGTGCTACCGCCGCAACGAAAGCGTGGTGCCGCAGCAGGCGCTGGCGCTGACGAACAGCGGGCTCAGCCGTGAGTGTGCGAATGCGCTGGCTGCGTCGATGACCAAGCTCGATGCGCCCACATTTATCGATCAGGCGTTCCTTGCCATCCTGGGCCGTCTGCCGCTGGCGGCCGAGCGCAAAGCCAGCCTCGAAGGCTTCCATGCCTTGAACGAGGACCGCAGCCTGTTTCTCCAGGCACTCATCAACCACAACGACTTCGTCACCCTGCGATGACACCACGTATTTCACCCACGCCTTTCTTGCGCCGCGATATCCTCGGTGGACTCGGCAGCATTGCCATGGCGTCCATGCTGCGAGGAGAGGAAGCATGGATGCCGCCCGATGGTTTGCCGATGATTCCCCAGCGGGCCAAGCGTGTGATCTGGCTCTTCATGCGCGGAGGGGTGAGCCACATGGAGAGCTTTGATCCGAAGCCGATGCTCACGAAGTATGCGGGCAAGTCCATTGGCGAGACGCCTTACAAGGACGCACAGAATCCCGAGAAGCTCAAGAAGGTGCGCGTGGTGGTGGTGAACGATGCGAATGGCCAGCAGCGCAATGTCATCTATCCGCTGCAAACCGGCTTCAAGCGCTACGGGCAGTGCGGGGTGGAGATCAGTGACTGGTTTCCGAACATTGGCTCATGCGCGGACGAGATTGCATTCATCCGCAGCATGTGGACCACGGATGACAACCACGGGGCGCAGGTGCAGTTTCACAGTGGAAGGCACATGCTGGAGCCACGGGTGCCGACGCTCGGCGCCTGGGTGACCTATGGTCTGGGCTCCATGACGGACAATCTGCCGTCCTTCATCAACATGGGGCCACGTTTTTTTGATGTGCGGGACGGGCACTATCTTGGCCCTGCTTATGACGCGGTGAACTTGAAGGTGGACCCGAAGAACCCCCTCACCTATGCCGCGCCGGAGTTTCAGATCGGCAGGCAGCAGCAGGAGGCCCAGTTTGATCTCATCCACCGGCTCAATGGACTGAATGCGGAGCAGTATCCTGGCGATAAGACGCGCGCCGCGCGCATGAAAAGCTACCAACTGGCCTACAACATGCAGACCGCCGTACCGGAGACGATGAACCTCGATGCTGAGAGCGCGGAGACGAAAAAACTCTACGGCATGGATGACAAGGTGGCGGAGCCGTTTGCCAGGCAGCTCATCGTGGCACGTCGTCTCGCGGAGCGGGGAGTGCGTTTCATTCAGCTTCAGCATGGCGATGGGGCGGCGGGTGCGTGGGACTCGCATTCCGGGCTGAAGAAGAACCACTCCAGCCTTGCTCAGCAGGTGGACAAACCCATCTCCGGCCTGCTCAAGGATCTCAAGCAGCGCGGCATGCTGGATGACACGCTCGTCGTCTTTGCCACCGAATTCGGCCGCACGCCCGGCTCCCAGGGGAGCGATGGCCGAGATCATCATCCGTATGGCTTCAGTGTGTGGATGGCTGGCGGCGGCATCAAGGGAGGCACGATCCACGGCGGCACCGATGAGCTCGGTTTTCACCCTGTGGAGCATCCGCACTATGTGACGGATGTGCATGCCACCATTCTGCATCTGCTTGGGTTGGATCCACATCGCCTGGAAATCCCCGGGCGAAAGCGGCTGGAGCGGGATTTCGGCAAGGTGATTCCGCAGATCCTGGCGTGAGGTAAAAAATATCAGTTGCCGATTTAATGGACGAGTGTCCAATATATCGACATAAACAACCACCATGAAAGCACTCGTCAAGGCACGGTCTGAACGCGGTCTCTGGCTCCAGGATGTCCCGGAGCCGCAAGTCGGCATCAATGATGTCCTCATCAAGGTCCGCAAAACGGGCATCTGCGGCACTGACCGGCACATCTACAAATGGGATGCCTGGGCGCAGAAGACGATCCCGGTGCCGATGGTCGTGGGGCATGAATTTGTGGGGGAGGTCGTTGCCGTCGGATCGAACGTGAACGATTTCCATCCCGGCGAGATCGTCAGCGCTGAGGGGCATGTGGTGTGCGGTCGCTGCCGCAACTGCCTGGCGGGCCGGCGTCACCTTTGCAAAGACACCGTCGGCATCGGCGTGAATCGCACCGGGGCCTTTGCCGAGTTCATCAGCGTGCCGATGACGAACGTCTGGCATCACCGCGAGGGAGTGGATGAGGAAGTCGCGAGCATCTTCGACCCGTTCGGCAATGCCGTGCACACAGCGCTGGCGTTTGAATGTCTCGGCGAGGATGTGCTCATTACGGGAGCTGGGCCCATTGGCATCATGGCGATTCCGGTCGTGAAGCATGCCGGGGCGCGTCACGTCGTCATCACGGATGTGAATGAGTACCGACTCAACCTGGCGCGGGAGATGGGCGCGACGCGTACGGTCAATGTCTCGACTGAGAAGATCGAGGATGTGCAGAAGCAGTTGGGCATGAAGGAGGGCTTTGATGTCGGTCTCGAAATGAGCGGCAACGCCGCCGCCTTCCGCAGCATGATCGACAACATGTGTCACGGCGGCAAGATCGCCATGCTCGGAATTCCCAGTGAGCAGATCGCCATCGACTGGAACAAGGTGATCTTTAACATGCTCACCATCCACGGCATCTATGGGCGCGAGATGTACGAGACGTGGTATCAGATGAGTGTGATGCTTGAAAGCGGTCTCAACATCAAGCCAGTCATCACCCATCGATTCCACTACACTGAATTCGAAAAAGGCTTTGCCGCCATGGAGTCGGGCAACTGTGGCAAGGTGGTGCTTGATTGGTCCGCATAGATTTACGGCTCTTGCTATCTTCTTCGATATTCGTTAGGAAAGACCTAACGATGAAAGCCAAACCCAACGCCCCTCAAAGGATCGGCACGACGGCCGACTCTCCTGCGCGCCGTTACTTCAAGGAAGTGCGCTTCAGGCAGATTCGCGCGCTGGTGGAGCTGTCGCGGCAGGGGAGCTTTGCGGCGACTGCCGCCGCGATGAATCTGGCCGTGCCTTCCGTATGGCAGCAGATTCGCGCATTGGAAGATGAATACGGCGTGCAGTTTGTCGTGGCGGAAGGCTCCAAAGTCTCGCTCACAGACGATGGTCGTGCGCTGGTGGATCTGGCGGCGCCCTTGGTCGAATCCTTTGACGGTCTGCGGGCGATGTTTGAGGATCAGCGAAGCTCGGCCGCCCGCACGCTGACGGTGGTGGCTCCATCTGCCATGCTCACCGGTGCGTTGCGGCGGCCCATCATTTTGTACCGTCAGAATCACCCAACGGTGAAGCTCGTGCTGCTGGACCGGCCCTCCTACATGGCCAGACAGGTGATCGAGCAGGATGAGGCGGATCTGGCGATCATGGGCATGGCGACTGGGGACGAAGTGATGCCGCAGTTTCAGTATCAGGCGCTGGCGCGTTATGCCTTTTATCTGATGTGCCCGGCGAATCATGCGCTGACTCGCGCGCGGCAGCTGACACTCGCCAACATCGTCACCCAGCCCTTGGTGCTGGCGCCGGAGGAAAGCAGCTCTCACAGGCAGATTCGGCAGGTGTTTGCCCAGGCCGGGCTGGCGGAACGCATGAACGTGACAGTGACGGCTACGAACCGCGCCCTGCTGATGAACTATGTGGCCATTGGATTCGGCATTGCCATTGGCACCAGCGCCGCGAGTGTGAAGCCGCCGAAACGCGGGGCTGGGGAGGCGGAGGTCGTTGTGCGTGAAGTTGCTGCATTGTTTGGCCATGAGGAGGTCTTTCTGGTGCAGCGCAAAGGCCGCTTCGAGCCTGCGCATGTCCGGGCCTTTCGCGAACTGGTGCTGAAGGCTTTTTGAAGTCGAACGCAGACACTCGACAAAGGACAAATGGTTTGTGCGTGATGCGAAAGCCCTCGCACCTGAGATGGCTGGATTGAAGGCGTGATTTGGCCCTCAGGTCACGTATTCTTGGCCCAAACTGCTGATGAAAACTTTCCCTGTCTCCTGCTTCCTGGTCTTTGGTTTGACATTGATGTTCGGCATCGCTGCTCGCGCGGATGATTTGAAATCACGCCTGCAGGATGCGGGCGCCAGCGCCACCACAGCGAGCAGGTTCCATGATTTTGCTGAGCTCGACTTCAAGCTCCCCGAGGATGGGGCGGCGTGCAAAATCGTCGCGCCGAAGAAGGTTGCCGCAGGCAGCCCGTGGGTGTGGCGTGCGCGCTTCTGGGGGCACGAGCCCGCCTTTGACATCGCCATGCTGGAGCACGGCTATCATCTTGTGTATTGCGACGTGGTCGAGTTTTGGGGTGCACCCAAAGCCGTGGAACGCTGGAATCGCTTTTACGCTCTCGCTCAAAAGATCGGCCTGGGCCCCAAGCCGGTGCTTGAAGGCATGAGCCGTGGTGGCACCTACATCTTCAATTGGGCGAAGGCCAATCCCACCAAGGTCACCGCCATTTATGGCGACAACCCGCTGCTGGATCTTCGCGCCTTTCCGAACAGCACCCCCGAGGCCAGGGCCATGAGAAAACAATGCCTTGAGAGTTACGGCATCACTGAAGCACAGCTTCCTGATTTCAAGGGCAGCCCGATCGATGGGCTGGAAGCTCTCGCTGCCGCCAAAGTGCCGGTCTTTCTGGTGCTTGGCGTGAAGGACGATGTCGTCCCGGTCACACAGCATGCCGATGTGCTCGAAGCCCGTTACAAGGCTCTCGGTGGCTCTGTCACTCGCTGGGAAAAACCCGAGGCGGGGCATCATCCCCACGGCCTTGATCCTGTGACACCTCTGGTGGATGCTGTTCTGAAGGCGGCGAGATCGATGGACAGGTGAAATCCTTGTTGCCAAAATACAAGACATGTGTCCAGTATATCGGCAGCTATGAATCCGACCTTCGCCACGCATCTCACCACGCAGCTTGATGCCATCCGCGCTGCGGGCACCTACAAACGGGAACGAGTGCTCTCCACACCGCAGGGCACGCTGGTACGTGCGAATGGTGGCAAGGCGGTGCTCAACATGTGCGCGAACAATTACCTCGGCCTTGCGCAGAATCCCAAGGTGCGGCAGGCGGCGCATGAGGCGCTGGAGCACTGGGGCTATGGGCTGGCCAGCGTGCGCTTCATCTGCGGCACGCAGGGAGTGCACAAAGAACTGGAGGCTTCTTTGTCGGACTTCCTCGGCACAGAGGACACGATTCTTTACGGCTCCTGCTTTGACGCCAACGGCGGGCTGTTTGAGACAATCCTCGGCCCGGAGGACGCGATCATCAGTGACGAACTCAACCATGCCTCCATCATCGATGGTGTGAGGTTGTGCAAAGCACAGCGCTATCGCTACAAGAATTGTGACATGGCCGACTTGGAGGCGCAGTTGATCGCGGCGGATGAGAAAGGCGCGCGTTTCAAGCTGATCGCCACCGATGGCGTGTTCTCGATGGACGGCTTCATCGCTCCGCTGAAGGCGATCTGTGATCTGGCAGACAAATATCATGCGCTGGTGATGGTGGATGACTCTCACGCCGTGGGCTTCATGGGCAAAACAGGCCGGGGCACCCACGAGCATTGTGATGTGATGGGGCGCATCGACATCCTGACCGGCACGCTTGGCAAAGCTCTCGGAGGTGCGAGTGGTGGCTACACCAGTGGGAGAATAGAAATCATCGAGCTGCTGCGGCAGCGTTCGCGGCCATATTTGTTCTCAAACACTCTCTGTCCGAGCATTGCGGGTGCGTCCATCGCAGCGCTGAACCTGCTGAAGCAGTCTACAAGTCTGCGTGATCAGCTGGAAGCCAACACCCGATTCTTCCGCGAGCAGATGACCAACGTGGGATTTCAAATTGTGCCTGGCGAGCATCCCATCGTGCCCGTGATGCTTGGCGATGCAGCACTGGCCGCGAAATTCGCGGACGCGATGCTGGAGAGGGGGGTTTATGTCATCGGCTTCAGCTATCCTGTGGTGCCGCAGGGGAAGGCGCGCATTCGCACGCAGATCAGTGCTGCACACACTCGGGCTGATCTTGAAAATGCGGTGAAAGCCTTTGCTGAGGTGAAACAGGATCTGGGTGTCTGACGTGTCACTATCATGAACGCGGAACTCATTGATGCTGCGGTTGATCTTGCGCGAAGGTTGCAACTGCGCGCCACCGAGCTGCAAACGCCTGCCGAGAGACGCCAGCAGGCGGAACTGGACCGCATGCTGCAGACCGCTTCGGACAAAGCCACGCTGGTGCAGCTCACGGATCAGGCGTTTCGCCCCAGATCCGCCGCGCGCGTGGCGGATCAGTTCACCCACATCCTGGATGTGCAGGGAGTGCCTCGTTTTTTCAGTCCGCTGGACCGGGCGTTGCTGCTCGGGTTTCAGACGTTTGGCGGATGGCTGCCGGGCGTCTCGGTACCGATGGTGAAGGAGCACATGCAGCATGAGACGGCCAATGTCATATTGCCTGCGGAACCCGAGGTGCTGGCGGAGCATCTGAGCCAGCGCACTGCCCAGGGGGTGCGCATGAACGTGAATTTCCTCGGCGAGGCGATCCTCAGCGAGGCGGAGGCTGAGCGCAGGCTCACTCTGTATCTCGAAGCTATGCAACAAGCTGAGACGGAGGTGTTTTCGGTGAAGATTTCCACGCTTTACTCGCAGATGTCACCGCTCGCACGCGAGCATACAATTGCGACCTTGTGTGACCGGTTGGAGCGCCTGTATCGCAGTGCTGCACGCGCCACCTTCATGCGCCGCGATGGCACGCAGGTGCCGAAGTTCATCTACCTCGACATGGAGGAGTATCGCGACCTCAGTCTCACCTGTGAAGTTTTCATGCGAACACTGGAGCGGCGCGGGCTTGAGGAGGTGAGCGCGGGCATCGTGCTGCAGGCTTATATTCCCGACTCCTATCTCTGGCAGCAGCGGCTGCAAGCGTGGGCGCGTGAGCGTGTCGCCAAAGGTGGTGCGGGCATCACGATGCGGATTGTAAAAGGGGCAAACATGGAGATGGAGCGCTTTGAAGCCGCCGTCAAAGGCTGGCCGCAGGCACCCTTTGAAACGAAGGCCGACACGGACGCAAACTTCAAGCGCATGCTGCACGAAGGCTTTCGCGCCGAAAATCTGGCTGCGGTGAAGCTTGGCGTCGCTTCGCACAATTTGTTCGATGTTGCTTATGCGCTCACTCTGGCACGGGCTGGCAATGCGATGGACCGGGTGCAATTCGAAATGCTCGAAGGCATGGCCAATCATCAGCGGCGTGCGCTGTTTGAGGAGGCTCCGCATCTGCTGCTCTACGCGCCAGTATGTCACAAGGAACATTTCCTCAGCGCCATCGGCTATCTCATTCGGCGGCTTGATGAAAACACGGGGCCGGAGAACTTCCTGCGCCACACATTCAAACTCGTGCCGGGCAGCGAAGACTGGCATCAACTTGAGAAGGGTTTCCGTGCCGCGTTCACGCGCCTTGGCACGCTGAGTGCCGCACCGCGCCGCACGCAGGATCGGCGGGATTTGAAACAGGCTGCAAGATCGTCTGATGCCTTCGTCAATGAACCTGATACTGACTGGTCGTTGCCACATCATGCAGAATGGGCACAGGGCATTGTGACCCCGTGGGAGAAGCGCTGTGTCGAAGTGCCGCTTGTGATTGATGGTGCGGAGATCACCGATGCACGCTGCACGCGTGACTGCCTTGATCCATCGCGCCCGGGTGCAGTGGTTGGACGTTATCGGCTGGCGAATGGCGAGGACGTTGTGCAGGCGGTCGAATGTGCGTCGCGAGATGATGGCGGCTGGCGTGCCTTGTCCGCAGAGCAACGGCAGAATATCATGCGGCAGGTCGCAAGTGAGCTTCGCCAGGCACGGGCAGACCTGATGGGCGCGGCGCTGGCAAACTGTGGCAAGACGCTGGCCGAATCGGATCCTGAAGTGAGCGAGGCGGTCGATTTTGGGGAGTTCTACGCGGGCAGTGCGCGCACGTTTTTTGAGCTGCCAAATGTCACTGCGTCAGGCAAAGGGGTGGTGGTCGTTGTGGCGCCGTGGAATTTTCCGATCGCCATTCCATGCGGCGGCATTGCTGCAGCTTTGGCAGCGGGGAATACGGTTGTTTTGAAACCAGCGTCCGATGCCGTGCTGCCTGCATGGGAACTGTGCCAGTGTTTCTGGCGCGGCGGCGTGTCGAAGAAGACGCTGCAGTTTGTACCCTGTGCTGGCGGCCAAGAGGGGGCGCAACTGGTGCAGCATCCGCTGGTGAATGCGGTCATCCTGACCGGCGGCACGGAGACAGCGCTGACCATGCTGCGGGCCAAGCCTGCTCTGCCCTTGAGTGCTGAAACTGGCGGCAAGAACGCCACCATCGTCACGGCCATGGCGGACCGGGATCTCGCCATTAAAAATGTGCTGCACTCGGCCTTCAGTCACGCGGGGCAGAAATGTTCCGCCACTTCGCTGCTCCTGCTGGAGGCCGAGGTTTACGATGATCCTGCGTTCAAACGTTCGCTTGTCGAGGCGGCAGAGAGCCTCATCGTGGGCTCTGCCTGGGAACTGCCGACGAAGATGGGGCCGTTGATCAGGCCGCCGACTGGAGATCTGGCGAACGCACTGCTCACGCTCGAAGAAGGGGAATCATGGGCGATGATGCCGTGCAAGCTGGAGGGCAACGACTGTCTCTGGTCCCCCGGCATCAAATGGGGCGTGCAGCCGGGCAGCTATACCCACGTGACGGAGTTCTTCGGCCCTGTGCTCGGCGTGATTCGCTATGAGAAACTGCACGACGCCATCGCGCTGGTGAATCAAACAGGATTCGGTCTAACCAGCGGTTTGGAAAGCTTGGATGATCGCGAACAAGCTGGATGGAAGGCCGGCATTCGTGCTGGCAATCTCTACATCAACCGCGGCACCACTGGCGCGATCGTTTTGAGGCAGCCCTTTGGCGGCATGGGTAAGAGCGCTTTTGGGCCTAGCCTCAAAGCCGGCGGGCCGAACTACGTGGCGCAGTTCATGAGATTTCAGGAAACACCTGCACGGTCGGGCGATGAACCTTTGAGCAATCCTGCGTTGGAGCGCCTGGCATTGAACATCGTGAATGAGTCCTGCGGTGTGCCGGAAGAACAGTATTGGCGCACCCTGAAGGCCCTGGAGAGCTGCGACCAATGGTGGAGTACTGAGTTTGGCCGGGAGCACGACCACTTCCGCCTGATCGGTCAGGACAATGTCCGGCGTTATCTGCCGCTACGAGCGGTGCATGTCCGTGTGAGCCGTGAGGACAGCTTCTTCGAAATTTTCACACGTGTGGCTGCGACGAGAGTGACGGGCGCGAGAACGATTGTCAGCAGGCCTCATGGTCTGGATACAAGCGAACTGATTCTTTTGGAGAAGCTGACGCATGACTGGGCTGGTTTGATCGAATTTGTTGAGGAAAGCGACGAGCGATTCGCGACGGCGATCAGCGGCGGTCAGGTGTGTCGCGTGCGCTACGCTGCCGCTGAGCGCGTCCCTGAAATCGTCCGTCGTACTGCAGCCGAGGCATGTGTATTCATCGCCGATGCTCCGGTGCTCGCCGAGGGCCGGGTGGAGTTGCTGTGGTATGTGCAGGAGCAGAGTGTGTGCTTTGATTATCATCGTTACGGGAACCTGGGGACACGCACGGGTGAAGACCGTGCACCGCTGGTTGCACCGGGAGGAAATGCGGACTGAATGACACCATGGACACGCTCTCCGCCACGCTGCTGCTGATCACCATCATGGACCCGCTGGGGAATGTGGCGACGTTTGTGTCCGGCCTGCGCCCGGTGCCTCCTGAGCGGCGCGTGCGAGTGATCGCGCGGGAACTGGTCATCGCGCTGGTGATTCTCGTCCTGTTTCTCTTTCTCGGGCCGTGGCTGCTCAGCTTGCTGCACTTGAAGCAGGAGGCCCTGTTCATCAGCGGCGGCATTGTGCTCTTTTTGATCGCATTGAAGATGATCTTTCCGACGACGCGCCGTGAAGCGGAGGAGATGGTGATGGAGCCGTTCATCGTGCCGCTCGCTGTGCCGATGATCGCGGGTCCGTCCGTGCTGGCGACACTGCTCGTGCTCGTCAGCACGCAGCCGGAACAGATCTGGCATTGGTTTGCCGCGCTGCTCATCGCCTGGGTCGTTACGGCGGCGGTACTGCTCTGTTCGCCGGTGATTGCCCGCGTGCTCAAAGAAAAAGGCGCAATGGCGGTCGAGCGCCTGATGGGCATGCTGCTGGTCATGGTGGCCGTGCAGATGCTGCTCAATGGCATTGAACATTACCTGAAGCCCTGAATCATGCCGCCCTGGATCGAATACTTTGCCGTCGCCGTGTGCGCGATCACTGCCGTGCTGGCGGCGGAGGGAAAGCGCATGGATTTGTTTGGTGTGCTGGTACTGGCTCTGGTGACGGCGGTGGGGGGCGGGACGATCCGGGATCTCTGTCTCGGCGTGCGGCCCTTGATCTGGATCGAGCAGCCAATGTATTTATGGACGGCTTTGATTGCTGCGGTGGCGACGTTTGTAACAGTGCGTTTCGTCCATCCGCCGCATCGGCTGCTGGCGGTTGCAGATGCGTTTGGGCTGGCCTTGTTTGGCATCGCGGGAACTGAAAAGGCGCTCATGCTCGGCACGTCTGGCATCGTGGCGGTGCTGCTGGGCATCGTCACCGGCGTTGCGGGTGGCATTCTGCGTGATGTGCTGCGTGGCGAGCTGCCGCTCGTTTTCCAGCCCGATGTGAATTTGTACGCCACGGCCGTTTTCGTCGGTGCGCTGGTGTTTGTGCTGCTGCGGATGTGGCTGCCAGTCTCGGAAAGCCATCGCTACATCGGCATGACGGTTATTCTGGTGCTGCGCCTTGCCGCGATGCGCTGGAAGCTGCGCTTGCCGGCCTATCGGAGCCGGATTTCCGCACCGTGAAGAACGCTTTTCGAAAGGCCTGGGTAGGATGTACTGTTTCCACTGAACTATGAACCGCCGCCATTTCATCGCCACCACCGTCGTCACCGCGCTTTCAGCCCCATTTCTACGGGCGCAAAGCAAGACCTCGCTGAATGGAGCCATCATCGGGCATGGGGAGCATCGGTATCGGGTCGATCTGGAGTGGTGCAAGGCGAAGCGTGAGGTGCATCCGGTGAAGAACTGCCATGAGATGGTCATGGATGCGCAGAAGCGGCTGATCATGATCACCGATGAGGCGAAAAACAATGTGCTCATCTTCGACAAGAAGGGGAAAGTGCTGGATGCGTGGACGCTGAAGCTGCGCGGCGGCCACGGCCTGAGTCTGGATGTGCGGGATGGCAAAGAACACCTGCTGCTGTGCGATCCGGGTGGTGGTCGTGTGGTGAAAACCACGCTCTCGGGTGAGATCGTGCTGGAACTGCCGCATGCGAAGGACTGCGGCGCGTATGATGCCGTCACGAAGTATGCACCTACTGAGGCGGTGGCGGGTCCGAACGGTGATATCTATGTGGCGGACGGGTACGGCTCGCAGTTCATCCTGCAGTTTGATGCCACGGGAAAATTCATCCGCAAATTCGGCGGCAACAGCACACAGGCGATGAACGCGGGCAAATTCATGCAGGCGCATGGCGTCACCATCGACTCACGCGGACCCGTGCCGCTGGTGCTGTGCACGGAGCGCATCCGCAATGAGTTCCACTGGTATCAGCTCGATGGCACCTATTCACATTCCGTGTATTTGCCCGGTGCCTTCATGAGCCGGCCGGTCATTGCGGGGGATCTGCTGCTCTCTGGTGTGTGCTTTGGCATGAAGCCTAATGATTACCGCATGTGGCGTGAGCGCGGTTTCATCATCATCCTGGACAAGAACAACCGCGTCATCTCCGCTCCGGGCGGCCAGCAGCCGAAATATGAGGGCGATCAGCTCGGCCTGCTGCTGCAGGACCAGCCCGTCTTTCGCAATGTGCATGACGTTTGCGTCGATGACGCGGGTGATCTGTACGGCTGCCAGTGGAACGCGGACCAAGTGTATCCTTACAAGCTGCACAAGGTGTGATAAAAGCAGGCTGACTTCACCGACTTGTTTACCCATGCGTTCCTTTCTGCTTTCCCTGCTTCTCACCGCCACCGCCTTTGCGGCGGAACTTCCCAAAGAACAGCGCATCGTCTTTCTCGGCGACAGCATCACCCAGGGAGGGGGGTACATTGAGTTCATTGACGCCGCCTTGATTGCGCAGCATCCGGAAGTGACGAAGGAGATCATCCCGCTGGGTCTCAGCAGTGAAACGGTCAGCGGTTTGAGCGAGGACGGGCATGCCGGCGGAAAGTTTCCACGTCCGGATCTGCACGAGCGCCTGGACCGCGCGCTGGAAAAGACGAAGCCGGAGATGGTCTTTTCCTGCTATGGGATGAACGATGGGATTTACCTGCCACTCGGAGCGGTGCGGACAAAGGCGTTTCAGGATGGCATGAAGAAGCTGCATGACAAAGTTGCTGCGACAGGCGCGCGGATCGTGCATCTCACGCCGCCGGTGTTTGATCCGGTGCCGATCAAGCAGCGTGTCGTTTCAGGAGACCAGGTGAAGCCAGGCCAGTTTTACCAAGGCTACAACGAAGTGCTCGACTTTTACAGCGACTGGCTGCTCGACATGCGACAGAAGGGCTGGGAGGTGTTGGACATTCACGGCCCGATGAACGCCGCCATTGCTGAAAAGCGGAAGACCGATCCTGAGTTCACCTTTTCCAAAGACGGCGTGCATCCAGGGCCGGAAGGTCATCTGCTGATGGCCCGTGCAGTACTTGATGCCTGGGGCCTCAAGGTGAAGCCGGATGGCACGCCTGATCATCCCAATGGTGCGGCCATCCTTGCTCTCGTGAAAAAGAAGCACGCCATCCTGCGTCCTGCTTGGCTGAGCTACGTGGGGCACAAGCGTCCCGGCAATGCGCCCGGCCTGCCGATCGAAGAAGCCAAGGCAAAAGCCGCTGAACTGGATGCCGAGGCCCGCAAGCTGGCCAATTCCAAGGAAATCGTGTTCCCCAATCAAACCGGTGAATGGAATGGCTATGCCAAGCACGAACTCACCATCGCGGGCAAATCCGTGACCGTTGTCGCGCCGAAAACCGCCGCTGCAGGCCGTCCCTGGGTCTGGCATGGCGAGTTCTTTGGCCACAAGCCCGCGCCGGATATCGCCCTGCTCGGCAAAGGCTTCCACATCGTCTATATGAAAATCAATGACATGCTCGGCTGCCCTGATGCCGTGAAGCTGTGGAACGAGTGCTATGCTGAACTCACTGCGAAGTATGGCCTGAGCAACAAGCCCTCCCTCGTCGGCCTCAGCCGCGGTGGTTTGTACTGCTACAACTGGGCCATCGCGAATCCGGCCAAAGTCTCCTGCATCTACGCTGATGCGCCGGTGTGTGACTTTAAGAGCTGGCCCGGCGGCAAGGGCAAAGGCAAGGGGGATGCGAAGAACTGGGCTCTGGTGCCCAAGCTCTGGGGCCTTAAAGACGAGGCTGAAGCTCTCGCCTACAAAGGCAATCCCGTGGACAATTTGGCACCGCTGGCCCAGAACCATGTGCCTCTCCTCCACGTATTTGGCGATGCAGACGATGTGGTGCCGTGGGACGAAAACACCGGATTGATCGAGACTCGCTATAAGGAGCTTGGCGGCAGCATCACGCTGATTCGCAAACCGGGTGTGGGCCATCATCCGCACGGGCTGGATGACTCGACGCCGATTGTCGAGTTCATCGCGAAGAACGCCAAGTGAAAGAATGCGGGCCTTCCTGCCCGCAGCCCAATAAATCTTTCGGAAGCTGTAACCACTCCGCATCCTGCCCGTAGAAACCGGGAAAGGATGTGTCATCGTGATTTCCAGCTTCCATGATTTTGACCGACAGCGAATCCCGTGCCTGCATGGCAGCGTGGCTGCGATGCAGCGACGAGGGCGCGGCACGGACGCTGGTGGAAGCTTTTTACCCTTTCGTAGCAAGCTTGATCCGCCGCCACGTTGCGGACACAGGCTGCGTCGAGGACCTCGCGCAGCAGACCTTTGCACGCTGTTTTGCCAAAGCTGCCCAGTGGGATGCGTCAAAACCGCTGGAACCGTGGCTGGCGCGCATTGCGATCAATCAGTGTCGCGATCACTACCGCGCACGGCGTGTGAGGCCGGAACTGCGCTGGGGCGATCTCACCGAAGGGGAGCAGGAGGCCATGCAGGCCACTTTGATTGCGGCAGAGCCGAAAGCGGATACTCTCAACGACGAGTCACGCTCCCTCATGCTGCGCCTGCTGGACACGCTGAGTGCGGACGACCGCATGGTGCTCAGCCTGCTGCACCTCGACGGCAAATCGACCGACGCTATCGCCATGCTCACCGGCTGGAGCCGCACGCTGGTGAAAGTACGCGCATTTCGTGCGCGCCTCAAACTGCGGGCAGCCTTTGAACAACTCGAAGCATCCCACTCATGAACGAACTCAACCAACGTCTCGAACAACTCGCCGCCCGTGCACGGAACGCGACCATGCCTCCATCTTCAGAAGTGCCTTTCGGGCTGGCAGCTCGTGCCATCGCCTCTGCGCGAGCGGCCTCCGACACATCCGCGCTCTGGACGCGGTTTTCACTCGCAGCGCTGCCAGTGGCCGCGGTGGCGACTACCGCCTGCCTTTGTTGGTCAGCCAGCGCCATGGGCCCGGATGCGCACGATCTGGCGCAGGTCTTCATTCAAACACCGCTCTTCCCATGAAAAAGTTTTATATCATCTGCTCTCTCGTCGGACTGTTCATCCTGGGAGCCTTGTTCGGCATCGGACTCGCGCTGCCTTTCGCGAAAAAACTCATCAGCGAAGATTACTTCGTCCAACATCGCATGTCAGAGGAAGCGAAGCGCCTCAAGCTCACACCGGAACAGGTTGAGAAAACTAAACCGATCTACGAACAGCTCAGACAGGACCTCGCGAAGATCAAAAGCGACACTCTGACGTCCATTGCCCAGGCTTCGATCCGTCAGTCCACCGAGCTGGCTGGATTTCTCACGCCCGAGCAAATCGAAGAGTTCAAGAAACTCGGCGACGAGCGGCGGGTGAAATTTGAAAAATTCATGAAGCCATGAGAGCACACCCTTTTCTGCTGGTTTTCGTCCTTCTTGCCTCGACATTTGCTCAGGATGCCGAACTGCAAAAGAAACTCGAACAAGGATTCGCCACCTTTGATCAGGACCACGATTCAGCTCTCAGCACAGCTGAGTTCAATGCGCTGGGCGAATACTCGCCGAAGCTGAAGGGCAAACCGCAGGTGGTTGATTACCTGTTTCACACGCTCGACGCGAATCGCGACGGCAAGCTCTCGCATGATGAGTACATGAACATCGTCGCAATCAGCGGCGGTGCGAAACCTTCTCCTGACAAGCGTGCAATCATCGAGAACCAAAGCAGTGCGGAGCAGATCGCGTTTTTCGAAAAGAAGATCCGTCCTGTGCTGGCTGAAAAATGTTACAAGTGCCATGCGGAGAACTCCAAAAAAATCAAAGGCGGCTTTGTGCTCGATACTCGCGAAGGCATCCGCCGTGGTGGCGACAGCGGCCCGGGGGTCGTGCCGGGCGATCTCGTAAAGAGCCTCGTCATAGAATCCCTGCATTACACCAACAAGGATATGCAGATGCCGCCGGAAAAGGGCGGCGGCAGGCTGCCGGACTCCGTCATTGCTGACTTCGAGCAGTGGGTGCGCATGGGTGCGCCTGATCCGCGCGAAGGCACGGCCAGCGTGGTGAAGTCCGAATGGGACACTGAGAAGGCGAAGGCCCACTGGGCCTATCAGCCAGTGAAAAATGCTACAGTGCCTGCCGTGAAGGACGGTGCCTGGCCGAAGAACGACATGGACCGCTTCATCCTCGCCGGATTGGAGGCGAAGGGCCTCAAACCCGTCGGTGATGCTCAGCCGGAGGCGTTGCTGCGTCGCGTTTGCTTTGATCTGACCGGCCTGCCGCCAACACCGGAGCAGGTGGACTCCTTTGTGGCGAAGCATGATTCGCAGGCTTTCGAAAAAATCGTCGATTCGCTGCTCCAATCACCGCGCTTTGGCGAGCGTTGGGGCCGTCACTGGCTGGACGTGGCGCGTTACGCTGAATCCACAGGAAAAGATGTGAACTGCCTGCTTCCCCATGCATGGCGTTTTCGAGATTACGTCATCGAATCCTTCAACAAGGACAAGCCCTTCAACGAATTCATCCGTGAGCAGATCGCCGGTGACCTGATGCACGCCAAGGACAGCCGTGCCCGTGCCATGAAACAAATCGCGACCGGCTTTCTTGCCATCGGCTCGCGCAGCCTCAATGAGCGCAGCCCGAAGCAGTATGCGCTCGACTCCGCCGATGAGCAGATTGATGCCATGTCTCAGGCCGTACTTGGACTCACCGTCGCCTGCGCGCGCTGCCATGATCACAAGTTCGATCCCATCTCGCAGAAAGATTATTACGCACTCGCCGGCATCTTCCTCAGCACGGAGACCTTGTATGGCACCTCGCCCAATTTTCAGAACCTCAAGTCCTCACCACTCATTGATCTGCCCACCGACTGCGGTCTGCCACGCATGCCCTTGATGCTCACACCGGAGCGCCGCGCCGAGGTCGAAAAAGGACTCACGAAAACCGAGCGCTATGGAACCGTGCAGTTTTATGCCACCGCCGCAAAGGGAATGCTCACAGGCAGAGGCTTCGACATCAACAATGACCCGCAAAAGCTGGTGATGTTCGTCGGCATCAACGCGAAGCTTGGCGAGTGCAAAACCGAGCTCGCCTCCTACGACAGCGAGGGCCGCCAGAAATTGCTCGCGATGGGTGTGCGCGATTACCCCTCCACGCCCTCGGTCGGGCCGCCCACCAAGCCGAAATCAGTCGAGGAGGCATTTCAAATGATCGCGGGTCGTCCGGCGCAGTTCTGTTCGATCAATGACAGCCCGCTCTTTGCCCGTGGCGATGTGGAGAAACCCGGTGCCAGGGTGCCGCGTGGGTTTGTCAGCGTGATCGCTTCGAAAACGCCCTCCTTGCCATCGGGAGAGAGTGGACGCCGCGAACTGGCCGACTGGCTCGTGGCAGACGCCAACCCGCTCACCGCACGTGTGTTTGCCAATCGCGTCTGGTACTGGCTGTTTGGGCGGGGCCTCGTCTCCACGGTGGATAATTTTGGCACCATGGGCCAACCGCCAACCAATCCGGCGCTGCTCGATCATCTGGCGCTGCGGCTGCAAAACGGCGGCTGGTCAATGAAGTCGCTTATCAAGGAAATCGTCATGAGCCACGCCTATCGACTGGCCGCCACACATGACGCAAAGAATTTCGAGGCCGATCCCGAAAACGCGCAGGTGTGGCGCATGACTCCGCGCCGCCTCGAAGCGGAATGCATTCGGGATGCCATGCTGGCTGTCAGCGGTGATCTGAACTTCGAGGCACCAGTGGGATCCGCCGTGGCCCGGTGCGGTGATGGTGCGGTCGGGGGATTTCCCATCAAGAGCCTGCGCGCACCACTCAGCGACGAGCCTTTTCTCACAGCCGGCGGTGACATGCGCAGCGTCTATCTGCCGGTGCCGCGCAATGCCGTGCCTGACGTTCTCACGGTCTTTGATTTCGCTGAGCCCAGCGTGGTGAACGGCAGCCGGGAAGTGACCACGGTGCCGTCGCAGGCCCTGTATCTGCTGAACAATGACTTCGTTGCCAAACAGGCCAGACGCTTCGCCGACAAACTCCGTCGGTTGCCTGAGGATCAACGGGCCTCAACCGCCTTCAAACTCGCTTTTGCAAGAGCACCAACAGCCAATGAAGCCAAGGCCGCGCAACGCTTTTTCGCCGAGTACCCGCGGATGGACAGCGATGTGCTGACGAGCTTCTGCCGTGCGCTGCTCGGCAGTGCTGAATTCCGCTCCATTGACTGACGCCATGAACACTCGCCGCGAATTTCTCCAAACCAGCGGTGTCGGCTTCGGCTGGCTTGCTTTTCAATCACTGGCGCAGGCAGAGGCGGGATCTCCGCTGGCCATCAAGCAGCCGCATTTCAATGCCACGGCCAAACGCGTGATCTTCCTCTGCATGCGCGGGGCTCCATCCCATGTGGACACTTTTGATTACAAGCCGAAGCTCACGGCCGCATCCGGCAAGGATGGGCGTGCACCGGGTACCAAGCTGCATGGGTCACAGTGGAAGTTTTCACCGCACGGCAGGAGCGGGCTGCCGATCAGCGAATTGTTTCCGCATCTCTCAAGGCGTGCGGATGATTTGTGTCTCATCAATTCGATGCACACCGAGCTGCCTGCGCATACACAGTCATTTTTAAAACTGCACACGGGCAACTCGCAGTTCGTGCGGCCCTCACTGGGCGCATGGGCGCTTTACGGTCTCGGTACGGTGAATGAAAACCTCCCGGGTTTTGTCACCATCGCACCGTCTTCGTTGTTTGGCGGTGCGCAGAACTACGGAAGCGCATTCCTTCCAGCGATTTATCAGGGCACACGCGTCGGCGTCGATGCCCGGCCGATTGTGAATGCGCAGATGCGCAACATTGTGCCGCCTGTTGGCAGCATGGCACAGCGCAAGGAGATTGAGCTCGTGCAGGCATTGGATCGCGAAAAACTGCAACGTGATCAGTTCAATCCCGAGGTCGAGGGGGCCATCGAGTCTTTCGAGCTCGCATTCAAGATGCAAAGCGAGATGCCGAAGGTGATGGATCTGTCGAAGGAGAAGCCGCAGACGCTCGACGCCTACGGCATCGGCGAAGGCAACGTCACGGATGATTTTGGCCGCAAATGCCTGCTTGCTCGGCGCATGGTGGAGGCAGGGGTGCGCTTCGTCGAGGTCACGCACAGCGATTGGGATCATCATTTCAAAATTTCCAAAGACCTGCCTGCGACCTGTGGGGAGGTGGATCAGCCGATTGCCGCGCTGCTGGCTGATCTGCAATTGCGTGGCCTGCTCAAGGACACGCTCGTCGTCTGGTCCGGTGAATTTGGTCGTACGCCCCATGGTCAAGGCGCGGACGGACGCGATCATGACAGCAAGGGATTCACCGCCTGGATGGCCGGTGGCGGTGTCAAAGGCGGCATGCGCTACGGTAGCACGGATGAACTGGGCTACGAAGCGGTGGAGGACAAGATGCATACGCATGATCTCCACGCCACGATTTTGCACCTGCTTGGCCTTGACCACGAACGGCTGACCTATCGCTACGCCGGCCGGGATTTCAGGCTTACCGATGTGAAGGGCAGCGTGGCGAAGAAAATCATTTCGTAAGAAAGATGGAATCATTCGGGCCGTATTGAAACGGTATACCGAATGAACCTCGCCCAAAATCCTGCATTTCGCTCCGATTCAGCCGCCTCGCTGTTGCGGGCGGAAATTCTAGATGGCACCTCCGCTCCAGGGGCGCTGCTGGCTGAATCCGCCGTGGCGAAGCGTCTGGGTGTGAGCCGGGTGCCGGTGCGCGAGGCCTTGTTTGCTCTCGAGCGCGAAGGCTTGGTGGAGTTCAGCCCCACGGGGCGCGCGTTCGTGAAAGCGCTGACACCGCAGGATTTTGAGGAACTGTATGTTCTGCGGCTTGCGCTGGAACCGCTGGCTTCCCGTCTGGCGGCGCCGGCCCTTAAAGCGGACTTTTCAAAGTTTGAAAAAAATTTGGCCGCCACCCGCCGCGCCCGATCCGTGCAGGAGGTGACGCGGCTGGACCTGGAGTTTCATCAGCTCATTCTTGAAGCCTCCGGCAATGCGCGTTTGCTGAAACTCTGGCGCTCCTTGCGCGGCGAGCTCGAACTGTGGCTCGGACGTCTGCACCGGAGCCATCAGTTGCAGACCAAGGAGACGCTCAAAGAGACCGTGGATGCGCATCAGTCCATCGTTGAGAGTTTTCGTTCGCAGAACCCGGCCACTTGCGAGCGTCTGATGCGTGAGCACATCCTCGGCTGGCGTGAATGGCTGCCGCTTTCATCATGAACCGCTTTTTCCAGAGTTTTGGCATCGTCATGCTCGCGTCTTCATCGGCGAGTGCAGGGGATGGCATGGCTTTCTTCGAATCGAAGGTGTTACCGTTGCTGCAAAGCCGCTGCTACGAATGCCATTCACATGAAAAGAAGATCAAAGGCGGGCTGGCGCTCGACTTGAAATCAGGCTGGCAGACTGGCGGTGACAACGGACCTGCAATCGTGCCGGGAGATCTGGCCAAAAGTCACGTCATCGCGGCGGTGCGCTACACCACTCCCGAAATGGAGATGCCGCCGAAGGGCAAGCTGACAGCGAGTGAGATCGAGATCTTTGAGCAGTGGGTGACGATGGGCGCGCCTGATTCACGAGTGAAACAAACCACTGCAAAATCCGCGCGTGTGATTGATGTCGTGGAAGGGAAGAAATTCTGGGCCTTTAGCCCTGTGCGGCATGAGCAGGCTCCTGGAGTGAAGCAGGCGGACTGGCCGTTGGACCCTGTGGATCGCTTCATACTGGCCAAACTCGAGGCCAGTGGCCTCTCCCCCGCGCCAGATGCGGACGCCTACACCTGGCTGCGCCGTGTCTCGCTTGATCTCACCGGCTTGCCGCCTGAGTCAGAAGACCTAGCCCGCTTCGACGGCTCTCCCACATCTCGTGCCGCGGCTGTGGATCGCCTGCTGCAATCCAGTGCCTTCGGCGAACGTTGGGCGCGCCACTGGCTCGATCTCACCGGTTACGCGGACCAGATCGGCACCTCGAACAACGTCTTTGCCGAACATGCGTGGCGCTATCGTGATTACGTCATCGACGCTTTCAACTCGGACAAACCTTTCGACCGCTTCATTCGGGAGCAAATTGCGGGAGATCTCTTACCTGCTGCATCCCCGCAAGAAAGGGCTGCGAACATCACTGCCACTGGCTTTCTCGTTCTAGGTGATGTCGAAATCGTCGCTGTCGACAAGGTCAAGATGGAGCACGACCTCGTTGATCAGCAGGTAAGCAAAATTGGCACTGCATTTCTCGGTCTGACGCTTGGCTGCGTGCGTTGCCACGATCACAAGTTTGATCCCATCGCGCAGACCGACTACTACGCCATTGCCGGCATGTTCCGCAGCACCGATGCCACGTATAAGACTGACAACGGCGTTTGGAGCAGCGTCAACAAAACCGAACTGCCGGAAACAGCGGAGCAAAAGACCAAGCGTGAGTCGCTGCTCTCCTCGAACGAGGAAAAGATTCGTCAGTGGGAAACCGAGCGTGACAAGACCAACAAAGAAAAGGCCGCGCTCGAACCACAGATCGCCAGTGCCACGAAAGAGACGAAGCCAGACCTCGAAAAAAAGCGTGATGAGTTCGCCGCTCGCATCAAGACGCTCAATGGCCAGATCGAGCACGCGAAGTTCTTTGCCCCCCTCGCGCCAAAAGCCTTCGCGGTGCATGACCGCGAAAAGCCTGCTGACATGCGCATCACCATTCGCGGCAATCCGTATGCGCTGGGTGATCCGGTGAAGCGAGGTGCGCTTCGTGTCGCATCGTGGGCCGAATTTCCGCCGATTCCTGTCGGTCAAAGCGGCAGAGTGCAGCTTGCTGACTGGATTGCCGATTCACGCAATCCGCTCACCGCACGCGTCACCGTGAACCGCATCTGGCAGAAGCTCTTCGGTGAAGGTCTTGTGCGCAGCGTCGATTACTTCGGTGCACGTGGCGAGACACCCACGGATCCTGAGTTGCTCGATTACCTCGCCTCTCGCTTCATGCAAAACGGTTGGTCGCAGAAGCAGTTCATTCGTGAACTCGTCCTAAGTCGTGTCTATCGCATGAGCAGTGCACACAACGCCATCGCAGAGGCAAAAGACCCTGACAACCGCCTGCTCTGGCGCATGAACCGCAATCGTCTGGATGCCGAGGCGATTCGTGACTCGATGCTAGCAATTAGCGGCAAGCTCACGCCTTCGAGCGGCGGTCCCGCCCTGCCTTTGGAGTTCCCTGAAAATGTCAACAGTCTCAGTCCGAAGGCGGTGAATCCTCCGGCTTTTGCCTTCAAGAAGATGCGCCCGGTGCAGGACTTTGAGCGCACGATTTATCTTCCGGTCATTCGCACGGCCACACAGCCCGGCTCCGCGAAGCTGCGCGATGTGTTCGATTTCACTCAACCTGCGCAGATCGCCGGCAAACGTGCCGAAACAGCCGTGCCTACGCAGGCGCTCTTTCTGCTCAATAGCGATACCGTTCGTGCTCGTGCCACCGAGCTCGCAAATCAACTTGCTGACAAAGAGCCTAACACCGGCGCACGCCTCGAAGCCTTCTGGCTTCGCATCCTAAGCCGCCCGATCACCACCAGCGAGCGTGAGGATGCCGTGAAGTTTCTCGAATCCATGCCCACCGAAAAAGCATGGATCGAACTGAGCCATGCGCTGCTCTCTTCCAATGAATTTTTGCTCCGCTTATGAACATGCCTAACATCTCCCGCCGCTCCTGGCTCCAGCGCACTGCCACTGGTTTCGGTGCGCTCGCTTTGCACGATCTGGTGCAGGCCGCGCAGAGTCCGTTGGCGGTAAAAGCCCCACGTTTTCCCGCAAAGGCGAAACGTGTGATTTTTCTGTTCATGTCCGGCGGGCCGTCGCAGCCGGATTTGTTTGATCCGAAGGACTACATCAAGCGCATGCACGGCCAGAAGATCACCGCACCGGTCAACACCAATGAACTTCGGGTAGGCACAGACAAGTTTCTCGCTCTTGCCACTCAGGGCGAAGTCAAGCCGCGCGGACAATCTGGCATGATGATATCCGATCTGCTGCCACATACTGCAAGCATCGCAGATGAGATCTGCCTGCTGCGTGCCGTGCATGCGGACAACAACCAGCATCAGCCCGCCGCGCTGCAATTTCACACCGGAGTCACGGCAGATGTGCGTCCTTCCATGGGCTCATGGATCAGCTACGGACTGGGTGCGGAGAATCAAAACCTGCCTAGCTTTATCAGCATCCATCCCGACAGCGACACCCGGCTTTATGGCTCGTCGTTTTTGCCTGCCGCGCATCAGGGTACGAAGGTGATCATTCCCTCCAGCGACAAACAGTCGCCCATCGACTACCTCGCCGATATCTCCAGTGATGCGAAAGCGCAGCGTGCGCGCATCGACTTTACGCAGCGCATGAACAAGCGTCTGCTTGACCAAGCAGGAGCTGACGCCCGCATGGAAGGCATGATCGAGAGCATGGAGACCGCCTTTCGCATGCAGATGACGGCTCCCGAACTCGTGGACCTCTCTAATGAGTCCGAGGCGACAAAGCAGCTCTATGGCATCGGCGGCAAAGACACCGACAAAAACGCCCGTGCCTGCCTGCTGGCACGCAAGATGAGCGAAGCGGGCGTGCGTTTTGTGCAGGTAACGATGGGGGGCTGGGATCATCATGGCGACATTCGCAATGCGCTGCCAAAAAGCTGTGCCGCCAGCGATCAGCCCTGCGCTGCGCTCATCAAAGATCTCAAATCACGCGGCCTGCTTGAGGACACGCTCGTCGTCTGGAGTGGTGAGTTTGGACGCACGCCTTGGAGTCAGGACCTGAGCGGTACTTCGCCCATCGAAAAACACGGACGTGAACATCAACCGGAAAGCTTCTGCACCTGGTTGGCTGGTGGCGGAATCAGGCCCGGTTTTACTTTTGGTGAGACGGATGACTTTGGCTTCCGTCCGGTTTCAGGGAAAGTTCATCTGCATGATTTGCATGCCACGATTTTGAACCAGCTCGGGCTCGATCATGAGCAGCTGACGTGGCGGCATCTTGGTCGCGATTTCCGGCTCACGGATGTGTATGGCAATGTCGTGAAGGAGATTTTGGCATGAAGTATTTCAATTCAATCCGGGCCATCGCCTCATGCATGGTGCTTCACGGTCTTACGTTTGGTGCAGACGACTTTCAAACGTCGATCCTGCCCCTGCTGAAAGAGCGGTGCAATTCGTGCCACTCCACCGAGAAACAAAAGGGGGATCTTGATCTGGAGCGGTTTGCTTCAGTCGCGGACATCAAGCGGGAGCCGATGATCTGGGAAGGCGTGCTGGACCAGTTGCATATGGGCGAGATGCCGCCGAAGAAAGAGCCGCAGCTGGCTCCCGAACAGAAAGCACTGCTGACAAAATGGGTGCAGGACCGGCTGGAGGAAGTGGCGCTTGCGAGTGCCGGAGATCCAGGCCCGGTAGTGCTGCGCCGCCTTTCGAACATGGAGTACACCTACACACTCCGTGATCTGACTGGTGTGGAGTCGCTTGATCCTGCGAAGGAGTTTCCCGTGGACGGCGCGGCAGGCGAAGGATTCACCAATGCAGGAGCGGCGCTCGTCATGTCGCCTGCGTTGTTGAGCAAGTATCTCGACGCGGCCAAGGATGTCGCCAGTCACGCGGTTTTGACGCCGCAAGGGTTGAGCTTTTCATCGCGCACTTCACAGCGCGACTGGACGGACGAGGCGCTGGCGAAAATTCGCGCCTTCTATGCTCAGTTCACTTCATCCGGCAGCGGATCAAAAGTACAGGCACAAGGCATCAATCTAGATACCGGCGACAGCGGCGTTCTTCCTCTGGAACAATACCTTGCGGCAACTCGGGATGATCAATTGGCCGCGAAGCTGAATTCCAAATACCTCGGCAGACTTCGTGCGGCGCTGGAAGGAAAGGAGTCCAATGTCATCTTCGACCTCGTGCGTCAGCAGTGGCGTGCAGAAGCATCAGCGGCACAGATGACGGAAACCATCGCACAATGGCAGAATGCGCTGTGGCGCTTCAGCAGCATCGGGCACATTGGCAAGCTCAACGGACCGAAATCCTGGCAGGTGCCGGTGCTGCCGCTCACCGCTAGCGAGCTGCTGAGGGTCAAATTGCCGGCCAGTGGCGTGACGAAACTTTATTTGACCTCGTTCGCCATTGGTAAGGCAAGCGCCATTTGGGAAAATGCGCGAATCGTCAAGCCGGGGCAGCAGGACCGTCCTGTTTCGATTTCCGGAGAGGAAGCTGTCATCCCCGCCGACATCGGCAAAGATGCCGAGTTTATTATTACCGCCCGACTGCATTCTGATTCCCAAGGTGCTGTGCAAGTGCGGGTGCTGACCGCAAAACCCACTGGGCCTGCTGCACTTGTTGCCAGCAAGGTGATCATCAACAAGCCTGGCAAAAAAGGCACTTGGTCGGATGGCGAAAAACCTTTGAGCTTTGATGCGCCTATCCTCGTGGGGGACAACAGCGACATGCGGAAGCAACTCACTGCTCAGATCGCTGAGTTTCGTGAGCTGTTTCCAGCCGCTCTTTGCTACACGAAGATCGTTCCTGCGGATGAAGTGGTGACGCTCACCTTGTTCTATCGCGAAGATGAGCAGTTGAAGCGATTGATGCTTAACAAGAATCAGATCGCTGAAATTGACCGATTGTGGGACGAACTGCGTTTCATCAGTGAAGCCCCTTTGAAGCAGATCGATGTTTTCGAACAGCTCTGGCAGTTCGCCACGCAGGACGCTGATCCCAAAGCCTTTGAGCCATTGCGTGAACCGATTTACCGTGATGCCGAGGTGTTCAAGCAGCAGCAACTTGCCGCCGAACCCAGGCATGTGCAGGGCGCAATCGACTTCGCCACAAGTGCGTGGCGGCGTCCGCTCAGTGCTGCGGAGCAGATTGAGCTGCGTTCCTTGTATCAAAAGCTGCGCAAGCAGGACCTGCCGCATGCCGCTGCGGTGCGCATGCTGATTGCTCGTGTGCTCGTGGCCCCGGCATTTCTCTATCGTGGTGAAAAGGCCGCGCCCGGGTTGAAGGCTGCGCCTGTGAATGATCAAGAGCTTGCCACGCGCCTGAGTTATTTTCTTTGGTCATCGACTCCGGACGAGGGTCTTTATCAAATCGCGGCTGCTGGGAAACTGCAGGATCCCAGCGTGCTCGCAGCGCAAGCACGGCGCATGCTGAAGGACGATAAAATTCGCCGGCTCGCCACAGAGTTCGGCTGCCAGTGGCTGCATGTGCGTGATGTCGGGACGCTGGATGAAAAGAGCGAGCGCCATTTTCCCACCTTCATCTCCCTGCGTGGCGACATGCAGGAGGAGGTGGTACGTTTCTTCATCGACCTGTTTCAAAATGACCGCAGCGTGCTCTCGCTGCTCGACGCCGATCACACGTTCGTGAATGCCAGCCTCGCGAAGCATTATGCGCTCGATGTACAGGGCCCGGGCTGGCAGCGTTTCGAGGGTATTCAATCCAAGGGGAGGGGCGGTATTCTCGGCTTTGCGGCGACGCTGGCGAAACAATCAGGTGCCTCACGCACCAGCGCCATCCTGCGCGGCACCTGGCTCAGCGAGGTCATCTTGGGTGACAAACTGCCCATTCCGCCAAAGGGGGTGCCTATTCTGCCCGAAGAAACTCCAGCAAATCTCAGCGAACGGCAGCTCATTGAACGCCACAGCCGGGATGAAAACTGCGCAGGCTGCCATCGTCGCATTGATCCTTTTGGCTTCGCTCTCGAAAGTTTCGATGCCATCGGTCGCGCTCGCAAAGCCGACACGAAAACGGTGCTGCCTGATGGCACCTCCGTCGATGGTCTCAATGACTTGCGTGATTACCTGATGAATAAACGTGGCGATGATTTCCTCCGCCAGTTCTGCCGCAAGCTTCTCGGCTATGCCCTTGGCCGCAGCGTGCAGCTTTCTGACAGACCACTGATCGACTCGATGGTCCGGAGTGACCATCGCATCGGCACCCTGATTGATCTCATCGTTCGCAGCCCGCAGTTTCGAGAAGTGCGGGGTAAAGATGCTGTCGCCCAACACTGAATCATTTTATGAACACACACCGTTACTCACGTCGCGCTTTCCTGCGCGGAACCGGCGTCTCCATGGCCTTGCCGTGGCTGGAGTCCTTCAATGTCTGGGGCGATGAACCGAGGCGAGACAAGCCCGCCAGTGAAGCGCCGGTGCGTCTTTGCGTGACCTTTTCTGGAAATGGCTTTCATTCAAAAGAGTGGTGGGCCAAAGGCGAAGCGAAGAGGATGGAATTGGGCAAGGTGCTGCAGCCGTTGAATGAGTTTCGCGAGAAGATGCTGTTTGTTCGCGGCCTGTATCACGAAGAAGCGCGGAAGGGGAACATTCATTCGTCGCAAACTGGGAACATGCTTTCGGGTGCGCCGATTGCCGCAGGCGGTGAGATTCGTTCAGGTACGAGTTTTGATCAGGTGCTCGCACAGACCTATGGCCGCAGCACCAAGGTGCCAAGCCTCGTCCTGGCCTGTGAGAAATCGAATCCCTCAGTGCACAAAAACTATTCGATGCTCTACAGCTCGCACATTTCTTGGAGTTCACCGACGACGCCGACTCCGCTGGAGCTTTATCCGGCGCTGGCCTTTGACCGGTTGTTCAAGGATGAAGCTTCACCTGCCGACAAAAGTGTGCTGGATGCCGTGCTGGCCGACGCGCAGGATTTGCGGCGTGAAATCAGCCGCAATGACCAGCGCAAGCTCGACGAGTATCTCGATTCCGTGCGCGATGTCGAGAAGCGCATCGAGAACGCCGGCAAACGTGGGGAACTGCAGGGCTGGCGGCCCACTCTCGACAAACCAAACATCAAACGTCCTGCCGACGGCATTCCGCAGGACATCGGCGAGCACATGCGGCTTATGATGGATCTTCTCGTGCTCGGCTTTCAAACCGACACCACGCGCATCACTACTCTGAAACTGAACAACGACCACAGCGCCCTGCGTTTCCCGAATCTGCCGAGCGTGCAGCAAGCAGGCCATGGCATCGACTACATGATCCACCATCTGCTCTCTCATAGTGACGGCGAGGACTGGCTGAAGGTGAACCAGTTCTTCATGGAGCAGCTGGCCTATCTCGCGCGCAAACTGGACTCTATTCAGGAAGGTGCCCGCACGCTGCTGGACAACACCATGATCATGCACTGCTCCAGCATGATGGCAGGTGCCAAGCACAACAACGACCAGCTGCCCGTGATTGTCATCGGTGGTGCTGGCGGACGGATCCAAGGGGGGCGTACACTTGACTACACAGACAAGCCCGAGCGTCAGATGTGCCGCCTCTTCTTGTCAATGATGGACAAGATGGGCCAGCATCCGAAGATTTTTGGCGATGCTAAAATGATGCTGGAAGAGGTTTGAAAAACGCGCGTTTTCGCTTTCCACTCCTGATCCCACTTATGCCCATCATCTCCGCCGACAAACTGCAGGACTCCTATGACGTGGTCATCGTTGGTTCGGGGGCAGGAGGAGGGCAGACGGCTTACACGCTGACGATGGAGGGCCTGAAGGTGCTTATTTTGGAGGCCGGACGCGCGTTTGATGTGCAGTCTGAGGTGGCGATGCTGCAACTGCCAAGCCAGGCCCCGCTGCGCGGTGAGAAGACGCCGGACAAGCAGTACGGCTTCCACGATTGCTCGATCAACAGCGGCTGGGACATTCCCGGCGAGCCCTACACGAATGCGAACAAGGAGCCCGCGGACCAGTTCCGCTGGTGGCGTCAGCGCATGATGGGCGGACGAACGAACCACTGGGGGCGCATCGCGTTGCGCAACGGTCCCTACGACTTCAAGCCGCGCACACGCTTTGGTCTCGGCTTCGACTGGCCGATCGGCTATGACGAGATCGCGCCTTACTACGACAAGGTGGAGATGCTGATTGGCGTCTTTGGCACGAACGAAGGGCTGGAAAATTCACCGAATTCATCGCCGGGCGTGCTGCAGCCTGCGCCCAAGCTGCGCGTGGGCGAGCTGTATGCGCAGAAGCACGGAAGAAAGGTCGGCGCGCATGTCGCCTCGATTCATCGTGCGGTGCTGACGAAGCCGCAAGATGCCGACACGCTTCCGGCCAAATTGCACCCTGGCAATGCGAAGGCGCAAAGCATCCTGGCGGACTCCATGCGCACGAGATCACCCTGCTTTTGGGCGACGGACTGCCATCGTGGCTGCGCCATTCGGGCGAACTACGATTCCCAGACGGTGCATCTGCGGCCCGCGCTGGCCACGGGGAATCTCGACATCCTGCCGAATGCGATGGCGCGTGAGGTCACGCTCGACAAGCAGGGCAAAGCCACTGGCATCACGTTCATCAACAAGACAAATGGCAGCGAAGGTCATGCAACGGGGCGTGCTGTTGTGCTGGCGGCGAGCTCTCAGGAGTCAGTGCGCCTGTTGCTGAACTCGAAGTCGAATGCCTTTCCGCAGGGGCTCGCGAATTCCAGCGGCAAGGTGGGCAAATACGTCACGGATTCTGTGTCGAGCAGTCTCAGCGCGTACATTCCGGCCTTCGAAGGAATGCCGATTCACAATGAGGATGGTGCTGGTGGTCCGCATGCCTATGTGCCTTGGACGCTGCATGCGAAGAATATCAAAGGCGAGCTGGGTTTTCCCGGTGGTTATCATTTGGAATTCACTAGCGGCCGGCAGATGCCCTCTCTGACGACACTGAACGGCATTGAGAGCAAGCTGGGACACGAAGGCGTGTTGTTTGGCGCGAAGCTCAAAGAAGAAGCGCGGCGTTACTACGGCTGCCAGCTTGGTTTTGGCGCACAAGGCACCATGCTACCCAACGACGGCTCCTTCTGCGAACTCGATCCGGAATTGAAGGATCAGTGGGGAATTCCGGTGCTGCGGTTCCACTGGAAGTGGACGGACTTTGAACTCAACCAGGTGAAGCATCAGCAGCAACGCATCCGTGAATTGCTTGAAGCCATGGGCGGCAAGGTGGCGGCGAAGGCCGATTCAGAGCCAGCCAAGCTGATCAGGCGCGGCGGCGAAGTGATCCATGAGGTCGGCGGTGCGATCATGGGCGCAGACCGCGAGTCCTCGGTGACGAATCAATGGAGCCAGACCTGGGACGTGAAAAATCTCTTCATGGCCGATGGCGCCCCCTTTGCCAGCACGGCAGACAAGAACCCTACGCTCACCATCATGGCGCTGGCATGGCGCATGGCTGACCATCTGATGGACGAAATGAAGAAAGGCAATATCTGATGAGCACTAGCGACGATCTCCCGCGCATGGACCGCCGCAAGGCACTGCAATGGATGCTCACCGCCACGGCGACCATGGCCGTGCGTGATACGAATCTCTTTGCTGCTGATCCCTCTCCCATCAAAGCTCAGGGCTACGGGCCTGATCCGGCGATGGTGAAAGTGTACAAGCCCGGTGATGTCTGGCCCCTCACGCTTGCCGAGCCCCAGCGCCGCACCACGCGTGCTCTCTGCGATGTCATCATGCCGGCGGATGAAACCTCACCCAGCGCCTCGGCTCTCGGCGTGCCTGACTTCATCGACGAATGGATCAGTTCGCCCTATCCTGCGCAGGCAGGTGATCGGCGTCACATTCTCGAAGGCCTGCAATGGATCGATCAGGAGGCCAGCACTCGCTTTGGCAAAGCCTTCGCAGACCTCGCACTCGAACAACAAACCGCCATCTGCAGCGATCTCGCCGCCGCCAAACCGCAGCCCGAATACAAAAAACACGCGTCGTTTTTCAAACGCTTCCGCGATCTGACCGCTGGCGGCTACTACACCACGCCCGAGGGAATGAAGGCCATTGGCTACGTGGGCAACATGCCTTCCGCCACCTTTGAAGGCCCCCCCATCGAAGCACTGAAGCACGTGGGGCTTGCATGACGGTTTGTGCCCCCCCACGATGGTGAGATGATGGTGATGTCAAAAAACAGAAATCGATGCTTTTTTAAAACGATGTCCCTGCTTCCCCGGCCATTCCTTTTCCTGCTGATCGTCTGCCACGTGCGTGCCGCTGTTGTAAGCGTGGAGGTGTTGGAGCGTTCGGACATGGGGACGACTGGATATGAGCAGATCGTCGGACGGCTGCATTTCGAAATTGATCCGGCGCTGTCCGGCAATGCCATCATCGCCGATGTGGCTCTGGCTCCGGTGAATGTGGCTGGCAAGGTCAGTTTTTCTGCGGACATGCGCCTCTTGAAGCCGAAAGCAGCTGCGCACAGCAATGGCGCTGCCTGGGTGGAGATCCCGAATCGCGGCGGCAAAGCGGGATTGAGCGATTGGATCGTGAAGCAGGGCTTAACCGTGCTGAATGTCGGCTGGGAGTTCGATGTGCCTGCGCAGCCCGGAAAAATGAGCATCAAAGTGCCATACGCGCAGAACAAGGATGGCAGTGCGATTCGTGGCGTGGTGAGTGCGACCTTCACGCCAGACAAACCTGCGGATGAACAAACGATCACAGATTTGACGACTTACCCGCCGGTGAACGCGGAAGGCCCTGAGAGCCGGTTGATCGTGCGGTCGCGCATGGCCTATCCCGGCGGTGCCGAGATTCCGCGAAAAGCATGGAGCCTGAAGGGCGACCGTCTCCATCTGGAGGGTGGGTTTGAGCCGGGGAAAACGTATGAGATCTTCTATCTGGCAGAAGCGCCGCCGCTGGCCGGGCTCGGCTATGCGGCCATTCGCGATGCTGTGGCCTGGCTGAAGCATGATGAAAGCTCGCTGGCACCGATCAAGCATGCGTATGCGTTTGGCTCCTCGCAGTGCGGGCGGTTTTTGCGCGACTTTGTTTATCTTGGTTTCAATACCGATGAGCAGGACCGCCAGACGCTGGATGGTGTGATGTCACATGTGGCGGGCGCAGGTCGTCTGGTGCTGAACCAGCGCTGGTCCACCCCGCGTGCGGTGGCGGGCTTCTACACGGCCTCGTATCCTTTTGCAGACACGGCCCGGGCTGATGCTGTGAGTGGTCATGCGGAAGGCGTCTTGGAAAACTCACGGGTGAAACATCCGCCCAAAATATTCTACACGAACACAGCCGCTGAATATTGGGGGGCGGGCCGCGTGGCGGCGCTGACGCACACGACCCCGGACGGGGCCAAGGACATTTTATTTCCGGAAAATGTGCGCTCCTACTTCTTCTCGGGCACGCAGCATGGCGCAGCGGGTTTCCCTCCGACCGCGCAGGCCAAGGGCGCGCCGATGGCGAATCCCGTCAATGCCAGCGCGGTGGTCACGGCCCTGCGGCTGGCGATGCATCACTGGGTGACGGAGGGCATCGCTCCGCCGCCCAGTGTGTATCCGAAACTCGCTGACGGCACGCTCATCCCGGTCGCGAAGGTGCACTTTCCCGCCGTCCCTGGCATGGGGGATCCGAGGCTGCTGAAAGCTGGCGGTCGTGTGCGCAATCCGCAGTGGGCGGATGGTGCCGGTGAAGGCAAGGAACTGCCGCTGCTGGTGCCACAGGTGGATGCGGACGGCAATGACATCGCTGGCATCCGCATGCCGGATGTGGTGGTTCCATTGGGCACGGCAACTGGATGGGTGTTTCGCGCGGCTTCGATGGGCTCACCGCTGGAGCCTGTGCTGCTGCGCGGTGCCTGGGTTCCTTTTGCTGCCACACGTGAACAGCGCGAAGCGGCGCATGATCCGCGTCCAGCGCTGGCGGAACGATATGCATCCCGCGAAGCCTATCTGTCGCAGGTGAAAGACGTCCTGCAAAAACTCATCAGCCAGCGGCTTCTCAGAGAGCAGGATCTTGAACCTCAGCTGAAGCAAGCGGGTGTTCGCTGGGATTGGGTGAAGCACCAGCCTGCGCAGTAGCCACATTTTTCCATTCATCCTTATGACCCGTCATCCTCTCCTCCTCACCCTCATCTTCATCTGCGCCACAGTTCACGCCTCGGCGCAGACCAAGGTGCTCTTCCTCGGCAACAGCATCACCAAACACGGCCCGAAGAAAGACATCGACTGGTCGGGCAACTGGGGCATGGCGGCGAGTGCGGAGGCGAACGACTACGTGCACCTTGTCACCAAGGCGCTGACGGAGAAAGCAGGCACCGCACCCCAGGTGATGGTGAAGAATATCGCCGACTTTGAGCGGGCTTACTCGGGCTACGACATCGCAGCCAAACTGAAGGACGCCGTCGAGTTTAAGGCTGACCTGATCATTCTTGCCATCGGCGAGAACGTCCCGGGGCTGAAGACAGCCGAGGACAAGACGAAGCTGCAGGCCAGCATAACCACCTTGCTGAGTGCTCTGAAAGGTGAGCGCAAGCCCACGATTCTCGTGCGCAGTTGTTTCTGGGCCAATGCCGCCAAAGACGAAGCCCTCCAGCTGGCATGCACTACTGTGGGTGGTATTTACGTCAACATCGGCAGCCTGAGCAAAGACGAGTCAAACTACGCCCGCTCAGAGCGCCCCTACAAACACGCAGGCGTGGCGAATCATCCAGGAGACAAAGGCATGGCGGCCATCGCAGCAGCCTTGGTGAAGGCGGTGCCGTGATTTTCTAGCGCAACGATTTGAAATACTCTGCCGCCGCTGTGCGAAACTCGGCATCGGCTGGAGGTTTGGCGGTGCGCGTCATGCATTCAGCGACGAATTGCCGCGCCCACTGATAATACAGACGGTGGGTTTCATAGACCGGCTGTTTGACGCCCTTTTCATTGATCATCCAAAAGCCGCGCTGCTGGCCGTCCGCTTCGAGTTCATTGTTGTACAGCTCCCAGTAAAGGATGAAAGGACAGCCCCATTCCAGCGCCGCCTGGATGGTGATGATAGAAAGTCGATTTTGTTCCTCCGGCGAGTGGTGCGGCTTGCCGTTGTGAAATACGGAGTAGCCGTATTCACCGATGAAGACACGTTTGCCTTGGATGCCGGGCTTCGGCGTTAACTTGGACTCAATATAGTCGAGCACAGCTTTGATTTCCTCTGGCTTAGGCTCGTTCGTGACGTCGTAGGCCGAGTAGGAAACAAAGTCCACAGCCACATGGGGCAGCACTTGGTTGCCCAGTGTGGGACGGTCTTCGCGCAGGGAGATCGTGGGATGGTTGAGTTCGGTGTAATGCCAGACCTGAACGTCCAGATGGGGCGTGTCGCGTTTGGCGTCATCTACCGCGCGCTGCCGGGTGGTCAGCCAGTCGATCATTCCCTGAACTTTCTCAGGGGTCATTTGGGCGTCGGCTGATTTGCTGATGCTGCCGCGCAGGAGGTTGTCACCCTCCCAATGTCCGAGGTAGAAGGTCTTGCCGGTGCCGCTGTAGGTTTTCAGCAGATGCTCCACGAGGGCGTACATTTCCTGATACTCCAGTTCCGCGTGGGCTTTTGAGAAGCCCTGCTTCCATGAAGTATTTGCAAAAGGCTCGGCCCAGAGCTGGAAATTGGCAAAGGGCATGTCCAGCACCTTGCGATGGTTGGGTTCGTCGCGTGCCAGTTCGACCAGCGAATGGGCACCCGGATTCTGTTTCGGCTTGGGCCGGAGGTCGAACTTCATGCAGCTCGCCCCCATGGCGTGGATGATCTCGGCGGACTCCACGAGAGGATCCTGGCGGGTGAACTGGTATTTGCCGCCGATGGCCTGGGTGCCGAGGATGTAGTTGAAGCGATCCACCGTGGGCAGTTCAGCGGTCGCCATTCCTGCAGCGATTAGCAGGAGGAATGTCAAAGGCTTACAGGGGCAGGAGTGCATGCGGCGCCCAGAGAAGCATTCTTTTCTTCCTAGGACACTCAAACAGGCATGATTTTGCCAATTTTCGTGTCCAAAGACGTATTTCTCAGGCCTTTTACTATCGACATGACACGGTCTCGCCTTCCAGCCTTCCTTTTCCTTCTCACCTGCCACACTGCGGGAGTGTCGTTTGCTGCAGACGACGATGCCGCGCGTTCGGCAATGAAATTCTTCGAAAACGAGGTGCGTCCCATTCTGGTGAAACGCTGTTTTGAATGCCACAGCAAGACCAAGCAGAAGGGCGGCCTGCGTGTGGACAACATCGGCTATTTGAAGACGGGGGGGGACACCGGCCCTGCCCTGATTCCCGGCCATCCCGAGAAGTCGGCCTTGGTCGAGGCGATTCATTATGCAGACGAGGAGTTTCAGATGCCGCCTAAAAACAACGGAGGGAAAATGCCCGACGCCGAGATCGCGGTTTTGGAAAAATGGATCAAGCTGGGCGCTCCATGGCCGCAGAATGCGGCGGAAAAGGTCGTCGTGACAGAAGGCGGTTTCACCGAGGAGCAGCGCGATTACTGGTTCTTCAAGCCGGTGGCGAAGGTTTCACCGCCCAAAGTAAAGAGTCCATGGGTGCGCAACGACATCGACCGCTTCGTTCTGGCGAAACAGATGGAGATGAAACTCGACCCGGCTAAGGCGGCGGACCGTAATGAACTGGTCCGGCGCGTGTATTTTGATCTTCATGGTCTGCCACCGACCCGCGAGCAGATCGATGCATTTGTGAATAACAAGGACCCACGTTCTTATGAAAAGCTGGTGGATGAACTTTTGGCCAGCCCTCAGTACGGAGAGCGCTGGGCTCAGCATTGGTTAGATCTTGTGCGCTATGCCGAGAGCGATGGCTACAATGCGGATGAGTATCGCCCATCCGTCTGGCCCTACCGCGACTACGTCATCAAATCATTCAATGACGACAAACCCTACGATCAGTTCGTGCGCGAGCAGCTCGCAGGCGATGAGATCGCACCGAATGATCCGAATGTACTGATCGCCACCTGCTTCCTGCGCAACCCAGTGTATGAATGGAATCAGCGCGACGTGAAGGGTCAGTGGGACATCATTCTCACCGACATGACAGACACCACCGGCGAGCTCTTCCTCGGCCTGAGCATGGGCTGCGCGCACTGCCACAATCACAAGTTTGATCCCATCCTGCAGAAGGACTACTACCGTCTGCGTGCCTTCCTCGCCCCGGTGCAGTGGCGCGATGACATGAAGCTGGCGACTCCGGCTGAAAAGAAAGCTTTCGATGAACAGCAGGCCAAGTGGGAGACCGCCACAGCTGACATTCGCGTCAAGATGGACGCGCTGACGAAGCCTTTGGTCGAGCCCAAGGTGGAGCGCGCACTGACGCGTTTCACAGAAGACTTGCAGGAAATGGTGCGCAAGCCAGATGCGCAACGCGAGGCCCTGGAAAAACAGCTCGCAGGTTTGTGCGAGCGGCAATTGCAGCGCGAGCGCAAGACCTTTGATCCGATGAAGAGTCTCAAGACGGATGAAAAAAAGGCGGAATACAAGGCATTGGCGGAGGAGTTGAAGAAATTTGACGAGCTCAAGCCGAAGCCTTTGCTGGATGCTTTTGTTGCGACGGATACCGGGACGAAAGCACCTTCCGTTGCGCTCAAGACGCGCAAGGGAGAGCAGGAAATCGCGCCCGGATTCCTCACCTTGCTGGAGCCGAAGGAACCCGAGATCAAACCCATAGGCAATTCCACGGGCCGCCGCACGGTGCTGGCAAACTGGATTACGCGCCCAGATAACCGGCTCTCAACGCGTGTCATCGTGAACCGCGTTTGGCAGTATCATTTCGGCCGCGGCATCGTTGCTACCGCGAGCGATTTTGGCAAGCTTGGCGAAAAACCCACGCACCCCGAACTGCTCGACTACCTCACCACCAAGTTCGTTGCGAATGGCTGGCATTTGAAGCCGCTGCACCGCGAGATCATGCTTTCCGCCACCTATCGCCAAACGGCACGGCGTGAGCCTACGACCGCCATCGCGCAGATCGATCCATCCAACCACTATCTGTGGCACTTCAACCCACGCCGTCTTGATGCAGAGCAGGTGCGTGATGCGCTGCTGGCTGCCAGCGGAGAACTCGATCCGAAATCCGGTGGCCCCTCCGAAGATGGAAACGGTACCCGCCGCTCCATCTACACGATGAAGAAGCGCAACAATCAGAACGAGCTGCTGCGCGCTCTCGATGCGCCCGCGGGTTTTGCCAGCACTTCCGAACGTCAAAGTACCACAACACCCACGCAGGCGCTGCAACTGCTCAATGGCGACTGGCTGCTGGCCCGTGCGCGCAAGCTGGCCGGACGTGTGGAAAATATTGATGATGTCTGGCTCGCCGTGCTGGGGCGTCTGCCAACGAAAATGGAACGCGAGAAGGCGGAATCCTTTTTGAAGAAACGCGCCGGAACCGCGACTGCGCCGGTGGCTTCGAACGATGCGGATGAAAGCAGCAGCGCCTTCAAGGAGAACTCCCCGCATGAGCGTCTCATCGTCCAAAACGGCGAGAAGGAAGGGGATGAATTCACGGTGGAGGCCATCGCGAGTCTCAACAGCGTCGACGTGAACGCTTCCGTGCGCACCATCGCCTCGCGCTGGTTCGGCGGGAAGGACAGCCTGGAGTCGTTTGGCTGGAGCCTTGGGGTGACAGGTGAAAAATCACGCTACAAGCCGCGCAATGTCATCATCCAGGTGGTTGGCGAGGATGAGAACTCCAACATAGGCTATCAGGTCGTGCCATCGGACATCCACATTGAACTGGGCCGCCGTTATCACATTGCTGCGCGTGTTTCATGCATCGGTCATACCGTCACCTTCACCGTGCGTGATCTCGACACGACGGGAGCCGCCGCTCAGACTGCTGTGGTCCCCATGGACATTCGTTCGAAACTCAGCATGGGCTCTTCGCAGCTTGTGATTGGTGGTTTGCACAAGCGCGCCCCCACTCACCAATGGGATGGCCGGATCGAGGCTCTGCGCGTGGCCAGTGGTGTACTGGAAGACAAGGCGCTCAATGAAGATGCGGAAAAATGGGCGGCAGGTCTCGTCATCTGGCGTTCTGCAGATCCGCTGACTTCGCAGCTTGCGTGGTCGGGTTCAGACTCGAAAACCGTCGAGGCGGATGATCCCTTCCATCAGGCCATGAATGATCTTTGCCAGGTCCTGCTGAACACCAACGAGTTCTTTTACCTTCACTAACACCATGAGCTGCAATCGATTCGACCTTCCCAATACTCGTCGCGAGTTTCTGCAAACAGCCGGCTGCGGCTTTGGTGCCGTGGCTCTGGCCGGTTTGATGGGTGAACAAAACGCTTCTGCCGCCACCACGCTTCCCCAGCGCGCGGCAAAGGCCAAGAGCGTGATCTTCCTGTTCATGGAAGGCGGCCCCAGCCATCTCGACACCTTTGATTACAAGCCGCTGCTGAACAAGCTCGCCGGCCAGTCCTTGCCCGCGAGTTTCAAGCCGCCGATCACCGCCATGGGTGAAACCAAGTCGCCGCTGCTCGAATGCAAGCGCACCTGGAAGCAGTACGGTCAGGGCGGTCTGTGGATCTCGGACTGGTTTCAAAACGTGGCGCAGCATGCTGACGACCTTGCGGTGATTCATTCCTGCGCTTCGAGCGGTATCAATCACGCCGGTGGTGTTTGCTCGATGAACACCGGTTCCGTCTTCGGCGGGCGCCCTTCGCTCGGTGCCTGGGCCTCGTATGGACTTGGCTCTGAAAATCAGAACTTGCCCGGATTTGTGGTCATCAAAGACAGTGAAGCCACGGTGGTCAATGGTGTGCGCAACTGGGGCAACGGCTTCATGCCTGCCGTGTATCAGGGCGTGGAGTTCAACTCTGACGGCGTGCCGATCAAATATCTCGAAAATCCCAAAGGCGTGGACCGCAAGCGCCAGCGCGACAAGCTCGACCTGCTCGGTGCCTTGAATCGCGACTACGGCGCAACTCGTGCCAGCAACACGGAACTCGATGCCCGCATTCGCGGTTACGAACTGGCTTACAAGATGCAGGCCGAGGCACCTCAGGCAGTGGATCTCAGCAAAGAAACCGAGGCCACGAAACAGCTCTACGGCATGGACAATGAGGCCACCGCTGTGTTTGGCCGCAACTGTCTGCTCGCCCGTCGCCTCGTCGAAAACGGCGTGCGCTTCATTCAGCTCTACAGCGGTGCCGGCAGCAAGTGGGACAGCCACAAAGGCATCGAGGTGAATCATTCGCGGCTTTGCAACGCTGTCGATAAGCCCATCGCGGGCCTGCTTGCTGATTTGAAAGCACGCGGCCTGCTCGACGAAACCCTCGTCATCTGGGGCGGCGAATTTGGCCGCACCCCCATGAGTGAGCAGGGCGATGGCCGTGACCACAACCCCACAGGCTTTACCATGTGGATGGCGGGTGGCGGCGTGAAGGGCGGCCAGACCTACGGTGCCACCGACGACCTCGGCCTCTATGCCATTGAAGACCGCCTGCATGTGCATGACATCCATTCGACCATCCTGTACTTGATGGGGTTGGATCATACCAAGCTCGTCTATAACCACAAAGGTCGTCCCGAACGCATCGACCAGAACGAGGGGCACCCGATGACGAAACTGCTGGGCGCTTGATCGCGGTGGGTGGTGAGTCCGCTTCACCAAGATGATTCCTTTGCAAAGCCTTCGCAAGGTTGTCCGTTTGCTTTGCATGCATCTTCGGTTCCTCGCCATCCTTTTCCCACTGCTGGTCACTTCTGCCCTGGCCCAAACCGGGCTGCAAAAGGCGGACGTCACTCTGGTGCCGCCGAAGAATCTCAAAACAAAGCTCGCGCCGGGCTACACGATTCCCACCGTCGATATCAGCGGTGATAAAGAGCGACAGGTCATCGTGGATCAGGAGAAGGGCCAGTATCTCGGTCATCCGACCACGCTGCTGCTCGAAGACAACAAAACCATGCTCATCGTCTACCCAAAGGGACACGGGCGCGGACTCATCGTGTACAAGCGCAGCAACGACACGGGCCTGACGTGGAGCGAGCGGCTGCCGACGCCAAAATCATGGGAGACCTCCGTGGAGGTGCCGACTCTGCACCGCGTGGTGGATGCCAGCGGCAAGAAGCGCATCATCATGTTCAGCGGACTTTATCCCATCCGCATGGCTGTCACCGAGGATGATGGGGCAAACTGGAGCGAGCTGGCACCCATCGGGAATTTCGGCGGTATCGTCACCATGGGTACGGTGATCGACCTGAAAACGCCGGGGCATTACCTGGCCTTCTTCCATGATGACGGTCGATTCATTCGTGGCGCGCCGGCCAAAGCCTGGCGCTTCTGGGTTTACACCACCCTTTCCAAAGACGGTGGACTCACCTGGAGTGCGCCCACCCCCATTGCCATGCTGCCAGATGCGAACTTGTGCGAGCCGGGCGCGTTGCGTTCGCCAGATGGCAAACAGATTGCCGTGCTGTTGCGCGAAAACTCACGAAAATACAATTCGTACGTCATCTTCTCGAAAGACGAAGGCCAGACTTGGAGTGAGCCCAAGGAGCTGCCTGCTGCACTCACGGGAGATCGGCACGTCGCCAAGTACACGCCCGATGGCCGTTTATTCATCAGCTTCCGTGACACCACACACGTCAGTCCAACGAAAGGCGATTGGGTTGGCTGGGTGGGCAAATACGAGGATATCGTCAACGGCAGCGAAGGCCAGTATCGCGTGCGCATCATGGACAACACCAAAGGCGCTGACTGCACCTACCCTGGCATCGAGGTGCTGCCTGACGGCACCATTGTTACCACTACCTACGGCCACTGGACGGAAGGCGAGGCTCCCTACATCGTGAGCGTCCGTTTCAAACTGTCGGAGCTCGATGCAAAGGCCGCCAAATAACAGATCGTCAATTTTTACAGCCATGACATCATCCCCCAACCGCCGTCAGTTTCTCTCCACGCTCGCTCTCGGATCGCTCGCTGCACGCGGGCAGGAGGCAGCCAAGTTTCCGCCAACGCGGGTCATCACCAAAGGTCCCGGGTTCCATTGGTTCGCCTACTATGACAAGCTCCAGTTCTCGCCGGACAACCGTTTTGTCCTCAGCAACAAGGTCAGCTTCGAACATCGCTCTCCCACCGCCGATGACGAAATCGAAGTCGGCATGGTCGATCTGCAGGAGAAAGACAAATGGATCCCTCTCGGCAAGTCCCGCGCCTGGTGCTGGCAGCAGGGCTGCATGCTGCAATGGATTCCCGGCACCGAATCCAAGGTGATCTGGAATGATCGTGAGAAGGATCGCTTCGTCAGTCACATCCTCGATGTGAAGACCGGCGAGAAGCACACGATCCCCAGCCCCATCTATGCTCTAGCTCCAAACGGCAAAGAAGCCGTGAGCTGTGATTTCGCACGCGTGGCCGATTGCCGCCCCGGCTACGGCTACGCCGGCATCAAAGACCGCTTCTTTGATGAGATGGCCCCTGCGGGCAGCGGCGTCACCCACGTGAATCTCGAAACCGGTAAGGAAAAGCTCATCGTTTCGCACGAACTGCTCGCCAAGACCGGAGTGGTCATGGAAAACCATCCCGACTCGAAGCATCACGCTTACCACCTTCTCGTCAGTCCCGATGGCAAACGCTTCATCATGCTGCATCGCTGGACGCAACCGAAGGGTGGGCATCTGACCCGCCTGATCACGGCCAACATGGACGGCAGCGATCTCCGCATCGTCATTCCCAACGGCTACGCCTCGCACTTTATCTGGCGCGATGCCACGCACATCCTTTCCCAGGCCAAGGACTGGCTCGGCAACAAGGAGTGGGGCGACTTCCTCTTCGAGGACAAGGACAGCGGCATCGTCGAGGAGATCGGTCATGGCGTGCTCGACAGTGGCGGCCACCTGACCTATCTGCATCGCAACGAGTGGATTCTGAACGACACCTATCCCAAAAGCGTGCGTCGCATCCAGACCCCACACCTGTATCACATCGCTACTAACAAACGCATCGACCTCGGCGAGTTCCACTTACCCCGCGAATACTCCGGCGAATGGCGTGTGGACAATCATCCGCGTTCGAGCCGTGACGAACGCTGGGTCTGCATCGACGCCCCGCATGGCGACCAAGGGCGCCAGTTGCACCTGATCGACATTCAGGGGCTGATGACCTGATCAACCTCAGTACTTCACAGCGTATGTGTTAGCCATTATGAAACAGGTTCTTCCACTCGCGGCGGCTCTCTTACTCAGTCTTGCAGGCTCTGCTCTCTCCCAGGACACACCCAAGCCGCTTCGTGCCGGCATCATCGGCCTCGATACATCGCATGTGCCCGCGTTCACCAAGCTCTTCAACAATCCGAAGGCCGATGGTGATCTCGCAGGCATCAAGGTGGTGGCGGGTTATCCCGGTGGCACGGACATGCCTGCCAGCAAAGATCGCGTGGTTAAATTCACCGAGCAGGTGCGCGGCATGGGCGTGGAGATTGTGGACTCCATCTCCAAGCTGCTCGAAAAGGTCGATGTTGTACTGATTGAGAGCGTGGATGGCCGCATCCATTTGAAAGAGGCGCGTGAAGTCTTTCAATCGGGCAAACTCGTGTATATCGACAAACCCATTGCTGGGACGCTGCCAGAGACCATCGCTCTGTTTGAGCTCGCGAAGAAGCACCACGTCAAGACTTGGTCGAGTTCGTCGTCACGCTTCGGCCCCGAACTCGTTGCCATGAAAAACAATGCTGAAGTGGGCGACATCCTTGGAGTCACCACCTGGGGACCCTGCTCATATCAAAGCGGCACGCCGGATCTGTTTTTCTATGCCATTCATGGCATCGAATCGCTTTTCATGCTCATGGGCACGGGCTGTGAGACCGTCGCGCGCAGCAAAGGCGTGGCCAGCGATCAGGTCACCGGCATATGGAAGGACGGCCGCATCGGCACCTATCGCGGCATTGTGAAGGGCAAGGCGGAATTTGGTGCGATGGTCTATGGCAGCAAAAGCGTGCAGCAAGGTGGCAAGACCGTGAGTTATGAGGCGCTGTGCCGTCAGATCGGCAAATTCTTCCGCACGGGAGAGCCGCCGGTGAGTGAAGCCGAGACGATCGAAATATTCACTTTCATGGAGGCGGCAGATGAAAGCTTGCGCCAGGGCGGTAAACCTGTCGCGCTAGCTGACGTGCTGGCGAAGGCGAAAATAGAGGCGGCGAAGCTTGTGCAATGAACTCAGCACCTCCGCCGATGCCCAGGCTCAACACACGTCGTCATTTCCTCTCTACTCTTCCCGCCATCGGTTGGGTGGCTGCTCACGCAGCGGATGACTCTCCATTGCAGGACATCGTCTTTGGCTCCTGCCTCGACACGCATGAGCATCCCATGCTCGATCATACGCTCACGCTGCCGCGTGATCTGTTCATCTTCATGGGCGACAACATCTATGCAGACAAAGGTGGCATCCCGATGATGCAGGAAAAGTACGCGCTGCTCAAAAACAGCCGCTTTTTCAAAGGCCTGCAAAACAAGCCCATCCTCGCCACCTGGGACGATCACGACTTTGGCGAAAACGACGGTGGCGGGACCTACCCGCACAAAAAAGAGGCGCAGGTGGAGTTCTGGAACTGGCTCGACGAGCCCGCCACATCACCACGCCGTCAACAGGAGGGTGTGTATCACACGCAGACCTTCGGCCCTGCCGGCAGGCGCGTTCAGGTCGTCATGCTCGACACCCGCTACTTTCGCAGTCCGCTCAAAAAGGTGCCGAAGGACAAGGCCATGCTCGGCGGCGCTTTTGTGCCCACGGATGATACTGCCGCCACCATGCTGGGCGCCGCGCAGTGGAGCTGGCTCGCCCAGGTGCTGCAGCAGCCTGCGGAACTTCGTCTCATCGTTTCCAGCATCCAGTTTGCCCCGCAGGCACATGGCGGTGAATGCTGGGCCAACATGCCACACGAGCAGCAGCGGCTGCTGAAACTCCTGCAGGGGAAGACTGCGGTGATTTTGAGCGGCGACCGCCACTGGTGCGAGTTCTCGCACAACGGCGTGTTTGACTTTACCACGAGTTCGATGACGCAGAAGCATCCGCGCGGCACCCCTACGCCGAACAAGCACCGCTGCATGCCCCAGACCTACCATCTGCCCAACGTCGGCCATCTGCGCATCGACTGGGACGCTGCCACGATCACGGCGAAGGTTCTCGGCGAAGACGGCGGCACAAAGATTGCGCAGACTCTGCCCTTTCGTGAACTGTTGATAAGCTAGCCCATGCGTCTCGCCATTCCATTCCTCTTCATGGTCTCCTGCAGCGCTCTCGCTGCAGAAGCGCGCGTGGAATTCAATCGCGACATCCGCCCCATCCTGGCCGCCAAGTGCTACGCCTGCCATGGTCCGGACGAAGACAAGCGCGAGGCCGACCTGCGACTGGATGTGCGTGCTGAGGCCGTGAAAACGGCCATCAAGCCCGGCCAGCCCGAGGCGAGCGAGTTGTGGAAACGCATCACACACACCGATCCCGATGACGTGATGCCGCCGCCTTCGTCGCCGAAGCAGCTTACCGAAATTGAGCGCGATCTCATCCGCCGTTGGATCGCTGCAGGCGCTGAATACCAGAATCACTGGGCCTTCGAACCGATCAAGCGTCCCGTCGTGCCGCAGTCGGACGGTAAAAGCACCATAGATGCTTTCATTGCCGCCAGGCTCCTCACGCAAGGACTCAAGCCCGCACCAGCAGCTTCACCTGCCACTCTGATTCGCCGCGTTTATCTCGATCTCACCGGCCTGCCGCCATATCCATCGGATCTCGCCGCTTTGTCCGATTGGTCCGAACAAAAATACGAGCAGATCGTGGACCGTCTTCTTGCCTCGCCCAATTTTGGCGAGCGCTGGGCGCGCCACTGGCTGGACATGGCGCGTTACGCGGATTCAAACGGCTTTCTCGGCGATGGCCTTCGCCCCAACGCGTATAAGTACCGCGACTGGGTCATCCGTGCCTTCAACACCGACCTTCCGTTTGACCAGTTCACTATTGAGCAAATCGCAGGCGACCTGCTGCCACAACCCACGCCGGATCAAATCACCGCCACTGGCTTTCATCGCAATGCCGCGCTGAATACCGAGGCAGGCGTGGACAAGGAGGAGGCGCGTTATCAAAATCTCGTCGATCGCGTCAATACGACTGGTCGCGTCTGGATGGGACTCACCGTGGGCTGTGCTCAGTGCCATACGCACAAATACGATCCCATCACCATTCGCGACTACTACAGCTTCTACGCCTTCTTCGACAACACCGTGGACCGTGATGATGCGAAGACCAAAGTTCAGGCCCTGGCCGAGGCGGACAAGGATCGCCGTCAGACCTATGTCCATCTGGCTGGCGACTACACCCGCCGCGGTCCTGATGTCATTCCCGCCAGCCTTTCCGCGCTGCCGCCGATGGCAAAGCCCATTCAGCCAGAGCCCGGTCGTCTTGATCTCGCACGCTGGCTTGTTTCGCCGCAGCATCCGCTCACCAGCCGCGTCGCGGTGAATCACATTTGGAGCAAGCTCTTCGGCTTTGGCTTCGTTCGCACGCCGGATGACTTCGGCACCGCTGGTGAGTCGCCATCGCATCCCGATCTGCTCGACTGGCTGGCCACCGAGTTCATGCGCAATGGCTGGAGCCGCAAGCAGCTCATCAAGCTCATCGTGATGAGTGCGACTTACCGCCAGTCTTCTGCGCATCGTGAAGACATCGTTGAACTCGACCCGCTGAACTGCCTCCTCGCCCGCCAGAACCGCATCCGCCTGGACGCTGAAATCTTGCGCGACTCCGCGCTATCTGTCAGCGGCTTGCTGAAGCGCACCATCGGTGGACCCAGCTTCCGTCCACCACTGCCGGAGGATGTCTTTGATGTGGGCCGTTCTTCAAACTGGAAGGCCAGTCCTGGCGACGAGATTTACCGCCGCAGCCTGTACATCATCACTCTGCGCAGCGTGCTGTATCCCACTCTCACCACCTTTGATTCACCCGACGCCGCAGACGCCTGCGTGCGGCGTGAACGCAGCAACACACCGCTTCAGGCGCTCGCCATGATGAATGACAGTGTCTTCGTGGAAGCAGCGCAGGCGCTCGCCTTGCGTGCGATGCGTGAGTCACCTCATGACACGGCCAGCCGGCTGCGGAACCTGTTTGAATGGACGCTCAACCGTTCGCCGCGCGCTGAAGAGATGCAGCGCCTTGCCGGCTTTCACAGCGAACAGAAAGTCCGTGTGGAAGAGGGCGGTGCAAAAACCTTGGAGGTCCTTGGCAGTACCAGCACCTTTGTTCCCTTGTCCGGTCAAATCGAAGCCGCCACGCTCGTCGCTGTCGCGCGGGTGCTCATGAACCTGGATGAGTTCATCAATCGTGAATAGCCGCGTTTCCTCACCTCGCCACCACAACACCTTCCGCCCTGCCTCCGTTTAGACCCCATGCTCACTCTCTTCTCCAAACAGCCCGCCAACCGCTACTGCGACGGTCTTTCTCGACGTTCGTTTCTGCGTATCGGCGGTCTCGGTCTCGGAGGCCTGAGCTTTCCAGAACTGCTGCGTGCGGAGTCGGCACAGGGAGTTGGCAAATCGCAGAAGGCGCTCATCCTTGTCTATCTACCAGGCGGTCCCCCGCATCAGGACATGTATGACCTGAAAATGAACGCGCCGTCGGAGGTGCGTGGTCCGTTCAAGCCCATCGGCACCAATGTTTCAGGCATCCAGATCAGCGAGCATCTGCCGCGCATGGCCAAGATGGCGGACAAGCTCACCTTCATTCGCAGCGTCGTGGGAGCGAAGGACCGGCATGAAAGCTTTCAGTGTGTGACGGGTCGCCTCAGCAACAATGCTCCTCCTGGCGGCTGGCCGGAGATAGGCAGCGTGGTGTCCAAGCTCAAAGGCGGCGCACCCACGGTGCCCGGCTACGTGAACCTCTCCCAGCAGATGAAGCACACGCCTTACAATCAGGGGCGCCCGAGTTTCCTCGGTGTGGCACATGCGCCTTTCATGCCTTTGGAACGGGGCAAGGAGGATATGTCACTCAACGGTGTGACCTTGGAGCGCTTGGGTGACCGGCGCGGACTGCTCTCCGCCTTCGACACCTTCCGCCGCGAGACGGATGCTTCGGGCACCATGGCGGGCATCGATGTCTTCCGGCAGCAGGCCTACGGCATTCTGACTTCCTCGCAGCTCGTCGATGCGCTCGACCTTTCCAAAGAGTCTCCCAAGGTCCGCGAGCGTTACGGCAAAGGTACGGAAAAGATCCAGGGCGATGCCGCACCGCGGCTCAATGAGCAGTTCCTTCTGGCGCGTCGGCTGGTCGAAGCCGGTGTGCGAGTGGTGACTCTCAGTTACAGCTTCTGGGACTGGCATGGGCAGAACTTCAAAAACGCCCAGGAAAACCTGCCCGACTTTGATCAGGCGATCAGCGCCCTTGTGCAGGATTTGCATGAGCGCGGCATGGATAAAGATGTAACCGTGCTCGCCTGGGGTGAATTCGGGCGCACGCCGCGCGTGAATGACAAAGGCGGGCGTGATCATTGGCCCAATGTTTCCTGCGCGCTGCTCGCGGGTGGCGGCATGCAGAATGGCCAGGTCATCGGCGCTACGGACCGTCTTGGCGGAGAGGCCACGGACCGTCCTGTGCATTTCCAGGAGATCTTCGCCACGCTCTACAACAATCTGGGCATTAATCCGCATACCAGCACGGTGTCGGACTTCTCAGGTCGCCCACATTATCTGGTCGATAACGAATTCCAGTCGATCAAGGAACTGGCCTGACCCTCATGTCGCCGCAGGAATACATCACCCAAACCCGTCGCGATTTTCTCGCGACGAGTTCCTGCGGCCTCGGCACGCTCGCCCTGGCTTCACTGCTGCGGCAGGATGGCCTGCTCGCTGCGGCGGCCGCCGACATCCCGGCCGATCCCCTGGCCACGCGCAGGCCGCATTTCGCGCCAAAAGCGGAGCGCTGCATCTTCATCTTCCTCGAAGGCGGACCCTCGCAGATGGACCTTTTTGACCCAAAGCCGCTGCTCAACAAATACGACGGCCAGCCGCTGCCCGATTCGATTGTGGGAGATGCGAAGTTTGCCTTCCTTCAAAAAGACACGGCCACGGTGATGGGCACCAGCCGCGTCTTCAAAAAGCACGGGCAGTGCGGCATGGAAATCAGTGATCTGCTGCCGCACATCGCCACCTGCGCGGATGACATCGCGCTGGTGCGTTCCATGCACACCACGCAGTTCAATCATCTGCCGGGCCAGCTCATGCTGAACTGCGGCGAATCCCGCCTCGGTCGCCCCAGCGTGGGTTCGTGGGTGACCTATGGTCTCGGCAATCCGTCGCAGGAGCTGCCCTCCTATGTCGTCATGGTCAGCAAAGGTCGTGGACTGCCGGGCGGCAGTTCCACCTGGTCCAGCGGCTTCCTGCCATCATCGTATTCCGGAGTGATGTTTCGCAATGGCGCCTCGCCTGTTCTGAACCTGGGTAATCCCGCAGGCATCTCGCCAGAGATGCAGTCAGCGAGCATTCGCGCCCTGAACGATCTCAACCGCCTGCAGCACCAGCACATCGGTGATCCCGAAATCGCTGCCCGCATCAACAGTTACGAACTCGCCTTCCGCATGCAGAGCGCCGCACCGGATCTGGTCGATCTTAGCGGTGAATCGCAGGCCACGCTGGATGCCTATGGCGTGAACCGCATCGAGCCTCCCATCAAGAGCAACCTCGGCGGCATCGGCAACTACCAGACCTTTTCGCGGCAGTGCCTGAATGCGCGACGGATGGTGGAGCGCGGTGTTCGCTTCGTGAATATCATCCATGCCTCGTGGGATCACCACAGCGCTCTTGATCCCCAGCTCGCGCACAATTGCGGAATGGTCGATCAGCCCATCGCCGCACTGCTCAAAGACCTCAAACAACGCGGCCTGCTCGATACCACGCTCGTCGTATGGGGCAGCGAATTTGGTCGCACCGCCTTGGGCGAAAATCGCAAAGGCTTCAAGAAGGTCACTGGCCGCGATCATCATCCGGCTGCCTTCAGCCTCTGGATCGCGGGCGGCGGCATCAAAGGCGGCCAGGTCCATGGCGAGACGGATGACTTTGCCTGGCACGTGGCGCGTGATCCCGTGTCCATGCATGACTTCCACGCCACGATTCTCCACCTCTTCGGCCTGGATCATAACAAGCTGAGCTACCGTTTCCAGGGCCTCGACTTCCGCCTCACCGGGGTGAATCCGGCCAAGGTGGTAAAGGGGTTGATTGCCTAACTGCGATTATCGGGCGTAAAACAGGGCTTCTGCGAGCGTAATGTCCGGGTGCCAAACGCCCCGTTTCAAACCATCGCAACCCTGCTGCTGCTCTGCGTCACCACGCAGGCGGGAGAGCCTGCGCCGATTGACTGGGCCAAGGCGCGCCAGCACTGGTCCTTTCTACCGCCCAAGCCTCAGGCTCTGCCCAAGGTGAAGGATGCCTCCTGGCCGCGCGAGCGCGTGGATCGCTTCATCCTCGCCAGCATGGAGGCCGCCGACCTCACGCCCACACGCGAGGGCGATGCACGCACCTTGATCCGCCGCGCTACATTTGATCTCACCGGCCTGCCGCCAACGCCGGAGGAGGTGCAGTCCTTTGTGAATGACAACCGACCGGATGCCTACGCGCGGCTGGTGGATGGTCTGCTCAGTCGCCGGGCCTTTGGCGAACGCATGGCCGCCATGTGGCTGAACCTCGCCCGCTATGCCGAAGATCAGGCGCATCAGGTGGGCAACAATTCCTCCTTCGCCTATCCGAACGCCTGGCGCTACCGCGACTGGGTCATCGCCGCCTTCAATGCCGACCTGCCTTACGATGCCTTCGTGCAGAAGCAGCTCGCGGTGGATTTGATGGAGCCGCAAAACAAGGCAGACCTCGCCGCGCTCGGCTTTCTCGGTCTCGGTCACAAGCTCTATGCGCGCGGCCAGCTCGATGTGCAGGCGGAAGAATGGTCGGAGCAGGTGGACACCGTGTCCCAGACTTTCCTCGGTCTCACCGTGGCCTGCGCACGCTGCCACGATCACAAGTTCGACCCCATCACCGCGCGCGATTACTACGCCATGGCCGGTGTCTTTGCCTCCATGCAGATGGTGAACCTGCGCCCCGATGGCAAGGATGAAGATGGCAAAACTTTGGCCGATAAAATGGACCCGGGCACCCTGCACATCGTGCGCGATGTGAATCCGCATGACCTCCCCGTCTATGATCGCGGCGATGTTAAGACGCCCGGCCCCAATGTCCCGCGTGGCTGGCTGCAGGTGCTCAGCAAGGATGAGCCGGTGAAGTTTCTCCAAGGCAGCGGCCGCGCGGAGCTGGCCCGCCAGATCACCGATCCAACCAACACACTCACCGCCCGCGTGATGGTGAACCGCGTCTGGGATCTGCTCTTCGGCAAACCACTGGTGCGCACCCCGAGCAACTTTGGCACCACCGGAGACAAGCCCACGCATCCCGAATTGCTCGATGACCTCGCGCTGCGTTTCATGCAGAGCGGCTGGTCCGTGAAGCGCCTCATGCGCGAGCTCGTCATGTCCGCCACCTACCGCCAGGGCAGCAGCGGCAGCGCCGCGAATGCGCAGCTGGATGAAGCAAACGATCACCTCTGGCGCATGAACCGCCGCCAGCTCGGCATCGAGTCCTGGCGGGATGCCATCATGGCCACCGCCGGCACGCTCAGCCGGGAAGGGGGCACCTCGCTGAATCTTGACGCACCCGTGCACCACAAGCGCACCATCTACTCGCAGGTCAGTCGCCGCGAGTTGAACAAGACGCTCATGCTCTTCGACTACCCGGACGCCAACGTACATGCCGCGCGCCGTAGCACCAGCACCACGCCCACCCAGAAGCTCTATGTGATGAACAGCCCCTTCATCATCGAGCAGTCCAATCAACTCGCCCGACGCATCCTGCAAAGCGGCGCCGATGATGCCGCACGCATCCGCCACGCCTACGCACTCCTGTTTGCGCGCGAGCCCGAGGCGGAGGAACTCGCCATCGCCCGGGAGTTTTTGCAACAGCCCGCCTCTGAAGCCGGTCCCAACGCGTGGGAACAGCTCGCGCAGGCGCTTCTCGCCACCAATGAAATGCTCTATGTGGACTGATCCCAACCCCGCGCAGCTCACCCGGCGTGAAGCCCTCCACCGCCTCTCCGCTGGCTTTGGTGCCATCGGCCTTGCGGGCATGATGGGTTCGCAGGCCGGTGCCGCCGTGAAGCAGCAGATCTCTCCGCGCGCCAAGCGGGTCATCTTCCTCTTCATGAACGGTGCGCCGTCGCACATCGACACGTTTGATCCGAAACCGGCGCTGAAAAAATACGAGGGCCAGCAGCCTTCTGGAAAACTCTACAAAGCGCCGAAGACCAGCGGCTTCATGTCATCCCCGCTGCAGTTTCACAAGTGCGGGCAGAGCGGCATCGAAGTGAGCGAGAGCCTGCCTGCTCTGGGCAGCATCATTGACGACTGCTGCGTCATCCGCTCCATGCACACCAATGTGCCGAATCATGAGCCCGCGCTGCTCATGATGAACACCGGCAACCTCCAGCCCATCCGCCCGTCCATGGGCTCATGGGTGCTCTATGGCCTGGGCAGTGAAAATGAAAACTTGCCCGGCTTCGTCGTGCTGCGGCCCACGCCCAACATCGTGGTGGGCCCCGCCTTGTGGAGCAATTCCTTCCTGCCTTCAGAGTATCAGGCCACCGGCGTCATCACCTCCGACATGAGCGTGGACAAGCTCGTCGCCAACGTGCGCAACTCCGTGCTCGCCCCCGCGCAGCAACGGCGGCAGATCGATCTCATTCAAAAGCTCAACCATCTCCATGCTGCCAAGCGCGAGCAAGACCAAGCGCTGGAAGGCCAGATCAAGGCCATGGAAACTGCCTACCGCATGCAGAGCGCCGCCAGCGATGCCTTCGACATCAGCCGCGAGCCCGCAAAGATGCGCGAGATGTATGGCGACACCCCCTTTGGTCGCTCCTGCCTCCTCGCGCGCCGTCTCGCCGAGTCCGGCGTGCGCTACATCAGCGTTTACTACACCAGCAGCAGCAACCAGCCCTGGGACACGCACAGCGACCACTACAAGAACCATCCCAAACTCTGCGCCGACAGCGACCGCGCCTCCGCCGCGCTCATCAGCGATCTCAATCAGCGCGGCCTGCTGGAAGACACGCTCGTCGTCTGGACTGGAGAGTTTGGCCGCACGCCCTACTCGCAGGAAACCCAGGATAAAAACAAGCAGGTCGATCCCATGCGCCGCGGTCGCGATCATCACCACACCGCCTTCAGCACTCTGCTGGCCGGTGGCGGCATCAAAGGCGGCCTCGCCTACGGTGCGTCCGATGAACTCGGCATGAATGCCGTCGAAAAGAAGGTTCATGTTCATGATCTGCATGCGACCATTTTGCATCAGCTCGGCCTCGATCATGAACAACTTACCTATCGCTATGCCGGTCGCGACTTCCGTCTGACAGACGTGTATGGTGACGTGGTGACTGGCATTCTTGCGTGAGGCACATCATTCCATTATGCGCTATTTTACGTCCTCACTTCTAGCTGCTCTCTGCATGGCCTCCGTCACGCTTTCGGCGGCCGAACCTGTGGTGTTTATCTCCGCGTTCGCCTCGGGGGACAAAGCTGGCATTCATGCGTTTCGCTTCGACTCGAAGACAGGCGCTTTGCAGCCATTGCATCGAACCACTGATATTCAGAATCCGTTCTTCCTGGCGGTTTCGCCCGACCAACGCTTCCTCTATGCGATCAATGCCGATAAGTTCGGTGGGGCGGATGATGAATTTGTGGCGGCCTACGCTCTTGAAGACCGCACCGGCCGGCTGAAGAAGCTGAATCAGCAGTCTGCGCGCGGAACGGCTTCGTGCTATCTTGATGTCGATGCCACGGGCAAGACCGTGGTGGTGGCAAATTACGCGTCAGGAAGTGTGGCGTCGCTGCCGGTGAAAGAGAATGGTCTGCTGGGAGAAGCCGCCACGTTTGTGCAGCACACCGGCTCCAGCACTGATTCCGAACGCCAGAAGGGACCCAATGCGCATAGCATCGTCATCAGTCCGGACAACCGTTTCGCACTCGCTGCCGACCTGGGCATCGACAAGATCCTAGTTTACCAACTTGATGCGGCCAAGGCAAAGCTCACGCCAAATGAGGCCCAGCCCTTTGCGAAGATGCAGCCGGGCTCAGGGCCTCGGCACATCACCTTTCATCCGAACGGCAGGCATGTGTATGTGATCAACGAACTGGCAAACACCGTGACGTGTTTTGATTATACCGCCGCATCCGGCACGCTCACCGAGCGGCAGACCCTCACCACACTTCCCAACGGATTCAGTGGCAAGAGCTACACGGCTGATTTGAAAATCACCCCAGACGGCAAGTTTCTCTACGGCACAAATCGGGGCCACGACAGCATCGCGTCGTATCGCATCGGTGACGATGGCAGGCTTACGCTGCTCTCCATCGATCCCAGCCTCGGCAAAGGGCCGCAGAACCTGCTCATCACCCCGGATGGCCGATGGCTACTCTGCGCGAACATGCCGGGTAACAGCGTGGTCGTGTTTCGGATTGATGCCACGAGCGGGAAGATCACAGCCGCCGGCACTCCAGTCGAGATGCCGATGCCATCGTGCATTCGCTGGGTGAAGTAAACGTTTCACGCATCCTCATCATGGTTTGACAGTGCTCCGCACCTCCCATGCTGGCGGCAGTTCCTTGGACTCCGGCCCATAAGTCTGCGACACGACAAAACCGCTCGCTTGGGAAGTGTAAAAGATGCGGCCGTTGCTCACCACTGCGCCGAGACACTCGCGTGAATCGATGGCGGGTCCTGTGGAGACCAGTTTGCCCTCTTGCGAGAGGTCGATCATGTCCATGTTTGCGCCCAGCACATACGGCTCGCTCAGGGTGAAGCGGCAGCACGCATAGTTCGTGAGGATGCTGTAGGTGACTTTGCCGGTTTTGCGGTCAAAGATGTTGCCCTTGCCGCGCAGCGCATTGGAGAAGATGAATCTCTCGCCGACGCTGACCACGTTCAGCGCCGAAGTCACGGCATCGGATTTCCAGACGAGCTTGCCGGTGTTTGCGTCGAGGCACCAGACAAAGCGGTCTTCTGTGCCTGCGTCCGCCTTGTTGTACCCGCCGATGTAGAGCCTGCCATCGCGTGCGCTGAGCGTGCATTTGGCTGTGACGTAATAGTCGTTCGTCTGCCAGAGGATTTTGCCGGACTTCGGCTCGATGCACACCGTGAGCCCGTTGTTTCCCACCGGCTGCCCCCGGCGCGCGCGCTGCTCGGCGTCATAGCCGAAGAACACGGAGTAATACAGCTTGCCGTCGAGGATGCAGATGCCGCAGTCGTTGCCGCCGCGCCCTTGATCGGAAAAGTCTTTCTCCCACACCACCTTGCCGGTGTCGAGATCCCAGGCCCAGACACGAGGGTGGTGGTTCGTGGGGTAGTACGGATTGTCATTGGAATAGATGAAGCTCATCACATCATGTCCGTCGGCGGGTTTGACCGGTGCTCCGCCAAAGGTCCATGGCTTCTCGCTTCCTTGGGGGGCGTAGTCGCCGCTGCCGCTCGCATAGATCGCAATCTTCCCAGAGACGACCGGTGGAAACTGCCGGCTCCAGCTCGGTGAACCGGTGAAAGGCGCCTCCCAGAGCATCTGCCCAGTGGCGGCATCCAGACAGCGCACAAAGGATTTTTTAATGCCTGCCTGCGGGATGAGGAGTTTGCCGTCGATGAACAGCGGTGACGTGAAAGACAGATACACATCCGGCCACCAGCGCCGCCACAGCAGTCGGCCCGTGTCCTGTTCACAGGCAATGATCTGGCCCTCGGCGGTGTGCGTGTAGATTCGTCCGCCTCCGCATACTGGCAGATGCTTCACTGTGCCTTCGAGACGCCGCGCCCACCGCATGCGCAGTGGTGGCGCGATGCCCTGGTTGTTTGAGTTCTGCCCCGCGAAGTTGCCGTAGTTTGTGTACCAGTCGTACTCGGCGGCGGCCAGCTTGCCCGTCAGCGGGCTGCGTATTTTGGCAATGTCGTCCCGGTCATGCTTTCCAGTCTCGGATTTCTGGGAACCAAAAACATGGACCCGGCCGTCCTCGCTGGGCACATAGATCCGGCCATCAGCCACCGCCACCGGGGCGGAAATCGCTGCATCTGAGACCTCGATGGAACTGGCCAGCGAAAGATGCTCCGCAATAGGCTCAATGTGCAGGCGTCCATCCAGATCGCCCACAATGAGGTGATTCTTGGTGAGCACAGGCGGGGCGATATATCCCCCCATCGTCAGCACTTCGCCTCTGTCATCTTTGGCTTCCAGTCGGTGGCGCATGACTCCCCGTTCACTTTCCGGACGCACCCGGTAAACATCCTTCCCGCGAATCGCCACAGGTGCAAAGCTCAGCAGACCGTCCATACGGATGTTTGTGTCTGTGCCAGGCACAAAGTCGCCGGTGGTCAGCGTGTCACCCTCCAGCCGCATGATGTCCACGCGGCCCGCATTGTCGCGGCGGTGCCACTGTACATACACATTGCCGTCATCATCCGCGCTCTGCCCAAAGGTCGCGGGAAATTCCTTGCCGGACCACTCCGGAATCTCGCCCGTGGCCTTCAACTTCGGAGCTTCACCCATGTCTTCGATGAACAGCGTGCGTCCTCCCGCAGGCATGACCACGGTGTTCCCTCGGATGAGGCAGATGTCGCGCGAGCAGACGAAGTGATCTTTCCACGTCACGCGCCCGTCGCTGGACGTTGGCTTGCTTCCCGGCTTCAGCGTTGCCAGCATCCGCTTCTCGCAGAACTTCGCCCACTCCTCCCCGCTCCAGCGGTTGCCGTCGAACCCGACCACCTCCTTCACGAAGTCCCATTTCCACTTCACCTCTCCCTCGTTTGTGATCGCATAGACCTGCGCGCCAAGTGTGGCAAAATAGACACGGTCCTTGCCGATGACCGGCGTGCTAAAGATTGGCTCGCCGCAGTCGATCTCCTTCACCACCGCGCCGGTGCTGCTATCCAGCACGTAATAGATCCCCGCTGCGGTGCCGAAGTGCAGGTGCCTGCCCACGATGGCCGGTGAACTCACGTTGTTCACGTTCTGCTTCCCTCCTTTGCTTTGAAAATGCCACACCTCCTTCAGCGTCGCGGCATCGAAGCAAGCGGCGTAACCCGACCCATCCACGACATACACCTTGCCCTCCGCAATCACTGGAGAGGTGTAGATGCCGTCTGTCATCGACAACGCACCCTGCAGGTGCAGCTTTTCCGCGTCGATTTCGCGAGCCGCTGCGTTGCCAGAATGGGCCGCATTAAACATGAACTGCGGCCAGTCCTCAGCGGAGGCATTCAATATCCAAACGAAGGTGATGAGGACAAGGAAACGAATCATGACGGGTGAATACGCCTCCAACAGCCAGAACTCGCAGCCGATCACCTCTTCTCTGCGGCGCGGCAAGCTTCCGCACTCTTGAAGGCGCCGGTTCATTTGGGTGAAACAGCAAGCTTGGCACTTCTTGCCTCGTATGAATTTCCCACCATGCGTTCTCTCACTCGCCGCCGTTTCTTTGAAGACTCCCTCATGGCTGCCGCCGCAGTCAGCCTGCCGGCGCCCTTGTTTGCTGCTGAGACCAAACCGGTCAGCGCCAATGAAAAAATCACCGCTGCGATCATTGGCTGCGGCATTCGTGGCAAGGCGCATGCGCGGGAGTTGGCGCGACTCGCAGACTGCGATGTCGCTTATGTATGTGACCCGGATCTCGACCGCGCGGATGAGGTGGGCGCATTGCTCGTCGAATTAAAGCGACCTATGCCGAAGAAGGTGCAGGATTTGCGAAAGGTGCTGGAGGACAAGTCGGTGGATGTGGTGTTCATCGCATCGCCAAATCACTGGCACTCATTGTCTGCGATCTGGGCGATGCAGGCCGGCAAGGATGTGTATGTGGAAAAGCCGGTGAGCCACAATGTCATCGAAGGCAGGCGCATGGTGCAGGCGGCGCGCAAGCTGGGCCGCATCTGCCAGGGTGGGACTCAGAATCGTTCGCGGGGTGCTTTGGCCGCGGCGGTCAAATACATGAGCGAGGGCAAACTTGGCGAGGTGAAGCTGGCGAAAAGCATCATCTACGGCGGGCGTGGTTCCATCGGTGGGCCGGCCGAATGCGCCATGCCGCCGCGCTGCGACTACGACCTCTGGGCCGGACCTGCTGCGATGCCGAAGCTCAACCGGCCCAAGTTCCACTACGACTGGCATTGGTTCTGGAACACCGGCAGCGGCGAAATCGGCAACAACAACGTCCACTCGCTCGACATCTGCCGCTGGGGCCTGGGCGTGACTGGTCTTGGCCGTAGCGTGTTGAGCTACGGTGGCCGTCTCGGTTACACCGACGTGGCTGAGACACCGAACTCGCAGGTGGGCATCTTCGATTTTGGCGACAAAACCATCATCTCCGAAACTCGCGGTCTTAAATCCGCGCCGTTTCATCCCACGATCAAGTCGATGTGGTTCTTCTACGGCAGCGAAGGCATCATTGCCGACACAAACCTCTACGATCCGAAAGGCAATCTCGTCCGCGCCTTCGAGGGCAAGTCCGAGAACCATTTTGCCAATTTCCTCAATGCCGTGCGCAGCCGCAAGCAGGGCGAACTGAAAGCGGAGATCGAGGAGGGGCATCAAAGCAGCGCGCTCTGCCACATCGCCAATATCTCGTATCGGCTCGGCTCCCAGACTTCGGTGAACGACATCGCGAAGAGCCTCGGGGAAATCAAAGTCTACGATGATGTGCAGGAGACGCTGGAGCGCACCCGCCATTATCTCAGCGATGCGGGTGTCGATCTGGACAAGACAAAACTCACCCTTGGTCAGCATCTTCGCGTGGATGGCGGCAAGGAATCCTTCCTCGACAACGCCCCTGCCAACGACCTCCTCGGCCGTGAGTATCGTGCGCCCTTCTTGCTGCCAAAGGAGTCGGAGATCTGATTTATGCGGCCTCTCCTGCTTTTCCTGATCGGGTTCATAAGCCTGAAGATTTCTGCTGCCGATATCGACTGGGTGCTTGAATCCAAAGCAACCTGGCAGGCTCGCGATTCGCAGGCGGAGTGGGTGTTCAAAGATCAGCTTTGGATCGGCGGCGGCTGGTTTCAGTCGTTCGAGGAACCGCCTCGGGATGTCTGGGCCTCCAGCGATGGCAAAGCATGGAAGTTGATCGCACCGAATGCTCCGTGGCTGCATAGCGATCTCGCGATGAGCATCACCTTCCATGACCGGATGTGGATCATGGGCGGGTGGCACAAAGGCCGTCTACCGGGTCATTCGGCGAGCCATCAAGTGTGGTCATCCACTGATGGCGTGACGTGGGATCAAGCCACTGCGAGTGCAAGCTGGACTCCACGGCTTGCTGCGGGTCTGGTGGAGCATCGCGGACGTATGTGGATGCTCGGCGGCACGGAGAACTACTACTTTGGCGATGATGCGAGCCTGAAGAACGATGTGTGGTCGTCTGCGGATGGCAAAAAATGGAAGCTCGAGACGGCAAAGGCGGCGTGGTCGCCGCGTGCGTACCACCAGGCTTTGGTGCTGAATGACAAAATTTACGTGCTCGGCGGCGGAAACTACGTGCCGGGTTATCACGCAAAAAACGACGTGTGGTCATCGAGCGATGGTGTGAACTGGACCTGCGAAACCGATTCCGCACCTTGGGCACCTCGGCTGTGGTTCAGCGCGACTGTTTATCGTGGGCTCATGTGGGTGCTCGGCGGCTGGTCGAAGGAAAAGGACAATTTTAGTGACGTCTGGCACAGTGCGGATGGCAAGAACTGGCAGCGTTTGGAAACGAAGACCTGCTGGAAGTCACGGCATGAGCACTCGGTGTTCGTGTTCCAGGACAAACTCTGGCTCGCGGGCGGGCACGCGCGCCCACTTTCGAATGAAGTGTGGTCGCTTAGTCTGCCTATGGATTGGAAGCCATGACAAAATCTGGGTTGAATCGCTGTATTGGTTCCATGCGCTCGATTATTCTCGCTCTCTTTGCTGTTGCCACCCTTCATGCTGCGGATGCCCCCAAGGCTCCCTTGATGGCGGGTGCCGCCACCAGCAACATCACGCCGGATCTCGGTGGCGAGGTCGTGGGCGGTTTTCTGCCCTTCCCATGCACGAACATTCATGATGAACTGCACGCACGCTGTCTCGTGCTTGATGACGGGAAGACAAAGCTGGCACTCGTCGTCTGCGATCTGCTTGGACTCCACCGCAGCGTTTGTGTGGCTGCACGGGAGCTGATTGAAAAGGAAACTGGCATCTCTGCGGCCCATGTGGTGATCTCCGGCACGCATACCCATTCGGCGGTGAATGCCCTGGGTGGTCCGGTTCGGGGTTATTTTTCGGATCTGGAACTCACGGATTACCAAAAGTTCGTCGTCCGCCGCATCGCAGATGGAGTGCGGCGTGCGCTCTATCTGCTGCGTCCGGCGGAGATCGCCTTTGGTACAGTGGCGGTGCCGGAGCATGTGCATATCCGCCGTTGGTTCCTTCAGGAGGGCCAAATGCCTCCCAATCCCTTCGGTAAAATCGACAAGGTTAAGATGAACCCTGGCGCAGGCAATCCCGCACTTGTCGAGCCTGCAGGCGAGCCCGATCCCATTGTTTCATTCATCGCCCTGCGCGAGCCCGGCGGGCGGCTCATTTCGGTCTATTCCGCGTATTCCCTGCATTATGTTGGCGGCGTGAATGGCGCGGATATCTCCGCTGACTACTACGGCATGTATTGTGAGGCGCTCAAGCGTCTGCAATCCGGCGGCAACGATGATCCGCCCTTTGTTGCGATGATGGCCAACGGCACCAGCGGTGACGCCAACAACATCAACTTTCGCAATCCGCAGCCGCGTAAAAAGCCCTATGAGCAGATGCGCTATGTCGCAGAGGACGTCGCGGCAAAAGTAAACACCGCCCTGTCCGGTGTGACCTGGCAAAACAGCGCCCCTCTCGCCGCCCGCTATCGCGAGCTCGACATCGCCTGGCGCAAGATCGATCCCGAACTCATCGCCTGGGCCAAAGAAACCGAGGCCAAAACTCCCCGCATCCAGGGCAAGGCCGATCTGCCTCTCGCCTATGCCGGGCGCATTCAGCGCCTCGCACAGGCCAGCCCTTCCACCAAAGCCGCCGTGCAGATCCTCCGCATCGGAGACATCTGCATCGGCACCACACCGACGGAAACCTTCGCCGAAACCGGTGTCGAATTCCGCAAGCGCAGCCCCTTTGCCAAATCCTTCATGGTCGAGCTGGCAAACGGCTACTACGGCTACATGCCCACCCCACGCCACTTTGAACTCGGCGGCTACGAAACATGGCCCGGCACGAACAATCTGGAGCCCCAGGCTTCCATGAAAATGATGGATGCCCTTTTGGAGATGGCGGCGGAGTTGAAGTGAGAGCTGTTAATTTCGCAGATCCTTGACCAGGCCGGGGCCGAAAAAAAGGGTGCTCATCGCAGCTCCTCCGATCTCGTAAATCCAGTAGCGTCCTGATTTGATGCGGAGATAGACACAGTGTGCCATTTCTTGGGGATGAGGCACGTGATAGACCTCATATTCGGCCATCTCCGTTTTTGATGGCTCTGTCTTCACTTGGTTTTTGATTTTTGGCGATGCTCTGGCCGCCAAAGAGATTCAAAACAACCAGAGTTGCTAGGAAAATGAATGCCCAGTGCATATACTCTTATGCTGATTTCAGATACAAGAGGCGGCAAGTGCAAACTTGTCCTGACAAGTCTGCTGGCCGAGGTCGTATGTGACCCCTGAATTGCATGAAACATATCTTCACTCTGCTGTCGCTGCTCGCCATGCTACATTCCGCCGTCGCCTCCGCCGCATGGCAGGCTGGCGCGGCCAAAGCGAATATCACACCCACAGAGTCTGTGCCCCTCGCAGGGTATGGCGGCAAGACACGCATGTCTCAGCGGGTGGAGCATCCCATTTGGCTGAAGGCGCTCGCTCTCAGGGATGACTCGGGCGCGACGTCGGTGCTGGTGACGGCAGATCTGGTGGGACTGAGCGACAAGATGGTCTCCATCATCGCGAAGACTACTCTGGAAAAGCATGGCATTCCGAGAGAGCGGCTGATCTTGAACACCTCGCACAATCACTCCTGCCCGGTGACGGCGGATGTGCTGTGGCTGTACTATGAATTCACACCGGAAGAGGCAGCGGTGAAGGATCACTACACCGCGATGGTTTACGCCAAGTATGATGAGGTGATCGGCGCGGCCATCGCTAGCCTCGCGCCTGCTGAACTGGCCTTTGAGCAAGGTCTCGCTGGTGTGGCGGTAAATCGGCGGCGCTCACGTGGCCCGGAGAGCCGCGCGCTTGGCGGGCAGGTGGATCAGGATGTGCCGGTGATCACCGTGAAGGCAGGCAATGATCTCAAGGCCATCGTCTTCGGTTATTCCTGCCACACGACAGCGCTCGGAGGCCTCAGCATCAATGGCGACTACGCAGGCTTCGCGCAGCTTGAGTTGGAAAAGTCGTTCCCAGGATCGGTGGCGATGTTTGTGCAAAACTGCGGTGGCGATGCGAATCCACTGCCACGTATTCGTGGCAAGGACGTCGAAGCAACCGAGCTCGCGAGCATGTATGGCAAGGTGTTGGCCGAGGCAGTGCGTCAAGTGATCGCCACCAAGATGCCGCCACTCAACGGGCCGATTCATGCGGCGATGGGCGAGACGGAGCTGTCGCTGCAGCCCGGCATTCCGCTCGAAGAACTCAAACAACGCGTGCCCAACCTCACGGGCATGCCGAAACGCGAGTTCGAGCACTTCATCCGCCAATACGAGACGCTTGGCTCTCCGCCGGATCGTGTGAAGTATCCGGTTCAAGTCTGGCGTATCGGCACAGATTTTCAGTTTATCGCACTGACCGGTGAGACAGTGGTGGACTACTCACTCAAGTTCAAAGCCGCCTACGGCTGGAACAGCACCTGGGTCTGTGGTTACAACAACGATCTCACGAGTTATGTGCCCAGCCTGCGTGTGCTCAAAGAAGGCGGCTATGAAGGCGTGACAGGCATGTTTGAATACGGCCATCGTGCGCCTTACACCGAGACCGTGGAGGAGCGGATCACGACCAAGGTCGAGGAGTTGATGAAGCAGACGAAGTGATTACTTTTTCACGACCGGTGCCGTCTGTTCCGGCGTCACCCGGCCGCCGGGCAGTTCCAGAATGCGGATGTTTTTGAAATGAATCTCCGCACCTTCAGACTCAAGACAAAGGTAGCCTTTGCGCACGGTGGACTGGCTGATGCCATTCACAAACTTGCCATTGATCGAAAGCTTCACCGTGCCATCCACACACACGACATCATAGGTGTTCCATTCGCCTTTGCCCTTGCAGCGCATCTCCCACGACATGCTGCGCCTGCCGCGTGCATTGTCCGGAATGCCTTCGAGCCCGTTCGCGCCGAAGAGCTCACCTGAAACATAGCCGGGATGGTTCGGCAGCCCGTCTTTGCCGGGATGCAACTTCGGCCATTCGAGTTCGAGCATCTGCACCTCCATGCCCTTGGGCAGTTCTTTGCCCGGGGCTGCCGTTCCTTCGCTCCAGACAAACACGCCGGAGTTTCCACCGGCTTCCATGTGCATCCATTCGATATGAAGAATAAAGTTCTCATACTGCTTCTCACTGCGCATCACACCGATGGGCTTGCCTTTGCACACCAGCAGGCCGTCTTTGACACCCCAGGTTTCGGGGCTGGTGTTCACATCCACCCAGCCGGTGAGATCCTTGCCATTGAAGAGATCGCGCCACTGCGGGGCGTCGTTTGCGAGCAAGGCCGTGCCAAGGATTAAGCTAAAAAGAATGTGTTTCATGGAGTGCTCCTTACAGCGCGTCCAGGACGGGCTTCTTTCACGAGTTTGCCATCACGCACGACGGGAACACCGTTCACTATGACATAGGGAATACCGGCGGAAGGAGCCGTTGGCGACTCAAAGGTTGCACGGTCGATGACGGTCGCCGGATCGAAGACGGTGATGTCCGCGTCGGCACCCAGGGCGATGCGGCCTTTTCCTTTCATCATCGGAACGTATCCTTCAAGACGCCGGGCGGGCAGGATCGTCATCTTGGCGAGTGCTTCCATCAGCGGCAGCAGCTTTTTCTCGCGCGAGTAATGGCCCAGCACGCGAGCGAAGGTTCCCGCGCCGCGGGGATGGCCTTTGCCATCAAGGAAGGGAACGCCGTCGCTCGCGATCATCACCCCGGGATGTGCGATGGCCATCTCGACATTTTCATCCTTCATCATGTAGATGATCACCCAGCCGCCTTGCTTGCGGTAGCGCTCGAAACTCTCCTGCGTGAGCCGTTCACCTGTCGCGGCCCAGGCGAGATCGCCGTAGTCGATCTTGATATTGCCCTGCCAGCCGGGATTGAACATCGCGGACTCCAGCACGGTGGATGCGGCTGTGTAGGGGTACACCTCGGTGCTGATGTCCATGCCTGCGGCCTTGCTGGCATCGATGAGTTTTAAAACTTCCCTCATGTCTCCGATGGCGCTGCTGCCGACATGTACGATGTGCAACGCCGCGCCGGTCGTTTTTGCGGCAGTGATCGCTTCCTGGATTGCTGCGATGCCAAAGGCGCGCGTATGCACAAACGCGGGCACCTTGCGCTTGGCTGCGATGCGAAACATGGCCTCGATCTCGTTCGGTGCGGCGGCAGGCGTGTAGTTGATGCCAAAGCCAATGCCCAGCGCGCCCTCATCGAGTCCACGGTGTATCGCATCGCCCATGAGTTCCAATTCCTTGTCCGTCGCCCCCTTGTTCGCTCCATCAGGCTTCGCGCCGAGTCCTGCGACCTTTGCACGGTTGACTGCCCAGTGTCCGATCTCCAGTCCAGGATGAAATGCGGCAAAGCGTGCGGCGATGTGGCCCACCGTGGCTCCGTAGTTCAGCGGTGCCGTGCCTTCCATCGAACGGTACCACGCGGCCACCGGATACACTCCCGCTTCCAGGTCGAGCGCTGTGGTGACGCCATCACAAGCTTTGATCTGCATATCACTCGTGGTCTGCCCATGGGCATGAATGTCGATGAAGCCAGGCGCGACGACATGTCCCTTCACATTCAGCGTTTCTTTACCGGCAAGCGGTGTTTCGGAGATCGCGGCGATCTTGCCCTCACGCACGCCAATATGACGAACCGCGTCCGGATTTGTCGCCGGGTCCATCAAACGGCCATGATTAAGCACGAGGTCGTATTGTTCCGCAAAACAGGAGCGTGCATGAAAAAACAACAGGAAGAGAACAAGCAATCTCATGAACCTCAAACGCCACGCCGACTTGATTTCTTCTTGGGGGTGGGGCGCTCACGGCGGGTATTGTTTATGATGTCTATGGGAAGCGTTGACGCTCTAAGCGGGATGTGGCGCGTGATGATTGGGGTTTCGAAAAGATCGAACATGGGGACCCGATGCCTGTCTCAGTCTTCACCCCCGGGCACGCACAAATCGACGCGCCCAATCTAAAATGACCAACCTCCGTTTATTCTTGCTGGCCGCGCTATGCGCGGGTTGTGCTTCCTGCCAAAGTGTGTCCAAAGTCGCGCCGCGAAAGGTGGTGAGTCTGCGTTCCGGCAGCACCCTCAGCAATGTCAAGACTACCGCTTACACCCAAAGTGAAAGCGATCACATTGTCTATGGTGCAAAGAGCGCCGTTGGCAACACCCTCAAGTTTGGCGCTGTGCGCAGCGCTGCCGCCGACTGGTCCGTTTACCCGGTCGGGACGGAATTCAAGATCGAGGGCGAGCCCTATGTCTATCAAGTGGACGACTACGGCTCAGCGCTCGTTGGCACCAAGACTATCGATCTCTACCGCCCCTCCAAGGGTTCAATGAACCAATGGGGGGCCCGTAATGTAAACATCAAGGTGCTCAAGTGGGGCTCGTTTGACCAAAGTCTTGCGATCATGAAACCGCGCGTAGGGATCAAACCCCACATCCGCCAGATGGTCAGCGCTATCGAGACCCGTTCGCCCTCCGGCATCGGATTGCAGTAGCTCTACAGCAGCTCGGCCATCACCTTGCCACCCTCAGCTACGATGGGGCGCGGGCGGCCCTGAGGGTCGATCCAGTTCGTGTTTTGTTCAATGCCGAGGTGATGAAATACCGTGGCCGCAAGATCTCCCGGAGCGACGCGGCGGGTCTCGATCTCTCCGCCATGTTTGTCGGTGCTGCCGATGACCTGACCGTGGCGCAGACCGCCGCCGGCCATGACCATGGACATCACACGCGGCCAGTGATCGCGTCCGGCATTCTTGTTGATGATGGGGCTGCGGCCAAACTCGCCCATCATCAAAATCAACGTGCTGTCCAGCAGCCCACGGTCTTCGAGATCGGTGACGATGGCATGCAAGGTTCGGTCCACGCTGGGAAGCAGCGGGGTCAGGCCCTTCTTGATGCCGCCCCACTTCACTTCATCACCATGATGATCAAAGTAACCCCAGGCACCGCTGACGGTGACAAAGGTGGAGCCCGCCTCAATGAGCCGACGTGCGAGCAGGGCCTTCTCTCCGAGGCTGTCGCGACCGTATTTGTCCCGCATGGCGGATGATTCTTCATCCAGATTGAGCGCGTGCTGCGCACTGCCGTTCATGAGCACCTCATAAGCCTGCTGCGTGAAATGATCGGCCGAGGCGATGGATTCGTTCGTGCCAATGCCATGCTTCCACTGGTCCATTTGCTCCGCTAGCGCACGGCGGGTGCCGAGCCGCTCGATGCTGAGACCTTCGACGAGTTTGAGTCGGCCTGACAAATCTTTGCCGCTGACCGGATTGAAGGCATTGCCCATATGGCCCGCGCCCCAGATGTCGGCGGGCAGCGAATCCGCGAGTGCTACATAACCAGGAATTCCAGGGGCATTGGCCCCCCGAAACTTCGTGGCGATGGAGCCCATGGATGGATAGCCGCCGCCATCACGACCATCGTTCGTGCGCCGTGCCAGCGGATTGCAGGCCTGCATGGTGATGGGGGTGTGATCGCTGGCGCTGCAATCGACCGAGCGAACCAGCGTGAGCCTATCCATGATCTTCGCGGTCAGCGGCAGATGCTCGCACACATGGATGCCCGGAATTTTTGTTGGAATGTGGCCAAAGGGGCCGCGAATCTCGCTCGGCGCATCGGGTTTGGGGTCCCACATGTCAATGTGGCTCGGGCCGCCCGAGAGCCAAAAAAGCACCACATTCGTCTTTCGCGTGGCCTGTCCTGCCGCTGCGGCGAAGGCCTTCTGCTGGAACAGGGAGGGGACTGAAATGCCGGCCAGTCCCGCAAGTCCGGTCTGCAAAAAGCCGCGGCGGGTTGAGCCGATGCGCAGCAAATCGCCGCCCACTGGGCTGAAAGCCTGCGGAATGCTCGGTGAGGGAGTGGCAGTGGTTTTCATGCGTGGGAGGGCAGATTGCTGAAGAACCTACGTCGCGGGATGGTCGGCCTTGCTTTGGTCGGGTAAATCGTTCCAGCCGGGGGGGCGGAAACAGCGCCTGCAGCCCGCAATGGTGAGTTTCCGTTTGAGCCGCCCCTGCTTTCGGGCTAGGCAACCGGCCATCCATTTTCCATGAGCAGCCCCTCCGCACACACTTACAAAGAAGCCGGCGTCGATATTCACGAAGCAGCATCGCTGGTCGACGACATCGGCGTGCTGGTGCGGCGCACCCAGCAGAAGCGGAAGCTGGCAAATCCCTTTGGTCTGTTCGCCGCCGCCTACGACCTCAGCGGCTACAAGCATCCCATGATTCTCACGGGCTGTGACGGGGTCGGCACGAAGATCGAGCTGCTGCTCAAACACGATCAGCTCGAAGCCGCCGGCAAAGACCTCGTGGCCATGAATGTGAACGACGTGCTCACGACTGGGGCTGATCCCATCATGTTCCTCGATTACGTGGGAATCCCGAAGATTCAGAAGACGCAGATCACCCGGATTATCGCCGGCATGACCGAATACTTGGAGGCTTGCAATTGCATCCTCGCCGGCGGTGAGACGGCCGAGATGCCCGGCATGGTGCCCGAGGGCATGGTCGAGCTTAGCGGCTTCGCTATCGGTGCCTGCGAAAAAGAAGATATGCTCGATCCCGGCACCATCGCCGCGGGTGACGTGCTCATCGGGTGGCCCAGCGCGGGTTTCCATGCGAACGGCTTCAGCCTCGTCCGGCGCATCATTGAGAAGGAGAACATCCAGTTCAGCGAGGACGAGATGCGCACTCTGCTTCTGCCTACGCTTCTCTATCATGAGCAGACGGCTGCTCTCAAAGCCGCGGGCATCCGTCCGAAGGCCATGGCCCACATCACCGGTGGTGGTCTGCCGGAAAACCTCGGCCGCATGTTCCTGAAGCGTGGTCTGGGTGCAAATCTCCGTATTCCATTCTGGCAGAACGATGTAGTGCAAAAAGTCCTGCGCCATGCGGACCAGAAAGACGCCATCGATACCTTCAACATGGGCCTCGGCTGGGTCGCCATCGTCTCATCGGCTGATGCCGACAAAACGCTCACCTGTGGCAAGGGTGCCAAAATCATCGGTGAGATGGACACCAGCGCCCAGGTCAGCGTGGAGATCGTCTGAAAGATTCCGCCTTTTTGGCAGTCAAGGGGAGTTCCATGAACCGCCTCCTTCCTGCCCTCGCATTCCTTTTCGTCCTGCTGAGCGCCACCGCTCAGCAGCCTGCGCCCGCCGCCAAGGCCAAACGTGCCCCGAATCCGGCTATGGACCCGATCCAGGATGTCGCGGGCCTGCCGCGCGTCTTGCTGATTGGCGATTCCATTTCCATCGGCTACACGCTGCCCGTCCGGAAACTGCTGGATGGCAAGGCCAACGTCCACCGCATCCCCACGAACGGCGGCCCGACCAAAAACGGCGTCGCCAGCATCGCCAAATGGCTCGGCACCAGCAAATGGGATGTCATTCACTTCAACTGGGGCATCCACGACCTCAAATACATGCCGGACGGCAAACGCCAGGTCGAACCTGCCGGCTACGAGGCCAATCTGCGCAGCCTCGTCGCCAGTCTAAAGAAGACAGGGGCCAAATTAATCTGGGCCACGACTACCCCAATCCCCGACGGCGAGCTCAATCCACCGCGCAAATTCGGCCAGGTGAAGGAGTACAACGACATCGCCGCCAAAGTGATGTCCGAAAACGGCGTCGCCATCGACGACCTGAACGCCCACATCACTCCTAAACTCGCCACGATGCAGAATCCGCGAGACGTGCATTACACCTCCGCCGGCAGCGAATACCTGGCCAAACAGGTCGCCGAGGAGATCGGCAAGGCTCTGGCCAAGTGAGTTTGGGCGGGTGGTTTGCCCATTCCATACCGCGTGATTTTTTGTCAGCGCCTGCGGTAGATTTCAGTGCATCATGGGCAGGCTGCATTCGGCCATGCGGCAGAACCAACCCACACCTGTCATGAATACCCTGTTTCGCCGCTGCTTGTTTGTCATGATGCTCATGGCCTTGGCAAGCCCGCCACTGCTTAAAGCTGCCGAGACTGCACCGGACAAACTGCTGCGTGAATCCATGCTGCCTCCCGGTGTTTCTTTGGCAGAAGGCATCTCCGAAATCACCGGGGTCGCTATTAGCCCGCTGCTGGGTGTCAGCGCCATGGGCGTGTGGACCTTCTACAAAACCGAGCCCCATTTGCGCCATCGCCTGCCCTGGTACTGCCACCCCGGCGTGTGGGGCACGGGATTGGCGCTGATCCTCATCTGCTTTCTCAAAGATTTCCTCGGCACCGCCGCCCCACCGCTGGTCAAAAAGCCCCTCGATTTTCTGGAGCTGTTCGAAAACAAAGTGAGCGCACTCGTCGCCAGCGTCGGTTTCGTGCCTCTCGTGGCCCTCGCCATGGCTCACTTTAACAAGGAGTCGCCGCAGTCCATGAATGAGTTGGCGGGCTCGGGAATGGCCGTGATTCCGCTGGCCAGCGTGATCGACTTTGGCGTTCACACACCTTGGATTTCCATCCCAGTCGCCATCGTGGCATTCAGTGTGGTCTGGCTCAGTTCGCATGCCCTCAATGTCCTTATCGCTCTTTCCCCCTTTGGCATCGTCGATGCGGGCCTCAAACTCGTCAAACTGGGCCTCATCGCCCTGGTAGCCGGTAGCACAATGATTCATCCCTATGCCGGTGCGGCGGTCTCCCTTCTGCTGATTCTCATTGGCCTGCTCTTCGCAGGCTGGTCCTTTCGCCTCACCCTTTTCGGTACCCTCATGGGCAGTGATTTTCTGCTCAATAAACGCGCCACCGCCGCCGATGTGGAAACCGGCGTGAAAGGCTTCCTGGCGCGCCGCACCGAGGGCGTGCCCGTGCGTACCCTGGTCAGGCTGAAACAGGATCCCGCAGGCTGCGCCGTTCTCACCTATCACCCATGGCTGGTATTGCCTGAGCGCCGCATTGCCCTGGCAGACGCAAACATGGTCATCTGCAAAGGGCTGCTGCATCCCTCGCTGGCTCAGCGCCCTGCTTCAGAGTCAGCTGCAGTTCGCAGCACTCTCATTCTGCTGCCTCGTTACCGCAGGCTGGAAGACACGATCGCCCGGCACTTCGGCTGCCAGGAAGTCATGGATGGGACGCTCCTGAGAGGCTTCAAGGCCATGCGTCTGTGGCTTGTGGAGATGCTGTCCTCCGGAAGAAAACTCGTGGAAATGCACCAAGGATGAACCTTAGCGGGGTTGCGCAGGCGTGAATCCCGCCTATTTACGCCGCCCGCTTATGCACAGCTTCCGCTACCACCAAGGCCAGTTATTTGCCGAAAACGTCCCCCTTCAGTCCCTTGCCGAGAAATACGGCACGCCGCTCTATGTCTATTCCAAGAGCACCATCGCCGGACATTACACCCGTCTGGACGCTGCTCTGGCAAAGCTGGATCACCTGATCTGCTTTGCAGTGAAGGCAAATTCGAATCTCGCTGTGCTCAACACCATCGCCAAACTCGGCGGCGGCTTTGACATCGTCTCGGCTGGCGAACTCTACCGTGTCATCAAGGCCGGTGGCGATCCCGCCAAATGCACCTTCGCTGGCGTCGGCAAAACCCGCGACGAAATCGAGTATGCCCTCAAGCAGGGCATCTACTGCTTCAACGCCGAATCCGAGGCGGAACTGCATTACATCAACCAGGTCGCCGGCGAGCTCGGCATGCAGGCCCCCGTGGCCGTCCGCGTGAATCCTAATGTCGATGCGAAGACGCACGCCAAGATCACCACCGGCAAGAGCGAGAACAAGTTCGGCATTGATTTCGACCAGATCATTGACGTCTATGCCCGCGTGGCCGCCGACTGTCCGAATCTGATCATCAAAGGTCTGCAGATGCACATCGGATCACAGCTCACTAATGTGGATCCTTTCCTGGAAGCTGTGCAGAAGGTCATCCCGCTCGTGACTCAGGTGAAAAAGAGCTACGGCATCGAGTTCTTCAGCATCGGCGGTGGCATCGGCATCAACTACAAGCAGAGCCTCGACTCCGGCGACTCCGCCTGGTGGCAGGAAAATGCCGAAGTCCATCCGCTCACCATTCAGGCCTACGCCGAGGCCGTGGTGCCGCACCTCGAACCGCTGGGTCTGCGCATTCTTTGCGAACCCGGCCGCTTCATGGTCGGCAACGCCGGGGTCATGCTCACCAAAGTCCTCTACGAGAAGCGCGGCTCCGCCAAGATCTTCAAGATCGTCGATGCCGGCATGAATGACCTCATCCGTCCGACGCTTTACGAAGGCTGGCATCAGATTGTGCCCCTCAAGCAGCCTGCGAACGCCACCGTTGAAAAAGTCGATGTGGTCGGTCCAATTTGTGAATCCGGCGACTTCCTCGCCCAGAATCGCGAACTCCCTCTCGTCAAAGAAGGCGAATACCTCGCCGTGCTCAGCGCCGGAGCTTATGGATTTACCATGGCTTCGAACTACAACACGCGCCCAATGCCTGCTGAAATCATGGTCGATGATGAGAAGGCAACTGTCGTGCGTGAACGCCAGACCCTCGAAGACGTGCTCAAAGGCGAGCACATCGCCTGATAACAAAGCTCATTGAACCGAGAACCGAACTAGATGCACATCGCCGACATCCTCCAAGACCAGCGTCCCACACTTTCGTTTGAGTTCTTCCCGCCGAAGAGCGCCGAGGCGTTTGAAGCTCTGTATCAGGCCATCGGCGAACTCGAGGCTTTCAAACCTTCGTTTGTCAGCGTCACCTACGGCGCGGGCGGCTCCACACGTGAGCTCACACATGATCTCGTCGTGCGCATCAAAACTACCACGAGTCTCGATGCCGTGCCGCACCTCACCTGTGTCTGCCACAGCGAGGCGGACATTGCAGCCATCCTCGAACGCTACGCGAAAGCGGGGGTGAGCAACATTCTCGCCCTCGGCGGTGATCCTCCAAAGAATCTCGCCAACTACGAGCGCTCGAAGGACGCTTTCCAGCACGCCTCCGACCTTGTGGCCTTCATCAAGAAGTTCAACGACAGCGGCACGCATCCCGACAAGCGTGGCTTTGGCATCGGTGTCGCCGGATTCCCTGAAGGCCATCCCACCACGCCGAACCGTGTACTGGAGATGGATCATCTCAAGGCCAAGGTCGATGCCGGAGCGGACTACATCTGCACGCAGCTGTTCTTCGACAATCACGATTTTTTCGACTTTCGCGAACGCTGCCAGCTGGCCGGGATCAACATCCCGATCATTGCCGGCATCATGCCCATCACCAGCGCCTCCGGCATGCGCCGCATGGCCGAACTCGCCGCCGGTGCACGCTACCCCGCCAAGCTCCTCCGCGCCATCCAGCGCTGCGGTGGTGAAGAAGCCGCCGTGCAGAAGGTCGGCATTCACTATGCCACCGAGCAGTGCCACGATCTGCTCGATCACGGCGTCGACGGCATTCACTTTTACACTTTGAACAAATCCCACGCCACGCGTGAGATCTATTCCAGTCTCGGCATTCGTGACTCCGCCTCCGTGCGTCCGCAATCATGAGCGAAGAAGCCCCCCTCATTGCCGCCATTGAGGCCGGCGGCACCAAGTTCGTCTGTGCTGTGGGGACCGGTCCTCACGATGTCCGGGACGTCACGCGCATTGACACCACGACACCGGAAGACACCCTCGCCGGAGTGACCCGCTTCCTCTCGATGGCGAAGTCAAAGTACGGCTCCATCGCTGCGATCGGGATAGGTTCTTTTGGTCCGATCGACCTCGACAAAAAAAGCGAAACCTACGGCTACATCACCACCACGCCAAAACCCGGCTGGCAGTTCACCAACATCGTGTCCAAGCTGCACGACCGCTACCACGTGCCCATCGCCTGGGACACCGACGTGAACGCCGCCGTGCTCGGTGAATACCTCTGGGGTGCCGGGCAGGATACGGATCCGCTCATTTACATCACCGTCGGCACGGGTGTCGGCGGCGGGGTGCTGATCAATGGTCAACTGCTGCACGGTGCGCTGCATCCTGAGATCGGTCATCTCTTGGTGCCGCCTCCACATAACTCTTCCGCGATTCAGCAGGCCTGCCACTGCCCGTTTCACAAAAGCTGCGTTGAAGGCTACGTCAGCGGCACCGCTCTCGCCTCTCGTTGGGGAGTCAAAGCGGACGCCTTGCCGCCCGACCATCCTGCATGGGAAGAGGTTGCGGATGTCATGGCGCACGCGCTGATGAACCTCACACTCAGCATTTCGCCAAAGCGGATCATTCTGGGCGGTGGCGTCATGAGTCAGGAGCACATCCTTCCGCTCATCCGCGGCCAGCTCCACAGGCTCAACAACGGCTACCTCCGCATCCCTGAACTCGGTCGCAGCGTCGACGACTTCATCGTCTCTCCCGGCCTGGGCGCACGCTCAGGACTGCTCGGTGCGCTGGCGCTCGGGAAGTATGAGCTGGACCGGCACTTGAATCAGAAGACCGAGACTCCAGCGGCTTGAGAAGCTGGCCAAGGGGGGGGCTTTCGTGCTTTTGATGTGTTCAGCAGGGCTGCTAATAATTGAACTGTTGACCCGCTCAGCGGAATTTCGTCTAATTCATTAAACTGGATTAGACGGCATTCTTGATTATGAAGCGATATCTTAACAGAGTTCAGAACCTTCTTTTCCCAATCTATTGTCGAATCAACAAGGTGATCACACCTGGAAAAGCTTATGTGAGCGGCAGCTGGCCGGTGATATGCAATCTAGGATCCTTTCATTTGGGAAAAGGCGTTTGCTTTCGTTCGTTTCGAACCAAAACAAGGATCGATGTGTTTAAAGGCGCCAGTTTAAACATTGGCGACGGCTGCTATATCAATGATGGAGTGAACATCTGCTGTTCAACCAGCATCACCATCGGGCCAAATACAAAGATCGCTGACTGGGTGGTGTTATACGATACGGATTTTCACACGGTTGAGCCCTCGGAGCCCGTCAGGTCGGAGAGCATCACCATTGGAAAGAATGTGTGGCTCGGAGCTCGTGTCATTGTCCTTCCAGGCTCGACCATTGGAGATCATTCGGTCATTGCGACAGGGGCGATTGTGCGTGGACACATTCCCGCACGAAGCATTGCCGCAGGCATCCCCGCCAAGGTGATAAAGTCCATCACGTGTGAGGATGACTGGATCCGGTCATGAGATGGCACTGTGGTGTTCCACTCCCCCCCCCATCGGGCAAACGCCGCCTTTAATTCAGGCTGCTCTCATTTCCACCATGCTTGCAAGACTGGCATGATGAACGTTGATTCATCTCCATGAAACTACCGCCCGTTCTTGCTGCCATGTTGCTGGGAGCACGTGTATTGGCTCAGCAGCCGGAAACACTGCCAGAGACACAGCCTTTGATCAAAGACGGCGACATCTCCGAGCAGATGCATGCGGCGGCACTGGAGGACATGGATCAGATGATTGCAGACTCGCTGAAGACGCGCGCTCAGCTCTGGCACCGCAACGTATCGTCTCCGCAAGCCTATGCGGAGTCGGTCCACGAAAATCGTGAACACTTCAAGCATATCATCGGCCTCAGGGACAAGCGTGTGCCGGTGGCCCTGGAACGTTACGGGGATGAGACCAACCTGGCGCTGGTGGGCAAGACGAAAACATATCGCATCTATCAGGTTCGCTGGCCTGTATTGGAACAGGTCTCGGGTGAAGGCCTGCTGTTGGAACCGAAAGGCAGGCCTCGCGGCTACATCATCGCACTGCCGGATGCCGATCAGACACCTGAGCAGATCGCGGGTCTGACTTCGGGTGTGGCGCCAGAGGCGCAGATCGCCCGTCGTTTCGTGGAAAATGGCTTCGCCGTCATTGTGCCGGTCTTGATCAATCGCAGTCATGCAGGCTCAGGAAATCCGGAGATTCTCATGACGAACATGCCTCATCGTGAATGGATTCACCGGCAGGCCTACATGATGGGCAGGCACATCATCGGTTACGAAGTGCAGAAGGTGCTGGCGCTGGTTGATTGGATCAACATTCATCGCCACGAGCAGATTGGCATCGCAGGTTATGGCGAAGGCGGGCTCATCGCCATGTATGCGGCTGCTGTGGATCCGCGCATCGATGCCGCGCTTGTGAGCGGTTACTTTAAATCGCGTCAACGCACCTGGCGCGAGCCGCTGTATCGCAATGTGTGGGGCCTCCTCGCCGAATTTGGAGATGCCGAAATCGCCTCACTCATCGCCCCACGGGGACTTGTTATTCAGTATGCGGAAGAACCCAATGTGGACGGTCCACCGGAGCCCAAGGGCAAAAAAGGTCAGGCTGCGCCCGGCAGGCTCAGCACGCCCGAGTTTGACGAGGTACAGGAGGAGTATCTGCGCATTGATTCACTGGTGCCGGCCAGCCTCCAGCATCGTTCACTCGTGCGCGGTGATGCTGCTGCGGCTAACGCCCTCGCAAAGCTGCTCAAGCACGATGCAAACATGGCGCTGTCCAAAGAGCCGCCCCAGAACCTGCGCCAGACGTACCTGCCCGCCGTTCGTCAGTTTGCTCAGGTGAAGGAAATCGAGGCTCATGTGCAGCGCTTGATTCGTGGATCCGATCAGGTCAGAAATGATTTCTTCCTCTTCAAGGCCATGCCTGAATTTCGCAACGATGCCTGGACCTACGCGCAGTTTGCTGACAAAAAGCCCGACAAGTTCATTGCTGCGGCCAAAGGCTTCCGCAAAACGTTCTGGGACGAAGTGATCGGCAGGATTGACACGTCGCTGCCCACGCCGAAGCCACGCACCCGCAAGATTTACGACAAGCCAAAATGGACCGGCTACGAAGTCGTGCTGGATATCGGCGGCGAAGGATTCGCCTGGGGAGTACTGCTGCTGCCCAAGGATTTGCAGCCCGGAGAGAAGCGCCCCGTCGTCGTCTGCCAGCACGGACGCCATGGCATTCCGTCAGACGTGATCGAAGGCGACAAGCCCGCGTATCATGACTTTGCCGCCCATCTCGCCGAACGCGGTTTTATCACCCTCGCTCCGCACAACCTGTACAAAGAAGAGGACCAGTACCGCACCCTTTCACGCAAAGGCAACACGGTGAAAGCTTCCATGTTTTCCGTCATGCTGCGCCATCACGAGCAATGGCTCAAATGGCTCGCTGATCTCCCGCAGGTGGATGCCAAACGCATCGGCTTCTACGGGCTCAGCTACGGCGGGGAGTCCGCCGTGCGCATTCCACCGCTGCTCGATGGCTACTGCCTCTCGATCTGCTCCGGAGACTTCAACGACTGGACTCGCAAGGTGGCCACCACCGAGGACAAGCACAGCTTCATGTTCACGGACGAGTGGGAGATGCCCTACTTCAACATGGGCAGCACCTTCAGCTACGCGGAGCTCACCTATCTCATGTTTCCACGGCCGTTCATGGTCGAGCGCGGTCATCATGACGGCGTCTCCATCGACCCGTGGGTCGCCTACGAATATGCCAAGACTCGCTGGCTCTATGCGCAGTTTGGCATGGAGGAAAAAACCGAGATTGAGTTCTTCAACGGCGGCCACACCATCAACGGGCAGGGGACCTTCAACTTCCTGCACAAACAGTTGAACTGGCCCAAACGGTAGCCGAGCGGTTACGCCTGTTCCTTCGTCCAAAACGTCAGTGTCTTCGGGGATTCGATGTCTTCACCAATCTCCTGCCAAACAAAAGTGGCCTGGAGTTCAGGGCGTTTCACATACCCTTGGCTGCGCCAAAAATTATCGAGCGGCCGATAGCCTTGCGGACGCAGCACATGCTCCGCAGGGCGGTCCACCGCGCAGAACGCACTGAGCTTCAATCCCAGCTTCTTAACGTGGGTCTCTCGCCTCACGAAGAACTCCTTGCCGATGCCCCGGCCGCGATAGGCAGGAAGAAGGATCGATTCGCCGAAGTAGCAGATGGTGGAGAGATCACACCCTGCCTGCACGAACGCCGCTTGAAATTCCGGCCCTTCATCAAGCATTGGCAGGCAGGTCGTGGCGCCTACGACACGGTCGTCATCAAACACCAGCACCACCAGGCTGCCGCTGGACCTCACGTAGGTTCCCAGATACTCGCGCTCATGCTCCAGCGTGCCAGCATACAGGTAGGGATACTCATGAAACACTGCAATTCGCAGTTCGCCCAGCGCATCGAGATGCGGTGCCAGTTCAGCACCATGGAAGTTTTGCAGACGAAGCATGCTTAGAGGGACGATTTGGAAGTGAGATACTGGTTCGCCATGTCGCGGATCCTGAGGCGCATGTTGGCCAGTCCGTTCAAACGTGTCGGCGAAAGCATTTTCGTGAAGCCGCACGCTTCCCATACACGAGGCTCTACCACAGCGGCTTCTGCGGGATCAGCATCGGTGTACAGCTCGCACAGCAGTGCGGCGAGACCTTTCACCATGGGGGATTCGGCATCGCAGATGTAGCGCGTGCGGCCATTCACGAGTTCACCATGCAGCCAGACGCGCGAGACGCAGCCGGGCACAAGATTCGCTTCAATTTTTTGCGCCTCATCCAGTTTAACCGCATGCCCGCGCATGACGACCGCGTTCAGACGTTCATGCGGGTCGTGAATGATGTTCAGGTCGTCGATGAGCGACTGCTGTTTGTCATCAAGGCTCATTTCAACTTCGCGAGACGGCCCCTGCTCCAGTTGAGACCCGTCTGGATGGCCTCGTCATTGGCGATGGCGGCGGCAAGTTTTTCCCAGATGGCCACGGCATTGGCAAAGGCAGCCTTGGCTTCAGTCTTCTTGCCGGCGCTCTCGCTGGTGTGACCCAGCGAGCCATAGAGCTGAGCCAGCTGGCTGGCCCACATGCGTCGCTCCGGGGTGAGCTTGTCATTGGCAGGCTGCGCCTTGATGAGTGCTTCGAGCGATTCCACCGCCTGTTTCGCAATCGGAAGGGAGGCGGAAGTCTTGCCGGTGTCAGCAAGCAGTTCTGCGTATTCACCTCGCAGTTTGGCCAGCAGAAAGCCATAGCGCACATTCTCCTTGTCGTCCGCGAGGATCTCGTTCACCAGCTCGATGGCGTCTTGCTTCTTCTTGCTTGCCTCAGCCGGGTTGCCAGCATCCCGTGCTAGCGAAGCCAGGGCGCCGTAGTTGCGGGCAAGCAAGTACTTCACTTCGCCCCACTCAGGCAGCAGACGGTTGAGTTCCAGCAGGATCGGGACCGCCTGGTTGTGCGCCTCCTTGGCATCCGAACCGCTGAAGTGGCGACCAATCAATTCTGCCAGTTCGGTGTACGCCTCGGCCAGCAGCAACGCCTGGTCCTGATTGCGCGGGCTGCTGCCAAGCACCAGCTCTCCCATGTCCTTCACGGAATCAATCAGCGTGTTGAGCGACTCCTCGACTTTGCCCGCATCACGCTGGCTGATGCCTTTGGCAAACTTGGCCCGCGCGAGGATGAATTTTTCGTCGTTGATCAGGTCGTGACCGATCATCTTGGCATCAAGAATCGTCGGCACGCGCGCCAGCGCCTGCTCGGAGTCGGCCACATCTCCATTGCGCAGCGTGCGCAGTCCGTATTCGAGCCATGCACGGGCGCATTCATTGCGCGCGAGGCGGTTTTTCGGATCTGCCGCCAGGCCCTTGTCGAGATTGACCGTGGCTTCCTTGAGGAGGGTGAGAGATTCCACATGGCGCCCCTCACGTCCGCGGATGTCGGAAAGCAGCAGGCTGTAGCGGCCCAGCCACTGCTGGTAGAGTGCTGTCTGGGCTCCTTCTCCGTTTCCTTTGCCGATCAGTTCAGCGGCCTGATCACGCGACTTGGTGAGGTAAATCACCGCCTGCACGCTGTTGCGCAGCTTGAGGTGAAGCTGCCCGATGTTGCCATATGCACGCAGCCTTTCGACGCCGAGCGTGGGGGATTGTTCCAGGGCAGGCAGCCCGCGCATGCAGTAGGCCAGCGCGTCATGGAGCTGCTCTTTTTGAAAGCTGGCCTCCATCTCATTGCCCGTAGGGGTCTGCAGCAGTTGTGTCAAAAACTGGTCCACCGCGTTCTGCGAGTTCTGCAGATTTTGATCCGCCACGGCCTTGGCGCTGTGCTCGTTGTCGCGCTCGCTTGTCAGCTGGTCGATGCGGCTTAGGTGCGCATCATTCTCCATCTTGTGCACATCATTGATGTTGGAGATGGTGTTCTCCGCCTTGTTCAGATTTCGCTGAGTCCTGAATGCGTAAACAAAGCAGAGCACGAAAATGACCAGCAGAGAGATGGCGGTGGTCTGCCACGTCAGCACCTTCTTTGCCTGCTTCTGACGCTCGCGAACGGTCTGTTCACGTGATTCTTCGAGCAGGTAGTCGCTTTCCAGCACCTCAAACTCACGCACAATCTCGCGCATGTCAGCCCAGCGTGCTGCCGGGTTCAGATCCAAGGCTCGCTCAATGATGTTGCGGCGGCGCTCCTCCCACTTGGACTGCGCCTCCTGCGGCCAGTAGATTTTCGGCTGCGCTTTGACGGCGGCCAGCAGCGCATTGCTGTTCACTTGTACCGCCAGCCCCGATGCCGCCTGCTGCTGGGCACGTTCGACCTCGCTCGCCCACATGTCCGCACCGCGTGGCAGCACGCCGTTGAGCAGGCGATAGGCCAGCACACCAAAGCTGTACACGTCCCAAGAAGGCCCATAGCCTGCAAACACGCCATCCGGGTTTTCCGCCTGTTCCGGGCAGAGATGCACAAAGTGATCTGTCAGTTCGAGATGATGAATCCCCCCCACCCAGCCCTGCGCGATGTCAGTGAGACGGATCGAAGACTCCGCATCATCCTCCAGCAGGATGTTCGACGGGCGCAGGTTGCCATGCGGGATGCCGTGCTTGTGCAGCCAGGAGAGGGCATCGGCGACTTCATAGATATGGCGCCAGGCCTGCTCCGGTGGCAGGCCGTTGCAGGCGGATTCCAGCGTCGGCGTCTGCCACTGACGGCGGCCATGGCTGTCCTTCGTCATCACGCCGACCAGCGGCATCACACAAAAGTAGGGCGTTCTGTCAAAACTGTAGCTTTCCACCGGCAGCACACCGCGATGGTGCGGCATCTGCTGCAAAGCGCGGAAAGCCGTCGCCAGCGCTTTGCGGTTGATCGCCATCGAACTAAACACCTTTACGGCACAGGCCTTGCCGTTGGTGGACACCGCCCGATACACGGCGCCACACCGTCCGCTGCCGACCAGGTCCTGCAATTCATGTCCGGCGATTTCAGGCAGACTCATGCGTGCTTCAGGTATCTCTAGTGGGTGGTGGTTGACCCCGGACGATGTAAAAACTGGACTGCAGAGCCATCACGGGCTCGTACGATGGGGGCGGAATGGGAAATCTCAAATCTCAAAATGACGCTTTGCAAAAATCGCGTGCCACCCCTGACAGCTCAGCCATGCTGAATGTCCCCCCGCATGAAACCTCCGAAGCCAGACCACCGCCATGAAATCGAGGCGATTTACGCCGAGCTGGAGCGTCGGCCGCTGCCCCGCCAGTGTGAGATGCGCACCGGTTGCTGCCACTTCCGGCTGGCAGGTCACACCCCCATGCTCACCCGGGGGGAGGCTTTATATGCAGCCCAAGGAGTCCGTGCCAGCGGGCGCAAGGCGCTCAAACCTCATCCCGACGGGGCCTGCCCCCTGCTGGGTCGCGATGGCCGCTGCACCATCTACAAAAACCGCCCCTTTGGCTGCCGCACCCACTTTTGTGCCGAAGCCGGGGGCATGTATCCACGGAAGCACGTGGCAGATCTCATCCAGCGGCTTGAAGCTCTGGACGAACGGCTCGGCGGCAACGGTTCCCGTCCGCTCGAAGCCGCAGTCAGTGACGCCCTGGCGGAAATGTGACGTCAAGGTGCTGCGCAATCACGCGCCAGTTTCTGACTGGCCTCGGACAGTCTCGACAACGCCACGGATGCCTCCTGGCCGTTGGCAGGCAGGCGCAGCACCACATTCTCGCCTTCCAAGCGCACAAAGCCCGCCTTGATCGTTTTACCTTCGGTGCTGGTCCAGCTCATGATCGGCGGCAGCGATTTTTTGACGGCTGTCGGGGCCAGTTTCGGCGCATCCTTGTCAAAACTTGCCCCTTCGCTGATCCATTCCGTGATCTTTTTGATCTCCGCACCGGAAAGGTTCTCATTGGGCGGCATGTGATTCTTGCCGTCATTGACGATGACTTCGAGGAAATGGCTTTCCGAGGGTTTTCCCGGACGGATCTGCGCCACATCATTGTCAGCGATGTCCATTTTGAAGGTCTTAAGGTCGTCAAAGACAAATCCCCCCTTCTTTTTCCCGGTTTTCTCACTGTGGCACTCATAGCAGTTCCGCTCCAGAATGGGCTGGATGTCCTTTTGGAAATCCGCCGCGAAAACGGATGAGACGGCAAGGAATGGAACGATCAGGGAAGGGCGAAGCAGGGGCATGAAAGGCGCGTTTTTGAATTCAGCAGGAACGTGCCATCCCGCTTTTCCTTAGCCAGCATCTTTTTTCCGTGGCATGTGACCCCATGCCTGAGCAACGCACCGTCACCGCAGCCTCCGAACTCCTGCCTTTTCTTTTTGAAAACTGGCCGGACATGAAGCGCACGCGCCTCAAGCAGTGGCTCAAATACGGCAGCGTCCGCGTGAATGACCACGCCGTGACCCGCCATGACCACAAACTCAAGCCCGGCGACAAGATCACCATCAAGGTGGAGCGCGCCCCGCGCGCCGACGTGAAGCCCATGCCTGCCGGTCTCAGCATCGTGTATGAGGACGAGGCCATCATCGTGCTGAACAAAGGCGCAGGCTGGCTCACCGTGGCCACAGATTCCGGCAGTGGCCGCACCGCCTATGCCGCCCTCACCGACCATGTGCGCGGCACCGATGTCCGCAACCGCGTCTGGATCGTTCATCGCCTGGATCGTGACACCTCCGGCCTCATCGTTTTTGCCAAAACCGAGCCTTTCAAGCGCATCCTGCAGCAGAACTGGCACCTTTTTGACAAAACCTACCTCGCCATCACCGAAGGCGTTATCAAACGGGATTCCGGCACCCTGCGCTGCCATCTCAATGAGGAATTCTCCCTCCGCGTCCGCAGCGTCCCGCCGGATGAAGACACCCGCGAGGCCATCACCCACTTCAAAGTGCTCAAGCGCACGCACCATACCACGCTCGTCGAGCTGAAGCTCGAAACCGGCCGCCGTCATCAAATCCGCGTCCACCTTTCCGACATGGGTCACCCCATCATCGGGGACAAGCCCTACGGTGCTACCACTGATCCCGCCAGACGCCTTGGCCTCCACTCCAGCGAGCTTCATTTCATCCACCCCGCGACCGAGGAAAAAATGGACTTCGTTCTGCCTTTGCCGGACGCACTTGCAAAGCTGGTGTAGCGCTCGATCCTCGACTTTTGCGGCAGCGGATCGCTGACCCTCGTCGTCGTTCCTGAACCCACCCGTGCTTTGCTCCTGCTGCTTGGAATCCTGCCACTGTGGTTGCGCCGCAGTCGGTCCTAGGCGGCTCGTTTTTGTCGCTGCCCCCCGGGAACAGTCTCTGTGTGACGATTCCGCAGGAGAAAAACTGCTTGCCGTAGCTGGGGATGCCGGTAACATCGCGCCCCTTTTGCCGGGCCATGTTGGTCAGGCCAAAGGATTCAAACCGAAGCCCGTTCGACCGGATCAGCCCTTGTGGTTGAGCGTTTTGCCCCCAAAGCGTGCGGAAGACAGGCGCCTTAGATACCATATACATGTCAACACAGATCCTCGCCGAGCTCGTCGAAGCCGGAGTCCATTTCGGACATCAAACCAAGCGCTGGAACCCCAAGATGAAGAATTTCATCATGGGCACCAAAAACCAGATTCACATCCTCAACATCGAGAAAACCGTCACGCAGATCGACACGGCCGCTGAATTCCTGGCCGACCTCGCTCGCCGTGGCAAAAAAATCCTGTTCGTCGGCTGCAAACGCCAGGCTCAGGAAGCCGTCAAGCAGGCCTCCGAAGCTTGCGGTCAGTTCTATGTCAATCATCGCTGGCTGGGCGGCACGCTCACCAACATGGAGACGATCAAGAAGAGCATCGCCCGTCTCAACTACCTCGAAGAGATCGAGAGCAAGCCTGAGTTCAAGCTCATGTCCAAGAAGGAACTCGCCGGCCTCAACCGCGAGCGTATCAAGCTTGAGCGCAACCTGCGCGGCATCCGTCACATGGGCAAGATCCCTGACGCCGTCGTCATCGTTGACTCCGCCCGCGAGCACATCGCCGTTCATGAGTCCCGCCGTCTGAAGATCCCGATCGTCGCCCTCGTCGACACGAACGCCGACCCGAACATCATCGACTACCCGATCGCCGCCAACGACGACGCCATCCGCTCCATCCGCATCATCCTGCAGAAGCTGATCGACCCCGTCATCGTCGCTACAGCTGAAGCCAAGAAGTAACCCATTTCACCCCCCCCAACCGACACATGGCTGAAATCTCCGCTAAACTCGTCATGACCCTGCGTGAAAAGACCAACGCAGGCATGATGGAATGCAAAAAAGCTCTCACGGAAGCCGCTGGCGACCTTGAGAAGGCTGAAACCATCCTCCGCAAAAGCGGCACCATCAAGGCCGAGAAGAAGGCCGACCGCCAGACGAAGGAAGGCATCATCGCCTCCTACATCCACATGGCAGGCCGCATTGGCGTGCTCATCGAAGTGAATTGCGAAACCGACTTCGTCGCCCGCAATGACAACTTCCAGGCCATGGTGAAGGACATCTCTCTTCACATCGCCGCCTCGAACCCTCGCTATCTCCAGCGCGAAGACGTCCCTGCGGACCTCGTCGCCAAGGAGCGTGAGATCGGAGCCGAACTGGTCAAAGGCAAGCCCGCGAACATCGTGGACAAAATCGTGGACGGCAAAATGGAGAAATTCTATGCCGACAACTGCCTGCTCGAACAAGCCTTCATCAAAGATCCCGAACTCACCATCGCGAATCTGATCAAGGGCAAGATCACCGAGCTGGGTGAAAACCTCATCGTGCGCCGCTTCGTGCGTTACGCCGTGGGTGAAGACCTCTAAGAGCTCGTTCCTTTAACAAACTCACGAAAGGCGGTCGGCAACGACCGCCTTTTTTCTTGTTCACGCAGCAAATCCGAGAACCTCGCACGGGTGTTTCATAAAGGATTGCCAGATATTTAGCTTTGCCAAAATACTCAATCCATGCAAAATTTCCGTAATTGGCATATTTGCTATGAGTGGAAGCCCACAATTGGCCTCACATGCCTGCGTCCTGTGCGCACCCCAATCCCATCGACCTGCGGTGGTGCCTTTGTGATGGGCACCACGGGCGGCAGCTTGCCGCATGACTGAGATTTCGCATCTTCTCTGAACTTTCGGTTTCCACCGCCGCGAGTTTCCTCCATTCTGCGCGCCCGCTTTTTGCCCCCCTTTTTTTGCCGTGAGCCGCACTCATCCCACTGACGACCTTCGCGTCGCCGAAATCCTTCCCCTCATCCAGCCAGCTCTGCTCATGCATGAGTTCCGTCTTGGAGAGCTGGAATCCGCCTTCATCGAAGACTCGCGCAAACGCGCCGAAGCCATCCTGACCTTGAAGGATGACCGCCTGCTCGTCGTCGTCGGCCCCTGCTCAATCCACGACACCAAGTCGGCGCTCGAATACGCCCAGCACATCATTCAGGCACGCGAGAAATACGCCGCCGATCTGGAGATCGTGATGCGCGTCTATTTTGAAAAGCCGCGCACCACCGTTGGCTGGAAGGGATTCATCAATGATCCTCATCTCGACGGCTCCTTCGACATCAACGCAGGCCTCCGTGGCGCACGCGATCTCCTCATCAAGCTCACCAAGCGCGGCGTTCCTGCCGGCACGGAGTTCTTGGATGTGATCACGCCGCAGTACATCGCTGATGTGGTTGCCTGGGGTGCCATCGGCGCACGCACCACCGAAAGCCAGGTGCATCGTCAGCTCGCCTCCGGCCTGTCCATGCCCGTCGGTTTCAAGAATGGCACTGACGGCGGCATTCAAGTCGCGCTGGATGCCATCGAAGCCGCTAAAGGCCAGCACTGCTTCCTTTCCGTGACCAAAGACGGTGTCGCCGCCATCGTGAACACCAAGGGCAACAATGCCTGCCACGTCATCCTTCGTGGTGGCAAAGCGGGTACGAATTTCGATGCGGCCTCCATCAAGACCGTCGCAGATCAGCTCACCGCTCGTGGCCTGCCGGCCAGCGTCATGGTGGACTGCAGCCACGGCAACAGCCTCAAGGACTACCGCAAGCAGCCCATCGCCTCCGCTTCTCTCGCCGAACAAATCACCGCAGGCAGCACTGCTATCACCGGCGTGATGATTGAGAGCCATCTCGTCGAAGGCCGCCAGGACACCAAGCCCGGCCAGCCCCTCACCTACGGCCAGAGCATCACCGATGCTTGCGTCTCCTGGGAGACCACCGCAGCCATGCTCGACGAACTCGCCGCCGCCGTCCGCGCACGCCGTAGCAAATGACCTTCACCCGCGACCATCTCCAACGCCTCGCGCAAGGCCGCATCCTCGTGGTGGGAGATGTCATGCTCGATCACTTCATCTGGGGACACGTCCGCCGCATTTCGCCGGAGGCACCCGTCCCCATCGTTGAAGTCACCCGCGAGGAATTCTATCCCGGTGGTGCTGCCAACGTCGCCCGCAACATCTCGCCCTTCTCTCCGAACACCCATCTCATGGGCCGCGTCGGCAAGGACATGGCCGCGGACAAGCTCCGCGCTCTTCTGATCGAAGACAAGGTCGATCCCGCCCCGCTGCTGGTGCATGAAACACTGCCAACGATCTCCAAAGCCCGCGTCTCCGCACGTCAGCAGCAGATCGTCCGAGTCGATCGCGAGAAGCTGCTGCCCCTGACCGATGCCGAGCTCATCGAAGTAGAGCAGCGCCTGCGCGAATTGGCTCCCAATCTCGACGCCATCATTTTGGAAGACTACGGCAAGGGTTTCATGACCGAGCAACTCATGCAGTTGGTCGCGAAGATTGCCGTCGAGCACAAGCTCATCGTCACCGTTGATCCTTCCCCTCGCAATCCATTGCCATGGGCCGGCGTCTCGCTGGTGAAACCAAACCGTCTCGAAGCCTTTGCTGCAGCAGGTCTCGAAGACCACCTTCTGACCGAAGCCCCTCTCGAAAACAACGAACTCCTCGAAGTGGGCCGCGTGCTGCTCGCCAAATGGAACGTCGCCAGTGTCCTCGTCACCCTTGGGGAGCAGGGCATGATGCTGTTTGAGCGTGGCAAGCCCCCGCATCACATCCCCACGCGCGCACGGGAAGTCTTTGATGTCTCGGGCGCTGGCGACACCGCCATTGCCCTCCTCACACTCGCTCTCGCCAGCGGGCACAGCCTGCTCGAAGCTGCCGAAATCTCGAACCACGCCAGCGGCATTGTCGTTGGCAAGCTCGGCACCGCCACATTGACGCCAGACGAGTTGCTGGCAGCCTTCTCATCCAAATGAGCACCGATTTCGCCTCTCTTTTCAAAACACATCTCAGCGAGCACCAGGACGCCATCGCCAAACTGAATGCGATGAGCGATCAGATCGCTCCGCTGGCCGCCGCCTGGCTCACCGCGCTCAAGGACGGGAAGAAAATCATCTTCTTTGGCAATGGTGGCAGCGCCGCCGATGCGCAGCATCTCGCCGCCGAACTCGTCGTGCGTTATCGCATCAACCGCCCTGCCATGGCTGGTCTCGCCTTGACCACCGACACCTCGATCCTCACGGCTCATAGCAACGATTTCGGCTACGACACCGTCTTCTCACGTCAGATCGAAGCGCTCGCTCAGCCGGGTGATGTCGTTCTCGGCATCTCCACTTCCGGCACGAGCAAAAACGTACTCCTCGGTCTTAAGGCTGCGAACAAACGCGGCTGTGTCACCATCGCCTTCACCGGCGAAAAAGGCGCGGATTGCGCGGCCGAAGCCACACTGAGCTTCAAAGCCCCCTCCGCCATCACCGCACGCGTTCAGGAATGCCACCTCCTCATCGGGCATCTCCTCTGCGATGCGGCGGAGCAAAGCTTCGCGGCGGCTTAAAGCCCGCGTTTCGCGTCCTACATGGCCGCTGGCAGTCACATCCTCAAAACCTTCTCGCTGGCGACGACGCTACGCGTGGTCCGCCTTGCACTGAGTTTCGCGCTCACCTGCGCGCTCGCGCGTTATCTCGGCGGCAGTGGCTTCGGCCAGATCGCCGTCGCCATGGCAGCCGTGTCGGTTCTCTCGAGCATTGGGGAGCTCGGCTTCGCCCGTTACACCGTGCGCGAACTCATGAAGCAGGGCGCAGATCAGTCCGCCGTGCTCGGCATCACGATCACGGCCCGGTTCATCGTTTCCGCATCGCTGTTCGCCGGTTTGATCGCATGGATCGGCTGGCGCAAACCGGAAGGCACACTTCTGCTTGTCGTTTACGGCTTGCAGTTGCTTACCAATCCTGCCACCGAAATCCTCTCCTGGCTGGAGGCTCATGGGCGTGTGTCCCAGTCCGTCATCGCCCAGTTTACCGGATTCATCATCAGTGCCGCCTGCATTGCGGCGGGCATCTGGTATCGGGCTCCACTGTGGCTTTTTGCCCTGACGTATGCGCTTGAGGGTTGGATCTTCATCTCTCTCTGCGCATTCGTTTTCCATCAGTGCGGCGGCAGAGTCAGATGGCGTGCCTTTCAATTTTCACGCGCGTTCGCACTTGTCAGCCGTTCCTGGCCTGAACTCGCCTCCCAGGCTGCGTTGATCCTCCTGTTCCGTCTCGATACCATGATGATCGAGTGGCTGCGTGGCACGGAGGAGGCCGGCATTTACGGTGCGGCTGTGCGCGTTTCTGAAATGGCCTACTTCATGCCGGGCATACTTGCCACGCTGTTCCTGCCGCGGCTGATGCAAGACCGCCAGAACACCGCCGAGCGCTTTGAAAAAAGCGTGGTCGATTACTTTTCCGCCTCCGTCATGCTCGCGTTGGCCGTGGCTGCCGGACTGCTGCTGCTCTCGCCCTGGATGTCCGTGGCATTCGGCAGTGGATTCTCCCGCAGCTCTGAAATGCTGCGTGTTCATGCATGGGCTTTCATTCCGTACGCCATCGGCATCGCCCGCACACAGGTTCTGACAGTGGAAGACAAGCTGGCCGCAAACCTCCCTTCCGTTATTGTAGCCGTCGCAGTAAACGCCTTGCTAAACATGCTGTGGATTCCCGCTCATGGCGGTGTGGGCGCCGCATGGGCCACGCTGGTTTCGTACACGCTGGCCTGGGTGGTTTGGACCTATCTCTCACCTTGGCTCCGTCTGAACGTCTCCGGCCTCATGACTCGTGCGTTCATGGGTCTGCCGCGCTTCACATGGCTGCGCATGCGCTCGCTGCTGCACTCCTGATTTTTTTATGCAAAGCAGGGCTTTCATCATCTTCCTCGGCGGCATCGGGGCCGTCTATGTCATGCTGTCCGTGCTTCTCGGTGGTGGCAACACCATCGGCGCACTGGCGCAGTTCCTCTCCATCGGCTCGTTCATCCTCGCAGTTCTTCAGCCGCGGCTGGCACTTTATCTCATGGTGCTTTATGCCGGTTACAGCGACCTGCTCAAGCGCATGATGGTCTTCGATGGCCATGTCACCATGAACGACATCCTGTGGGTGCGCGCGCTCTGCCCGCTGACCCTGGCTGGCATCTGCATCGGCACCTTGGTTCGTTCACTCCACGACGGCAGCCTGCATCACAGGCGCAAGCTCGTTTCACTGCTCGTCTGCTTCCTCGGCTTCATCGTTTCCGGTGTTTCTGCTTTGCGCAGCGGCAGTGGCTTCAATGCGGCCGCCACGCAGCTTGCGGACGGTGCGGCTTACATGTTCCTGCTCTTTGTGGTCCCCTGCATCTTTCGCACCCCGGCGCAGATCATCGCCTTCATTAAATACTGCCTCATTGTCTTCATCCCCGTCGCTCTGTATGGCATCAAGCAGCAGATCTTCGGCCTCAGCGATTTCGAAATCGAATACCTTCAGTCCGGTCTCACCGTGCTCTCCAAGCATCTCGATGACGTCCGCCCACGCCCGTTCTCCACATTGGTGGACAGCTCTCCCTTTGGCACCACATGCGCAGTCTGCGCCTGCCTGGCGCTCATGGTCCGCCGCCATCATCGCGACACCGGCACCCGGGCATGGGGTGGCATGAGTTTCGTGCTGTTCGTCCTCTTCGTCGTCGCCTGCATCGCCAGCATGGCGCGTATTGCCAACATCAACTGGATGCTGCCCATCCTGCTGCTGCCGGTGCTGCGCAGCGCACGCGGCACCGCGACTCTTTACGCCACCGTTGCCACCATGTTCGTCACCGCCTGTATTTTTGCCCAGGAGCTGATCAATGCCGTCACCAGGCTCACGCTTTGGGCGCTCGAAAACTTTGGCGGCACCGCCATCGGTGTGCAGTTTTCCCGCTTCTGGACCATCTGCGACCGCCTCGACGGCATGCATGACATTGCGCACAATCCTCTCATGTGGACCATGTTTGGTTACGGCACCAAAGGCGCGGCAGATTTGCATGATGCACATCTGGTTGCGAGCCATGATCTCATATCCAATCTCCTGCTTGAGATAGGCTGGCTGCCGCTCGGCATCCTGCTCATCATTGCGGCATTGGCCCTGCATTCTTTTCACCGCAGCGTGCTCGGACTGCGCGGCACGCACGTCTTCAGCATCTGCCTCTGGATGGTAGGCATCTTGTTCGGTCTCCTCGTCCACAACATCTTTGCCGGCAATGTCACCTCTACTTTCCCCGTGAATTTCTTCTGTTGGTTCATCGCCGGAGGACTGAATGCCTGCATCATTCATCAGGAAGGCCTGCGGGTGAAAAAGCAGCTGCCGGAACAGCCTCCCCCCCATTTGCGACCCCCTTCCTTTGCGCATGCAGCCACGTCACCGTTCAATCGAAATCTACCCTATGGCTGATTCGTCACAACTGGTCGTCCTGGCTCCTCATGCCCTGTACGATTACAGCGGCAGACCTCGTCGTTTCTTGGATGCAGTGCCCATGCCGTCCCATGGCCGTGCCCTCGTCGGCGCATGGTTCCAGAATGATGAGCAGCTCGAATGCGATTATAGTCGCAAACAAGGCGGTGCGCTCCGCCGCTTCAGCGCTGCTTTTCGACTTGTCTGGAAGCACTACGGCACCCTTCGTCGGGCGCGCATGATCTATTGCCTCAATAGCATGCACTACACGGTCCTGCTCCTGTTGTCCCGCTGCGGCCTGTTTTCCACTGAAGGTAAAATCATTCGTCGTGTCGCCTACCACGACACCGCACTTCAAAGACTCGTCTCCAGCCTGCAAAATGCCTCGCCCGCCTTTCAGCTCGACTGCATCACATCCGAGCAGTTCGCCACCACAGCGCAGCAACTGGGTGCCCACCGGGTGATTTTACGTCCGTGGAAAATCGACACTGGCTGGTTTCAGCCTCCAGATGACGTGCCAAAAACCCGCATCTTGCTCCCTGGCAACATTAGTCGTGACGAATCCATCGTAGCTCCGCTGCTGCATGGCGGTCTTTCCATCACACGCATCGCACGTGTGGATTATCTTCAAGCCCGCTTTGCCGACGAAATCGCCAATCCGCGTTTTGAGCTCGTCGTGAATGCCTCGCATCGTGAGTATCTTGAACATTTGCATGCTGCTCCCATGGTGCTGCTCCCCATTGTTCTCTGTGATAATCCTGCGGGACTCACTGCCGCGATGGAGGCCATCTCCGCCGGCGTGCCGGTGCTCGCCAATCACAGCATGGGCCTCACCGAGCTCTTTTCAGAGTGCCACTATCCCGTGCCCATGCTCCACAATCTCGATCCTGATGCCTGGGCGCGGGCATGTCATCAAATCGAAGACCAGCGTGACTCCCCCGATTTCCTGGCCGCTCTGGAAAACTCACGCCAGCTGCTCCTTAAACGCCACAGCATCCTGCCTGCGGGTGAGGACTGGGAGCAAGTTTTTGCCGAGGCATGTGCCGCTGATTCTACCGTCTGTGAAGCATCCTTTGGCGCAGCATCATCTCCCGCATGAGACCCGGCCTGCTGCTCATCGGCCACACCTACGCCGCGCTCGAAAATCGCAAGAAGCTCCAGGCGCTCGCGGCACATTTCGAACTCGTCTGCGTCACCTCCACCATTGAGCAGCACCTGGTGCTTGGACGCCCCTCGTCCGATTTCGACAACGAATCCGACGCCCCCACGCGCAACTATCAGCTCATCCGCCTGCCGCGCTCGGGTCAAACCAGCACCACCTTTCACTACTCCGGCCTCGCCGCAGTCATGCGCTCGCGCCCCTTTGATGTGGTGCTCGTCGAAAATGAACCTTGGGCCCGCGTCTGCTTGCAGGCGCGGCTTTGGAAAGCCCTTTTCCAAGCTCACGCATTGTTCGGTGAATTCACCTGGGAGAATGTTGAGCGACCCGGCTGGAAGGGACTCCTGCTTGCCCCCATTTATCGGGCCATGACCGCCACGACCGACTTCATCATTGCTGGCAATCAGGCCGCGTCGCAGCTCGTGCAGAAGAATGGCGCGCGCGCAGGCGAAGTGCTCGTCGCTCCACAGCTCGGTGTCGATCTCGACAATCATCAGATGGCTTCATCTGCCGAGCGCGCAGCGCTGCGCCAGGACTGCGGACTGCCCGCAGACGCTTTCATCATCGGCTACTGCGGTCGGCTGACGGAAGAAAAAGGCCTCCATGAACTGCTGCAAGCCTGCGATGCCTTGCAGAATGTCCATCTTGCCATTCTCGGTTCCGGCAGGCTCGAATCCTGGCTCAAGGAGCAGCAGCAAACGCGGCCATGGCTGCATCTGCTGCCTCCACGTCCGCATTTCGAGATCCCCGCTTTCCTGCGCTGCCTGAATGTCTTCGTGCTTGCCAGCAAACCGGTGCGCACCATGCAGCTCTGCTGGGAGGAACAGTTCGGCCATGTCCTCATTGAAGCCATGGCCTGCGGCGTCACCACCCTCGGCTCCAGCAGCGGTGCCATCCCCGAAGTCATCGGCCACGACGAGGCCGTTTTTCCCCATGGCGATGCCACTGCGCTCGCCGGTCGCATTCGTGCGGTGATGAATGATTCCACCATCGCCCAGAGCCAGCTCGATCGCACCCGCAGGCTCTACTCCCATGAAGCCGTCGCCGCACAATGGGCCGCCTTCATCCAGCACCAGCTCGCCGCATGAGCAGTTATCGTGACATCCTCTATCGCAACTACTCCGCCTCTTTTGAAGGTCAAAAGGCGTTCGATGCCGGCATGCAGCACGATCAATACGAGGCGACCTACACCCACCTGCCTTCGGATCGCACTTCCAGCATCGTCGATCTCGGCTGCGGCAAAGGCGAGTGGATGGCGTGGATTTCATCCAAAGGCTTCACTCAGCTCACCGGCGTCGATCTTTCGCCTTCCGACCTCGCCATTGCCCGACAAAACGGTCCCGGTCGCAAGTGGGTCGAGGAAAACGTCGTCTCCTTCCTCGAATCACATACCTCGGCGTTTGATCTCCTGCATGCGAAGGACATCATCGAGCACTTCACCAAAGACGAGTTCATTCGCTTCCTGACCGCCGCCAAAAACGCGCTCAAGCCCGGCGGGAAATTGTGGATGATCACCTTCAATGCTCAGAGTCCCATGTCCTCCGTCACACGCTACGGTGACTTCACGCATGAGACCGGCCATACGCCCAGCAGCCTGGCTCAGTGCCTCCGGGCCTGCGGCTTTGCTGAGGTCCGCGTCTCCGGCTTGCATTACTGCTCATCCGGCCTCGGCGGCCGTTTACGCGCCTTGCTCGGCACCTTGGTCTATGGCTGCTGCCGTGTGCTCATCCAGCTTCGTCATGGCAAAGGACCGCAGACTCCTGGCATTGATCGCATGACGGCAAGTCCAGATCTCTTTGTCGAAGCGGTAAAAGCCTGATCGCATGTTTCAAAGGTTCTCCAACGCCCTCAGCGGCCTGCGTGCCATCACCCAGTTCGACCGGGTGTTTTTCACGCTCTGCCAGCGACTGCTGGGCCGGCGGCTCGGCTGGACGATCTATGCCAAAGGCAGGCTCAACTTTTTGGTCGATCATCTTGCCGGTGATCAAAGCGGCACACGTGATTGCATTGCGGGCCCCATGTATCGGGAGCTGTTCAAGGAAATGCAGTTGCCGAAGCAGTTGCGATTGCTGGACCTCGGTGCCAATGGCGGCGGTTTCCCGCTGCTCTGCCTCGACCTCGGCTTCGAATTCTCCGCCCTCACCTGCGTCGAGGTCAATCCCTTCACTCATTCCCGGCTTTCTCTCAATATCAGGCAAAACATCGGGCTTCGGCCAAAGATCCTGAACGTCGCCATCGGCGGTCATCCGCGCGAGATCACCCTTTCATTTCCATCAGGTGGCACCGGTTTCTCCATCTATGGTGCAGCAAATGGTGCCGCGAGTGAGGATGCCATCATCGAGGTGCTAACTCTGGATGAAATCATGCATCGCGGCTTCGGCGACGGAACCGTGGATCTCTGCAAGATGGACGTCGAAGGCGCTGAGTACGAAGTCTTGCTCGGTGACTCCGCCGACAGTCTACAACGTGTTCACTACCTCGTGATCGAAATTCACGCGGCGGAGTCTGCCAAACAGGACGCACTCCTTAGAAAGCTCAAGAGCCAGGGTTTTGAACGCATCAAAACCTCGACCGCCTGCGATGACGTTCATCTGTTCATCAATCGTCAGTGGGCGGACTCAAGCCGCAGCTAACCGCGCTTCGATCTTCCGATGCACCTCGTCCACGCTCCAGCGGTCCATGCAGGCCATCGGCCGCTCCTTGTTTTGGCAGGCATTCACCGGGTGCGAAAGCTGATCACACGGCTGGCAGGCCAGCTTGGGATCACGTAGAATGTCAAAACCATCCGTATGCCAGGGCGGATCCCAGTTGGAGGTCGAAGGTCCGTTGAAGATCGTTCCTGGAACGCCAAGTGCCGAGGCGATGTTCATCGGCCCCGAATTGTTGCCTATGAAGTACTTCGCGCCTGCCATCACGCGCACCAGTTCATCCAGGGACCCCGGTTTTACTCTTCGCACCTGCGGCTTCAGCATGTCCTCCCCAGCTTCACCCTGTTCAAACCACGTCACCGCATGCTGGGCAGACAGCCGGTTCGCCAGCTCGATGCCGCGTTCCAGCGGCCAGCGTTTGTAGGCGCGGCTCGCACCCGCATGCATCACCACCGATCCATGGTCTTCACGGCCAAAGGCGCTCAAATCAGGCGGGGGCATTTTTTCTGGCAAATCGGGCAGTCGCAACTGGCGTACCAAGGCTTGGGCGATACGCCAGTTATGCATCGCCACATGTTCCTCACCTTCCGAAGGCACACGGAGTTTCATGAGCGCATTCAGCTTCACTCGCTCAAATCGTGGACCCACACTCACTCGCGCGCCGCTGAACCTTGCGAGGAAGTGCGCCACACTTCCCTGATCACTGCCGAGCAGGCATGCGTCCGGCTTGATGCTTCGAATATCCCGCCAAAAATGCCACAGCCGCGTGGGCTGCCGCCATGCACCATTAAATTCCGCCGTCTCGTAAGAGATGACTTCCACTTCAGGGCAGCAGACTTCATACAATCTCGCCGCCGTCGGACTCGTCAGCACCACAATGCGCCATTCCGGATGCGCCTCTACAAGCGACTGCACAACGGGCAGGTACACGACGTTGTCGCCGAGTTGGTTCACTTTGGAAATGAGCAGCGTCTTGAGCATTGAATGTTTTGACAGGCTTGTCCTTGAATCCTATCCCAACGATTCAGCCTGACTGTCTTTTATGCGCCCCATGGCCCATCATAGCATCTACGAGGCTTCCACCATCGCACTGCTGACTTTTGCCTTCAATGAATTTCAAAGGTGGAAAGAACAGTTAAAGTAATTACCACGCAGGCCTGTTCCCGCTGGCGCTTTTCGCATTATCTTCCTCAAGCAATCATCATGAGTCGTTTGCGCATCTCATCATGGCTCGTGCCGGCTCTTCTGGCAGCCAGTGGCTTGCTCCTCATTGCCATTCAGCCCTACGCGGCCGGTTACGGCCACTTCCGTCGGACGATCCTCTCCGAACTGCTCATGCAATGGAAGGACCCAACCTGGCAGCACGGTGCGTTGCTGCCTCTCATTGTCGGCTTCCTGCTCTGGCGGCGTCAGACTGAAGTGGCCCAGCTTCCACTCTCCTCGAATCGCTGGGGGGTGGCTCTGATCCTTTTCGCTTTGTTCCTCTACTTCGCCGGATTTCGTGCCAATAATTTCTACTGCGGCTACTTGGGCATCATGACTTTAATTGCAGGCGCATCGCTGTGGCTGGAAGGCGCTCAGCGCTGCCGCGCAAGATTGTTCGCCTGGCTGATGCTCGGCCTCATGTGGCCGCTCCCCTTTTTGGAGGAAAGCATCGGCTACCAGATGCGGCTTCTCATGGTGAAGACGACAGGCTTTGTCCTCAATTCCGTGGGCGTCGATTCCCTCGTCTCCGGCACCGCGCTGCAATCCATGCCAAACATCGAGTTGGGCCGCAAGGCGGGCGATTTGTTCAGCGTGGGCATCGCCGCGCCCTGCTCTGGCATGCGCTCATTGTTTGCGCTGCTCGTCGTCGGCGTGTTGTTCAGCTATTTTCGTCAGCGTGTGATGTGGCGCAGGATTGCGCTGTTCAGCATGATCCTGCCCATCGCCATCGTGGCAAACATGGCGCGCATCCTGGTCTTGATCTTCACTGCCATGGTCTTCGGGCAGCAATGGGCCATTGGTGATGCAGAGAAGGAAGTGTCCGTCTTCCACGAACTCACCGGCATTGTAGTCTTCCTCGTGGCGCTGCTTCTGCTGCAGTTCGCCTCCTGGTTGTTGGATCGCTCATGCGGCGGACCCGGCTTCAAAAACTCGCGCACCGTCTCACGTCAGGTGGTTGCTCCTGTCTTATGATCGCCCGTGCTTCCATTCTTTTGGCACTCTGTGGCATGACGATAATGCTCTGCCAGTTTTCGCCCGCGATGAGAGGTGGCGACGAAGCAGGTGTGCTGGCCGAGCTGCCCATGGTCGCGGGAGGTTTTGTCGGCGAGAGCGAGGCACCGAGCGAGCAGGAAATCGCATTGCTCCCCAGTGACACGATCATCGTCAAACGGGCGTACCGCACTCCTGGAAGATCCATTGAAAATCGCGATCTCGCTCAGGCGTCCCTTGTGATTGCAGGCAATGACAGCCGCAGTATCCATCGCCCTGAGGTCTGCCTCGATGGCCAGGGATGGACGCTCACTGACTCCCGCGTGCGCACGGTCAGGCTGTTATCTGGCGAAGTCTTGCAGGTGCGTGACCTCGCCATCGTTCGCGAAGTCCTGCTCGGCAACGGCACAAAACTGCCGCTGCGCGCCCACTACATCTATTGGTTCGTCGGGGAGAATGTCACTACTCCGAGCAATCTGGAACGTCAGCTCCTGAGTTTCCGCGACAATATTTTGCACAACATCAACCATCGCTGGGCCTATCCCTCCGTCATGGCCTGGGTCACCGAAGGCATGCCGCCTCAGAAGTCTGGCCAGCGCATGCGCAGTGATGAAGAAACCGTCACGATGCTGCTCAATCTCGTGCGCACTCTGGCGCCGAAGTTTCAAAAGAATCTCATGCCACCCTCATGAAGCAGACACTCGTCCATCACATTTGGCGGCTGATTTTCAAAACCTTCCGCAGAAAGCGTTTCGCACAGTTTGTGGACCGCATTCAGCCGCAGCCGCACGAGCGCATTCTCGACATCGGCGGTTATCCGGCCACATGGGAAGGGCATGAGCAGATCGCGGCTGAAATTCATATCGTCAATGTCCACGCCATCACCCCGCCTGCGGATCCGGGGCATTTTCGTTTTCAGGTCGCGGATGGCTGTGCGCTGCCATTTGCAGACCAGTCCTTCGACATCATTTTTTCCAACAGCGTCATTGAGCACGTGGGTGATTTTGAACGTCAGAAAGCCTTCGCTGCTGAGGTGATCCGCACGGGCAGGCGCTTGTGGGTCCAGACACCTGCGCAGGAGTTTTGGATCGAGCCGCACTTCATGACCCCCTTTATCCATTGGCTGCCAAAATCCTGGCAGCATCGTCTCACGCGCAACTTCAGCATCTGGGGCTGGCTCACCCGTCCAGATGCACAACAGGTCGCCGCATTCATCGGCGACATCCGCCTCCTCACCCATGCGGAAATGGTGCAGCTCTTTCCTGGCTGCGAGATTCTTCGCGAGAAGGTCTGCCTCGGCCTCTTCACCAAAAGTTACATTGCCGTAAAAACCTTATGATCGAACGTCTTCTACAACATCTTCAACCATTGGGACGCGTCGCCGTCGCCTATTCAGGAGGTGTGGACAGCACGCTCGTGTTGAAAGCCTCACTGGATGCCTTGGGCGCTGAAAACGTCACCGCTCTTCTTGCCGTCTCCCCCAGCCTGCCGCAAAGCGAAAAGGACGAAGCGGTCGCACTTGCTCAACAGCTCGGTGCCCGCCTCGAACTGCTGCCGACCGCAGAAGTGAACGATCCCGCCTATCAGGCGAATGCGCCAAATCGCTGCTACTTCTGCAAAGACCATGTCTATCGGGCCCTGCGTCAGTTTGCAGAGCTGCACGGTATCGACCACGTGCTTGATGGCATGAATGCCGAAGACACGCTTGACGTGCGCCCCGGTCGCGCCGCCGCTCGTGAACTGCATATCCTCAGCCCGCTGCACGACCTCGGTTTCAGCAAACAGGACGTACGTCACTTCGCCAGAGCCCTCGGTTTGCCAAACTGGGACAAGCCCGCCGCCGCCTGCCTCGCCTCCCGCGTGCCGTATGGCACGAGCGTAACCCCGAAACTGCTCTCGCAAATTGAGCGCGCCGAGGCTGCACTCTTTGACCTCGGCTTCCGTGAACTGCGGGTGCGTCATCATGGCGATGTCGCACGTCTTGAAGTGCCCGAGGCCGATTTGCTGCGCGCCTTGCAGCAGCGTGAGGCCATCACAAAAGCTCTGCGTGCCACCGGTTACACCTACATCACACTTGATCTCGCCGGGTTGCGCTCCGGCAGCATGAACGAAGTGCTCAAAGCCCGCTCCGCATGAACGAATCAAAACTGGCTGACCTTCTCGCTCAAGTCAGCGCCGGCACATTGCTTCCTGATCAGGCGCTGGAACGTCTGCGCACCCTTCCGTTTGCCGAATCAGGCCAGGTGCTGGCCGACACGCATCGCATGATCCGTCAGGGCTTTCCTGAAGCCGTATATGCCGAAGGGAAAACACTCACACAAACCACGGATGCACTTACCGCCCTCGTCGCTGCTCATGGGGGTGCTCTCGCCACTCGAGTAACGACCGAAGTCGCCTCATCGTTGTTGCAGCGTTTTCCCACCGGCAGCTATGACAGCATTTCTCGCCTCTATCGCATCGGTCAAATGAGCGCCTCCTTTTCCTCCGCGCCTGTGGCGGTCGTGTGTGCAGGCACCTCAGATTTGCCGGTTGCCGAAGAAGCCGCGCAGACCCTGGAATTTGCTGGCGCAAAAGTGAACCGCTACACCGATGTCGGTGTGGCGGGTCTCCATCGCCTGCTCGCACGCCTCGATGATTTGCGGGCGGCTAGCATCATCATCGCCATTGCGGGCATGGAAGGTGCGCTGCCCAGCGTCCTCGGCGGCCTTGTCGCTGCTCCCGTGATCGCAGTTCCAACCAGCGTCGGTTATGGTGCCAATCTGCATGGCATCTCCGCCCTTCTCAGCATGCTCAACTCCTGTGCCAGTGGCCTCACCGTCGTGAACATCGACAATGGCTTTGGCGCCGCCGTGGCAGCGCTGCGCATTCTGAACATGCAGCCGAAAGCTTGATCATGTCGCTCGAAGACGCCCTGTACCCGCTGCTCAAACTCTACGAGGCAGCACCTCAGCCCGTGAAATCGCTGGCAGGACGGGCGTATCGTGCGATCCCGTCCTCCCTGCGCTACGGCCCGGCCTACACCCGATTTCAAAACGAGGCGCACGACGTTGAGACATGGGATGCGGAGGCCGTCAGACGCTATCAGATCAAGGGATTACGCGAGTCACTGATGGCAGCCGCGAAGGCCCCATTTTACGTGGAACGCTTTGCAGCAAGTGGCGTCGATCCGGCGAAGTTCGAAAAGCTGGAGCAACTCGCCGATTATCCACTGCTGACAAAGCAGGATCTGATTTTGCACCGCGAGCAGATGGTCAATCCCGAGTTCGACGCCAAGCAGCGCCTCTACATCACCACCGGCGGCTCAAGCGGCGTCCCCGTCGGCTTCTATCTGCACAAAGGCGTGAGCCGCCCGAAGGAGCAAGCCTATCTGGAGGCGCAGTGGTCACGGCGTGGCTATCGCGTCGGAGACCGCGTAGCCGTCATTCGCGGGAGCGTCACCTCTAGCAAAGCCGGTGGTGCCATCAGTTATTACGATGCCACACGAAACTGGCTCATTCTCTCCTCCTATCATCTCACGCTTGAGCGCCTGCCGGAGTATGTGGCCGCATTAAACCGCTTTCGTCCGCAGCACCTGCATGCCTATCCAAGCGCAGCGCTGATGCTGGCGCGAGGACTGGAGCAGACAGGCCTGAAACTCGACTTCAAACTGACTTCGCTTCTTTGCGGCTCTGAAAAGCTCACCGCAGAATCCCAGCAATATCTGGAGCACTTTTTCAAAGCGTCCGTCTTTCACTGGTACGGTCACAGCGAACGCGTCGTCCTCGCCGCGCAGACTCACACCTCCAATCACCTGCATTTCTGGCCCACATACGGCTTCGTGGAGTTCGGCGATCCAGATGCTGAAGGAAACCAAGAAATCATCGGCACCTCGTTTCACAATCACGTCATGCCGCTCATCCGGTATCGCACGGGAGACTATGCGAAAATCACGAATGGCGAAGCTTCGAAAATCGTTGGGCGCGATTACGAGTTCCTCGTCAGCGCCACCGGCCGTCGCATCTCGCTCACCGCGATCAACATGCATGATTCCATCTTCGACGGGCTACTCGCCGTCCAGTTCTTCCAAGAACACGCAGGTGTTGTGGTATGTCGCTTTCAACCGGGTCCCCAATGGCAAAGCAACCGCGAACCGGCAATGCAGGCAGGCCTGCTGAAAAAACTGGGAGATGACTTCACACTCACCTTGCAGCAGGTGCCGGAAGTGGAGAAGACAAGTGCGGGAAAGCACAAATGGCTGGTGAGCATGATGAAACAGTGATTTGAACACCCATTGATGAAACAACTCGCCCAATACCAGGACGGACGCCTCGAACTGCAGGACGTTCCTGCACCTGTGCCGCCTCCGGGAGGCATCCTGGTGCAAACGACCTGTTCAGTGATCTCGCCCGGCACGGAGCGCATGAAGGTGGAGCAAGCCCGGATGTCGCTGCTGCAAAAGGCCAAGGCGAGGCCGGATCAGGTCAAGAAAGTGATCGATACAGCGAAGACCCTGGGCTGGAAAGCCGCCTTGCAAAAGGTGCGCAACCGCCTCGAATCGCCAACCCCTCTGGGCTACTCGGCTGCCGGAATCGTGGTGGCGGTGGATGAACTGAACTCACGTTTTCATGTGGGCGATCGCGTGGCCTGCGGCGGCGCGGAGTGTGCATTTCATGCGGAGATGATCGCAGTGCCGGATCTGCTCGCCTCACCCATTCCCAATGGCGTCGAAGACTGGCAGGCAGCTTATACGACGCTCGGGTCGATCTCCATGGAAGCCGTGCGCCAAAGCGGCGCCCGGCTTGGCGAACGCGTGCTCGTGCTAGGGCAGGGGCTCGTCGGCCTGCTGGCAACGAGTCTGCTGAAGGCCTCGGGTGCACGAGTGATGGGCGTGGATTTTGTCAACGATCGTCTGCAAACCTCACTCGCGATGGGCGCGGAGCGCGTCGTGAATCCCACGCAATCAAAGCTCGAAGACGAAGTGCGCGCATGGACGGATGGCCACGGCGTGGACGCAGTCTTGCTTTGTGTCGGCGGCAAAGGTCGCGACGCGGCCGATACCGCAATTTCATGCCTGCGTGATCGTGGCGTAATGGTGATCGTGGGCATCTACGATGCCGAGTTGTCATGGAAGACCGCCTACATGAAGGACATTCAGGTGCGCTACTCACGCAGCTATGGACCGGGCCGCTACGATTCGCAGTATGAATGGGGCGGGCAGGATTATCCCATAGGCCACGTGCGCTGGACCGAGAACCGAAACTTCGAAGCCTGCCTGGAACTGATGCGCACCGGGCAGTTGAATTTAAATCCAGTCACCACGCGCAGGGTCGTCTTTGGCAACGTCTTGGAAGTATACGACCAGCTGGAAAGCGAACTCGGAGTGTTGATTGAGTATTGTAGTCCCGGCTTTAGCCGGTCTGGAAACGCGAAACCCGAAGCATCATCAGAGTTTCCAGATCTCCCAAAGACAGCTCTGCAAACCACCGTCGGAACCCTCGATGTCATCGGAGCAGGCAATTTCGCGCGCACAATGTTGCTCCCGCATGTGAAAGGGAAAATCGCACTTGGAACCATTGTGAATGCGACGGGTCTCTCAGCACGCCATGTGAAGGAAAAGTTTGGTTTTGCGCACGCAGAGACAGACGCAGCCAAGGTGCTCGATCACGAAGCCACCGCAGTGATGATCGGCACCCGCCATCATCTGCATGCACCGCTGGTGCTGAAAGCCCTGCAGGCAGGAAAGCAGGTGTTTGTTGAGAAGCCTCTCTGTCTGACGCAAGACGAACTGGCACAGATCAATGCTGCCATGCTCGAATCAAAAGGCAGTGTGATGGTAGGCTTCAATCGCCGCTTCGCTCCTGCCTCAGCGGCAATGATGGAAGTCCTGAACACAGTCTCCGGCCCAAAGACCCTGTCATTTCAAGTCAACGCAGGCGTGCTCGCGCCAGATCACTGGTACGCGAATGTTGCCGAAAGCGGCGGACGCGTTCTCGGTGAGGCCTGTCACTTCTTTGACTTTGCCTGCCACGTCCTCGGCAAACCGGTGAAAGTCACCGCACAGACGGTGGGCCGGCCCCAGGTGCCGGATTCAGTCACGGCGCAGATCGAATTTGAGGATGGATCATCGGCGCAGGTGATTTACTCCGCCGAAGGTGACTCGGCATATCCAAAGGAAACGTTTCGTGTGTTCGCGAGTGGCGTGGTATGTGAGTGCGAGAACTTCATGAAGCTCTCGATCTTCAAACAGCGCAAAGAGACCGTGAAAAAATTCGCATCAAAAGGGCACGCCGAAGAAATGGCGGCATGGCTGGCCTTCTTAATGGGCGGAGCACCTCATCCGCTGCCCTATGAACAAGCGCGGCAGAGCATGCGCCTGACATTCGCAGTGCTGGAGTCAATTCGCGAAGGGCGAAGCATCGCATTGTGATGAGCCTGGGCTGGTATATGCAGCGCCTGCGGGCAATGAGTGTGGGCGAGATCGGTCGTCGCGTGGCTGAGCGCCTGGGACGGCGAAGCGAAATGGCGAGCCTCCGACGCATCTCGCACAGACCATGGGACGGCACATTCACCGATGTTCCAAAGCTTCCCTGGCGCGACCGCGTTCCTCCAGAGCTGCGCAAACAGCTGGCCGTCGATGCTGAGAAGTTGATGCGCGGTGAGTGGGAGCTCTTCGGCTGGAAGTGTGTCGAGGTAGGGGCACCACCATGCTGGCACCGCGATGCCACACTGGGGGTCGTGATTGATCCAGACATCCCCGCGCGAAATCTGGATCATCGCCACCTCGATCACGACGCAGACGCACGCGCCATCTGGGAGATCAATCGCTGGAGCGAAATGACGCGCATGGCCATGCACAGCGCTCTGAATGGCGATGTGCATGCGATCAGAGTTTCCCAACTCTGGCTGGAGGACTGGTGTGACCGCAACCCTCCGGGACTTGGCATCAACTGGACCAGCCCTCTGGAAGCGGGGCTGCGACTGATGAACTTCTGCTGGTTCGATGCTCTGGTGCGTGGCTGCAATGATCCCGAACTGGCCCGCAGGCAGGATGAACTGACCTCACGCATCGTTCCCACGCACGCGTGGTGGATCTGGCGCCGTCGTTCGTTCGGCTCCTCTGCCAACAATCATCTCATAGGTGAATTAAGTGCGCTTGTGCTCGCGCTTGCGCGCTGGCCCTCACTGTCCCGCATGATCCGAGCCACGCAGCACGTGGTGAATCTGCTGGAGCATGAAATTCTGCAGCAGTTCGCCACCGATGGCGGCAACAAAGAGCAGGCCTTGCATTACCACCTGTTTGCGTGGGAAATGTGCTGGCACGCAGGCATGGCTGCAGTTGGGTTCAAGCCGGAAGTGCAGCAGCGTCTGACTCAGGCTGCACAATACTTCGTTGATGTCGTCGAAGCCCCTGAGTGCTGGGATTTTGGCGATTCGGATGACGCGCAGGTGCTCCCTCTGCCCCTCAAACGCTCCAATGCTGCCGCAGAGTTTCGCGGCTGGCTTCTCAATAGAGCAGACGGCGCCATGCTGCGTTTTTGGCTGGGAGATCCCCCCAAAGGCGTTAAAGCAGCCATGCGCAGCAAGTGGCTCACTCATGAGCAAAGCGGTCAGGCCCTCTGGCGTGATGCGCGCTGGACTGTCCGGGCAGATGCCTCTCCCCTCGGTCTGGGCAGCATGGCGGCTCACGGCCATCTCGATGCACTGCATGTGTCGCTCTGGTTTGAGCAGCACGCGCTCATCATTGATCCAGGAACGGGCGCTTATTATAGCAATCCTGCGCTGCGGACGCGACTGGCTTCATGGGACGCGCACAATGGACCCGTGCCGGTCGCTGGTCGCTCCTCTCCCCGGCGCATGGGACCGTTCTTATGGGCCAAACATCACGAGAAGCCGGGACTCGAAATCAGCGGCGACATTTGCGTGATGTGCATTGCCAGTGATGCGCGTCGCACGCAGCGTGCCGTGCATGTCACTCAGGATTATGTGGAAATCTGCGATGATGTCGGCCTTGCAGCCTCGCATATAGTGACGTGGCACCTGGCACCCGGCTGGCGCGTCGAGCATGAACGCAAGAACGGCTTCGTCTGCCATCACTCGGAATCCATTCCCCTGCATGCGACGCTGAATGGCGATGCCATTGAGCAATGGGAAATCGTGGAGCGCGAGGCTTCGCCACACTTTCGTGAACTGGTGACGACGCAGGCCGTGAAGATCACCTTTCGCGGCACACTGACCACCATCTGGCGCAAGTCAGACTGACGCGCTCCTCCATCTTAAAACAAGCACAAGGCGCGGGAGCATCTCCCGCGCCTTTTTGTTTTCCCCTCACGGCCTCAATTCCACCGCCTTGTAGCAGCGGTGTTGGAGCAAAGATGGCAGCAGTCCTTTGACCTCGGGGCGCATCAAATACGAATGCGTATACCAATAGATCGGCAGCATCGGAGCCTCATTGAGCATGAGGGCTTCGGCTTCGCTGAGAATTTGCAGACGCTTGGGGACATCCCCTTCCTGAAAGCTTTGATGGATGAGTTCGTCGTAGCGTTTGCTGCCCCAGCCGGTGTTGTTGTTGCCATCCCCGGTCTGCCAGATGGCGAGAAAGGTCGAAGGGTCGAGATAATCACCCACCCAGCCAAAGCGAGCGATTTGATAGTCCAGCTTGCGCTGCGATTCGATGTACACTCCCCAGTCCTGGTTCAACACGCCAGCAGGAATCTGAAGATGCTTTTTCCACATCGCCTGTATGGCCTCGGCGATTGATCGGTTGGATTCGGTAGTATTGATGAGAATGTCGAATGGTGGGAAACCTTTTCCACCGGGAAAGCCAGCCTCCGCAAGCAGTCGCCGTGCTTCGGCGGGGTCAAAGCGCATGATGTTTGGCACACGGTAGTCAGAGTTGCAGCCTGGAGGAGTCAGGCCTGTGGCCGGCTGCTGTCCCGCACGGAGAATGTTCCGCGTGATGCTCTCACGGTCGATGGCCATGGCGAGCGCACGCCGCACCAGCGGATTGTCGAAGGGCTTCTTCGTGGTGTTGCAGCGGTACATGTAAACACTGAGCAGCGGATCGTTGTGATAGTACGGTGACTTGCTCTCGCGATAGGCAGGGATCTTGGCCAGCGGCATCGTCAGCGTCACGTGCAGTTGGCCGTCCTTGAAGGCGCGTTCCTCGGTGGTGTCGCTGGAGATGGGCAGGAACACAATGCCGTTGAGTTTGACTGTGGCGGCGTCCCAGTAATGCGGATTGCGCTCGACTTCGAGGGCCTGATTCACCTGCCAGCTTTTGAGTTTGAACGGGCCGTTGCAGACCATGTTCGCAGGCCGGGTCCAGCGTGTGTTGCGGTCGGTCATCTTGCCAAATTTTTCGATGGCATGCTTCGGTAGTGGAAACCACGAGTAGTGCTTGATCATGCTTGGCAGATAAGGCGCGGGTCCTTTCAGCGTGATCTGCAGCGTCAACGGATCGAGCGCCTTCACTCCCACCTGTGAGAAATCCATGATCTTGCCGGTGTGGTATTCCTCGGCGTTGAGCATGGGGTAAAGCATGCTCGCGTAATCAGCGCCCAGCTTCGCAGTCAGGATGCGCTGGTACGAGTAAAGGAAATCAGCGGCGGTCAGCGGAGTCCCATCGCTCCACTTGCCCTGAGGCTGGAGCTTGAAAGTCCAGACCGTAAAGTTTTCAGCGCTCCAAGAAGCGGCGGCTCCAGGGGCGTCCCCGTCAGGATTGTCAGGCGCCGGGGCGATGAGGCCTTCAAAGAGCGAATGAAAAATCATATGCTCCGGCTGGCCGCTGGCGAGGTGGGGGTCAAGCGTCGCGGGCTCGCTGCCATTACCAGCCAGGAGAATGCCTGCTCGATTGGCCACCTCGACACGCGTGGGCCGGTGTGTGCGGAAGTGATGAAACCACGCAACGCCCCCGATGAAGACGATGAGAATGAGAGCACGATAAAGCCAGCGCATGCCCAAACATGACACGAGGCACCTCATTCATGCAACGAGGCATCAAAAAAACGGCCCCGCCGTGCACTGGCGGGGCCGCGTGATGCAGCAATCAATCAGGTTTCCACGCTACTACCTGCGGAAACCATGATGATGGCTGGAACCGTGGTGGTAGCCATGGCCGGTATTGCACCCGGGGTTGAAGCCACCAAAGCCAAAGCTGATGCTGGGCCGAACAATGATGGGGCGCGGCACAGCACCATAGCCGTAGCCACCCTGAGCTCCCTGAGTCACCCACTGACCGATGGGGCGGCCGTAGCCGTCATAGCCGACGATCTGGTAAACGGCCACGATGGGGGTGCCGCAGGAGGTGTAGCCTACGACCCGGGTCTGGCCCTGGCATTCAGCTTTGGCATTGGAGGGAGCTGCAAAACCAAAAACTGCGGCTGCAGCGAGGACTGAGAAGAGTGTTTTCATGAGTGTGTGGAATTGGTTTCCGCACTCTCTGACGTGGCTGCTTCAAGACTATTCAGCCCGCCTGAAATATTTTTTCGATCACTGCTGGGACATCGACTTGGGATCAAACGCATCACGCAGGCCATCGCCCAGCAGATTGAGCGCTAGCAACGTGGTGGAAAAAAAGATGCCGGGGTAGAGCAGCAGCCACGGATAGCTCTCCATCGATCTTGCGCCCTCCTGGATCAGCACACCCCAGCTCGCATCCGGCGGCTGGATGCCGAGTCCCAGGAAGCTCAGCGCAGCCTCCAGCAGCATCACGCCAGGCACCGTGAGACTGGCATAGATGATGATCGGCCCCAGCACATTCGGTAGCAGGTGCCGCCATACGATGTGCCAGAAGCCCGCACCACACGCGCGCGCTGCAATGATGAACTCAAGATTCTTCAGCGCCAGCACCTGCCCACGTACAACACGGGCCATCGTGAGCCATTCCACCGCACCGATGGCCACAAAGATCAGCCAAAACTCACGCCCCACAATGGCCATGAGCAGGATGACGAAGTTGATGAAGGGAAACGCATACAGGATGTCCACGATGCGCATCATCGCCGCGTCCGTACGCCCACCGGCAAGGCCGGAGACCATGCCATAAAATACGCCAATGATCGCCGCCACCGCTGTGGCCAGCAATCCCACCTCCAAGGACACACGCCCACCATGCAGGATGCGCGTGAGCATGTCCCGCCCGAGCGGATCCGTGCCGAGCCAGTGCGCCAGGCTGGGATTCGTGGCTTTCAGTTCCAGATTCTGCAGTGACTGATCATAAGGCGACAGCTCCGGGCCAAGGCCACACAGAAGCACCAGCACGGCCAGGAACCCCAACGCCCACGCATTCATGCGGTTCCGCATGAGACGCCGCCACGCCGCACGCATCGGTGAAAGACTCTGGTTCGTTCCGCTGCTCATGCGTGGAGTCGGATGCGTGGGTTGAGCACTGCCTGAATGATGTCCACCAGCAGATTGAAGCTGACGATGAGTGCGGCGTAGAAAGCCGAGATCGCTATCGCCAGCTCATCATCATGATTGAAAGACGCCGCGATGAAAAATTGACCAAGGCCGGGCAGT
>CALRWM010000006.1:0-149593 GCA_943371875.1 Prosthecobacter debontii | reverse complement strand
ACGGGAGCTTCGACGGACCGTCTGTTTGAAGTGCCCACGGGCACGGCAAATCCCGTGGCGACGATTGAGTCTTCCGGCAGCGGGGCGCTGGTGTTTACTAATACGGGTGCGATGGGGTTTGGATCCTCCACGGGAGCAAGAACGCTTGTTTTAGGCGGCACGAACACGCAGAACAACACGATGAATCCGATCATCGGGGACAATTCGGGGGCGACCGCACTGACCAAGGCTGGAACGGGGACCTGGGTTTTGGCTGGAGCCAATACGTATAGCGGGGTGACGACGATCAGCGGCGGTGTGCTGCAGGTGGGGAATGGCGGCACCAGCGGTACGTTGGGAAGCGGGGCCGTCATCGACAATGGCAACCTGACATTCAATCGCTCAGACAGCATTACCGTTGCCAATACCATCAGCGGCAGCGGCAGTGTTTCCCAGATTGGCACGGGCACCAACACGCTGAGCGGTACGAACAGCTACACGGGCGTGACGACGATCAACGGTGGTGTGCTGAATGTGATCACTTTGGCCAATGGTGGCAGCAGCAGCAACATCGGGGCATCGAGCAATGCAGCCACGAACCTTGTGCTTAACGGAGGCACGCTCAAATACTCGCCAGGCGCTGTGTCAGCGGTGAACACAGACCGGCTGTTTAGTGTGGGCACCAGTGGTGGTACGATTGATGCCTCGGGTGGTTTTAACATCAACTTCACCAACACGGGCAGCATGGGCTTCAATGGTCAGAGCGGCGCACGCACGCTGACTCTGACCGGCAACAATGCGAACGACAACACGCTGGCTGCGGTGATCGGCGATAATGGTGGTGCGACTTCAGTCACCAAAGCCGGCGGCGGCATCTGGGTGCTGAGCGGGGCCAGTACGTACACGGGAGTCACGACCATGAGCGGCACCGGAGTGCTCAAAGTCAGTTCCCTGGCGAATGGTGGCAGCGCCAGCAGCATTGGCGCCTCGACCAATGCAGCCAGCAATCTTGTGCTCAATGGCGGCACGTTCATGTACACGGGGAGCACGGTCAGTACGGACAGGCTGTTCAGTCTTGGCACTTCCGGAGCCACATTGAATGTGTTTGGCAGCGGTGCAGTGACTTTCACCAATACGGGAAGCATGGGGTTCAATGGCCAGACCGGCGCGCGTACACTCTCACTGGCCAATGCGAGCGGGGGGACGAGCACGATTGCGGCAGTCATCGGGGACAATGGCGGACCGACATCGCTCACGCGGATCAATGCCGGCATCTGGGCGCTGACCGGGGCGAGTACGTACACAGGTGTGACCACGATCAATGGGAGCGGCGGGACCATCCTTAATGTGACGAATCTTGCCAATGGCGGTGTGGCCAGCAACATCGGTGCTGCGACCAGTGCCGCGACCAACCTCGTCCTCAACGGAGGCACGCTTCAATACACAGGTGCCGGGTCCAGTACCGACCGGTTGTTCAGCCTGGGAACCAATGGCATCTCGCTGGAGGCCTCCGGGACGGGTGATTTGAAATTCACGAACACCGGCAGCATGGGGTTCAACAACCAGACGGGTGCGCGCACACTGAATCTTATTGGTTCCTATCTGGGCTTCAACACACTGGCGGCGGTCATCGGTGACAATGGTGGAGCCACCTCAGTGTCGAAATTTGGCTCGGGCAAATGGGTGCTGACCGGTAACAACACCTATTCGGGCACCACCACCATCAGCGGAGGGGTGCTGCAGCTTGGCCACAACACCGCCAGCGGCACCACAGGTACAGGCAACATCGTGAACAACGGGGTTTTGGTGCTGTTCCGGTCGGACGCCTTCACCTTGTCCAATGTCATCAGCGGTACGGGAACGGTCAGCAATGCAACGGGGATGGCCACTCTCGCGGGGCTGAACACCTACACAGGGTTTACCTCCATTGTGGGCGGCACTGTGGTTGTGGACACCCTCGCCAACGGCGGGAGTGCGAGCAACATCGGTGCATCAACCTCCGTAGCGACCAATCTTCAATTCAACGGGGGTACACTCAAGTACATTGGTGCAGGTGTCAGCACGGACCGTCTTTTTGCGGTGGGGGTGACGGCCGTCATCGACGCATCGGGAACGGGAGCCCTGAACTTTACCAATACAGGTTTGATGGGACGGACATTAACGGCAGCACGCACGTTAACGCTGACCGGCACGAACACCGATAACAACACGCTGGCTGCCGTGATCAGTGACAACACGGGAGCCACTGCGCTGGTCAAGAGCGGTGTGGGCACCTGGGTGCTTTCTGGTGCGAATACTTACACCGGGGCCACCACGATCAGTGGTGGGGTGCTGTCCATTTCCAGTCTTGCCAATGGTGGTTCCGCCAGCGGCATCGGTGCAGCCAGCAATGCCGTGACCAATCTAGTGCTCAACGGCGGCACACTTCAGTATACGGGAGATGCAGTCAGCACCAGCCGCGCCTTCAGCCTGGGAACCGCGGCAGGGAGTGCGCTAGACTCCTCAGGCATTGGTGCGGTGAACTTTAACAGTGTGGGCATCATGGGCTTCAACAGTCAGAGTGGCGCCCGCACCCTGACCCTCACTGGAACAAACACCGGGAGCAACACCATTTCCATTCTGATCGGTGACAGTGGCGGAGCCACAGCAATCACGAAGTCCGGTGCCGGCACCTGGGCACTGACCGGAATCAACGGTTACACAGGAGTGACCACGATCAACGGTGGTGTGCTGAAAGCAGCCACGCTGTTCAACGGTGGCAGCAACAGCAGCATTGGCGCTGCCACCTCTCTTTCCTCCAACCTGGTGCTCAATGGTGGCACGCTGCAATATACGGGAAGCGGGTCCAGCACAGACCGGTTGTTCAGCGTGGGAACCAGTGGCGGCACGTTGGATGCCTCAGGGAGTGCCGCAGTGAACTTCACCGGTGCGGGCAGCATGGATTTCAACGGCCAGAGCGGGGTGCGCACACTGAGTCTGGCGGGGTCAAACACGAATGACAACACTCTGGCCGCAGTGATTGGCGACAATGGTGGAGCGACTGCGCTGACGAAATCAGGCGCCAGCACATGGGTGCTCTCTGGGAACAGCACTTACACCGGAGTCACCACCGTCAGCGGTGGTGCTTTGAAAGTGGGCAGTCTCGCGGACGGCGGTGTGGCCAGCAATATCGGTGCCGCGTCCAATGCGGCGTCAAACCTGGTGATCAATGGGACCTTGATTTATACTGGAGCGGGCTCCAGCACGGACCGGCTTTTCACTTTGGGGACCTCAAGCAGCCTGCAGGCGAATGGTGCAGGCGCAGTCAACTTCACCAACACGGGCTCCATTGCGTTCACGGCAAGCGGGGCACATACTTTTCTTCTCTCGGGGACCAGCACCGCGGCAAACAACCTGGCGGCGGCCATCGGCGACAACGGCGGGGCAACGGCGCTTCAAAAAGTCGGACTTTCAACGTGGGGCCTTTCGGGTTCCAGCTCCTACACGGGTGTGACGAGTGTCCTTGGGGGCATATTGACCGTGTCCAATCTGGCCGACGGCGGGCAGAACAGCAGCATCGGCGCTTCGACGAACGGTGCCGCCAATCTGGTCATCAATGCAACGCTCCGCTATGCAGGGGCCGCCACGACTACGGACCGTCTTTTCAGCATCGGCACAGGAACGACGCCGACGCTGGATGCCTCCGGTACTGGCGCGGTGGCTTTCACCAACTCCGGCAGCATGGGGTTGAGTGGTTCCGGGACTCGTACCTTCACGCTCACCGGAACAAACACCGGCAACAACACCCTCGCCGCTGTGATCGGTGACAATGGGGGCGCCACTTCGTTGACGAAATCAGGCGCTGGAACCTGGGTGCTGTCTGGGGCGAACAACTACACCGGCACGACGACCATCAGCGCCGGTGTATTGCAGATTGGCAGTGGCGGCACTTCAGGAACGTTGGGAACCGGCGCGGTGACCGACAATGCAGCTCTTGTCATCAACCGCTCGGATGCGGTGACCCTTGCCAACACCATCAGCGGCACTGGCACTTTCACGCAGGCGGGTGCCGGCACGACGACCTTCACCGGCACCAAGAGCTACAGCGGGGCCACTTTTGTCAATGCTGGCAAACTTCAGGCGGGAGGCGCGAATGCATTCAGCACAGGCTCAGCCGTCACGGTTGCGAGTGGCGCCGTTCTTGAACTCAATGGCTTTACCAACGCCATTGGAGGCCTGGCTGGATCAGGCACGGTGCAAAACGGCACGGCCACAGGGGCTACTCTGAACGTAGGAGGCTCTGCGAACTCCTCTTTTGATGGAATCATTCAAAACGGTGGCAGTGCTTTTCTAGCCTTTAACAAAGGCGGCCTGGGCGGCACGCTCACCCTGACGGGCAGCAACACCTACACTGGGGGCACGGTCGTCAGTGCCGGAGTTCTCAGCGTCTCCACTCTGGCAAACGGTGGAACGGCGAGCAATATCGGCGCATCCACCAATGCCGCGTCCAGCCTCATCCTCACCGGCGGCACGCTGCGCTACACGGGGGCTGCGGTGTCCACGGACAGATTGTTCACCGTCACCACGAGCGGTGGCACGCTGGACGCCTCTGGTACGGGTGCGGTGAACTTTACCAACACCGGCAGCATGGGCTTCAACTCCCAGACTGGCGCGCGCATTTTGACGCTCACCGGCACGAACACGGGCAGCAACACCATCGCCGCCGCCATCGGCGACAACAGCGGAGCCACCACACTGGTGAAAACCGGGACCGGCACCTGGGTGCTCTCCGGCACCAATACATACACGGGCACCACTACGATCAGCGGCGGTTCACTCCAGATTGGCGACGGCGGCACCACCGGTTCGCTGGGGAGCGGCGCAGTGACAAACAACGCCAGCCTTGTTGTCAACCGCTCTGACGCCATCACCATAGCCAATGCCATTTCAGGCAGCGGTTCCCTCACTCAAGCGGGGGCAGGCACGACCATTCTCACGGGCACTAACAGCTACGGCAGCACCACGATCAGCGCGGGTACACTGCAAATCGGCAATGGCGGCACCACGGGTTCGCTCGGCGGCATTGGTACAATCACAAACAACGGCAAACTGGTCATCAACCGTTCCGATGCCATCACGATTTCGGGAGCCATGAGCGGCACGGGTGATTTCATTCAAAATGGGACCGGCACCACGACGCTGAGCAATTATAACCAGTGGGGCAGCGCAACGGTTAATGCGGGAATTTTGACGGCGCTTGCCACCAACAGTTTGGGGACCACATCGCCCATGACGGTCAATGCCGCAGGGACGCTTGTGATCAGCGGGTTGCCCACCAGTGCGGCTGTTGGATCACTCTCGGGGTCTGGCGTCGTCAAAAATGGTGGGGCTACGGCCTCGACCCTGACTGTCGGAACAATCATCAGCGGTACCACCACCTTCAGTGGCACGATTATTGACGGTGGAACAGGAACCATGGCCCTCGACAAAGGTGGACCGTCCTACACACTCAACCTTTCGGGGGCCAGCACCTACACAGGCCCCACTCGCATTTTTGCTGGAACCTTGAGCGTATCCAATCTGGCCGACGGTGGCAGCGCCAGCAGCATCGGTGCCTCGACCAGTGCCGCAACCAACCTCGTTTTCAAGACTTTCACTTCCGTATTGAAGTACACCGGTGCGGCTGTGAGCACGAACCGCCTCTTCAGCGTCTCCGGTGGCGGCACGCTGGATGCTTCGGGGACGGGGGCGTTGAATTTGACGAACACCGGGGCCATGGGCTTCGACAGCCAGACTGGCGCACGAACGCTGACCCTCACCGGTACGAACACAGACAGCAATACACTGGCCGCAGTGATCGGTGACAATGGTGGAGCCACCTCACTGACGAAATCCGGCATCGGCACCTGGGTGCTCGCAGGGGCAAACACTTACACCGGTACGACAGTCATCAGCGCCGGAGAGCTGCAAATCGGCAATGGTGGCACCACCGGATCTCTGGGCAGTGGTGCGGTGACGAACGACGGCAAGCTCACGCTGAACCGTTCCGACGCTTTTACTGTCGCCAACACCATCAGTGGCAGCGGCACTCTTACGCAGGCGGGGACCGGCACAGCCACGCTCAGCGGCACCAATTCGTACACCGGAGCGACGACGATCACCTCGGGTGTTCTCAATGTGACCTCTCTCGCCAATGGCGGGAGCAACAGCAACATCGGCGCCTCAAGCAATGCGGCCACGAATCTGGTGCTCGATGGCGGCACGCTGCAATATACGGGGAGTGCCAATGCCAGCACGGACCGTTTGTTCAGCGTGGGCACAGGCGGCGGTGTCATCGATGTGTCTGGCAGCGGCACCTTGAATTTTACCAATACCGGCAGCATGGGCTTCAATGGTGAGAGTGGTGCACGCACCCTGATGCTCACAGGTACGAACACCACGGGGGTCAACATCATTGCCGCAGCCATCGGAGACTTCGGCGGGGCGACCTCGGTGACCATTGATGGCGATGCCACATGGCTGCTTACCGGGGCCAACACCTATACGGGGGCCACGACTCTCAGTTCCGGGGTGCTGCAAATCGGTGGCAGCATCCTGGATTCAGCGCTGATCGTTGGTTTGCACGCCACCCTGGAGTTGAATGGATTGAATGCCAGCATCCAGTCACTGGCCGGTTCTGGAACTGTTCGGAACAACTCCGCCACTGCGGCCACTCTGACTTTGGGCGGCAATAACAGCAGCACTGCATTCAGCGGCACCATTCAAGATGGCGGCAGCGGAGCATTGTCCCTGCTGAAATTGGGAACGGGGACGTTCACGATTTCCGGCAACAACACTTACAGTGGGACCACCACCATCAGCGCTGGCGTCTTGCAGATTGGCACCGGGAGTACGAGCGGCACGCTCGGCACAGGCAATGTGATCAACAACGCCAGCCTGACGATCAACCGTTCGGACGCCCTCACTGTTGCCAATACGATCAGCGGCAGCGGTGCTTTCACGCAAGCGGGGTCTGGTGTCACCACGCTGACGGGTGACAACAGTTACAGCGGCAGCACGACCATCAATGCAGGAGTGCTCAGTGTATCCGTCCTCGCGAATGGTGGTGTTAGCAGCAATCTGGGGGCATCCACCAATGCCGCGGCCAATCTGGTGCTCAACGGCGGCACCTTGCAATATACCGGTGGTGCAACCAGCACGGACCGGTTGTTCAGCGTTGGCAGCAGTGGTGGTACTCTGGATGCTTCTGGCACGGGAGCGGTGAATTTCACCAACACTGGCAGCATGGGCTTCAACAGTCAGAGCGGCATCCGCACACTGATTCTCACGGGCACAAACACTGGCAGCAACACTCTTGCCGCAGTGATTGGAGACAACGGCGATGCCACGATGCTGACGAAATCAGGCGCTGGTGCCTGGGTGCTTAGCGGTGCGAATACATACACTGGTACCACGACCATCAGCGCAGGTGTGCTGCAGATCGGCGACGGTGGCATCACGGGTTCGCTGTCCACCAGCAGTGCGCTATTCAACAATGGCACTCTGGCATTCAACCGAACGGATGCGGTGATACAGGGAACGGATTTTGCCAGTTTGATCAGCGGCAGCGGTGGGGTGACTCAGGCCGGAAGCGGAACGCTGACACTGAATGGAGACAATACGTATGCAGGCGCTACGAACATCCGCGCAGGTACATTGGAAGTGACCCGCAACAATGCGCTGGGCACTGGAGCTGCAGGCACCACCGTAAGCAGCGGTGCGACGCTGCTGCTCAATAACGTGAACTACAGCACGTCCGAAGCGCTCACTCTCAATGGCAGCGGTGCAGGTGGTGGCGGAGCGCTGCGCAACAGCGGCACGAGCACCTACACTGGTGCGATCACTGCTGAGACGAATGCCAGCATCAATGCGGGTGGCGGTATCTTGAATTTCACGGGTGGTCTGGTGAAGGACGGCACGGTGCTCACCATCACGGGTGGCGGGACGGTGAATGTGAGCGGCACAGGCATCAGCGGTGCCAGCGCCAGTTCCGATCTTGTGGTGGATGGCACAACGCTGGTGGTCAGCGCCGACAGCGACTACAACGGCCCCACCACGGTGCAGAACGGTGCTGCATTAATTGCCAATGCAGCGGTGACTACGACGCGGTTGGACCTCAGCCGTGAAAGCCTGCTGGCTGGCACGGGCGCGATTACGACGGCGGTGGACCAGTCCATTTTCGTGAATGGCACGTTCAGCGTGGGTGATCCGGGAGTGGCGGTAACGCCTTCGACCTTTGCGCTGACGACCTCTGGTTCGGGCGCTGTGGTGATGGGCGCTGACAGTGTGATCCGGCTGGATTTGTTCAGTGGCGCGGGTTTGGGCAACAACCTCAGCAATGCCACGGCGGCGGATTCCATCAATCTGCATGGCAAGCTGGATGCCACGGCTGGCGGCACGGTTGTCATCGGCAATCCCAATGGCATGACGAACTTCCGCGGCGGCGACCAATGGCAGCTGGTTCATCTCAACAGTGGCGATGCCAATGCGGGGAGCTTCGCGGCCAGCCTGGCTTTGAATGACAGCAGCCTGCACTTGGCGAGCGGCTTCACCAGTTATCTCGACCAGAGCAATGGTGTGTTCTCCATCATCGACACGAATGGCGGCCTGGCTCTTGCGGCTGTCGAAGTGCAGGCACTGGTTTCAGGCGGCAACACGGTGACGAGTGATCTGAACGGGCACCTCTTCAACCTCCGAGCTGGTGGTGGTGAGGAGGAGGAGGACGACGACGACTCAGGCTCCATCACCGCTGCGCTTGATGATGGGGTCATAGTCGGTGAAGGGGACGGCGATCCCAAGAAGGCTTCACCCATTGCCAAACGTGTGGCGCGCTCCCGGCAGTGGGAAGTGTTTGCCACGGTGAACTACGGCAACGTCAAACTCAACCCCATCCGCACGCAGTCAGGTGTGCAGATTGACTCGTGGGCTTCCGGCGTCGGTGCTGAGCGTCATTTCTCACGCGGGCTGACCTTCGGATTTGCCGCATCCTTCCTGCAGAGCAGCCAGGGGTACACCAGCAATGCGGGCAGCGTGCATCTCGAAGGTCCGGCGCTTTCTGCTTATGTGTCCTATGTGCGTGGCGGCTTCTGGAACAGCCTGCTTTACAGCTTTGGCACCTATCAGATGGACTCCATCCGCAACACCGGGGTGGCTTTCCCGACGGCCTTTGGCACGACCCGCACCTACACGCATTCGGTGCAGTACAACACGGGCTGGAACATGCGCTTCCAGAATGACACGCTGGTGACCGGCCCCTTTGCGGGTGTGGACTATCTGCATGGTTCGGTGGACGCCTACAATGAAACTGGCGGCGGTCTGGCGGCCTTGCATTACAGCGCGCAGAGTTATCAATCGTTGGTCAGCCGGGTGGGCTGGTCTGCCTCCAAGCAGATCAAGGCAGGCTTTGGGACGATCACACCGCAGGTGCGCCTGAGCTATGAGCGGCAGAACATCAAAAGTAACAACGGCACCAGCGTGTCACTGATTAATGTGCCCTTCTCAGCCACTGGCGGCGGACAGGCGCCTGGCCAGGATTATCTGGTGGCCGGACTTGGGGTGAGCCTTGCCTTCACCGACCGGTTCAGCCTCATGCTGTCCTATCAGGGGCAGTTCTTCCGCCATGATCTGCAGGCGCACTTTGGGAGCATCAGGTTCAGCTACCAGTACTAGCTGGTGGCGGCGGCCGCGCCTGTTCTAGAGCAGGCGCTTGCGCTTGAAGTAGACGATGGGCAGGATCGCAGAGAGGACGATCATGACCATGACGAGGAGGAAGGCCCAGCCGTTGGTGGCGGCGGGGAGGCCGACGTTCATGCCGTAGATGCTGGCGATGAGAGTGGGTGGCATGAAGAGCACGCTGGCGACGGTGAAGATCTTGATGATCTGGTTCTGCTGGATGTTGATGAGGCCGAGGGTGGACTCCAGCAGGAAGGTCATCTCCTGAGTCTGCTGGTTGGTGTAGTCGTCCATGCTCTTGATGTCGCGCATGACGCTGCGGAACTGCGCGGCGAGGTCTCCGCGCATCCAGCTGGCGGCGTTGTTGAGGAAGTACTGCAGCATGCGGCTGATGCTGAGGAGGCTCTCGCGCACATTGGCGACGAGGGCGCTGCGGCGGCCCAGCAGCTTGACGACATCGCTGAGGTCTTTTTCCATCGCGGCGTGCGCTTTGTGCGGATCGAGGCTGAAGATGTCGCGGCAGATTTTTTTCATGTCGCCCTCGACTCCCTGAAGGGCATCGGCGATGCGGGCGACGATGAGTTCCAGCAGGAGGAGGAAGACCGCATCACTGGTCAGGGGCAGGGTGCACTGGCGTTTGGCCTGATCCGCGAGAATGCGGAAGGACAGCGGGTCGGCGTAGCGCACGGTGGTGAGGCAGTCGGGCGCGATGACGAAGGAAATGGAAGTGTTGTCAGGGTCCGGATTGTCCAGTCCGACGGGGAGCCACGCGGTCATGTAGAGCGTGCCCTTCTCGGTGTAGAGTCGGCTGGATTCCTCGATCTCCTGCATTTCTTCACGAGTGGGGAGCTGGTATTCGAGCCATTTTTCGGCTTCCAGCTCCTCGGCACGGCCGGGGTTCAGCAAATCGAGGAAGACGAGATTATCCGGGAACGGATGGGTCTTTTCGTCATTCCAGTCGATGAGCTGTCCTTGCTGTGTGATGAGTCGAACCATGCGTGGGTGCGTGTGCGGGGGAGCGTGAAGGGTAGTCGCGCAGGCACTGGATGCCACAGCAAACTCACCCGGGATATGTGTCAGTAACGTGGCGTAGCGGGGTCGATCAAGTCCGACCAGGCGTCAATGCCACCGCTCATGCTCTGGGCATGGGCGAAGCCATGGTGCCGCAGGAACTGGGCGGCGCGCAGGCTGCGCATGCCGTGGTGGCAGTAGATGATGACGTGCTCCTGAGTGTCTGTGAACACCTGGGGGACCAGTTCGCCGAAGCGGGATAGAGGGACGAGCTGCGCGGCTGGAAGATGACAGATCTGCCATTCACTTTCTTCGCGGCAGTCGATGAGCCGGAAGGTGCGCTCGCCGGGATGCTGCAGCAGATTGCTGACATCCGTGGGGTCGATTTCGAGCGGTGTTTCCGGTGTCATGATCTCAGCAGCTGCGAATCATCAGGGACGAACCGTGACGGGGGTGCCTTTGGCGACGTTGTTATAAAAGATGGCCGCCATGTGCGGGGGCATGCGGACGCAGCCATGGGAAGCGGCGTAGCCGGGGAGGAATCCTTCGTGCATGCCGATGCCACCGACGAAGCGCATGAAGTGGTGCATCTTGGAGCCTTCGAATCGCGTGCCGGGAGGTGCCTTGTCCTTGGTCACGTCGACGTTGGCCTGGACGACATTGCCTGCGCTGTCCACAAAGTCACCGTAGAGGTTGGATTTGTGCCACTGGTCCTTCTCGAAGACCTTGAATTTGCCGGTGGTGGTCGCATGGCGTTCGTCACCGGTGGAGAGCGCGGAAACGCCGGCGAGCGCGCCGCCTTTGTAAAAGTAGGCCTTCTGGTCGCTGATATCGATGATGATGCTGGGCGCGCCGGACATGCCGTCGCCATCCCAGTAGGAGTCCTGGTCGGCGTTGTACAAAGCGGAATGCGGGACGCTTGTGGTGGAGAAAGCTTCGAGGTATTGCGTCTGTCCACGCGAAGACGAACTCTGGCAGGAGGCCAGCAGAGCGAGTGCGGAAAGAAGGACGAGGCGGACGGCTGGGGGGATTACCAATTGACTCATGCGTAGGGGTTACGTGTGCGCGGCTTGGAAAGCCGCGATCATATGCCTTGCCGCAGCGCATCTGTCCAGCGTCAATCAATGCACGCCGTGATCAGCGAGGTAGCGCTCGGCTTCGAGAGCGGCGGCGCAGCCCTGGCCGGCGGCGGTGATGGCCTGGCGATAGACGTGGTCGGCCACGTCACCGGCGGCGAAGAGGCCCTCCGTTTTGGTGCGGGTGCCTTCGGTCTGCAGGATGTAGCCGCCTTCGTCGGTGTCGACGAGATCGCCGAGGAACTGGCCGTTCGGGACGTGGCCGATGGCGACGAAGACGCACTTCAACTCCAGCTCGCTTTTCTCGCCGGTAATGAGGTTTTCGAGCGTGACGGCACGCATTTCTCCCTTCTCGTCGGTCAAGTATTCGCTGACGGTGGAGTTCCAGACGGGCTTGATCTTGGGATTGGCGAGGGCGCGGTCAGCCATGATTTTCGAGGCGCGCAATTCGTCGCGGCGATGGATCAAATAGACGGTGCTGGCGAATTTGGTGAGGAATCCGGCCTCTTCACAGGCGCTGTCACCGCCGCCGATGACGCAGACGGGGACGTTGCGGTAGAAGGCGCCGTCACAGGTGGCGCAACTGGTCAAACCACGACCGATCAGGCCCTTTTCGTTTGGCAGGCCGAGGTGCTTCGGGGAAGCACCTGTGGCGACGATCACTGTGTGGGTCTCATAGACGGTGCCGCCGTCGGTGTGGACTTCGAAGTGGCCTGCGGCGGTCTTTTTGACGCTGCTGACGAGGGAGTACTCGATGCGAGCGCCGAACTTTTCCGCCTGCGTTTGCATGTTCATCATCAGCTCCGGGCCCATGATGCCGTTCGGGAAGCCGGGGAAGTTTTCGACCTCCGTGGTCGTGGTGAGCTGGCCGCCGGGCATGTTGCCGGAGAGGATCAGGGGCTTCAAGTTGGCGCGGCCGGTGTAGATGGCTGCGGTGTATCCGGCGCAGCCGGTGCCGATGATGATGACGTTTTCCATGAGAAAGGGGAGGTAGAAAGGTCGCGGAAGATGGAAAGCTTGGCCGGGGGTGCAACCAACGCTTTTTACAGACTCGTTGTTGGAGTTTGCCGCCTCCCGGCTTATTTCAAAAATAACAACGATGTCCAACCCCGCCCCGGATGCCAAGGCCAGCCGCAAATCGCTGGCGACGCTGTTTTTCTGCACAGCGATGCCCATGGGAATGTGGAGCGTACCGCTGGCGAACGTCTTCAATGCGCATGGTCGCGGGCACCTGGTGCCGTGGGTGTTTGCCACGACTGCGACCGCCGCATTCATCTCGCCTTTGTTTGTGGGGGCGCTGGCGGATCAAAAGCATTCTCCGGTGCTGCTGCTGCGCTGGCTGACGGCGGCCACGAGCATGGCCCTGCTCCTCACCTGTGGTTCATTGGCATGGGGCTGGAGTGATGCGGTGGTTTTGATCTGCGCGCAGATGCTGGCTCTTGTGGCTTTGCCGGCCTGGAGTGTGACGAGCAGCATTGTGTTCTCCCAGCTGCACGACGCCAAGGTGCAGTTCGGTCCGCTGCGTGCCTGGGCAACGGGGGGCTGGATGGTTGGCTGCTGGATCGTGAGCTTTGTGCTGCGTGCCGATGCCTCGCTGGTGGCGGGAGTCACCGCTGCGGGACTGTGGCTGGTGGTGATGACGCTGACGTGGCGGCTGCCGATGATTCCGCCCGGGGAGGTCGTGCAGCACCGAACTTGGAAGCAGGTCCTTGGCCTAGATGCGCTGGGGCTGCTTATACACCGGGATCACCGGGTGGTCTTTCTGACGGCGGCGTTGTACTGCATTCCGCTGGCGGCTTTTTATCCCTACACTTCGCGTCAGCTGCACGATCTCGGGGTGCAGAACATCTCCGCAGTCATCTCGATCGGTCAGACGACCGAGGTGGTGGTCATGCTGCTGCTGTCGGGATTGCTGACGCGTTTCCGGTTGAAGTGGGTTTTCCTCTCCGGCATTGCGATCTGTGTGGTGCGCTACTCTCTCAATACGTTCAACACGCTGCCGAGTGTGGTGTTTGGCACCTTTCTGCACGGCTTTGCCTACACGCTCTATTTCATCACCACGCAGATTTACCTGGAGGAGCGCATTGATCCGAAATGGCGGGTGCGTGCGCAGGCGCTGCTGGCCATGCTGATGAGCGGTGTGGGCAACCTCCTCGGCTACCTCGGCGGTGGCTGGTGGTTTGATGCCTGCACGGTGGGCAAGACCACCGACTGGCCGCGCTTTTGGTGGGGAGAGACGGCGCTGACTGCGTTGGTGTGCGTGTTTTTCGCCGTGGCATATCGAGGGCGGGCGGCGAAGGCGTAGAATGGGTGTGGCGACAGCCCGCCCGTTTGCGATCGTATGGCAAACAGGACGGCTTGCGAACGTTCGCCAGAGTCGGGCGGTTTTGGCGAAGCAGCGTATATGTGATTGAGAAATTACTTTCGCCAAACACACCCAACCTACTTATGCCAGACCGGCGCGGACGAGGAGGGCCATGGCGTCGGGATCTCGGCCCATGAATTTTTGGAAGAGCTTGGCGGGGTCTTCGGAGTTGCCCTTGCTCAAGATCGTGTCGCGGAATTCGCGGCCCACGGTGGGATTGAGCACGCCTTCCTGCTGGAAGCGGGTGAAGGCATCGGCATCCAGTACTTCGGCCCACTTGTAGCTGTAGTAACCGGCGGCATAACCGACGGGGCTGCTGAAGAGATGGCCGAAACGACGGGCCATGGTCGGCTGCTCGGTTTTGAGCTGCATGATGTAGCCTTTCAAAATGGAGCGCGCGAGCTTGTCGAGGTCCACGCCTTCATCGGTGGCGTGGTGCATGTGCAGTTCGAGGTCCAGCTTGCCGAAGGCGAGCTGGCGCATGATGTCGCTGGCGCTGCGGTAGTTCTTGGCGGCCAGCAGCTTCTTGAAGAGACGTGCGGGAATCGTTTCGCCGGTTTCATGGTGGCGGGCGAAGAGATCGAGGCTCTCACGCTCCCAGCAGAAGTTTTCCATGAGCTGCGAGGGCAGCTCCACGAAGTCCCAGTAAACGCTGACGCCGTTGAGCGAGGGGATTTCCACATTGCCGCAGAGCTGGTGCAGCAGATGGCCGAACTCATGGAAGACGGTGGTGACTTCATCATGCGTGAGAAGCGCAGGCTTGCCATCCACAGGCGGCGTCATGTTGCCGCAGATGAGGCCGAGGTGCAGGCGGCGGTCGCGCTCGCCGCTGGGTGGCACGCCCATTCTGAGGTAGTTCATCCAGGCACCACCGCGCTTGGAGTCACGCGGATGCCAGTCGGCGTAGAAGGAGCCGATGTGCACGCCCTTCTCATTGCGCACTTCGTAGAATTTCACCTCGGGGTGCCAGACCTCCACAGGGCCTGCCTTGCCGGGCTGGGTGCTGACATTGGCGGGGGCATCCTTGCCGGGCTCGATATAAACGACCTCGCGGCTGGTGATGCGAAGGTCGAACACTTTTTCGGCCAGCTGGAACATGCCGTTGAGCACCTTGTCGATGGGGAAGAATGGGCGCAGCTCTTCTTCATCAAAGTCGTACTTTGATTTGCGCTGGCGTTCGCTCCAGAAGGAGACTTCCCAGGGTTCGAAGAGATCGACTTTCTGGTGGGCGTTGTCGGCGCGGAATTCCTGCAGCTCGATGGTTTCACGCTGGAAGGCCTCATGCACGCGCTCGTAGAGGTCCGTGATGAAACGGAGGGCGCTCTGGCCGTTCTTGGCCATGCGATGGTTCAGCACATGGTCGGCGAAGTTCGCCTTGCCCATGATCTGCGCCTTTTCATGGCGCAGGCGCAGGATGCTCCAGACGAGCTCGGTGTTGTCGTGATCGCCGCCGCGGCCAATGCTGCCGGAACCTTCCCAGACCTGACGGCGGATGCCTTCGTCTTCGAGGTATTCCATGACCGGAATCATCGAGGGGGCCTTCAGGGTGAAGCGATAGACGGGCTTCTCAGGAGTGCCGAGGTTTTTGGCCAGTGCATCCGCTCTGGCGGCTTCGATGGCGGTCTGCGGCAGGCCCTTGAGACGATCCACGTCTTCGATGAGCAGCTCCCACTTGTTCGTGGAGTCGAGCACGTTCTCGGAGTACTTCTGTGTGTGCTTGGAGAGTTCGGCTTCGATCTCCTCCATGCGCTTCTTCTTTTCTGGCGGCAGATCGGCACCGGCCTCGATGAAGCCTTCCATGGCTTCCTGCAGGGCGCGTTTGCGCACGGGCGTGAGCTGCTTCGCCTCGTCGGTCTTGCTGTAGGTGACAAAGAGGTCCCAGAGGTGCTCGTTGAGGGGGATCTTGGCGAAGAAGGAGCTGACTTCAGACAGCATCTTGTTGTGCGCCTCACGCAGGGCGGGGGAGTTGCACAGGGAATCGAGATGGGTGACCAGGCCCCAGGCTTCGTTCAGTTCGCGGGTGCATTCGTCGAGACCGAGCACGACGGAATCAAAATTCATCAGCTTGCCACGATCTTGATCGATGACGGCATCCAGATTCGCCTGCGCTTTTTCAAGAGCGGCGCGGATGTCGGCTTCGATGTGTTCGGGGGTCAGGGTGGACCAGCGGATGTGCAAGTCCTGATTGAGGAAAGGGGCTGCCATGGTTGGGGCTTTTTTTCGCGGGCGTTTGGGGGACGCGGAGTATGGAGTGGATGCGAGGGCCTGCAAATGAGATTGGCATTCAGAAATTGGCTTAAAATACCGCGAGAATTGACAAAGCCTCCGCGCTTCACAACATGCCCGCACTGTGTCTGATACCACTCCTCTTCGCCGTACTCCCCTACACGCCGTGCATGTGGAAATGGGCGCCCGTATGGTGCCCTTTGCCGGCTGGGACATGCCGGTGCAATATACTGGCATCGTCGACGAGCACAAAGCCGTGCGGCAGAGCGTCGGCGTGTTTGATATTTCACACATGGGGCAGTTCATCGTGAGCGGCCCCGGTGCCGAAGCTTTTTTGAACCGGGTGCTGACCAACAACATCACCAAGCTGCAGCCCGGCCAGGGGCAGTACACCCTGCTGCTGAACGGACTCGGTGGCGTGATTGATGACCTGATAGCCTACCGCACGAGTGAGCGTGAATTTTACCTCGTCGTGAATGCTTCGCGCATTGATGCGGACTGGGAGCATCTGGAAACCCAGCTCAACAAGGACGAGGAGGTGATGATGGCCAACGCGAGTGATTTCACCGCCGGTCTGGCCATCCAAGGTCCGAAGGCCCGTGAAGTGGCTGCGGCGGTCTTTGGCAGTGCTGCATCCTTTCCTGAGCACAACACCATCTTGGTCACGATGACCGACAACGGGCCGATGTGGCTGTGCGGCACCGGCTACACCGGGGAGGAAGGCTTTGAATTTTTCATGCCCATGGAGACGGCGGAAATGTGGTTCCGCAAAATCGTGGATACCGTGAAGGCTGCCGGTGGCATGCCCTGCGGACTCGGGGCCCGTGACACACTGCGGCTTGAGATGGGCTATCCGCTCAATGGCAATGATCTTTCGGAAACGCGCACGCCGTTGCAGGCCGGACTCGGCTTCTTTGTGGATCTCGACAAAGGTGAATTCACGGGACGAGAGGCGCTGGTGGTGCAAAAAGCCGCCGGACTGCCCGACAAGCTGGCCGCCTTCCGCATGACTGGAGCGGCCCCTCCACCGCGCCCACATTACCCAGTGGCATTTGCCGGGGAGATCATCGGCGAGGTGTGCAGCGGCACGCAGTCTCCCAGCCTCGGAACCGGCATCGGCATGGCCTATGTGCCACTGAGCGCCGCCACGATCGGAAGCACGCTGGAAATCGAAATCCGCGGGAGGCGTTTCCCGGCGGAAGTGGTGAAAAAGCCGTTTTATCGCAAGCCCTCCCTTTAACATTCTCAACAGACATCCCCATGAGCAACGTCCCCGAAAACCTCCGCTACCGTGACTCCCACGAATGGATCGATCCCACCCAAAGCCCGTCTCCGGTCGGAATCACGGATCATGCGCAGGCGGAACTGACGGACGTGGTTTTTGTGGACCCTCCCAAGGTGGGTACCCAAGTCACTGCGGGGCAGCAGGTGTGCGTGATCGAGTCCGTCAAAGCGGCGAGTGATATTTATGCTCCGGTGTCTGGAGAAATCGTGGCCATCAATGAGGCGCTGACCGGCGATCCGGGGCTTCTCAATCGTGATCCCTATGCCGGTGGCTGGATTTTCAAAATCCAGTCCGCCAATCATGCGGAGTTTGAGGCGCTGATGGACGCCGCAGCCTACGGCAAACACATTGCCTGAACGCGGTGTGGCTTTGAGCGGTTGACGCGTTCTTTTTTGGCTGCAAAAAGTGACGGATTCGTTACTTGTCACGGACTTTAGACCCATGCCTTCCGAAGTATCCTCTTCCATCGCCACTGTCCCGGCCGGCTTTCAGCTCAAGCCGATTGACGCCTATCACCGCCGTCACCGCACCTTTCCGGCCAGCGGCTGGGTGGAGCGCATCACCAATCGTCTGCAGGATGTTGTCGAGGCGGTCATAGCGCATTGTTCCATTCACGGTGATCCGTCGATCTATGACTCGCGGCACTTTCCATGGGTCAAGGACATCGAGGCAGACTGGAAGAAGGTTCGCGCCGAAGTCGACTCTGTGATGAAATACCGCGATGCGATGCCCAGCTTTCAGGACATCGTGAAGGAGGTCGGCATGATCCAGGGGGATGATCAGTGGAAGACGTTCTTTCTAAAAGGGGTCGGCATGGACTGCGAGGAAAACGCCCGCCACTGCCCGGAGACGATGAAGGTGCTGGCCAAGATCCCCGGCTGCACGACCGGCTTTTTCTCCATCCTTTCGCCAAACAAGCACATTCCTGAGCACCGGGGTCCCTTCGCGGGGGTGCTGCGCATGCATCTGGGGCTGATGGTGCCTGAGCCGCGCCATCAGTGCCGCATCCGCATCGCTGATCAGGTCTATTCCTGGCAGGAGGGCAGCGCGATCATCTTTGATGATACTTACAATCACGAAGTCTGGAACGACACCGACGGCTACCGGGTGGTGCTGTTCGTGGATTTCGAGCGCCCGCTGCGGGCGCCGTTCAATTTCCTCAACCACTTGATCTTGAACCTGGCCGCGCTGGCACCGTTTTTGCGCGAAGCCAAGGGCAAACAAAAGGCCTCCGAGAAAAAATTCTGGGCCTTGTTTGGCAAGTGACACCGGCCCTGGGCTAGATACCGTGGCGGCCTCCTCAAACCGCTCCGATTTCGATGCCCACAAACTTTTCCCGCCGTCACATTGGTCCCTCTGCCGCCGAGGCGGAGAGCATGCTGCAAACGCTCGGTTTCAAAACGCTCGATGAGCTCATCGATCAGGTGGTGCCGGAAGGCATTCGCGTGCGTGAGTCGCTCAATCTCGCACCTCCGCTGAGCGAGGAGCAGGCGCTGCGCCGAATGCGGCAGATCATGGGCCTGAACAAGGTCATGCGCTCGTTCATCGGGCTCGGCTTCCATGACACCTTCACGCCGCCGGTCATTCAGCGGAACATCCTCGAAAATCCCGGCTGGTACACGGCCTACACGCCCTATCAGGCGGAAATCGCGCAAGGGCGGCTTGAGGCATTGATCAATTTTCAGACGATGATCCGTGACCTCACGGCCCTGGATGTTGCGAATGCCTCGCTGCTCGATGAAGGCACCGCGTGTGCTGAGGCATTGGGACTGGCCGTGGCGCAGGTGGCTGGCGCATCACGCGTGTTTGTCTCCGACCAATGCCACCCGCATAACATCGAGGTGGTGCGCACGCGCATGGACGCGCTGGGCATCCGCGTGGAGGTGGGGGATGTGCTGAAATGGAAGCACGATGGCACCAAGGGACTGGCCGCCGTACTCGTTCAATATCCGGACACGCTGGGTGTCATTCATGATTTTGCCGAGCTGGCGAATGAAACCCATGAGGCGGGCGCTTTGCTCGTCGTCAGCGCCGATCTGCTGGCGCTCACGGTGCTGCGGCCACCGGGTGAATTCGGAGCGGACATCTGCGTGGGCAACAGCCAGCGCTTTGGTGTGCCGCTGGGTTTTGGCGGACCGCATGCCGCCTTCATGGCCGTGCGTGATGCGCTGAAGCGCCGGCTGCCCGGACGCTTGATCGGTGTTTCCAAGGATGCCTCTGGCAGGCCTGCGTATCGCCTCTCTTTGCAAACGCGTGAGCAGCACATCCGCCGCGAGAAGGCCACCAGCAACATCTGCACCGCGCAGGTGCTGCTCGCTGTGATGGCTTCCATGTATGCCGTGTATCACGGGCCGCAGGGACTCAAGACCATCGCGCACCGTGTGCATGGCGCGGCGGTCTGGCTGGCGGGTGAGCTGCTGCGTGCGGGACTGGACGTGCTGAGCGACGACTTCTTTGACACGCTGAGCGTGCGCGTGCCGAACGCCGATGACCTGCTCAAGCGTGCGCTGATCTTCGGCATCAATCTGCGCAAGATAGACGCCACCACCGTCGGGGTCGCTTTGGATGAACGCGTGCGGGAGGAAGAGATGCTCAACCTGCTCACGGCCTTTGGCATTTCCAAGGCGCAGCAGCCGCCGGTGCTGGATGATGAAACTCCGCTGCACTGCTCCGCGCGGCACCACCGTACGTCCGCGTTTCTGACGCATCCGGTGTTCAATTCCTACCACTCCGAGACGGAGATGATGCGCTACCTTCACCGTCTGGAGTCGAAGGACATCGCGCTGAACCGCAGCATGATTCCGCTGGGCTCCTGCACGATGAAGCTGAACGCGGCGGCGGAGATGATGCCGCTGAGCTGGCCGGAGGTGAACGGGCTGCACCCCTTCGCGCCGCATGATCAGACCGAGGGCTACCACTCGATGTTCAGTGATCTCGAAGGCTGGCTGGCTGAATGCACCGGCTTTGATGCGGTGTCGTTGCAACCGAATGCAGGATCTCAGGGCGAATACGCAGGCTTGCTGGCGATCAAACGCTTTCACGCCGCGCGTGGCGAGGACCACCGCGACGTCTGCCTGATTCCTACTTCGGCGCATGGCACGAACCCGGCCAGCGCGGTGATGAGCGGATTCAAAGTCGTGGCGGTGACCTGTGACAATCAGGGCAACATTTCGGTCGATGATTTGAAGGCGAAACTGGAGGCCAGCAAAGACAAGGTGGCCGCGCTGATGGTCACGTATCCTTCGACGCATGGCGTGTTTGAAGAGTCCATCGTCGAAATCTGCCGACTGGTGCATGACCATGGCGGTCAGGTGTACATGGACGGCGCCAACATGAATGCGCAGGTGGGGCTGACATCTCCGGGGCGCATCGGCGCGGATGTGTGCCATTTGAATCTGCACAAGACCTTCTGCATTCCACATGGCGGTGGCGGGCCGGGCGTGGGGCCCATCGCGGTGGCCGCGCATCTGCGTGCGCATCTGCCGGGGCACCACACGTGGCAGACGGACCGCCGTGAAGGCGCGGTTTGCTCCGCTCCGTGGGGCAGCGCCAGCATCTGCACGATCTCCTGGATGTACATCGCCATGATGGGGCCGCGCCTTGTCGATGCGACCAAGTACGCCATCCTCAACGCCAACTATGTCGCCAGAAAATTGGAGGCGAATTTCCCAACGCTGTACAAAGGCTCCAAGGGCTTCGTTGCGCACGAGTGCATCATCGACTTCAGCCATTTCCACAAGGTGACCGTGGAAGATGTGGCGAAGCGGCTGATGGATTTTGGTTATCATGCGCCGACGATGAGCTGGCCTGTTTCCGGCACGCTCATGATCGAGCCCACGGAGAGCGAGAGCCAGGCGGAGATCGACCGCTTCTGCGAGGCGATGCAGTGCATTCACGCGGAGATGATCGGCGTCGAGAGCAGCCAGTATCATCCGACGGACAACACGCTCAAGCAGGCCCCGCACACCGCTGCGGCCGTCACGAAGAGCGACTGGCCGCACGCCTACACGCGTGAAGCCGCCGCTTTCCCTCTGCCGTGGGTGCAGGAGTCCAAGTACTGGCCGCCGGTCTCGCGCATCGACAACGTGTATGGCGACCGCCATCTCGTCTGCACCTGTGTGAGTGTGGAAGAAGCGGCTGCAAGTTGAGGATTTCTCATGCGTTTCACGGCGCATGAAATTCCATCTGGCCGTCCTTGCTGCTCTCGTCTTCGCTGCCGGCATCCGTGCTGCGGATGCTCCACGTCCGAACATCCTCTTCATCATTTTTGATGACTGGGGCTGGCAGCATGCGGGCGCTTATGGCTGTGACTGGGTGAAGACACCGAATTTTGACCGGGTGGCGAAGGAAGGGGTGCTGTTTAAAAACGCCTTCACCTCCAATCCGAAGTGCAGTCCATGCCGCGCCACGATCCTCACGGGGCGCAACTCCTGGCAACTTGAGGAGGCGGTTTGTCATGGCGGCATCTTCCCGCCGAAGTTTGCCGTGTACCCTGACCTGCTGGAAAAAGGCGGTTACTCGGTGGGCCTGACTGGCAAAGGCTGGGGGCCGGGCGAGTTCAAACTGGAAGGCCGCACTCGCAATCCTGCCGGGCCGGCGTTTGATGAGTTCAAGCAGGAAGTGCCGGCGAAGGGCATCACGACCACGGATTATCCGCGCAACTTTGAGGCGTTTCTGGCGCAGCGCGACAAGGCGCAGCCTTTCTGTTTCTGGATGGGACTCAAGGAGCCGCACCGCTCCTACGAACTCGATTCCGGTGTGCGTCTGGGCAAGAAACTTGAAGACGTGAAGGTGCCTGGTTATCTGCCTGACAATGCGACCGTGCGCGGTGATCTGGCTGACTATGCGATTGAGGTGGAATGGGGCGACAAGCAGATCGGGCAGGCGCTCGACATGCTGGAGAAGTCCGGCCTGCTGGAGGACACGCTGGTCATCGTGACGTCGGATCATGGCATGCCGTTTCCACGGGTGAAGGGGCAGATTTATGAGGATGGCTACCACCTGCCGCTGGCCATGCGATGGGGGAAGGGGATCAAGCCGGGGCGGGTGGTCGAAGATTTTATCAATGTGCGGGATCTTGCACCCACGTATCTCGAACTGGCCGGACTGCCGAAGGATGAGCAGATGAGCGGCAGCAGTTTGGTGAACATTTTGCGCAGTGAGAAGAGCGGCTTTGTGGAAGACCGCAAAGTCATGCTGGCTGGCAAGGAGCGCCACGATCTGGGGCGTCCGAACGACTGGGGCTATCCCGTGCGTGCCATCCGCACGCCCGAGTTTTTCTACAGTCACAACTACCACCCGGAGCGCTGGCCTGCCTGCAATCCTGAGACTGGGTACGGCAACTGCGACGATGGGCCCACGAAATCATGGATCGTGGAGAACAAGGGGCTTTTCTATGATCTCGCGTTCAACTACCGGCCGGAGGAAGAACTGTACAATATAGTTCAAGATCCTGAGTGTTTGAAGAACCTGGCCAACGTGCCCGAGTTCGCTGCGAAGAAACAGGAGCTGCGGACAAAGCTGGAAGCCATGCTCAAGGAAGAGAAAGACCCTCGCGTGCTGGGCAATGGAGCGATCTTTGACACGTACAAGTATGTGGGAAATCATAGCAAGAAAGGCTACGCGGAGTGGGAGGCGCGCCAGCGTGGCGTGCCACTGCCTGAAGTGCCCAAGAAGAAGGGCAAGAAGGACGCTGACGAGTGAGATGATGAACTCGACTTTGGCGCGTTTGCGGCGATAACAGCCGCATGCGCTTCCTGACTTTGCTCCTGCTGTTTGTTTCCTGCGGTCTGACTCTTCACCCTGCTGACAAGGCGGCCACGCCAGATGCGCTGGTCGCGGAGCTCTACAAGTCGGAGAAGAAAAAGGAGTCACCGTTTTTCCAGGACAAGAACCGGGCGCTGGTGGACCACTACTTCACGAAGGAGCTTGGAGATCTTCTCTGGAAGGATACCATCGACTCCAAAGGAGAAGTCGGCGCGCTCGATGGCGACCCGCTCTACGACGCCCAGGATATGGAGATCAAGAATTTCGTGATCCACCCGGCGAAGACGGAAGAGGGCAAGGCCATCGTGCTGGTGACCTTTGTGAATTTCGAGGAGAAGAAGCGCATCACCTTTCACTGCGTGCAGCAGGGCGACGCATGGAAGATCAGCGACATCCAGTACGCGGACTACGCGCTGCTGAAGCTGCTCAAGGACAGCGTTGGGAAGTAAGGAGCGCTGCCGGGTTTACTTGGCGTCGCCTTCTTTCGGTGCCTCCGGCGGACGGCGGAACTTGCCGCCGCTCTCCGTGTTGGTGCCACCAGCACCGGGGAACCCGCCGGACTTGCCCTTGCGCTCCTGCATGGCTTTCATCGCGGCAGCTTTCTCATCGGGATCGAGGACGCCGTTCTTGTTGGCGTCAAATTTTTGCAGAAGCATCGCCTGCATCGGGCCGCCGCCTTTCGCGGGCTCGCCGGTGGAGCCGGGTGCTCCGCCTTTGGGGCTGCCGCCACGGCGTTCCTGCATGGCTTTCATGGCCGCCGCTTTCTCGTCGGGATCGAGCGTGCCGTTTTTGTTGGCGTCAAACTTCTGCAGCATCATCTCCTTGATCTTCTCGCGGCCCGGGCCTCCGGCGCCTGCGGCATCGGGGCGCTGTTTCGGGGCGTCTTCGGCGTGGGTCAGAGAGAAGCTGACCGTGAGGGCGAGTAGAAAGGCAGGCAGGAGTTTCATGGCGCGGTGGTGGGTGCATGCGGTTCAACACCGAAGCCGGGGAATAAGTTTCGCGGCATCTTTCCACGTACACCCGGCTTGCCCTTTTCGCTGAAGCCCTTACTCTCACGGCGGGTCGGTCGGAGTGATCGCTGGTATTTTTGCTGCAAGGCGGAGATGCCAGAGGAAAGTCCGGACACCACAGGGCAGCATGCCACATGAAAGTGTGGGGGCTGCGGTGCAAGCCGTAGTCACAGACAGTATCACAGAAAACAAACCGCCTGCGCGCAAGCGTGGGTAAGGGTGAAACGGCGGGGTAAGAGCCCACCGCCCCAACCGCGAGGAAGGGGGCACGACAAACCTCATGCGGTGCAAGACAGAACAGGAGAAAGGCCCGCCTGGCCGCAAGTCCCGCAAGGGATGGATACCTCCGGGTAATAGTCGCTCCACTGCGCAAGCGGGGGCGGGCTGAGCGATCAGCCTGACAGATAAATGATCACAGCCAGGTGTCGAAGGGCATCGGGGACACAGAATCCGGCTTATGAGGGCCGATCCACAATGAAGGCGTCGGGAGAAATCCCGGCGCCTTCGCCTTTTTGCTCGCAGTTAGATAAGCTCTGGACTGCTTCTCCTGGTCCCATTCCTCTGTTCAAACGGGTCTTTTTCTCCGTATCCTCCCTCCCCATGAAAACCCGCCGCCATTTCCTCCGCAGCACTTCCGCGCTCATCACGCTGCCCGCGCTCGAATCCATCGGCTTCAAAGCTTTTGCCGCGCCCAAGGCCGTCACGCCGCCCAAGCGCATGGTCTTCCTCGGCTTCGGCTGGGGCGTCACGAATGAGACATGGTTCCCCGATGTGAAAAAAACGGGCACCGCATGGGAGCTTTCCGAAGGGCTCAAGCCGCTGGCCAGGCATCAGAAGGACATCACCGTGGTGCAGGGCTGCTCCAACAAATACGCCAATGAAGCGCACTGGGGCAGCACCTTCTGGCTCACGGGCGCGAACCGTTATGCAGAGCCCGGACAGAGCTTTCACAACAGCATCAGCGCAGATCAGGTCGCGGCGGCGCATCTCGGCCAAGACACGCGCTATGCCTCCATCCAGCTCAACTCGCCCGATGTGGCAAACTCGGGTCATGGTCCCGGTCTTTCCATGGCGTGGGATGTGCGCGGCAAACCGATGGCTGGACTGGAAAATCCCGTCGCAGCTTTTCACCGCCTCTTTTCCAATGACACCACGCCGCTGAGCGAACGCCAGGCCATGCTGGCGCAGAAGCGCAGCGTGCTCGATACGGTGCTGGAGGATGCCAGGCGTGTGCAGCAAGGCTTAACGAAGACTGACATCGACAAGCTCGACGAATACTACCAAAGCATCCGCGACATCGAGGTGCGCCTCGGCAAGGACGAGCAATGGCTCAGCGTGCCAAAGACCAAACCACCGGTCAGCGAGCCAAAGGAAGGCCTCGCGGGCAAGGAAGAGATCCAGGTGATGTATGACCTCATCGTCGCCGCCTTGCAGACGGACAGCACGCGTGTGCTCACCTACCGGCAGCCCGTGGGCACACTGCTGCAGAGCCTCGCCATCAAGGTTGCGCCGCATGACATGAGCCACTACACCACCGGCGACCGCATGGCGGCCTCACAGAAGCGTGACGCCACGCAGAGCGAGCTCCTCGCCGGCCTCATCGACAAGCTGAAGGCCATCAAAGAAACCGATGGCCACAGCCTCTTCGACCACACCTGCCTCGCCTATGGCAGCAACATCCGTTCCGTCCACTTCCTGGACAACTGCCCCACCGTCCTCACCGGAGGAGCAGCAAACATCAAGCTCGGCCACCACCTTGTGCTGCCCAAAGACACACCGCTCGCAAACGTGTGGCTCACGTTGCTCAATGGCCTGGGGATTAATGCGGAGCGTCATGGCGACAGCTCCGGCGTGGTGAAGCAACTCATCGCTTAACTCATCTCTTGTTCTGATGAAGCGATCATTCGCCACACTCGTACTGTCACTGCTGAGTGTCCTGTACTCTCACGCCGCCGACGCGCCCCACGCGCAGCTCGACTCCAAGCACCGCGCCTTCTTCAAAGACTATTGTCTCACCTGCCACAATGCCGAGAAGCACAAAGGCAAGGTCCGGCTCGATGACATCGCCTTCACTGTCGATTCCGTCGAGCGCGCTGACCTCTGGCAAAAGGTCCTCAACTCGATCAACTCGGGAGACATGCCCCCCGAGGACGTGAAGCAGCCGGAACCCGGTGCGAAAACCGACTTCCTCGACGACCTCTCCCGCACGCTCGTGACCGCTCGCGGACGCCTGAGCGACTCCGGCGGAAACATCGCCATGCGCCGCCTGAACCGGCGTGAGTACAAAAACACCATTCGCGACCTGCTCGGCGTGGACATCAATGTGCGCGAGCTGCCCGCGGATGGCGGCGCGGGAAATTTCGATACGGTGGGCTCGTCGCTGTTCATGTCGTCCGACCAGTTCGAGCAATACCTCGCGCTCGGCCGGCAGGCGTTGGACGAGCATTTCGCACGATTCATCGCACCCACGAGCGCAAAGCCACGCAGCATGCATGTCGAGGTCGAGGAAAAGAATGCCAAGGTCGCCAAGTCACTGGCAGATCGAACCAATGCACATGATCGCTATGTAAAGTGGACGGCTGCTGTGGATGCCGCTGCCCAGAAGTCTGAGAATGCAGCCCTCACGGCAAAAATCCGCGCCGAGAAAAAAGACAACGCCACTCACCTCTTCTCCCAGTGGCAGCGCATTCAGGGCGCGCCTTCGCCGAAGGACTTTGGCTTTGTGGATGAGATCAACGCCGATGAAGAAGGCCGCCGGAACTGGGTGCACTACGTCCCCTATCAGAAAGCGTACATGGAGAATCCCGCGACTAAGACCGGCACCTTCCTCACCATCGAGGATGTATTTGTCAATCCCTACCAGTCCTTCCGCATTCCCGGCGACTGGCCTGCGGGAGACTACGTTGTGCGTGTCCGCATCGCGGCGACGACCGGCACGCCCGCATCGCGGCACTTCATCGAGTTTGGTTCGCAGCACGACTCCGGCGTGCGCGCGGTGGCCAGCAGCCATCAGATCACCGGCACGATGGAAAAGCCCCAGGTGCTGGAGATTCCGCTGAAGTTCTCACCCGCCAAGGGCCACGGCTTCTTCTTCCAGGAAAAGGGCAGCTACGAATCCGAAGACCTCGCTCACAAAATCTTTGCCGAGGCCAAGCAACGCAACGGCATCGGGCCGGAGTTCGCGCTGTGGATTGACTGGATCGAGGTCGTCAGCGCAGCCGATGCGCGACTGGCGGAAAAGTCGCAGCTTTTCAAAACACGCACGGAGGCCGAGGTGATGGGCAATCGACAGATGGACGGCCTGTTTAAAAAAACCCGGGAGCAGCACGAAAATCATGCGCGCTGGGCCGCCGCCGTGGACGCCGCCGCCGCACGTCCCGAGAATGTGAAGATCGCCGCTGAGCTGCACGAAAAGGCAAAGCTGCCACGTCCCGCGTCGGGTGTGCCGTTTGCCTCACCGCTGTTCTTTTATCTGGACTGGGAGCAGATCAAGGGCGCGCCTTCGCCGGTGGACTTTGGTTTCAAGGACGCGCAGCAGGCGTTTGTCGACCAGAACCTCTACGATCACTACTTCCCCTACTACGATGACTACCAGAAGCTGCCAGCGCGCGACAAAGGTGCGTGGCTCATGTTTTATCTGGCCTATCGGGAGACTTACGTCGAGGCCGACAAGAAGTGGCCCGCAGGCAGATACACGCTGCGCATGAGGGTCGCCGCGAACGAGGCCGCACCACGTGAGCGCTGCTTCATCGAGATCGGTCAACGCGGCGAAGATGTGAGCCAGTTCACCGTGCAGGGTGCGCACCAGGTCTCCGGCACGCTCGCGCAACCGCAGATCATCGAGACCACGGTGGATGTGAAGCCGGATGGCAAACGCGAGTTCGCGGTGCGTGAACGACGCCCCAACTCGCGGCAGGCGGAAGTTCGCAGCTATCACGACACGTTTGAAAATACCGGTCACGGCCCGGTGCCGGCGATCTGGATTGACTGGCTTGAGATCGAAGGGCCGGTGACGGTGGCTGCACCTGAGGCTTCCGCTTTGACGAAAACCATCAAGGAGCGCCGTGAGGTCGAACTGCACGCCAACGCGATGGTCGGCGGCACTTACAATGGCTATTTCAAAGGCGGTTACACAGTGGCGAAGGCCTACCTCGACAGCGACCGCAGCAAACCGCCGACGTCTTTTGGCAAAGGCATCGCCGATGAGGTGGAGGCGAAGTTTCGCGTGCGGGTCTTTGAGGAGAACGGGCCAACCTTTGAGCGCTATCTGAACGATCCGCTGACCAAGACCGGCGCTTATCTGACGATCTACAATGCCCACACCGAGGAGGTCATCACCCTGCCACCGGACCAGCCTTCCGGCTGGATGAAAACCAAGCACGAAATGGAGAAGGCGGCGCCGGGCGACTACATGCTGCGCTTCCGCATCGGCGCAGTGCAGGGCACGCCGAAAGAGCGGCATTTCGTCGCGCTCGGCAGTCGCAAGGCCGGAGCCGAGGACTTCACCCTGCTGCAGACTTTCCAGATCAGCGGCAGCACCGATGCACCGCAGACCATCGAAGTACCCGTGAGCATCAGCGCCGATGGCCCGCGCACCTTTGTGCTGCGTGAGAAGCGCGATGTGAAGCTCGATCACGACCTTTACACCGCCGCGCGCAAGGAGACAAAAGTCGGCCCGCCGCCCGCGCTGTGGATCGACTGGGTAGAATGGGAAGGCCCGCTGAACAAAGCGGGCACGAAAAGCCCAGTCGAGCCCGTCCTGTTCGCCAACTCTTCCGGACTCAGCGAGCACGATCACGCACGCGCCGTGCTGCAATCATTCGCGCAGCGCGCCTTCCGCGCCAAGCAGCCCTCCGCTGCTTACCTGGAAAAACTCACCGCACTCTATGACTCGCGCCGCAAAGCGGGAGATGCGCATGAGGTCGCCATCAAAGAACCGCTCAGCGTCGTCCTCGCCTCACCAGGCTTCCTCTACTTGCAGGAGACGGGCGGCCAGTCAGACAAGGCGAAGGCTCCTGTCTCATTGTCACCAGCAGAGCTCGCCTCCCGCCTCTCCTACTTCCTCTGGAGCGCACCACCGGACGAACAACTCCTCGCCGCCGACCTCACCCAGCCAGACATCCTCGCCCGCGAGGTGGATCGCATGATCGCCAGCGACAAGGCGGACGAATTCGTCAGCGGCTTTGTACATCAGTGGCTCGGCATGGACCGCCTCGAATTCTTCCAGTTCGACACCAAGCAATTCCGCGACTTCGATGAAAGCGCCAAGGCCGCCGCGCGCCGCGAAGTCTATGAGACCTTTGCGCACCTCCTGCGCCAGCGCGGCAGTCTTTCCAAGCTGCTCAAGAGCGATGAAATCCACATCAACGGCCTCCTCGCCACCTATTATGGGATCGATGGCGTGAGCGGCGATGCGTTTCAAAAGGTCACGCTCCCCAAAGATTCACCGCGCGGAGGGTTGCTGGGCATGGCCGCCATCCTTGCCATGGGCAGCAATGGCGAACGCACCAGCCCCGTGGAGCGTGGCGCCTGGGTGCTGCGCAAGCTGCTCCACAACCCGCCGCCGCCCGCACCGCCCAATGTGCCGCAGCTCGACCGACTTGCCACCAAGCCCATCAGTCCGCACGACCGCCTCCTCGCTCACCAGGAGCAGCCGCAGTGCCTGCAGTGCCACCGCAAGATCGACCCCATCGGCTTCGGCCTCGAAAACTTCAACGCCGCCGGCAAATGGCGCGACATTGATCACGACCCCAAAACCAAAAAGGACTGGCCCATCGACCCCGCCGGCCAGTTTTTCAACGGCCCCGCCTTCAAGACCTACTTCGACCTCCGCGACCACATCGCCGCGCGCAGCGAAAACTTCGCCCACGGCTTCACCGAAGCCCTCATCGAATACGCCCTCGGCCGCCCCTATGGTTTCACAGATGAAGTGCTCGCTGCGTCCATCGTCAAGCAGGCCAAGGTGAATGATTTCACCATCCGCGAGTTCATTGTGGCCTTGGTCAAAAGCAGGCAGTTTCAGCGGAAGTAAAGAAGAGGAGGTTGTCATATCAAACCCCGTGCAGAATCACTCAGCGGTCTACACTCATTCTCCATGAAGCCTTCGCTCCTGCTGCTCGCTGCATTCTTGTCCTTTCTCTCCTGCCATGCCTCGGCGGATGAGGCGCTGGCGGCGAAGCTGCGGGCCTTGTTCCCGATGGTGGATGTGGATCACAACAGCGCGCTCTCCACCGAGGAGCAAGCACAGGCGATTGAGTTTGTTAAGAAGACCTATGGCGAGCAGTGGTCGCGGCAGATCGAGGGGATGCTGAAACGCGCTGCGGCGGACAAAGTGGTGACGTCTGAGAGCTGGCTGAAGCAGGTCGGGGAATCCACGAAACCGGTGGAGAAGAAGACGGAGAAGCTTGCGATGAGAGATGGCATCAAGCTGGCGACGGACATCTACCTGCCGAGCGGGGAGGGGGCGTTTCCGGTCATTCTCTCTCGCACGCCGTACAGCCGGGTCAAGGGCAGCGGGAGCGGAGCAGGCTTCACGGCTGCCGGTTATGTTTTCATCATTCAGGACATGCGCGGGCGTTTTGAGTCGGAGGGGGAGAACATTCCCTTCATCGGCTGCGGCTGGGGCGAGCATCAGGACGGCGTGGACACGGTGGAGTGGATCAAAAAGCAGCCGTGGTGCAATGGCAGCATTGGCACCATCGGCGGTTCGGCGGGCGGCATCACGCAGAACTTGCTGGCGGGTGCGGTGCCCGGGGCCATGAAGGCGCAGTACATCAGTGTGGCACCGGCGGACATGTACACTGACGTGAGCTACATCGGCAGCGCGTTTCGCAAGGCTGACGTGGAGAACTGGACTCAGGGGAACAAGTTCGATGCGAGAGCGCTCTCGATCATGCATGAGCACCCGAGCTACGATGCCTACTGGCGCGGAAATGACACGAACACGAAGTTTGAAGTGATGAACGTGCCGGCGGTGAACATCGGCGGCTGGTTCGACATGTTTGCGCAGGGCACGCTCGATCAGTATGTGGGGAGGCAGCATCGCGGTGCGCCGGGCTCCAAGGGCACGCAGAAGCTCATCATGGGGCCCTGGCATCATGGCGTTGGCCAGATGCCAGCGGGTCAGCTCACCTTTCCGAATGCGAAGCCGCCGCAGCAGTACAACTCGGGGCGCTGGTTTGAGCACTACCTTAAGGGCACCGACAATGGCATCGAGAAAGAACCCGCCGTGGCCTACTACGTGATGGGAGACACCAGCACGCCCGGCGCTCCGGGCAATGAGTGGCGCTATGCGAATGACTGGCCCATCCCGGCGAAGGAGACGCCTGTGTATTTCACGGCGGACAAAAAGCTGGCGCTGGAAGCACCGGTGTCAGGCACGGCGCACCATGAATACACTTTTGATCCCGCCCACCCGTGCCCCACCATCGGCGGGAACAATCTCACCATCGAGCGCGGGCCGATGGATCAGCGCAAGATCGAGAGCCGCGAAGACGCCGTGGTCTTCACCAGCGAGGTGCTCGACAAACCGGTGGAAATCACCGGTCGTCTGTGGGCTAAGGTTTTCGTCTCCTCCAGCGCTGAGGACACCGATCTCTCCGTACGCATTTGCGATGTGTATCCCGACGGCCGCAGCATGCTCATGGCCGAAGGCATCCAGCGCCTGCGCTACCGCAAATCCCGCGAGAAGCCCGAGTCGCTGACGCCCGGGCAGATCGAGGAAGTCACCGTCGATTGCTGGTCCACCAGCCTCATCATCAACACTGGCCATCGCATTCGCGTGATGATCACCTCCAGCAACTTCCCCCGCTTCGATGTGAACCCCGGCACAGGCAAGCCCTGGAGCGATGATGGAGAGAAGGTGAAACAGACGAATCGGATCTATTGTGACGCGGAGCATCCGTCGAGGTTGCTGGTGCCGGTGGTTTGGGATGCAGAGTGATTTAAAGACCGCTCACAACCCCAGATCGCCCTCAGCCATGATGGTGTGTTTGGGGGGCCTGAAGGAGGGGTTCAGGGAAAAGGAAGAAGTGGCAGACGTGCTGGTTGCGGCAGAGGACGGCGGGAGGAGGATCCCAGGTGAGATCGGCTGGGAATGCGGCTGCGGTGACGATGAGGGCACCGCCGGGGAGCAGGCCCGGTTCTTTGACGAGGAGGCCGATCAGGGCGTAGAGTTCGGACCGGTCCTCTTGGGTGGTGAAACTTTCCAGCACATCCCAGCTGGGCAGGCCGCGCACGAGCCGGGGGGTGACGAGGAGGTAGGAACTGAGCACGCCTGCGGCATCGACGAGGCCGAGGAAATGATGCTTGCGCGTGGGGGCGTTGCAAAACCACCGCAGGTACTCGGGGGTGATCCATTTCTCAATGCGATCTGCGCGCTGGTAGGGGCGTGCAATGGCGGTGACTTGGGTGGGATCGGTCACCACGCGCTTGTCCGCCGGCAGGGAGGGCCACCAAGAGCGCCCGTAAACGCGTGAAGAGAGTCCGGCAGGGAAGAAACGGCGTGTCACGGTCTGCTCCGCGTGTGCGCCCATTTTAAACAAGGTCTCCTGAACACGGGGGCTGGGAGTGGTGTGGATGATCATGCACTGCTCCGCCACCACTCGCTGCTGCAGGAAGATGAGTGCCCCAGCTTTGTGGAAATCCTCGTCAACACAGAAGGTGGTGGCGTACAAGGTCTGACAGATGCGTTCCTGCCAGGCATGCAGGGCGGGGATGGAGCCGCCGTAGGCCACCAAGCGCCCTTCCGAATGAACCCAGCGTCCTCGTTCTGGATTGATTGCTGCGGCGGGGTTTTCATCCCACCAGTGGCGCAGGCGCTGCTCCCAGCCGTGACCGTTCTGCGGTGGGAGCTGCCGGTTCAGAAACTCGACCAGCTCCGACCGTGCCGCAGGGGTGTCGGGGTAGGGGCTGATGTCGAGTTTGGGCATGGGGTTCGCTGGGAACCGCTAAGATCCACCAGTAGATGAGGTCTTCAAGTGGCTTGATTCAATATGGTATTTATGACTGGTGTCGTGTTATGCGCTACACGAATTGCGCGACTATGAAACCATCGGGGGGAATGTCCTTGGCGCAGGCTTCGAGCGGCTGGCAGAAACTCCTGATAATGAACGCGTCGCTACTCGTGGGGTGGTTCGTGCATTGATCAGTCCACATATACAAACTCGTTCGAGTTCAGCAGGGCAAGGCAGTAGTCTGCCAGTGCCTCACGAAAGCCGGGCGTGAGTGCGGTTTGTTTTTGCAGGAATTTCTGGCCGATCTCGATTTCCTGTGGTGTGGGCAGGCGGGAGAGGCAGCGCAGGGTGGCGGCGGTGATGAGGGCGGTGGGATCGGAGCCGTGCTGCTTATTCAATTGCGTGGCGATCTTTGCGGCGATGCTGTGGGCGAAGTCGGAATTGAGCAGCATGAGGGCCTGCGGGGCGGTGGTGGAGGCATTGCGGCGGGCGCAGGAGATCTGGGCGTCGGGGCGGTCAAAGAGCTCGAAGAGCGGGTGGCGCAGATTGCGCCGGGCGAAGGTGTAGATGCTGCGGCGGGTGTGCTCGGTCACGTCTTTGGTGGCTTCGGTTTGGGTCTTGAGCAGGGTGCTGCTGATCTCCTTGGGAAGGGGCAGCTTCACGCCGGGGCCGCCGGTTTTGAGATTGAGCTGGCCGCTGACGCTGAGCATGGCATCGCGCAGCATTTCGCCGGTGAGGCGCGTTGGAGTGGCGGTCTTTTGCTGATAGGTCTGCGACATCACGATGACCTTGTGCAGGCGCTTAAGGCTCCAGTTTTGCCGCGGCAGTTCAGCGGCCAGCCAGTCGAGCAGAGCGGGATTCGTGGGGGCTTCGCCCTGATGACCGAGATCACCGGGAATGGCGGCCAGCGGTTTGCCGAAGTGCTGCTGCCACAGGCGGTTCGCCATTGCGCGGAGGAAGAGGGAATTGTCTTTGCTGGCGAGCCATTGCGCGAGTGCGGTGCGGTCGGCCTGCGGTGGAGCAGCGCCGAAAACACGGGGAATGGCGGGCTGGATTTTGGGGCCGGGGCGCTTGAAGTCGCCACGCACAAAGACGGTGCTGGCTGGGATGCCTTCGGTGAAGATGCGTACGGCGGGGCCGAGGGGCTTGCTGTTTTTGGTCAGCACGGTGTTGTCGAAGAAGGCGCGCAGGCGGTAGAAGTCGGCCTGGCTGATGGGATCGTAGGGATGATCGTGACACTGCGCGCAGCCGACGGTGAGTCCGAGGCCCACGGCACCGACGGTGGTGGCGATGTCATTGAGCAGGACGTGGCGGCGCTCGTTTTGATTGTTGAGGTCCGGCATGTCCGGGCAGGAGAAGAGGAAGCCGGTGGCGGTTTCGTCTCCCATCAAATCTCCTGCGATCTGATGCTGCACGAAGGCATCGAAAGGCATGTCGCGATTGAATGCGTCGATGACCCAGTCGCGATACTGCCAGGCGCGGTTGCGCTCGGCGTCGTATTCGAAGCCATCGGTGTCTGCGTAGCGTGCGAGGTCCAGCCACCATTGCGCCCAGTGCTCGCCGTAGCGTGGGGAGGCCAGCAGGCGGTCGACTAGTTGCTCGATGCTGGATGCAGGATGCAGGATGCAGGCTTTCGAAAAGGCGGTGACTTCTTCGGGGGGCGGCGGTAGGCCGGTGAGATCGAAGGTGATGCGGCGGATTAGAGTGGCGGGATCTGCGGGCGGCGACGAATGCTCGGCGAGATCATCGATGCCCTTTTTGCCGGGGGTGATTTGCAGTGGCTTGAAGGCCCAGTGTTCTTTGTCCTCGGGCTTGATGGGGCGCTCGTCCTTCACGGGATCACTCGAAGCCCGGATCACCGCCGCTTGAGATGCTACTGCATGTAAAAAGAGGCTCAGGATGATGACTTGAGCAAGCTGGGGCATCCAGCTCAAACGTGCCGCGCCTTCATCATCCATCACAATTTTGGAATCACGGAGGCGAGAGGGCCAGTTCCGTATCCAATGGTGCAATCCTGGCGGAGTCAAATACGCGCTTAGCGAAATCACTGTTCTTCAAGGCGGCGTCCTCATCCTTGCCATTCACGTCCACGAAGTCCCTCAATTCTCTCTCGAAGGTATGCACAGCTTGCGCGAAATGCACATCTACGCATTTCCGAAACGTTGAAACTAGATTTTGCGCCACTCTTACAGAGGGTGGTTGCGCCGCCGCCTCTTGGATTGCTGTTTGAAGAACGACTTCGTTGCGGGAGTGAACGATCCCCGCCAGGTAGAAGCCGGCTTTTCGTAGCGCCCCCTTTCTGTTGCTAGCGGAAATTAAAGCGACTTTTTCCCGGCAGCTCTGGACGAGAACATGCGCAGCGACAAATCCCAGAGCGCGCTCACGAGATTGTTGCTCCGTGGAGAGCGCAAGTGAGCCATCTGTATCGAGCGACAGGGCGAAAACTTTTGCATATTCGCTATCTTCATCATTGCGACGAAAAAATTCGCGTCGGCTCAGGCTGTTGCGCAACTTTGAAGCTTGCTTTGAAAAAACACCCAAATAGGACAGCGCCGCATCTTCCTTGGTCAAAACCAGCAGCACTCCCTTCGACGAGAGCTTTTCGCCTTCCTTCCTCTCGTAACCGATATTGTAGCCCCGCAGAAGCTCCTGAATCGCCCGTTGGACCGGGTCATTGGCCACCTGGTCCTCGGGGCGGATGGCATTCTGTGAGTTGGTGGCAAGAATGAGCGCGTCCGTAAACGCCTTGTTTGCCGGGTCGATCTCATAGATGCGCACCAATACATTGGAGTTGCCCTGAAACTTGTCCCTGAGCTCGGGATCGTGTTTTGCATGGTAGAGCGCATTCACCGTCTGGCAGCCGTTGATGATCTGCATGTTGCTCAACTGTACCGGCACCTTCTTTCCCGAAGGCGGCAGATTGAGATGCACCCTGTCGGCGATGATACTGACACCATTGTTCATGAAGCCAAACCAGCTGCTCTGGTCGCTCGTCACGGTGGCGATGATGCGCTTGTTGACATCCTTGCCCACGCCGAGAAAGAAACGGACGTTTTTTTCAAACAGTTCGTTGTTACTGTAGCGGTCAACCAGCCTTGTCAGTTGGTTGACGTTCACAAAACCAACAATTGCCTTTAGAGGTATGCCGTTCGGATTAATGCCGATCGGGTGGTGAAGCACCGAGGTGTCCTTGAATTCGTAATTCATTTCTAGGACTTCATCCTGGATGGGAATCCGGCCATGCTCGCACAAGTCGTAAATGTCCATGCCGGCGTATGCTTCGAACGTGAATCCGTTCGTCTGTCGGTCGAATCTATAGACATCCCGCATTTCGTCCACTTTGGGGCGGTCGGTCGGTGCCAGACGTTGGCCGTTGGTGACAAAGTGGCAGCGAATCCGGGATTTGAGCCTTTTATTGGCGCTGCGAGCCTCATCGAAGGCCTTTCTCACCTCCGCATAAGCGGCGAGGGTTCTCTCATCTTCGAGATCGCCGCGTAGAAACACCCGGTGCATCCTGTCCACAAAGCTGTACAGCTCCTTCGTCGAAATTCCTCCCTCATATGCCTTTGAGAATTTGAACTGGAAGAGATGCAGGTGCAGTTCATCACCCTGCTCCTGGATCAGGTATGAGTCGAGCAACTCCTCCTCTTTTCCTGTTCGGTGAGAGTCCACGCAGACAAATCTCTCGAAAAGCTCGTCATCGTACAGGTAGGTTATCTTCTGAGCGGCGATATACTCGTATAGCCTCTCGTAGTCGTCGGCGGGGATCTTCCAGCTTGGATTACGTTCAGCTAGCAACTGCATCCGGGCTTGCAATATCACAATCTGCTCTGCAGTCAGTTTGTCCGGATGGGGCTTGCTGGCTTTCGATGAAGCTTTTTTTGTGGGCATAAGTTGGAGTGCTGAGTTTGCGAAACACATCCTCCGCAGTCAAGGGCTGAGACTCTATGCGAAAAGGAGGATTACAAGGCGGATAACTTAAACTCAAGAACTTCAACTTCACGCCAGGATTCCCTTCACGACACCGCTGCCTTCCACGCCGGTGAGGCGCTGATCGAGACCGTTGAGACGGAAGGTGAGGCGCTCGTGATCGATGCCGAGAAGGTGCAGGATGGTGGCGTGGAGATCGTGGATGTGGACTTTATCCTGAGCGGCACGCAGGCCGAATTCATCCGTGGCACCGTGGATGTGGCCGTGCTTCACGCCGGCACCCATGAGCACGGTGGTGAAGCCCCAGGGGTTGTGATCGCGGCCCACGCCTTTTTCACTCATGGGCATGCGGCCGAATTCGCCGCCCCAGATGACGAGGGTGTCCTCCAGCAGGCCGCGCTGTTTGAGATCGCGAAGCAGACCGGCCACGGGCTTGTCGGTGCGGGCGCAGTAGTCGGTGTGGTTCTTGAGCACGTTCTCGTGCGCATCCCAGCCATTCGTGTCGCCGGAGTAGAGCTGCACAAAGCGCACGCCGCGCTCGATCATGCGCCGTGCCAGCAGGCAGCGGGTGCCGAACTCTTTCGTAGTGGCATCATCGATGCCATATAGTTTTTTCGTGGCCTCGGTCTCGCTGGAGATGTCCACCGCATCCGGTGCGGCGCTCTGCATGCGGAAGGCGAGCTCGTAGCTGCGGATGCGGGCGTCGAGTTCGCTGTCGGCGGCGTGCTGCGCGAGATGCTGCGCATTCATCTGCTGGATGAGATCCAGCGTGGCGCGCTGGCGTGCGCTGCTGTGCGGCCCTTGCAGATCGAGAATGGGATTGCCGCCGGCGCGCATGGTGGTGCCCTGATAGGTGGCCGGCAGGAAGCCGCTGCCCCAGGCGGGTGGTCCGCCTTTGAGGCCACCACCGGGATCTGGCATGACGACGAAGGCCGGCATGTCCGCATTTTCAGAACCGAGGCCATACGACACCCAGCTGCCCATGCTGGGCTTGCCCATCTGGATGGAGCCGGTGTTCATCTGATAGACGGACTGCGGATGATTCACGCTGTCGCCATGGCAGCTGCGGATGATGCACATCTCGTCTGCGAGTTCCGACATGTGAGGCAGGAAGTCGCTGATCTCGATCCCGCTCTGCCCATACTTGCGGAACGGCTTCACCGGCGCGAGCAGCGGATTCTGCGCCACCTTGCGCCGTGTCTCGACGGCACCGTAGCTGTCTGGCAAAGGTTTGCCTGCGTGGCGGATGAGTTCGGGCTTCGGGTCAAAGAGATCCACGTGGCTGGGCCCGCCATGCATGAAGAGCCAGATCACGCGCCTGGCCTTTGCTGGAAAGTGCGGGCGTGAATCTGCCATCAGATCTGACAGCGCCACACTGGACAAGCCCATGGCCGTGCTGCCGAGGAAATGGCGGCGGGACAGGGGAGTGTGGGCGCTGGGCATGGCGTGAAGACGTTGGCAGTGGGCCCGTTCTAGCGGGTGGGTGGGGAGTTGGGGAGTGAAAAGTGAAAAAGGGGGGCAGGCAGCAGGTTCGTCCTCGAGCATGGCGTGTGCGCGGGGTGATGTGGGATGGAAGGACTGAAAACTGAGAATTGAAAATTGGATAGACAGACCGCCTTTTGACGCACGCTGCCTACAGCATCTTCTGCATCCACAGCACATCCAGCCAACGGCCGTGCTTGTGGCCGACTTCCTTGAGGTGGGAGACTTTGACGAAACCGAACTTGGCGTGCAGGGCGATGCTGCCCGCCTGGTCTGCATCGATGCCGCCGAGAACGGTGTGATGGCCGATTTTTTTGGCGAGTTCGATGAGCTCTCTGAGCAGCAGAGAGCCGAGGCCTTTGCCTTGGTGCTCGTGGTGCAGATACACGGAATCCTCCACGCTGTGGCAGTAGGCCTGGCGTGGATGAAAGCGGCTGAGCGAGCCCCAGCCGATGACGATTCCATCTTCCTCGGCAACGATCACGGGATGCTCCGGGCCGTGCGCGTCAAACCAGTCCTGCCGTTCTTGGGCCGTACTGGGCACGGTTTGATAGGTGCAGGTGCTGTGCTCCACGTAGTGGTTGTAAATGGCGTTGATGGCCGGGAGGTCGGCGAGCGTGGCGGGGCGGAGAGTGGCGGACATGAGAGCGAGGTGGGTGTGCAGCAGGTAGAAAGGAAGCGCGCAAATGACGAATGTCGAAATCCGAATGACGAACGCAGAGCGGTGGTGCCTGCAGGCTCTGTTTTTCAAATCTTGACTCGGTGGCGGGGAATCTCCATTCTCGCGACCCTCAGTCAGAATTCACCAATCACTTAACGAACACATTTATTATGGCAATCAAAGTCGGAGTCATCGGAGCAGGCGGCATGTTGCAGTATCACGCGGCGGGTTTCCGCCAGGCAGGCGCGGAAATCGTGGCCGTGGCCGATGCGGCCCCCGGTGCTGCAGCCAGGGCGGCGGAGAAGTATGGCATCGCTACATCCTATGAGTCCGTGGAAGCCATGCTGAAGGGCAGTCCGGAGATCCAGGCGGTGAGCGTCATCGTGCCGAACAAATTTCACAAGCCCCTCACGATTCAATGCCTCAAGGCGGGCAAGCACGTCTTCTCCGAGAAGCCGCCGGCGCTGAACGCGAAAGAAGTGAAGGAAATCATCGCTGCCGCCGAAAAGGCCGGCAAGAAGGTGCTCTTCAACTTCAACAACCGCGCGCGTCCTGAGTCCCAGGCAATGATGAAGTACATCAAGGACGGCGTGGTGGGCAAAATCAACTCCGCGCAGGCGAAGTGGATCCGCCGCACGGGCATCCCTGGCTTTGGCGGCTGGTTCACCACCAAGGAACTGGCCGGTGGTGGAGCGCTCATCGACCTGCTGCACATGGTGGACCTGGCCATGTACTTCATGGGCTACCCTGAGCCTGCCCACGTGATGGGACAGGTCTTTACGGACTTCATCCAGGACAAGCAGTTCAAAGGCCCCTGGGGTATCCCGGACCGCGTGGGCGGCACTACCGATGTGGAAAACGCCGCACACGGTTTCGTAACCTTCAAGACCGGGCAGGTGCTCAGCCTCCAGGTCTCCTGGGCTGAAATGATCAAGCGCGAGGAAGTCTCCGTGGTCTTCCAAGGCACCAAGGCCGGTGGCAAGGTGGAGCGTCTCTTTGGCATCGATGGTCTGGACAACACCGCCATCGACACCTGCGAGCTCTACGTGCAGGAAAATGGCAACAGTGTGAACCGCAGCATCACCACCACAGCGTGTGAGGACATGGGCCGCATCGGCTCCGCCGCGAACTTCATCGAAGCCATCGAAGGCAAGGCCCCCGCCCTGAACACCCCCGAGCAGGCCCTGCGCCTGATGCAGGTGATCGATGCGATCTACGCCTCCGCCAAGACAGGCAAGCCGGTGGCGATCTGAGTGATGGAGTGATTTGTCGAAGCGGGGAGACCGAGCGCAGGCTTGTTCTCCCCGTTTTTTTTGAGATGATCTGCGTCATGAACAAGCTGACGTCTCTTCTGCCACAGCATCGGAAGGCTGCGGGCTTTGCCCCGTCGGGATTCATTGAGATGCTGCTCCTGGCCTACATCGTGGCGGCTGTCTTGAATTTTGCCTTGGGAAACTGGAACTTCGCGACGGCAATGCTGGCACCGTTGGCCGGGCTTTTCTTTTGGACTCGGTGCATCGACCAGCGGGACCGCTGCAGAATAAGCGATCAGGTGCGCGTGAGCATGGGACCTCATGCAGGAAAGGAAGGTGTGATCATCGCAGCGAACAAAGCTGGAACGAGATTCACGGTGCAGATGTCTTCCTCGGAGCATCCTGATCCCATGGACTTTTCCGGCTATCAGATCACGAAGATGAAATCGGTGGCTCCGCCATCTGCGTGACCTGTTGGGCGCGAAATCTCCCAAAAAAAAATCCAATTTGCTGCATAAGCCGCACACCGGAGGTGTCTTCTAGTTCAAACACAGCATGGACTCTGAACTGCAACTGCTCTCACGTTATCATCGCCTCGGTGATGCAGATGCCTTTGGTGCGCTGGTGCGGGATCATGCGGGCATGGTCTTTGCCACGGCGAAGCGCATCACGGGAGACGCGGCGCTGGCGGAGGATGTGGCGCAGGAAACGTTTCTGGAACTGGCGCGCAGCGGGCAGGGCAGGGTGGTGACGGTGGCGGCGTGGCTGCACCGCGTGGCCTGGCGCAAGGCCTGCAATGCCATTCGCGGAGAGTCCCGCCGCAGACATCATGAGCAGATGGCAGCAGCGGATCAGCAGAGGGCGGGTGTTGAAATTACCTGGGAAGATTTGGAGCCGCAGATCGATGCCGCCGTAAATGACCTGCCGGCGGCACTGCGGGCTCCGCTGGTGGAGCATTACCTCGAAGGCCGTACGCAGCAGGAGCTGGCGGCGCGCATGGGCGTCAGCCAGTCCACAGTTTCGCGGCAGCTCGAGGTGGCGCTGGGTGAGCTGCGCACGCGCTTGCGCTGCCAGGGCGTGATGTGCGGGGCGGGGCTGGCAGTGCTGCTCAATTCGAATGCCTCAGCGGCTGCGCCCGCACCCCTCACCTTCGCTCAGGGCAAGCTCGCCGTCAGTGGTGCGGGCAGCAAGGTAACTGCTGCGACTTTTTCCACCACCACACTCCTGACCATGAGCACCACCAAAATCTTGTTTGCCGCCGCGGCCGTCGCCGCCATCAGCGTGCCCATCGCACTGCACCAACAGAGCTCTGCCACCGCGCAGGCAGCTCCTGCAAGGCCTGTCGCGCAGGTGAAAGCAGCGGTGGCCGTTAAACAGTCGCCCGATTCAGCGGCGCCGCATTACCGGCCTGCACCGGTGTCCAGCCAGACACGGCAGGAGGTGGATGCCATCCTTCGCAGGCACAAGGGCCTGACGAAAGAGCAGTTGAAAAAAAGCGCCGAACTCAACCATCTTATGGATCGGTTCATTGCCGTGATCAGCACACCTGAAATCCAGGCTCAGGTGGCGCAACGCATCGCCGCGATGCCGACGAAGGGGCGGCAAGGCACCTTGACGATGGATTACGACATGCTCGACAATGCGACGGGTCGCGCGTGGCTGGAGGCCGTGGTGGCCAATGACACTCAGCTTATGCGAGATTGGGTGCTCAACACCCTTGATGGTGCCATTTTTGAGTTTGCCTTTGATCCTGACCTGGAGCGCACCAGCAATGGAGTGAGACTGCAGACGCTCGAACCGGCGAAGCCGGAGGCAACCGCACAGCAGGAGGATGAGTGAAACCCAATTTGTGGCGATCAATCCAAGCCGCCAAACAGCGAGTTTTCTTTGCACAACTAATTCAACAAAAAAGGGAGAACAGGCAAGCTGCCTGTTCTCCCCGTAAATGATGGACTCGCTTGTTACGCCAGTCCGCCGCGATCGCTGCTGAGCGTGGCATCGCCATACTTAGCGCGCGTCGTCGGCGTGTAATCCAGCGGGGTCCAGGCGGCGTTGTTGGCGGAGGAAGCGACGACGGCTTCGATGAAGGCCATGCCGGCCACGCCTTCTTCGATGGTCGGGTAATCCATGTCCAGCGGGTTGGGCTGTGTTCCGGCGCTCACGGCACGGACGTGGTTGGCGAAGTTTTTGTAGATGTTCGCGAAGCCTTCCAGGTAGCCTTCGGGATGGCCGGAAGGAGTCCGGGTACAGGCGGAGGCGGCGCTGCCGAGGTAGCCGAGGCCGGTGCGGTAGATCTGCTTCGGCTTGTCCAAGGAAGTGACGATCATCGTGTTTGGATCGAGCTGGGACCACTCGATGCCGCCGAGGGAGCCGTAGACGCGGAGGCTGAGGTTGTTTTCACAGCCGATGCTGATCTGGCTGGAGTGCAGCACGCCTTTGGCTCCGTTGGTGAAGCGCAGCAGCACGTTGCCATCGTCTTCCAGACGGCGACCTTCCTTGGCCAGGAAGATGGTGAGGTCGGCGGCGAGCTCCTTGATGTGCAAACCGGTGACGTATTCAGCGAGGTTGATCGCGTGCGTGCCGATGTCTCCCATGCAGCCGGCGGCGCCGCAGATGGCGGGGTCAACGCGCCAGGAGGCCTGCTTCTGCCCGGTGTTTTCCAGCATGGTGGCCAGCCAGCCCTGGGGGTACTCGACGACGACTTTGCGGATCTCGCCGAGCTTGCCTTCTTCGATCATCTGCCGGGCCTGGCGCATGAGCGGGTAGCCGGTGTAGTTGTAGGTCACGCCGTAGAGCTTGCCGCTGGCCTTGACGATTTCCGCCAGCTCCTTGGCCTGGGCGAGGTTGAAAGTGGCGGGCTTGTCGGAGAGCACGTGGAAGCCTGCCTCCAGCGCGGCTTTGGCGGCGGGGAAGTGGAGGTGGTTTGGCGTGACGATGGAGACGAAGTCCATGCGCTTGTCCGCAGGCAGGGCGGATTCCGTGCGGATCATCTCTTCAAAATTGCCGTAGCAGCGCTCGGCAGGCAGAAAGAAATCGGCACCGCTGTCCTTGGAGCGCTGGGGATCGGAGGAAAAAGCGCCGCAGACGAGTTCAATCTGCTGATCGATTGATGCTGCGATGCGATGAACGCCGCCAATGAAGGCGCCGCGTCCGCCGCCGATCATGCCATAACGAATTTTCCGGCTCATAAGGGTGCTGTGCTGAAGTTTGGGGTGGTTGAGAAAAGGGAAGGCGAGTGTGCGCAGAGGGTGCGGGGGGTCAAGTGCATCTGCGCCCGGATGCAGGGCTGCGGGCGTTTCGGGGCGCGGCATGTGGGCACAAAAAACCCCGGAGAGGGTAGCCCAACGCGCTCAGGCGGCCTCTCCGGGGCAATTGTCGTCGAAACACCGCAGAGCGGTGCGCATGGCGACAAAGGGTTATGCGGCCATCAGGGCCGGACCGCTGTGCTTCATGCGGCTGCGGAATTCCGTGGGGGATTCATCAGCGATGCGGCGGAAGCTGCGGTTGAAGTGGGACAGACTCTGGAAGCCCACGTCGTAGGCCACTTCGGTGATGCGGGCGGCGGGCTTCATGAGCATGCGCTTGGCCTTTTCGACACGGGCGCGGTTCACGAAGTCCGTGAAGGTCAGGCCGGTGGCGCGCTTGAAAAGCTTGCAGAAGTGGAAGGGGCTCACGTTCACCGCGCTGGCGACGGCTTCGAGGGACATTGGCTCAGCCAGATGGGTGTGGATGAAGGTCTTGGCATTGCGCACGGCTTCGGGCTCATGCGTGGCGGTGGCAAACAGCAGACGGTGCGCGCTGTCTCCCAGCTGAATAGCAAAGGACTGCAGGATGGCCACGGCGGCCTCATAGCGTGCGGGCTCCATGACGGGAGCGTGTTCGAAGTGCACCTTGGCACCGCGGATTTCTGCGGCGGTGCGGTTGTCATCCAGAAGAGCCTTGGCCACGGGGGCGAAGTTTTCGGCATTGGCGGGCTGGAGGCGCACGCCGCCTGTGAGCATGATGGCGATGGTGTTTTTGCCCACGCGCACCGGAACCTGCGTTTCCACCACGCCGGCCACGCCTTTGCGGGTGATGATGCTTTCGATTGGAGAGTCATCCTTGGTGGCTTCCAGACTCAGCGGCAGGCTGGTCAGCGTATGGAAGGCCTTCTGGTAGTGCTGGAAGAGCTCGCTCTCAGCCAAGTTCAGAATGAAACGTTGGCGGGGGGAGGTATGGGCAGTTGAGGTGGTGTTCATAGCGCGTTCGTGGGTTGTGTTCACGGCTGCTATGATGCCCTCCCGCAGAATTTGCGATATTGTGGTCCGATACGGTACGTGCCGTCGTGTACGACCGCAATTTTGGCATAGTGGTTTCCAGTAGAGCCGACTGTTCCTTGCGCTGGGTGCGTGGATTTTGCTGTGTGGTTCAGTGCGCTCTGCCCCTGTGTCACCGGCCCTCTCATGCCAAGGTTTGTTGGCAGTTCTTTGCCGGACTGTTCCACACATGTATCACCGCATAGCTCCGCCACGGACGCCAGGGCAGGGACAGTTCTTCGGCCCGCTTTGCGGTGACGCCGCCGAGGTTGTTGCGGACGGCGATGTCTTCTTTGGGGAAGGCATCGGGCCAGCGCAGGGCGCGCATGGCGATGTAGTGGGCGGTCCAGGGACCGATGCCGGGGAGGCTCACTAATTGTGCGATGGTGGTCTCGGGATGGGCTCCGGGGTCGAGCTTGAGAGTGCCGGAGTGGAAACCATTGGCCAGAGCGAGGATGCACGCGGCGCGGGTGCGGATGATGCCGAGGCGGGCGATGTCATCGAGGCTCGCACGGGAGACACTGTGCGCCTGTGGTGTCAGGCGCGTGAGTTCTGGAAACGGTGTCTCAATTTTCTCACCGAAGGCTTCGGCGTAGCGGCAGGCGATTTTCGTCGCTGCCTGCACGGTGATCTGCTGGCCCAGGATGGCGCGCACGGCCAGTTCGAAGCCATCGAACGCGCCTGGCACGCGTAGTCCGGGATTTTTTGTGACGCTTTTTTTCAGCGTGGCATCCTGCAGCAGATGCGCGGCGATGATGTCGGGACGGGCGGCGAGATCAAACATGTGGCGCAAGCGGCCCAGCAATGCGGGAAGGACGGGAGTTAGTGAGTGGGTGAACTCCACCAGCAGGGCGTTCTTGGCTGCTGCGTTGGAGACTTTGATCCAGCCGGTGTGATCGCCTAGACGCACGGTGCGTGAATAGGTGCCGTCGGAGACGAACTCCACCTCGCGGATGGTGCGGGCGGCGAGAAATTTGAGCATGCTCTGCCAGTCATAGGGAGGGCGGTAGCCGAGTTGCAGCGTGGAGGTGTCTGAAGCATGTATCTGGCCCGGATGTGCGGCGGCCTCTTTGCGCAGACGGGTGGGCGGCATGCGGTAATGGCGGCTGAAAGCGTCATTGAAACGGCGCAGGCTGGAAAAGCCGCTGGCAAAAGCGATCTCGATCACGGGCAGCCGGGTGTCGCTCAGAAGTTGCTTGGCCAAAAGCAGACGTCGGGTTTGGATCAGCTCGATGGGCGAGACTCCGAGCTCCTGCTGTACGATGCGGCGCAACTGGCGGGAACTGAGATCAAACTGTGTGGCGATTTCCTCAAGACCCGCGCCTTCATCCGTCAGCCCCTCGTCCATGCGGAGGATGATCAGATCTGCCAGCCGATGTGCGTGATCCACCGGTGCATGCCCGGGGGCCAGCTCGGGCCGGCAGCGCAGGCAGGGGCGAAAGGCGGCCTTCTCCGCGGCCCCGGCATTTTCAAAGAAGCGGCAGTTCTCCCGCTTCGGAACCCTCACGGGACAGATGGGACGACAGTAGATGCCCGTGGAGGTGACACCCACGAAAAAAACGCCGTCAAAGCGTGAGTCACGGGATTTCAGCGCAGTGTAAGCGGCATTGTCATCGATCAGGTTCATGGGGTTGAGCATGCTAGTCCATGCAGCCCTTCCGGACTGGCCGTTTTCGGACATGGGGTTATTTTATCTTCATGTCCTAAAATGGCCAGCGGCCGTTGCCAGAGCGCGCCATGATCTGCCCGAACGAAAACCGCACTGACATGACATCCCACAGCTATTTTTACAAAACCATGCCCTCTCCGGTGGGCCTGCTCACTCTCGTGGCGAATGATCACGGACTGGCGGCGGTGCTGTGGGAAAATGATGATCCGAAACGCGTGCGCCTCAGCCCGCTGCAAGAGGACACCAAGCATCCGGTGCTGATGGAAGCGGAGCGGCAGTTAAAGGACTACTTTGCAGGGAAACGAGAGAAATTTGAAATGAAGCTCAATTTCAATGGCACTGAGTTTCAGCAGAAAGTCTGGGCCGCACTGCTCACCATTCCCTTTGGAGAGACGCGAAGCTACGCACAGATTGCGGAGCAGATTGGCAACCCCAATGCTGTGCGCGCGGTGGGGGCAGCCAATGGCAAGAATCCCATCTCGATCATCGCGCCCTGTCATCGGGTGATCGGCTCCAATGGCAAGCTGACGGGATTTGCGGGTGGAATGGAATCGAAGGCGTTTTTGCTGAAGCTGGAGTCGAAAGATTTTGTCCTGCAATAGCTGCGTACTTCACGGCACCATCTCCACGCGCACCTCCACCGCAGCGCTGCGGCCTTGATCATCCAGTACATGCACGCGCCATTTGCCGGCGGCAGCGGCCCACATGACGGCTGTGGCGGGATCGCTGGCACCGAGAAAGCGTGGTCCGGCAAACCAGAAGACGCGGTTCACGCCGGGAGCGGTGTCTGCACGCAGTGGGATCTTCTGCCGTGCTGCATCGGAGGCTTGCAGGGTGTACACCAAGGCGGCACGTGGTGAGACAATCTTCGGGACAGCGCCTGCATCTGCCGCGACAAGTGATTCGGCGTTCGCTTCCAATGGTGGCGGTGTTTTGCGCGGCACACCGGCCAGCTTGAACATCTCCAGCAGGTCCGGTGGCCAGAACTCGAACACCTCATGTTTCAGCACACGTTTGCCATCATCACGCGCCACGCGCAGGCCGCTGGTGGCATCGATCAGGACTTCGCGATGGATATCGCAAGGCGTGATGGGTGACACACCGGGAATGAATCCACCCTGCAAACGGTGCTGGCAGTGCGGGGTGGGCAGCTGCCCAGAGACCGCGCACAGTTCCACCTGTGAGACACCCGCAGGCGGCTTTTCCCGTTTCATTGGCAGACGCAGATGCCGGAACGTTTCAAACAGCAGCGGTGCGGCGCACTCGCGGGCGATGAAGGCCGGGTTGGCCTTGCCATTGAAATTGCCGATCCAGACCACGAGCACATAGTCGCCGCGCATGCCTGCGGCCCAGGCATCGCGAAATCCATGCGAGGTGCCTGTTTTCCATGTCACGGCCGGGTCATCCATCACGGGCTCGCCTTCACGAGTACGCAGCATCTCGCGGGTGAGATAACGCGCCTCATCGGTGAGCAGCGTCTTGGCTTCCATGGGCTGATCCGCTTTGAAATAATTCAACCGCCGTGCAGAACCATCACTCGCCAGCAGCGCATAGAGTTCGGCCAGCTCCTCCATCGAAACCTCACCACCGCCGAGCGGCAGTGAAAGGCCGTAAAACTCCGCAGGCTGCGGCAGCGCCACGCCCGCCTCTTTGAGAAAGCCGTACATGCCGGGGGCATCCAGTTGTTGTGCCAGAGCGACGGCTGGAATGTTGCGGCTGTGATACAGCGCATCTCCGGCGGAGATGGGGCCGGCAAAGTTGCGGTCGAAATTCTCCGGGTTGTAGCTGCCAAAGGACATGCGCCCGTCGCGCAGCAGCGTGTGGGGATGGATCAGCCCCTGCTGCATGGCCAGTGCATAGATGAAGGGCTTCAGTGCCGATCCCGGCGAACGCCGCGCCAGCACCCCATCCACCTGGCCTTGAATCTTGCTGTCGAGAAAGCGGCTGGAACCTACGTAGGCCAGCACCTCACGAGAAGGCGCATGCACCAGCAGCGCGCATGCATTGGTGATGCCCACCTCGCGTTTGCGCTGCACGTAATCATTCACCGCCTGCTCCACACCCTGCTGCCGGTTTACATCCAGCGTGCAGCGCAGCGGCACCCCGGAATTGACGCGATCTTCCACCGAATTTCCGGCAAACAACCGGCGTGCCAGATGGGGTGCCTCGCGTGGCACCGGCATCAGCTGACGCAGCGTGAATGCCGCATCTAATGGGTCGGCTGGCTGGCCGCGTACTTCGCGCAAACGATCCCACAGCCGGTGCTGTGCGGCGGCGAGGCTCGCATTGTCACCCGTCACACGCGGCCTGCGTGTTGTCGGGCTTTGGGGTAGCACGGAGAGTGCCACGGCCTCGCGCAGTGTCAGCTCCTTCGCAGGTTTGCCGCACCACAGAAGGCTCGCCGCGCCCATGCCTTCGACATTCCCGCCATATGGCGCTTGATTTAGATAAGCCTCCAGGATGTCGTCCTTCGAGTGGTGCTTTTCGATCTGCACTGCACGCAGCATCTGCCATGCCTTGCCCCAAGGCGTGCGGGTATGCAGATCGTAGCGCAGCCGCGCGAGCTGCATCGTGATGGTGGACCCTCCACCACGCGCCGAGCCAGACACTACACCCCACGCCGCACGCAGCATGGAGAGCGGATTCACTCCAGGGTGATCGTAAAAATGCCGGTCTTCCAGCGTCAGCGTCGCCTCGATCAAGGCAGGGCTGATCTCCGCCAGCGGCGTGTAGCGGCGATACTTGCCATCCGGCGTTAGCGCGAGATGCAGCAGTCTCCCATGGCGATCTTCCAGCGTGCGCGAGAAACGAAACTCAGGCGGGTACAGCTCCGGCTGCGGCAGCAGCAGCCAGACCACCGCCACCAGCAGAAGCGCCGCGCCCGACCAGCGCAGGAAACGCATTCGCAGCAGACGGTGAAGCGTGCGCATGGTCGTTACTCCACATTCACTTTCCCACCACCGTCGCGTCCTTTGGTGCCGCGATCGTACATGCTCTCGGCAAACACCGGCGGGATCACGTAAATGCCTGCAGCGATGGGTTTGATGCGATAGGTGAAGGTCTTCACTTCACCCTTGCCCAGGCGGCAGAAGAACACGTTGCGGTCTTCGCGCACATCCACGTAATCGGCGCCCGGCATCGTGCCGCGTCCGGGTTTGAGGCCGTTGGGTTCCAGCTCAAAGCTGCCGGGCATCAGATCCAGCACGGCGATGTTGCTCAGTGCGTTGGGAGAAACATTGCGCACGGTCAGGCGCACCAGCGCACCCTCACCGACTTTGAGCTTGGCCACCGCCTTGCCGTCTGCTCCGATGATTTCGCGGAACACTTCCAGGCCATCGGCGATGCGCTGAGTCGGCAGGCCAGTATCGAAGCCGGCCTCCGTCACTTGATAAAACGCACCCAGATCGCGGCCGCCACCTTGCTCGAGTCCGAAGCGCAGCGCACCCGCCTGCGCGCTGAAGCTGCTTTGGATCAATCCGGTGGTTTCCGGCACCAGCGGGATGGGAGTGCCACTTGCGCGAGACATTTCCGTCAGCGAGACACGTACGCCCGACTGCTTCGCGAGATCCGAGTAGGCCTTGAGCGCGAGGATCGTGGAGGCGGCGCTGATGGTGTTGAAGCGATTGCGTGCCAGCGGCTCGGTGACGATGGCGAGATCATCATAGCCAAAATTTCCCGCCAGTTCCGGGAAGTGCTTGCAGGCCACGGCGAAGCCCTCGGCCTGGCTCACCTGCGGATCGAGATAGTACCAGCCGTTCCATGCGCCCAGCGCCTTGCCTTTGCGCACCGCGGCCCAGTAGTCCTGCATCAGCACCACGGCTTCCGGGCGCTTCTGCAGCAGTGCATACGTGCCTGCGAGATACGCGGCGGTGAGATGGCCGCGCCATGCCTCTTGATGTTTCTGGCGCAGGTTGTCGCGCAGGTTCAGCACAAAGGTGGAGGTGTTTTCACCCTGCCGCGTGAGCAGGTAAATCGCTGCCGCCTGGATGGCCGCATCATCGAGGCTGTCCACCTGGCTGCGTGCCATCTGCCGCATGCGATTGCGCGCACCTTCGAGCAGTGCGGAGGGCACCGCATGCCCTGCATCCCGCGCTTCCGTGAGGAAGCGTGTCACATAGACCGAAAGGTAGTCCATGCCGGCATCGGCATCTGAATCCCAGTAGCCAAAGCCGCCGCTGGAATTCTGGCGGCTGCGCAGCAGGGCAAACGCGTCATCCAGCTGCCGTGCGGATTCTGCTGCATCAAAACCAAAGTCCACCTCCTTCGCCAGCAGCAGGCGTGAGACGGCACGGCTGGTGATCTGCTCGGAGCAGCCATACGGATATTCATGCAAGTATGACTCCAAACCACGCGCAAGACCCAGCGGCAGGGCGGACACGTTCGCGTTCAGTTTGCGATACTGCGGGAACATCTCGCGTGTGATCTTCACCTCATGCGTCTTCTCACGGAAGTAACCGCTCTGCACGTTGGTGATGAAGGGCGCAGCAGGCCGCACACTCAGCGTGGCACGCCGCAGCACCACCTGACCGGCGGCTTCCGCTTTGAAGGTGATCTCGGCTCCGCCGAGTTCCTGTTTCACACGAATGCGGAAGCGCACAGTGTCCTCCTTGCCGGCGGCCACGTTGAGTGCGCCCTGCGGCGATGCGATGACTTCGAGATGCGGCGTGACCTGCGCCACGATGCTGATCGGTGCATTCGCTTCGGCACCTTCGAGATTGTTCGCCACGGTGAGCGAGGCGGTGAATTCATCTCCCGGCGCGGCAAAGAACGGCACATTGGGCGTCAGCACCAGCGGACCGCGCACGATGCTGCTCGTTTCAGCGCGGCCCACCGCATCTTCAGCGACGGCCACGGCCATGATATTGAGTTTGCCGGCAAAGTAATCCGGCACGGTGTAGCTGACCTCCTGGCGTTCGGGGCCTGCGGTGATCAAGCCAGACCAGAACACCACCGGCGGCTCCTTGCGACGCTTGAAAGGATTCAGGTTCAAACGCAGCGGCTTGTCAGCGTCACCCCCAAAGGCCTTGTTCTGCGCGATGAGCGAGAACTCCGGCAGGATCAGGTCCATGAGCTGTTCCGTCTCGACTTCGAGCGCGCGTTTGCGGTTCAGGTAGGCGAGCGGGTCCGGCAGCTTGTAGTCCGTGATCTGGTGGATGCCCGCGTCCACGGCATAGATCACGATGCGGCATGGCTTCGCAGTTTGGTAGCCGATCTTCATGACATCCCCCGGCTTCACTTTTTCCGGCGCGTCGATCTTCACCTCGATGCGTCGCTTGTCGGGATTCGCCACGAAATGCTCCACTGCATAGCTCAGCGGTGATGTGAAGATCTCCTTTGAATCAAGCGCCCGCACAAAGGAGGCGTTCACATAGGCGGAGCCTTCGATGCCATTCGGCACCGTGATGTGCTGCACGCTGGACGTCGTGCCCGCCTTGAACCATTGCCAGCCGAGCACACGCTCGCGCTCTATGGTGATGAGGCCCGCGCCGGTGTAGGTTGCGCTCAGGCTCGCTTCCAAAGCTTCACCGCTGTTCCAGGTGCCGCGCGCCAGTTTGATGCCCAGCTCCGCGTCACGCTCCATGCTGCGGTCCAAGTCTCCCTTGCCCACCACGGTGAACGCTGTGGCGCAGACGACGTTGTTTTCCGGGTCACGCAATTCGAGGCGGAATTCACCCGCTGCATTCGTTGGCAGCTCGTAACTGGCGCCTTCCGCCGGCAGAGCAAAACGGGTTTCCGAAACCATGGATTCACGCTGCGTCGAGACGTAGGCGTAGCTGCCGCTTTCCAGCTTGGTGAGGACGGACACGTGTTTGATCTGAATCAGACGCGCCATGAGATCCTTCGGCACATAGGGTTTCAAATCCGGCCCCACCGCCATGAAGCGCACATTGGCCGCAGTGTCCTTGCCGAGGTAGTCGAGCTTGGCATCCGGTTTGTAGCCGACCACATACGGCAGCGCAGCCACGAGGAAGTTTTTCCCGCTGCGCACACTGCGTCCGCCATCAGCTTCAAAGCCTTCGATCAGCAGGCTCACCTGGAAGCAGCTCTTGTCGAAACGCTCCAACGCCAGATCAAACTGCGCTGCCCCGGTGTCATCTGTCTTCTGCTCGCCGAGATTGATCTTCTGCCCGGCCTCCGTCTCCTCGGTGTCTTCCGCTTCCGGCAACCGGTTGTGAAAGATGAAATCGGGGAATTGCGCAAAGGCGAAAGCCCCCGGGCTTAATTCCATGCGCGCTTTGAGCAGACGCTTCGCCGCCGGAAATCCAAACAGGGTTTGCAGAGACACGTCCGCCTTGATGTCACTCGGTTGCAGCCATCCGGCGAGTTCGTTGCCGGTGAGAGTCACATCGATCTTCATGCGATCCGGTTGGAAATCCTCCACCTTGAACAAGCTCTGTCCCAAGCGAATGCGTTCATGCAGGCCTTTGACCAGATACAGCCTTGCGATGTAGCGGCCCGTGGGGTCAGACTCATCGGTCTTCATCTTCACCTCGATGAAACCGTCCGCGGACAGCACGATCTTCTGGGTGTCGATCACCTCGTCCTTCGCATTGACCAGATCCATCTCCAGCGGCAGCCCCGCTAGGCCCGCGGCCCAGTCACGGCGCTTGAGTGCCGCACCCACATGGATGTCATCTCCTGGACGATACACACCGCGTTCTGTGAACACGAAGGCCTCCAGCGCCTCCTGTTCCGATGCCTGCACGCCGCCGATGTCAAAACGTGAGAAATCCAGCAGGCGGTCGGGACGCTCGAATGGCAGGAACGATAAGTCATTGCCCAGCGTGGCGACGATGGCCACAGGGCGTTTCTCACGCTGAAAATTGCTGACGTCCGGCAGCAGCACATGGCCGTCGGCGGTGGTTTGTTGCAGTAGATACTCGCCGTTTTTCGCCATCACTGTGATCACGGCTCCGTTCACCGGTTCGCCACTCTTGATGCTCTGCACAAACACATCGCGCGAACCGTCCGCGTTTGTTTTGACCATCAGGCCCAGATCGGTGACGAGGACAAAGCGGTTCGTTGTTGCTTGTTCCATGACCCGCCAGTCGTCCTCCACGGCATCGCCCTCCATGGTCTTTTTGCTGTCCGCGGTAGGTTGCACTCCTTCCGCGGTGAGGAAAAACAATCCGCGCGAAGCATCTGCATCGGCGGCATCTGGCGCCTGCAGTGCACTGGCGAAATCGATCACCGAGTAGCAGGCCTGAAACTCGTTCTTCATCGCCACCGGCTGCACGCGGCGCAGGAAGTGGGCGATGTTGGATTCATCAAAGCTGTCGTTCATCGTGAAGAAGGGATTGGCGAAGTCGCCTTCCGTCATCACCACGAGGTGGTTGACCTGCCGCGCAGGCACCCGCGCCATTTTCACCCGCAGAAACGGCACGCCGCGTGACTGCAGCGAAAGCTTGCGTTCACCATTGAGAGCCAGGATGCCGCCCTTGCCCAGCAACTGCACCTCCTTCGGGAAACGAGGTGCGGATTTAAATGAGCGAAACTCCCTGCTGAGCCGGAAGCCGCCCAGAGCCTCCACCCCCTGTGTGATGCGTACAAACAGCCGCCCCTGCTTCTCCGTGAGAAATTTGAAGGCATGCCGCGTCGTTGCCGGGTGATCATCGCTCAGCTCCAGCTCGACCGGCTTCAGCGACACGGGCGCATACTGCCGCAGCACATCCTCCGTCACATCATTTTCTCTGGGTGGGACGCGCCGACCATTCACATCCGTGATCCGAAAATTCGGCGGCTCCTGCCAGACGCTGAGATGCTTGAGCAGATTCTCCGTCGAGACATAACCCTCGGTGTTGATGAACAGAAACTGCTCCGGCTCGCCATCATCGGCCTTCAAAATTTCCGTGTTCGCATCCGTGATTTTGAAGCCGCTGTCCACATCCGGCACGCGCACCTTGGAGATGATGTCGGCTGCCAGCGAGCTGCCGCCGACCGTGCTGGTGAGTTCCTTGTGCACCGTGATCTTCACGAAGTCCTCCTTCACAGGCACCTGGATCCGCGCCGTGCGAATCCAGAATTCCCGCTGGAGCTTTCCTTCCGTGACCGAGAACAGCGCATCCGGCTTCTGCCCTTTCCAGTCAAAGATCTTCGCGCCACCCACGACCTCCAGTGAGACCAGTTGCTCGATCTGCGCCCTGTCGAGCGGATGTGTCGAGGTGAGACCCACCACGACATTTTGCATCGATGGATCACGCGGATCGATCTCAAATTCTGAACTGTTCACAGAAAGCACCAGCGGCTGTGTCTTCCCCTTCCAGACGGCTTCCTTCACCACCACTTCCTTGGGCAGCTGCGCTGGATCAAGCCGCACGGTGTACTCCTGACCAGCCGGCCAGTCCTTGGCGGGGGTGAAGACCAGCAGCTTGTCAGTGCTCCATGTCCACACGCCCGAATGTGCAGGCGTGAGGGTGACGCCGGCCGCCGTCTTGCCCACGGCATCCAGTTTGGCCACCGAAACATTAAACTGTACCGTCATCGGCTGTGGCTGCGGTTTGTTTTTAATAATGGGTGTGACCGCCGGCATCAGGAGCAGCCCCTTTGCCTCACGCACTTCAGCCCGCACCTGAGGGCGGGGCCGATGCGCTTCTCTATAATGCCGCACCTGCGGCACGATGAGAAACATCAGTCCGGTGATCACGATAGCGAGGGCATAGCAGCCCGGATGTTTCCGCACCTGATCATCCGCCGCATAGGCAAGACGAGGCACCCAGCTAGGCGGCTGGTAGTGAAATTGCCCAAACAAAGCACGCATCAAGCGCGCAACCCATGAACCGGAAGAGTCGGACATATATGTATAAATTGGTGACTGAGAGTAATCGACCGGCTTTCCCGTGCGCGGGGAATCTTGAGCCAAAAATTGAATTTTATTCCCTTGATTCTGTCAAGGCGGTCACCCGGATCCCCGATAGTTCGGGGGTGGTGCAGGAAGTTCCATGCAGCGTCGTATGACTGGCCAATGCCCAACCGCGCTCTGCTCCCATGCCTCGTCGCTCTGTCCCTCTCCGCCCTTGCCGCGGACACGCCTCCTGCCAAGCCCATCCCCGTGATCACACCGGGCCAGGTGATCATCCCGTTTGAAAAAATGCGCCGCATCTGGGGCGAGCTGATCAGCCTGGATCTGACCTCACGCACAGGAAAATTCCGCAACGAGAGCAATGATGAAGTGATGAGCTTCACTGTTATGCCTTATGCCGAACTGCTGCACCATGCCACGCTCGGAGACCTGCAGGATTTCAAAGTGGGCGAGCGCGCCATCTTCCGCCTGCATGTGGATGACAAAGAGCAGTGGGTGTGGCTCACCTACATCCAGGACGAGATGAACATGATGAACGGCCACAAAGAGTACTTCCATGTGGACCAGATCGAGGCCGTATCTGGCCAGCTCACCTGCACTTGGGCAAACGCTGACCAAAGCTTTGTGCGTGAAAAGAACGTCGTGATCGAAACCGACAAGAACACGCGCTTCTGGAAAGCTGGTCAGTCTGCGAAATTCAGCGACATCAAGGCCGGTGACAAACTCCGCACTAAAACCCATGGCATCGGCAAAGGCAAAACCCGCATGGCTTGTGAAGTCTTTCTCGATGACGAGAGCTTGCTCAAATTTCAGGCAGTGCAGAAGGCAGTGCACGCCAAGCGCATCATCGAAGAAGGCGCTCCCGGCTACGTCGATGCCTCCAGTGGCACCCAACTCACGCTGACACTTTTCAACGAAGGCGAGGAGCAGATCAAACGCCTCAAGCAAGGCACAACCGTCCAAGTTGCTCCTGCAGGTGTGGATCGCAAGCCCACCGCCGCTCCCATCACCGGTAAAGTCACCACGCTCGGGAAAAATGGCCGCCAAGCTCAGGTCACTCTCGAACTGACCGTTAGCGGTGAAAAGTTTCAGCCCATAGGACTCGCTCGACTGTGGGTGGTGCAACCGTGACGAAGCCGCTTCTGGATTGGAGACGAGCTGCATTTTGTTCGTCCGGTTTTGATGCCGAAGGCGAGATACATTGATCGTCCCACTGCGTTTGTTTCTTCCCCTGATGAATCGTCCGTTTCTGCTTCTCGCCGCCCTGCTGTCTGCCTATTCACCCGCTCTCGCCGCAGAGGCCCAGAGCCGCGCCGTGATGGATCAACGTCACAAGGCTTTGTTTCAGGAGACTTGTGTCTCCTGCCATGGCCCGGAAAAGCAGAAGGGGAAGTTCCGCGTGGACGATCTGCCGTTTGAAATCAAGGACATCGAAACCGCGGAGAGGTGGCAGAAAGTGCTCAATCAGATGAACTCAGGCGACATGCCGCCGGAGGACGAAAAGCAGCCGACGAATGAAGCGAAGGCGGACTTTCTTGATGACCTGGCGAATGTGATGGTCGCGGCGCGGCGCACTTTGGGGGATCAGAATGGCGTCATCACCATGCGGCGACTGAACCGTCGCGAATACAAGAACACGCTGCGGGAACTGCTCGGCGTGGACGTCAATGTGTCCGATCTGCCCGCAGACAGCGGTGCGGGTGGTTTCGACACAGTGGGGGCGAATCTTTTCATGTCGGCGAACCAGTTTGAGCAATACCAGATGCTGGGACGCGAGGCGGTGGATGAAGCGTTTGCGTGGCAGGCGGCGGCAGGTGTGGAGAAAAAGCTGCACTACGAAGCCGAAACGACGACACCCATCGTGAAGAAGTTCGTGGAGTATCAAATCGATGCCAAAGCCCGAGCGGAACGATGGGTCAAGGCGGTGGAGGAAGCGGCTGCCAAGCCTGAGAACAAGGACATCGTGGCCAAGATCCGCAAGGAATCGAAGAACGACAGCATTTTCCGGCGCGAGTGGGCACGGATTCCCGGCGCACCGAATCCGCGCACCTTTGGCTTCGACAAGAAGGGCGAAAACGATGCCGATCTGGCCAACGATTCACTGGGCGCAGGCTGGCTGAAGTATCACCAGTATTACATGGCGCAGCCTGCGGTGGACAAGGGGGCCTACCTCGGCACGCAGACGCGGCATCCGGCGGAGCTGAACGTGAACTACATCGAACTGCTGGTGCCGTTTGACTGGCCGGTGGGCGATTACATCGTGCGCGTGAAAGCCGCTGCGACGAAGGATGCACCGCCTGAGCGGCGCTTCCTCGATTTCGGCATCTATGCCCGCACGGGGCGCGTCATGGCCACCCATGAAATCACGGGCACGATCGAAAAGCCGCAGGTGATCGAGATTCCGCTGACTCTGACACGCAGCAACATGACGAGGGAGAACCGCCTGCTGTTCGTCCGGGAAAAGGGCAGCTGGGACACCAATGAAGAAGGCGGACGCAAACGTGCCGAGGCGGTGAAGCTCAACGGCATCGGGCCAGAACTCACACTGTGGGTGGACTGGATCGAAGTCGAACGCGTACCGAAAGTCGACAAACCCAAGCCACCCGGCATTGCGGCGCTCAGCATTCCGCTGGATGACAAAACTCCCGCTCCTGCCGAACCCGAACTGCGCACGGCGCTGGAGCGGTTTGCCACGGAGGCATTCCGTGGCACAACGCCACCGAAGGATTACATCGACCGCTTGCTCAGTCTCTATGACGTGCGCCGCAAGGCGGGCGACAAACACAGCGCGGCGCTGAAGGAGACGCTGGCCGTGGTGCTGTCCTCCCCCATGTATCTCTACCTCGCGGAACCCACGCCAGACGAGAAGCGCCGTCAGCTGACGGGAATGGAACTCGCCACCCGCATGTCCTATTTTCTGTGGAGTGCGCCGCCGGACAAGCAGCTGCTTGATCTGGGGCGGAACGGCGATTTGCAAAAGCCGGAGGTGCTCGCCGCGCAGACGGAGCGCCTGCTCAACGACCCGCGTTCGGCAGATTTCCTCGAAGCCTTCACTCATCAGTGGCTTGGGCTGGATCGGATCGACTTTTTCGAGGTCAATCGTTCACTCTATCCGCGCTTTGACACTGGAACAAAGGTCGCCGCCAAAGGGGAGATCCATGAAACCATGGCGTACATCATGCGAAACAACTCAAGCCTGCGTGACCTGTTGAAGTCTGATTACGTGATGATCAATCGTGTTCTCGCCCATTACTACGGCATCACCGGCGTGAAGGGGGAAGGCTATGAAAAAGTGTCGCTGCCCAAGGACTCGCCACGCGGGGGATTGCTCGGCATGGCGGCCATCCATTTCATGGGTGGCAATGGCGAACGCACCAGCCCCGTCGAACGTGGTGCCTGGGTGCTGCGCAAGCTGCTGCATGATCCGCCACCACCCGCACCTGCCAACGTCCCAGCGATCACACGGCTCGCGGGTAAAGTTCTCACCACGCACGAGCGATTGCTCGCGCATCAGGAAGATCCGCAATGCGCGAGCTGCCACCGCAAGATCGACCCCGTCGGCTTTGGGTTGGAGAACTTTGATGCCGCCGGACAGTGGCGTACCGAGGACAGCTACATGGCCATCGACGCAAACGGCAAACCCGATCCCAAGAGCAAGAAGACATGGACGATCGAAGCTGCCGCCGCGCTCTACAAAGGCCCGGCGTTCAAAGACTTCTTTGGGCTGCGCGACATCATCGCCTCCAAATCAGACGCCTTTGCCCGCAGCTTCAGCGAGGCCTTGATTGAGTTTGCTCTGGGCCGCCCGCCGGGCTTCCGCGATCAACCACTTATAGCCGGCATGATTCAGCAGGCCGGTAAAAAAGACCTCGCCATTCGCGAGTTCATTCACGCATTGGTCGCAAGTCAGGAGTTCCATACGAAGTAATCTCTCAACGAAAAAGCATCATGAGCACCTCACCCATCCGGCGCCGCCACTTCCTTCAATCCAGCACCGCGTTCATTGCCCTGCCGGCACTGGAATCTCTTGGCTTCCGCCGCTTTGCTTCGGCGGCGGTTCCAGCATCTCCACCGAAGCGGCTGGTGTTTCTGGGCTTTGGCTGGGGGATCACGACCGAGAGCTGGTTTCCTGACATCAAACAACCGGGGGCAGATTACACCCTGCCTGAAGGATTGAAGCCGCTGGCACGGCACAAGGCGGACTTCAGCGTCGTGCAGGGGCTTTGGAACAAGTACAGCAACGACGGCCACTGGGGCAGCACCATGTGGCTCACGGGGGCCAACCGCTTTGGCGAGCCGGGGCAGAACTTTCACAACAGCATCTCCGCGGATCAGGTGGCGGCGGCGAAGCTCGGCCTCGACACGCGCTTTGCCTCCCTGCAGCTCAATGGCAGTGAAAATGCAGAAGCGTCAGGGCATGGACCTGGGCTCTCGATGGCATGGGATGTCAGCGGCAAACCCATCGGCGGACACAAGGGTCCCGTGGAAACCTACCACCGGCTCTTTTCCAAGGACACCACGCCCATCGAGCAGCAGAAAGCCATGCTTGCCCATAAGCGCAGCGTGCTGGACACCGTGATGGAGAATGCCCGCGTCATGCAGCGTGGCCTCGGCAAAACGGACAAGGGCAAGCTCGATGAATACTTTCAGGGCATCCGCGACATCGAAACACGCCTGAGCAAGGACGAGCAGTGGATTGGTGTTCCGCAGCCCAAGGCACCGATTCCCGAGCCAGCTCCCGGTCTCGCCGGAAAAGAAGAAATCAAAATCATGTATGACATCATGCTCGCGGCGATGCAGACGGACAGCACCCGTGTGCTCACTTATCGCCAGCCGGTCAGCACTCTGCTCACCAGCATCGGCATCAAGGTGGCTCCGCATGACATGAGCCATTACCACTCGACCATGGGTGAAAAGTTGGAAGCTTCCAAGCAGCGCGACCTCACGCAGAGCGATCTGCTCGCGGGATTCATCGACAAACTCAAAGCCACCAAGGAAGCCGACGGCAGCCGACTCTTTGACAACATCGCTCTCGCCTACGGCAGCAATATCCGCACCGAGCACAGCCTGGACAACTGCCCAACACTCCTCACCGGCGGCGGCGCAGGGATCAAGCTCGGTCACAACATCGTCGTCTCGAAGGACACGCCGCTGTGCAATGCGTGGCTGACGCTCCTCCATGGTCTGGGCGTGAACGTCGAGCGTCATGGAGACAGCTCCGGTGTGCTGAAGGAACTCATCGCCTAGTTTCACCCGACCATTTTCATGAAGCCGTTCCTTCTCGTCGCCACATTGCTGCTGGCAAATCTCCACGCCGCTGACATTGAACTCACCGAGACGCTGCAACTGCCCGAATGCCACAGCCTCGGCTGGGTGCGGGCCAACACGCAGGTGAAAGGCCAGAAGAACTGGAATGGCGTGCTCGATGAAGCCAAATGGGGCACGCCCTCGCCGCAGCAGGCTGTTGAAAGAAGCTGGGACTGGAAACTCACCGATGAGCAATGGCAGCAGGCCGTGAAGGAAAAAGGCGAAGGCAAAAAGGAGGATGTGAAGTTTGACCTGTGGGTGCCGGAGCAAACCACTGTGGCAAAGGGCATCGTCGTCATGTCCGGCCATGGCAGCGGCGAGGCGCTCTACAAGCATCCGGAGTTGCGCAAGATCGCCCGCGAGCTGCATCTCGCGATTTTCAAATTCGTGGGCAATCCCATGCAGCGCGGCTTCTGGCCACGCAGCCTGCTTTATGAGCGACTGAAGACTTTTGGACAAAGAGCCAGCCATCCAGAGCTGGAGAATGCCCCGCTCTTTCTCTACGGCCATTCCAATGGCACCGGATTCTCCGCCATCTTTTCCGCCGAAAGCACCCGCGTGTGGGGCTGGGTCTCCATGCGGCCGGGGACCACGTATCAAGTCTATCAACCCGGTGCGGCGCAAATCCCCGGTTTGGTGATCTTTGGTGAGGTGGATGACTTTTTTGGCCGTCCCTCCAAAGCCGAGAACATGGGTGTCGTCGAAGCGATGCGGAAGAAGCACAACGCGCTGTGGAATTATGCCGTCGAACCAAAGACGGGTCACGGCCCCGGCGAAAAAACTTGGCCACTGGTGTTCTCCTTCCTGCGCCATACCTTCGCCACACGCGTGCCTGCGGATGCCGATCCGCTCAAAGGTCCGGTGAAGATGAATGCACTGATGCTTGAGAGCGGCTCGCTCGGCAAAAACTGGGATGTCACCCAAGGCGGCTATCAGACACTTCCCACGGGACCCTTTGCCACCTTTGTTGGAGATAAGGCCACAGCCTCCTGGCTCATCAATGCGAACTATGCTGCGGACTGGCAGATGTTTCAGCGCGACGGTCAGATCACCCGGCCGTGAAGATTGGGAGACATTTCCCGGTGAGTGCGTTCGTTTAGACTGCCTTCCACTTACCCACCATGATTTCCCGCTCACGTTTTCTTCTCTCTCTCGCTGCTGCTGGCTTGTGCACTTCTTCCTCTTGGGCTGCTGACAGCGTCAAAATCGTCCTCGTCGCCGGCAAGGTGAAGGAGGTGGACAAGGTCGGCCACCATGACTACCTCGGTGGCTGCCGCCTGATGCAGGCGTTGCTCAAGCAGACACCTGGTGTGGACGCGATGCTGGTGAACGAAGAATGGCCCGCCGATGAGAAGGCGTTTGAGGGCGCGGCTGCCGTGGTCTTTTACACCGATGGCGGCGGCAAGCAGGCCTACCTCGCCTCACCGGAGCATGTGGCCGCCGTGCAAAAAATGGCCGATGGCAAAACCGGAGTGGTGAACATTCATCAGGCGGTGGAGTTCACACCGGCGTTTGCGCAGCAGTCGATGAACTGGATCGGTGGTGTGTATAATGCGCTCTCAAGCCGTGGTCATTGGGACAGCGTGCATGACACCTTTCCCAAACACGCCATCACCAGCGGTGTCGCACCGTGGAAAATCAATGACGGCTGGCTGAATCACTTTCAGTTTCCAGCGGAGATGAAGGGCATCACGCCCTTGGTGTGGTCGGGCAAAGAAAAACTGGGCTCACCTGAAGGTGGCGATAAGGATGTGGTGGCATGGACTTATGACCGCCCGAGCGGTGGGCGTTCCTTCAGTTTCAGCGGGTTGGATGCCCACCATGCCTGGGAGCAGGCGGGCATGCGCCAGTTGGTGATCAATGGCGTGCTGTGGTCTGCGGGTGTGGAAATTCCGGCTGCGGGTGCCAAGTGCGAAGCGGACAAGGCGCTGATTGATTCTTTTCTGACGCCGCGTATTGCGCCGCCGAAGAAGGTGAAGGCTGAGGCGGCTCCCGCAGCGCCTGCTGTGAAGTAGGAACTAAGCTCTGGCCATTCCAGCGCATAGGCGAGCGCGAAGCGTCTTGGACTGCGTGCGGCAAGCCTAGGCGCGACGCCGCTTTCCGCAGGCCGGACGGTACTCTAAGACCTGAGGGCACTCAACACCCAGCGAAAGCGGTGTCGCCGATGCAGGCTTGCGCCGTGCATCTCTGCCACCGCACTCCACGACGCTGTCGCGTTGCTTGAATGCCCTCAGCTTCCAATCCCACGGGAGTGAATAGTACCTGAGTGGGAGAACGAACGTGGACGTTCGTTCTACGATCAAGATCACCGCGACCGAAACACCTCGCTCATCAGACACTCAACCATCAGCATGTTCAGGCCGAGGCCCTGCTTTTTCACTTTGTCGTGGAGCTTGTCGATGATGAAGTCATCGTTGAGTTCCATGGTGCGGCCGGTGGTGTAGGTGAGGATCTGGCGGATGAGGTGCCGGCTGAAAAGATCGGCACGGGTGCCTTGGATGAGTTTCTTGAAGCTGGCGAAGTCGGTGTAGGTCTCGCCAGAAGGGAATTCGCCCGTTGTGTCAATGCTGGGGGCGGGGGCCTTTTTATTGGTCTTCGGGTAAGTGCTGCGCCAGCGGCCGACGGGATCGAAGGACTCGAGGCTGAAACCGAGCGGATCAATCTTGCGGTGGCACTCGGCGCAGGCGGCGTCGGCACGGTGCTTGGCGAGGCGGTCGCGAATGGTGGTGGCTCCGCTGACATCGGGATCAATGGCGGGCACGACATCCGGTGGCGGCGGCGGCGGCACGCCCAGAATGTTTTCTGTGACCCACACACCGCGTGTCACAGGCGAGGTCTCAACACCGTTCGCGCTCACAGTAAGCACGGCGGCCATGCCCATGAGACCGCCACGATGCGCATTGCCTTTAAGGCTGACCTTTTGGAAGCCATCGGCCAGGCGCAGGGTCTTCTGCTCGGGCAGTTCGTAGAGTTTGGCCAGCTTCTTGTCCACGAAGCTGTGGTCGCAGTCGATGAACTGAATGACGGAGCCGTTGGTCTTCAGCAGATCGCGGAAAAAAAGCTGGGCCTCGGTTTTCATCGAGGTGGGAAGATCCTCCGCATAGTAGGAGCGCACCACCTCGCGCGGCGGCGGCATGCCGCCGAGTTCACGGAGGTTCAGCCAGCTGTCCAGAAAGCCGTTCACAAATCCGCTGATGCGTTCATCGGCGAGCATGCGCTGGATCTGCTTTTTCAGCTCGGCATCCTGCGTGAGCTTGCCGGACTTCGCCGCGGCGATCAGCGCTTCATCAGGCGGAGCAGCCCAGAGGGCAAAGGAGAGACGCGAGGCGAGATCGTAGGGGCTCAGCGCCTTCGCCGACTCTTCGGTGATTTCGCTCAGGTAGAGGAAGGATGGGGAGCAGAGGATCAGTTTCAGCGCATCCAGGGCGGCCTGGCGCGGTGTCGCCTTTTCGGCCAGCCGCTTGTCATAAAGGGCGCGTATAGGCTTGCGGTCAGCATCAGTGAGAGGACGGCGATACGCCTTCTCCGCAAAAGCCTGGAGCTGGTCCAGCGCATGGTCAGCTTGAAATCCGTCTTTGCCAAACACGGCAACCTCCTCGGCACCGCCTTTTTCCTCGGGCACGGGACCATTGATCTTGATCTCGCTGATCCGGATGTGCGGCAGCTTGCCTTCCAGCAGGATGTGGGCGCGGCCGACGCCGGAGGATCCAGTGTCCGCTTTGAACTCGTCTTTGTAGCGTTTATTGATCGTCACCACCGATGCCCGCGATTCATACGGGCCGTTCGGGAAGATGAAGCGCGGTGTCTGCCCGGCTTCCAGCCACACGCGGAATTTGAACCACGTGGGCGTGTTGTCCGGCACCAAGGTGCTGGCGAGCAGCGGCTCAATGGCCTGCGGATAATGGATGTGGCCTTTGGTGACATCTCCCGGCACAACACCGAGGATGAAGGGCTCTGAGAAATCGATGCCAAAGATGGTGGGATCGTAGTGCGTGTCCCGGTGCATCGCGGCAGCCTCCACCTCGATGTCGTAAAGGCCGGAGACGGGCACGCCCTGCTTGAAGTCTTCGATATGGCCGTAGCCGCCTTGACGGGTGTCGGTGTTCGGCTGCTCGTAAAGACAGAGGTAACGGAAGTTGAAGGCGGACTTGTGGGAGCCGGTCAGCTCCTCGTATTGCACAAAGTGGCTGTTGAAGCGCCAGCTCTTCGGCTCGGTCGCCGGCTTGCCGAGTCGCGCCTCGACGAGGCGATTCGCGGACTGGAAGTATTGATCCACAAGAAAGCCGGAGGTCACCAGCGACTTGCCGATGTTGTCCATGTGCTGGCTCGTCTTCTCCTTCGGGAAATCGGCAGTGAGGCCCAGTGAGTCCACCCGGCGGCCAAACAATACGGCGAGGGTGTTCTCATACTCCCGGCTGGAAAGGCGGCGCATGACCGTGCGGCTGCCCGTGCTCTGAAATTTGCCATAGGCGGCCACCGTGCCCTCGCGCAATGCGCGGATCATGCCGAGGCGCTCATCATCGGTGGGCTGATCCGCCTTTTTCGGCGGCATCTCCTTCAAGGTCAGCTGGTCGATGATGTCACGCGCATCGATGAGATCAGGGACGGATTTCAGAGGCAGCGCAAACTTCTCAAAGGCGCGATCACCCTTTTGCACATCCGCGTCATGGCACTCCAGGCAGTATTTCCCGAGGAACTGCTGGGCGAGCTTGGGTGCATCGTCGGCGGCATGGGCCGTTGTCAGGAGCGCGAGGCAAAGCAGCGTGCTGAGGCGCGGGGGCGGAGCCATCATGCTCATCACGCGAAACGCCCGGTGCTGTTGCCAAAGGAATCCGTCTCCACGCCCATCTTTTGCGCGATGTCCACGAAGAGATTGCACAGCGGCACCTTGTTGATGCCCTCACGCGGCACTTCGCGGAATTCACCATGTCTGTAGCCGCCACCCGCGAGGATGATGGGCAGGTCGGAGTTTTTGTGCGAATTGCCATCGCCCATGCCGCTGCCGAAGAGCACCGCGGTGGAGTCCAGCAGGGTGCGTTCGCCATCGTTCATCTTCGAGAGGCGAGTGATGAATTTGCCCAAGTGCTCGATCTGATATTTCTCCAAGGTGATGAGGCTCGCGATGGCCTCCGCGTCATTGCCGTGGTGGGAGAGGCCGTGCCAGTCTTTCTTGATGCCGAGATGCTGTGGCATGAAGTCACCGCCGATTTCCAGCGTGGCGATGCGCGTGCTGTCCGTCTGCAGTGCCAGCGCGATCAGTTCATAGAGGATCGGCAGGTCTTCCACGGCGTTGTGATTCGCGGGCTTGTCAAAAGGGGCCTTGGGCTTCGGCTGGGCAACCCAGCGCTGGCGCAGTTCCAGGCGCTTCTCCACATCGCGCACGGAAGTGAGATACTCATCCAGCTTGTCCTTGTCCTCTTTGTTCACGCGCTTGGAAAGGCGGTTGGCCTCGTCCATCACCGAATCGAGAATGGATGACTGCACCCGGTTTTCCTGCACCCGGCGTGCCTGACGCTCCGTGGAGTCACTGACGAAAAGCTTCTCAAACAACTGCGACGGATTCGTGACGGGAGGCACACGCACGCCCGACTTCGTCCAGGCGATCTGGCAGCCGCCGTGAATGCCGCCTTCCGAGCCGACGGTCAGCGAAGGAAACCGCGTCTCGAAGCCGATCTCGTCCGCGAGATACTGGTCGATGGTCACATTGCCATCCGGGCGGTTTTGCGCCTCGGAGTTCAACACCCCGGAAAGAAACGAATGCACCGCGAAGTGCCCGCCCTTCACGCCGTGATCAAGGCCGCGAAAGACCGTCATCTGGCTGCGATTATCCCACAGCGGCTCGAGCAGGGTAGTTTTCTCATAGTCACGACCCTTGGTGGTCGGAAAGAGCTGCTTCGTCTGATAGCCCAGCAGATTGCCAATGGCCACGAATCGACGTGCTCCAGCACCTGCTCCCTTGGCGGTCTGGATGGCGGAATTGCCGCCCACGGTAGCTGCCTTGAGTGAGGGGAGTCCCGGCAGGGCGAGGGATGTGCCCAGAGATTGGAGAATGAAACGGCGTCTGTTCATGATTTGGGGGTCTGACTACTACGTAGCCAGACCACCCCGTGTTGCAGCAGGAAACACGCCCTTTTACTCGGATTTCTGTCCCACCGTGTTGACCGCGATCACGCGATACTGGTGCTTTTTGCCAGCCTCAGGCGCTTTGTCGGTGAAAATCATCTCAACCAGCGGGTTGGTGGGCGTGTCGCTGTATTGCAGGCCTTGGAAAACCGGACGGCCAAAGGGGTTCTTCGGCTGCTCAGGCACGGTGCCGATCTGTTTGCCGTCGCGTTCGATGATGAAATGGGCCAGGCCGCTTTCGAGATCGGCCTCCGCTTTCCACGTGAGTTCGCCGTCTTTCACCTGCAGCCCAGTGGGCGCAGGCGGCGGGGTGGTGTCGGGGACGGTGGTGTCTTTGACGTAGACCTCCCAGGCCTTGGCGACCGCTTCATTCGGAAGCCAGACGGCCTTGTCCTTTTCGCCAGTAAACTTGGCGGCAGGTACGGCTTCAGTCCCGAGCAAGGCTGCGAGCCAGGCGTTCTTCGTTGGCATCGGCTTCAGCGCAGCGCCGTTCTTTTCCGGCAGTCGTGCGGTCAGGCAGGCATCCAGCCAGCGGATGGTGAAGTAGCGTTGATTGCCGCACTCGTGCGTGGTCAAGGGATCGACCGATACACCGATGAGTCCACCCTTTGCACGCACGGCGGTGAAGAACGTTTCGTTCGAAGCCCAGGCTCCGGCAAAGCGGCCCTCCTTGACCGTCACACCTTCCTTGGTGCCCAGATTGCACATGATAGGCACTCCAGCGACTGCCTCAGACAGAGTGTAAATCTTGATCGAGGGCCGGGCCGGATTGGCCTCCAGCATCGGCACGCCGGAGCGCAAACACGCCGCCGCCACACGCTCAGGGTGCAGCAAAGTCATGCCTCCCGCCCAATGACCGCCACCGCTGTGGCCCCACAGCGCCCACGGCACCTTGGCGAGTTCAGGATGCCCGGACTTCGCGCCGAGATCAGAGAGCGCCTTTTGAAACGCCACATCCGATCCGTTACGCGGATCGCACCACATCTGGCAGTCCGCCTTCTCGGGCTGCTCATAGGAAGGGGCCATCAGCGCGCAGTCATGCTTTCTGGCCAACGCCTGCCAGTGCAGGTCATAGGCGCCCGTAAGGCCGGATTTGCACGAGCCTTCACCGCAGCCGTGCTGATGCACGATCACCCCGCGCAAGGACTTCACGCCCGGCGGAACCCACACGGTGTAGTTCACCGGAAAGATCAATTCCCCCGGCTGAGTGGAGGCCTCATAACGCACACGGTAGTAGGGCGGATCAGCCGCAGGAAAAACATCATAGGGTGGCTGCTGCGCTGACAACGAAGCTGTCAGCACGAGAAAAGAGAAGAGGGCAAGGGATCGCATGGAAGCAAACCAACAGGGAATGAAGTGAAAAAGTTGCAAGCGAGACGAGAAATCACAGTGCAGCGCCCGTTCTTCCTGCCCCACCCGATCTAATTCCCCACCACGCCTCATGAAACCTGCAGCACTTTTTTCCCTTTTCATTTTCGCCGCCGCTGCTTCCGCTGAGGACGGCTTCACCTCCCTGTTCAATGGCAAGGACCTCACCGGCTGGGATGGCGATCCCAAACTCTGGAAGGTGGAAAACGGCGAGGTCATCGGCACCTGCACCGGACCAGATGCCATGCCAAACAACTCCTTCCTCATCTGGCGCGGAGGCCAGGTGAAGGACTTCGAACTGCATGCCACCGTGCGCGTCGAGGGCGACAACAATTCCGGCATTCAATACCGCAGCCGCGAGCTGCCGGAGGTCGCCCAATGGGTCATCACCGGGTATCAGATCGACATCCATCCAGCCACCGAACACACAGGCATGACCTATGAGGAAAAAGGCCGCGGCATTTTCGGTCTCAATGGCACCAACGTCATGCTCGACACCTCAGGCGCACTGTGGAAGCTCTCCGAGCATGAACCGGTGAAGGTGGATGTGTCGCAGTGGAATGAGTACGTCATCATCGCACGCGGAAACCACCTGGTGCACAAGATCAACGGCAAGGTCACCTCCGAACTGACCGATTACGATGAAAAGAAGCGCGCCCTCGCAGGCCTGCTGGCCATTCAGCTTCATCGCGGCAATGCGAACAGGGTACACATCAAAGACCTCCGCCTCAAAGTGCTTCCGGTCACGGCACCGCAGTCCTTTGATCCCGCAAAACTTCCCGCTGGGGCCGTGAAGATCGAGAAGCCACGGACAAAGAGCCCACAAGGCACCGGTCCAGTGGTGCCGCCGACGAAGAAGTGAACCACTGCTGCTCTGATGAAACGTCTTCTTCTTTTCATCCTCGCGGCATGCTGCATGCCGCAGGCATCATTCGCCGCAGAGCCACGTCCAAACATCATCCTGATGATGGGTGACGATCACGGCTGGGAGGAGACAGGATACAACGGTCATCCCCATGTGAAAACGCCGGTGCTCGATGACATGGCCGCGACGTGTTTTCGCTTCGAAAACTTCTACGCCGCGCATCCGAGCTGCTCGCCTACACGCGCCAGCTTTATGACGGGCCGTCATCCGAACCGCATGGGCACTTTCAACCCCGGCTTCTCAATCCGCCCGGAAGAAATCACCATCGCTCAGATCCTCGGCAAGGCCGGCTACCACTGCGGCCATTTCGGCAAATGGCATCTGGGCCCGGTCAAAGCATCTTCGCCGACGAGCCCCGGAGCGATGGGATTTCATGAGTGGATCTCGCACGATAATTTCTTTGAGCTGAACCCATCTCTCTCACGCAATGGCGGCCCGCCTGAAATCATCCAGGGCGAAAGTTCCGCCATCGTCATCGATGAGGCCATCAAGTTCATCGATCGCGCCAGCAAAGACAAAAAACCCTTCTTCACCGTGGTGTGGTTCGGCTCACCACATGAGCCTTACAGCAGCCTGCCGGAGGACCTCGCGCTCTACGATGACCTGCCCGCCAAATACAAGGACAAGAAAGTCAAGCTGACCTCCAACGAAACCGGAGGCCCCACCACACGCCCCCAAGGTGAAGTCCTGCGCGAACGCTACGCCGAAATCACCGCGATGGACCGCTCCATCGGCACGCTGAGAAAACATCTCGCCGCCAAAGGCCTGCGCGACAACACCCTGCTCTTTTACTGCGGCGACAATGGCACCTCGGCCGACGGCTCACTCGTCCTGCCACATCGCGGCGTGAAAGGCCAGGTCTATGAAGGCGGCGTCCTTGTCCCTGGCCTCATTGAATGGCCTGCGCGCATTCCGAAGCCGCGCTGCACGAAATTCCGCGCCACCACCAGCGATCTCATGCCCACACTCTGCGCCCTCACAGGCCAGCCGCTGCCGGACCGCCCCATCGATGGCACCGACCTTCTGCCTGTGATCGATGGAAAAATGACTGAGCGCACCAAGCCGCTTTGGGTTTGGCAATTCGACGCCGCTCATCTCGACAAGACCGAGCCCTACATCGATCTCACGCTCCAGCAAGGCACCACGCCGCTTGCTAAAAAGGCAGGAGGTAAAGCCACGCGTGACTTCAGCAACTTCCGCCACACCACCATCAACGATGCCGATTACCTCGGTTCGCGCGTCATCATCGAAGGCCATTACAAGCTGGTGGTGCATGAACAGAAAAAAGGCGGAGTGAAAAAGGAGCTTTTCGACCTCTCCATTGATCCCGCTGAAAAAAACAACCTGTTCGAACTGCAGCCATTCATTGCCTACAGCCTGCAATACGACCTTCATCATTGGCAGCAATCCGTGCTGAACAGCCTCACCGGCGGAGACTACCGCAAGTAGGGATATTGCTCGTCTTCAAAATTTATTGTCCGGTTTCGCTGTCCACCGCGAGATACCACACCGCAACTCCACGTTTGTTCCAACCTGTCATGACCAACCCAGCCGTCCTACTGCTCACCCTGTTCTCACTCGCGACCTTTTCGAGCGCCGCGCCACTCGTCTTTGAAGGCACCGAAGGGCCTGGCAAAGGTAAACACGTCGTCTTCCTGGCTGGAGACCATGAATACCGCTCCGAAGAATCGATGCCGGCCATCGCACGTCTGCTGGCCAAACATCAGGGATTCAAGTGCACCGTGCTGTTCGACATCGACCAAGAAGGTGACATCGTGGCGGGCGAAGTCGCGAACATGCCGGGAATGGAGGCGCTGGACACAGCCGATCTCGCGGTGGTCTTTCTGCGCTTTCAGCAGTTTCCGGCGGAGCAGATGAAGCACTTTGACGCCTACCTCGCCCGTGGCGGCCCAGTGGTGGGACTTCGCACCGCGACGCATGGCTTCAAGACGATGAAGGATGATCCCTACGCGAAGTATTCCTTTGATAGCAAGGTCAGCGGCTATGAACTGGGCTTTGGTCACCAGGTGCTCGGACAGACGTGGGTTGGCCACTACGGCACCAATCACAAGCAGAGCACGCGCATCGCCATCGTGCCGGACAAGGCCACCCACCCGATTCTCCGTGGTGTGAAGGATATCTGGGTGCAGGCGGGCGGTTATGTGGGCAAGCCAACGGATGGCGAGATTTTGACGATGGCCCAGCCGCTCAATGGCATGACACAAGATTCCCCTGCGGATGCCACCAAGCCGCCGATGCCCAGCGAGTGGACACGTACCTACAAGTCCGCCTCCGGCAAAACAGGCCGCGTGTTCACCACGCTGTACGGCACATCGGAAGACATCACGAATGAAGGCTATCGTCGCATGATCGTGAACGGCATCTTCTGGACGCTGGGCTTGGAAGACTCGATCAAGCCCGACCTCGATGTGTCCTTCGTCGGTCCCTTCAAGCCAAACACCTTTGGCGGCGGTGCCTATGCCCATGGCGTCAAACCCGAGATGTATGCAGGCTTCACCTCGCAGATTCCAGCCAACAACAATACGAAGCGTGCCCCCCAAAAATCAAAGCCGGAAGAGAAGTCGGCGGCGAAAGCGACGACCGATGGAGCATCCAAGGTGACCATCGCCTCAGGCAAGCCTGCGCGCTATGTGCGCATTGAGCTTCCCGGTGACAAACGTTGCCTGCAAATCGCAGAGATCGAAGTGATGAGCGGCGGCAAGAACGTGGTGAAGGGCGGCAAGGCAACACAATCAACAACAACCAACGGCGGCGTGCCTGAACGGGCCTTTGATGGCAACAAGGACCCGGAGTGGGGCAAGGGTGGCCAGACGCACACGAAAGAGAACCAGCCGAATCCATGGTGGGAAGTCGATCTGGGCTCCAGCCATGCCATCGACACGATCGGACTTTGGAGCCGCCGGGGCTTTTCGGACCGTTTGGGCGGCTTCACACTCCAGTTGCTTGATGAGGCTCGCAAACCGGTGTTTGAGATCAAAAACGTCGCCGGTCCTGATTCAATGACCATCGATGTCAAAGGCGGCGGCAAACTGGCCTACCTGACCTTTGACGGAAAGCCGGGTAAAGCTGCGCAGAAGAACTCCGGCGGCGGCGCTGCTCCTGTGAAGGAGCCTGAACTGGCCGAAGTGCCTGCGGACTACAAAGACCCTGCGCCTTTCGCTTTTGGCAAAGGTGACGTCGTCGCCATCCTCGGCAACGGCCTGCCCGACCGCATGCAGCACGATGGCTGGATGGAAACCCTGCTGCAAAGCCAGTTGCCGGACATGCAGGTGCATTTCCGCAACATGAGCACCAGCGGCGACCGCCCAAACAACTACCCGCGCAGCAGCGGTGCCACGCACATGACGGACTACCTGCGCCATGTGAAGGCGGACGTCGTGTTCGGCTTCTTTGGCTACAACGAATCCTATGACAACAAGCCTGAAGAGTTTCAGAAGCAGCTCGTCGAGTTCGTGAAGAAGACCCGGGGCAGCAAGGCGAACGGTAAATCCTTCCCACGCATCGTTCTCTTCAGCCCCATCGCGCATGAAGACACGCGCAATGTGAACGTGCCAGACGGCAAGGCGCACAACGCGCAGCTCGAAGCTTACACGAAAGCCACTGAGGCAGCCGCGAAAGAAGCGGGCGTGGCATTTGTGGACCTGTATCACCCATCGCTGGAGCTGTTCAAAGCCGCGAAGGAGCCTCTCACCATCAATGGCGTTCATCTCTCCATTGAAGGAAATCGCCAGCTCGCAGAAGTCATAGCAAAGGCGCTGATCGGCAAGCAGGTGACCGCATCGCCCTCCATGGAACCGCTGCGCGAAGCCGTGATGGACAAAGACCTTCACTGGTACAACCGCTACCACGCCTCCGACGGCAACGACGTCTGGGGCAGCCGTTCCACGCTGAGCTTCACCAATGGCCAGACCAATGCCGTCGTGCTGCAGCATGAGCTTTCCATGCTCGACGTCATGACCGCGAACCGCGACGAGCGCGTGTGGGCCCGCATCACCGGTGGCGACAAAAAAATCGACGACAGCAACGTGCCGAAACCCGTGCCCGTCATCTCCAACGTGGGAGGCGGCAGCAAGAGCAGCAGCGCGCAGAAGGAAGGCATCCTGAAATACATCAGCGGTGAAGAGGCCATCAAGCACATGGCGGTGAAGAAGGGATTTGAGGTCCATCTTTTCGCGGACGAGTCACGTTTCCCGCAACTCGCGAACCCGGTGCAGATGCAGTTCGACACCAAGGGCCGCCTGTGGGTCGCCGCGTGGGAAACCTATCCAAAGTGGGAGCCGCTGAAGGAGATGAAGGACGCTCTGCTCATCCTGCATGATGACGACAACGATGGTCGTGCGGACCGCGTGACGGAATTTGCCCGTGTGCAGAATCCGCTGGGCTTTGAGTTCTGGAACGGCGGCGTGCTCGTCACGCGCCAGTCGGAGATTCTTTTCCTCAAGGACACCGATGGCGACGACATGGCGGATGTGCAGACGATCATGCTCATGGGCCTTGACAGCTCCGACACGCACCACGGCGCAAACAATCTCATCTACGGCCCTGACGGCGGCCTCTACTGGCAGAGTGGCGTCTTCATGCAGCACAATTACGAACACCCGTGGGGCCCGTCGCTGAACGTCGGCGCTTCCGCCATGTATCGCTTCGATCCACGCCGCTTCACCATCGCCAAGCATGCGGACAATTCGCCGAATCCGCACGGAACTTCGTTTGATTCCTGGGGCTACCAGTACGCCACCGACGGCACCGGTGGCCGTGCGTATCAGGTGCGCCCCGAAGGCAACGGCTTCAAGATGTATGAACTGCTCAAGAAGGAAGTGCGCCCGGTGACCGCCAGCGAGGTTGTCAGCAGCACGCATTTCCCAGACGAAATGCAGGGTGACTTCCTCATCTGCAACGTCATCGGCTTCCTCGGTGTGAAGCATTACCACCTGGAACGCGACGCCGACAAAGGCACCGTCTGGGGCGAACCCGCAGGTGACGAACTCACCGTGAAAGTCACGCAGGCCGACGGCACCGTCACTGAGGAGACCTCACGCGGCTTCCTCATGAGCGGCGACAAAAACTTCCGCCCCAGCGATGCCGTCTTTGCACCCGACGGCTCGCTGTATCTCAGCGACTGGCACAACGTCATCATCGGCCACATGCAGCACAACGTGCGCGACCCCAATCGCGACCACAAGCATGGCCGCATCTACCGCATCACCGCCACCGGCCGCCCACTGCAAAAGATCGCACCAATCGACGGCCAGCCGATTCCCGCGCTGCTGGAAAATCTCAAGCATCCCACCGATGGTGTGCGCCACCGCACCCACATCGAGCTCAGCGAGCGTGACACCAAGGAGGTCATCGCCGCCACGCAGGCCTGGATGAAGCAGTTTGATCCGAACAAGAAGGAAGACGCGCATAACCTCCTCGAAGCACTGTGGATTCATCAGCAGCACAACGTGCGCAATATCGAGCTGCTCGGCCAGTTGCAGAAGTCCCCCGAATTGCACGCCCGCAATGCCGCCAACGTCGTGCAGCATCTTTGGTTCAACGTCGAAGCCTCGATGCACGGCGGCGTCATTGCCGGTGAAGTGGAAGAGAATGCGCAGAAGTCCGGCGTCCTCAGCGACACGCCGGAACTCACCACCATCCGCGTCGCCACCCTGCCCGAGCGCATGATGTATGACGTGAAGGAACTCAACGTGAAGGCTGGCAAGAAGGTGAGGCTTACCTTTGCCAATCCCGACTTCATGCCCCACAACATCCTGCTGGTGAATCCCGGCAAGGTGGATGAAATCGCCATCAAGGCCATGGCCCTCGGTGCCAAAGGCTTCGACACCGGCTTCATCCCTGAAAGCACCGACATCCTCTGGCACAGCAAGCTGCTCGACCACGGCAAAGAACAAGTCATCGAGTTCACCGCCCCCACCAAGCCCGGCGACTACCCCTACGTCTGCTCCTTCCCCGGCCACTACCTCATCATGCGTGGGGTGATGCATGTGAAGTGACCCATTCGAGAATTCCCACATCAGGCTCTCCTCTTGAGAGCCTTGCAGTCAGCATCTTTCGTTGTCCGGATTTGCACCGCAATGTGAGGTGAATCCGTGCGTTCATTCAAGCTTTCCTCCTTATGATCAAGCCCGCCGCTCTCATTCTCTCTCTGGCGACTCTCGCTTACGCTGCAGACGCGCCGAAAACGCCTGCCCGCAAACCGGCCATGGCGGTGAATCTGCTGGACGCGAAGAACACAGACACCGGCAAGCCTGCTCCTCCTGAGGACCCGGCGCTGGCGAAGTATTCCATGGAGGAAAAAACTGCGCCGCTGCCGCCGGTGACAGCGGCGGTGGACACGGCACTGCCACTGGCACTGGCGAAGAGCGATCATGTCGTGTTCATCGGCAACACGCTGTTTGATCGTGGGGCGCAGTTCCCGCATTTCGAGGCGATGCTGCTCAAGGGGAATGCGGACAAGCAGCTCGTGGTGCGCACGCTCGCGTGGTCGGCGGATGAGGTGGACCTGATGCCGCGTCCGACTAACTTTGGCACGCTGAACCAGCACTTGTTTGCGCAGAAGGCGGATGTGATCTTCGCGGCGTTTGGTTTCAATGAATCCTTTGGCGGGCTGGAGAAGCTGCCGGATTTCAAGCTGCGGCTTACTGCACTGGTGCAGGAGCTGAAGACGCATGCCTACAATGGCAAAACGGGTCCTCGTGTGGTGCTGGTGTCTCCCATCGCCAATGAGAATGTGCAGGGTGTCCCGGCGGCGGACATGAACAACGCACGACTTGCGGCTTACACGCAGGCGATGAGTGAAGTGGCGGCAGCGCAGAAGGTCGGCTTTGCGAATGTGTTTGAGCCGATGCTGCCGGCGATGAAGGGCCTCACCTTCAACGGCGTGCATTTGGAGGGCAAGGCTTACGCGGTGTTTGGAGAGACCCTGTATCGCGCCACCTTCGAAGTCAGCGCCCCAGAAACCACGCCCGAACTGCGTGCGGCCATCGCAGACAAGAACCGGCAGTTTTTCCAACGCTACCGGCCGCTGAACGGCTTCTATTACACGGGCGACCGCAACAAAGACTACGGCTATCTCGACTTCCTGCCCGCGATGCGGAGCTTTGATATCATGGTGGCGAATCGCGACCAGCGCATCTGGGCCATTGCGCAGGGCAAAAACTTCGCAGGCAAAAAAGTCGATGACTCCAATGTCCCTGCCATGCCCGAGACAAAGGAAAGCAAAGGGGCGAATGAATGGATGACGCCTGCGAACGAACTCGCCGCCTTCAAGGTCGATCCACGTTTCGAAGTGAACCTGTTCGCCAGCGAAGAGCAGTTCCCCGAAATCGCGAACCCTATTCAAATCCGCTGGGACACGCAGGGCCGCATGTGGGTGAGCACTTCGCAGGCTTACCCGCATCTCTACCCTGGTCAGGAGCCAAAGGACCGACTGATCATCCTCGAAGACACGGACAACGATGGCCGAGCCGACAAATCAACGGTGTGGGCGAACAATCTGCACATCCCGCTGGCCTTCGAGTTTGGCGACGGCGGTGTGTATGTCTCCGACGAGCCGCACCTCACCTTTCTCAAAGACACGGATGGGGATGGCAAGGCGGACTTCAGCCGCCAGGTCTTCACCGGCTTCGGCACGGAGGACTCCCACCACGCACTGCATGATTTTGTCTGGAGTCCAGATGGAGACCTCATCATCCGCGATTCGATCTTCCTGCATTCCCAAATTGAAACCGCCTATGGCCCCGTGCGCCTTGACAACTCCGGCTGGTTTCGCCTGCGCACCGACACGCAAAAGCTCAGCACCTTTGGCAGCTACCCGAGCACGAACCCCTGGGGGGTGACCTTCGACGACTGGGGCCATCACATGGCCAGCCATCCCATCTTCGCCAGCGCCTTCCACGCCACGAATCCACCCTATCCTGAGCAGCATCCCGGTGCAGGAAAAATGCCCGCGTATTCCGGCACCTGCGGCCAGGAGTTTGTCGATTTCGATTTCTGGCCGCAGGAACTGCAGGGCGGCTTCATCAAGGCGCGCTACAAACCCACGAACAACATCGAGATGCATCAGTGGATCGAGATGGACGATCACTACGAAGAAAAGAAACTCGGTGATCTCATCTTCTCCACCAACCTCAGCTTTATCCCCACCGATGTGAAAGCCGGACCACGTGGAGACTTCTACATCTGCGACTGGTACAACCCCATCAAAGGCCATGCGCAGTACTCGTTGCGCGATCCACGCCGCCTGCGCACCAGCGGCCGCATCTGGCGCATCGTGCCGAAGGGGGCTAAGCTCGCCGAACCGCCCACGGTGGCCGGAGCACCGATCCCCGCGCTGCTCGATCTCCTAAAGAGCCCGCACTACCGCTGGCGCTACCAGGCCAAGCGCGAGCTGCACGAACGCTATGCCGCCGAGGTCAAAACTGCGCTGGATGCCTGGGTGGCAAAACTCGATCCCAAGGATTCCCGCTTTCGCCATCATCAACTCGAAGCCCTGTGGACCTACCGCACGCTCAGCACTGAGAACACCGCCCTGCTCAAGGAACTGCTCAACTGCGACGAACACCACGCACGCGCCGCTGCAACAACGCAACTGCGCTATGTGGATCTGCCTGACCGCATCGCACAACTCCGTGCCCGGGCAAACGATGACAACGGACTCGTGCGCATGGAGGCTGTCCTTGCTGCTAGTTACATCGGCACCGAAGACGCGCTGAATGCCGTGCTTGGTGTGCTCGACAAGCCCATGGGTGAACACCTGACCTACGCAGTGCGCACTGCGCTCGGCAGCGGGGCACTTTCACGCCACTGGAAAGACAAGGAGAACGAAAAAATCACCGCATTCATGGATGCTTTTGCCGCCACCTACAAACGCGGTCCTTTCGAGAAGAAAAAGACCGTCGAAGAAACCGCTTTCGACAAACAGCCCGGCGTCGCAAAAATCACCATCAACTGCGTGCGCGAGCGCATGCTTTTCGACAAAACCGAGTTCAGCGTGAAGCCCGGCCAACCTGTGAGCCTCGTCTTCAACAACCCCGACGCCACCGCCCACAACCTGGCTATCTGCCAACCGGGCAGCGTGGAAGAAATCGGACTCGCTGGCAACGAGATGGCCAAAGACCCCGAGGGCATCAAAAAGGATTTCATCCCGCCCACGGACAAAATTCTGCACCACACCAAGTTGCTCAATCCGAACGCCAGTGAAACCCTGCGTTTCACCGCTCCCAAATCACCCGGGGACTACCCCTACCTCTGCACCTTCCCCGGCCACTGGGTCATTATGCGTGGGGTGATGCATGTGAAGTGAAGGCGGCGTCCTCTTCTATCGTCAGCTTTTCTTCGCCTTTTTTGCAGCTTTCTTCACTGCCTTTTTCTTCGTGGCTTTCTTTTGGGCTGGGGGCAGCGCTTCGATTGCGACATCTGCGCTCAGATCAATGCCAAAGATTGCGGAGAGATCGACACCGGCAAGATCACCTTCGGAGGCGGAGAGATCGGTGATAGCGGCGCTGCTGGCATTGGAGAGCAACTCCGCCTGGTCCACGCCACGCAAGGTGAAGAGCAGTTCCGGTTTCGTGTCGAGAAGCACCCCGACTCCGTAGAGCACGGCGGAGACATGTTTGCACATGTCCGCATGGTCGGGACAAGAGCAGATGAAGCGAATCTCTTTTGGCTTCGGAAAGAGGCCGTCTTCTGGATCGGTGAGCACCTTCATCAGGCCATCGCCCAGTTTTCCTGCGAGCAAATCCAGCATGGAGCCGACCTGTCCTGCGCTCGATTTCACGATCTGCTGCCACTGCTTCTTTGGCAGCGGTTGGATGGTGATGCTCGTGTCATACAGCTCTGACCCCGCCACCACCGCACTGAGCCTGCCTGATTCGATCTTCAGGTCATACACCTTTCCCTGCCGCAGGTAGCTGCGTCCACGCGGAAGCCGCGACTCATAGTCCTGATAAGACTCCAGGTTGCGGCACCAGGACTGCCCCCAAAACGTCGTGCTCAGTTTTTTCTGTCCCGCTGGAGCCGGCAGCACTTCAAATTTTTCCCCACGCTTCTTTCGCTTCGCGATCTCGCGCTGCACCTGTTTTTTTCGTTCTTCAACATCTTGGTAAGACCACCACATGGGTGTCTTTTTACACGACTGCAGAGTTCACATCAAGAGCAACAAAGCTCAACAGTTCCTCCGCCCCCATGTCCGTGAGCAGCTTCTCAGCTCCGCCGTCACCGGTGATCAGATCGTGGGCGAGGCTCATCTTTTCTTCGATCAGTGCGTCGATGCGTTCTTCGATGGTCCCCTGGCAGACAAATTTGTGAACCATGACGTTCTTTTTTTGACCGATGCGGAAGGCCCGGTCGGTGGCCTGGTTTTCCACGGCGGGATTCCACCAGCGGTCAAAGTGGATGACGTGGCTGGCGGCGGTGAGATTGAGGCCTGTGCCGCCGGCTTTGACGCTGATAACCATGAACGGCGGGCCATCGGGCTGCTGAAAGGACGCAACCAACTGCGGGCGCTTTTTAACCGCCGTGCCTCCATGCAGGATGAGGCCCTCACGACCAAAGACGGTGGCGAGGAAGCGGGCGAGGGGATCGCAGGTCTCTTGGAACTGCGTGAAGATGAGTGCGCGCTCGCGGCGCTCGGCGAGTTCGCTGCAAATTTCCGCGAGGCGCGTGAATTTGCCGCTGTCCTCCGGGTTCCAGGCACCGTCGCCATTCCAATGGCTGGGATGATTGCAGATCTGTTTGAACTTCAGCAGGAAGCCGAGCACAAGGCCCTGACGCTTGATGGGTTCCATTTCCTTGTCTGCGAGCATTTTGGCGAGTTGATCGACGAGTTTTGCGTAGATCGTGGCCTGGCGTTTGGTGAGGCCGCAGAAGGCTTTGGTTTCGATCTTGTCGGGCAGGTCACTGATGATGCTGCGGTCCGTTTTCATGCGGCGCAGGATGTAGGGCTGCACCAGTTTGCGCAGTGGTGCAAAACCGGTGTTGCTTTTGGCGCAGCGTTTCACCGCATCCGCAAAGGCGGCAGAACCACCGAGCAGGCCGGGATTGAGGAAGTCGAAAAGGCTCCACAAATCGCCGGGACGGTTCTCCACCGGTGTGCCAGTCAACGCAATGCGCGTGGTTGCAACGAGGCGCTTCACGGCTTTCGTGCTGGCGCTGCCGGGATTCTTGATGGCCTGGGCTTCATCCAGAATGACGACGCTCCATGGGTGCTGCTGCCATGACTCGGTGCGTTGCAGGAACTGGTAGGTGGTGAGCATGGCATCACAGCCGCGCAGAGCTTCGGCAGGATGCAGCGCCGCGTGATCGAGATGCTCGCGCGTGGTTTGCGAGGGATGCGCAATGAAGAGTTTTAGGTCGGGGGCGAACTTGGCGACCTCGGCCTTCCAGTTGCCGACGAGGGAGGCGGGAACGATGAGTAAGCCGGGTGCTTTCCTCTCTTTCTGCCGTGCGAGCAGCAGCGCGATGACCTGCAGCGTTTTGCCGAGGCCCATGTCGTCTGCCAAACAGGCACCGAGGCCAAGTCGGGTCATGAATTGCAGCCAAGCGAAACCCTTGAGCTGATACGGTCGCAGTGTAGCGCAGAGATTGGGCGGCGCTGGCGAAGCAGCGGGATCGCGCATCTGCTCGAGCACTGCGGCAAGGTTTTTGCCAGCCACGATGTCACTCCAGTCATGGATTGCCTCAGTGCCCTCTTCCACCACAGTCGCCAATCGCGGATCAAAACCCGCCAGCAGCCGCATGCCGTCGAGAAAACCGATGCCGCCTTCGCCGGTGGCATGCTGAACCCTTTCCCAATGTGACATCACCTGCTGGAGTTGGGCACCGTCGACTTCGATCCAGCGGCCACGGAGTGAGACGAGGCCGGTGTCGGAACTGAGGAGTTTTTCCCATTCGGCGGCGGTCAGGGGCTCGCCTTCGAGGCTGGCGGCGATTTTGAAATTGAGCAGGGCTCCGGCATGGAGGGAGGATTGCTTGGGTGCATCAATCGTCACGGAGACGGCGGGGCGGGGGCCTTTGCCGCTGCGCCACCAGTCTGGGAGTTTCATGACGATGCCGCTCTCTTGAAACACGGCGGTGTCGCGCAGAACGCGGAAGGCCTCCTGGGGAGACATGGCCATGGGTTGAAAGAGGCGCTTAGTTTCAAGCCATTCGCGGAGGAGTTTGGATTTTTCCGCAGCGGTGCGCACCGGGGCCAGCAGGGCATTGAGGGCGGTCTGATCTTTCTGGCCGGAGTAAAGTTGCAGGGCACGGGCCAGAGGCAGGTGCTGGGGCTGGCCGGTGGCGCTGAGTTTTTCGGTGAAGGTGGCCAGGAAGGCGAAAGGGCGCTGGGTGTCGGTCTTATTTTCGGCGAGGTGGAAAGTAACGCGGCCGACGACATGCCAGGCGGGGCACTCTTCACGAAGCCAGGACTCTACGCCGTTGGTAGCCAGTTGATTGATGTGTTGCGCGAGATCGTGCCACCAGCGTTCGAGGACTTCCAGAGTGAGATATTCTGCGCCGGCGAAGGGCGGTGCTGTGGCCATGAAGTCGGTCAGGGAGGGTGCGGGAATACTCAACGCATCCTTGGTCTGGCAGAGGCGGGTGAAGAACTGCTGGGCAAACTCCCGGAGCCATTTCCAGGGGAGCTCCAGTTCGGCGGTGAGCAAATCGGTGCTCAAAACGCGAAAAATGGCGCTGGGAGAGCCGGCGGCGGCGATTTTCCTGTCCGCCGCCGATTCCGCCACGCCTTCGTGGGAGAGAAAACCTGCGGGGGTGAGGACGGGGGCGAGCATGGGCTGTGTTTGGACGAGGAAGGGTTGTCAAACAAGGATTGGGAATGTGGAAATTCAGCAATCCTCGTTTCCCAAAGGCCACTGTCCATGCTATCGCTCCGGTTCCCCCACCGCTGACCGGCGTGGGCCTCAAATCCTCGCATGTCCAGCCTCATTACCGACCTTCCCATTCTGCTCCGACCGTTCGACGCACGCACCCGTCAGGAGGCGGAACGCCTTGCGGACGATGATGCCGTGAGGGGACTGGAACTGCTGGAAGATGAAATGATGGCCGAAGTGCGGCTGGATGACCGCCCGGCCCAGGTGCGCTGGCTGCGTGGCGAGCTTGGCTGGCACGGCGAGACCGACGTGGATGACGATCAGGAATTGGAAAATCTGGCCCTGTGCACCACGCTGGTGGCCTTGCAGCGCCGTGAGGCCCGTGGCACGCTGCCGATGATCCCGGTGGAGGAAGAGGACTTTGAGCACCTGCTCACTGCGAAGCTCGAACGCCCGCTCACACCCGATGAGGAAAATTATCTTAGCAAGATGGAGAAGCGCTACGAACGCGTGCGCCTCACCGGCAAGATCTTTGACCAAGACATGGTGCGTCTGCATCCGAAGTGGGCCATCCAGAGTCTGGACCCCGTGGCGCTGTGGCCTGAAGCGCCCAAAACCTTGCGTGAGTTCTGGAACTACATCGCTCTCGCTCTCGCGGACAAAGGACTCGCGGTGCCGGCCTTCCTGCGCGGCATGTCCGACATCGACGGCACCCGTGAAGCCCTGCGTGAATGGCGGCATGCCAGCACGGTGCCGACCTGGCAGAAGCGAATCCGCGAATTTATTGATTCACGACAGGACGACCGTCAAGCCCACCGCCAGCCGCCGCGCGTGTGTGATTTCCGCCTGCTCATCACGGTGAATGATGCGCGCCTGCAGATGCGCCTTGAAGGCGAAACGCCGTCCCCGTACACCACGGTCGATGCCGCGCTGCTCGACAACCTGCGCCGGGAACACCGCGATGGACGCATTGTGACTTCAGGCGGGTCGGAGCTGCTGCTGGTCTCCTGTCTGTCGCAGAGCGATGAGAACTGGAATGACTCCTTCCGCCTGGAATCCAAACATCATGCGCTGTGGCTTGCCACGCTGTTTCAGCAGCCGGCGCTGCAGGAGCGCATGATCACTCTGGATGAACTGCCGTTTCAGCGAGTGGCCGAGCCTCTGAGCTGGGTGGCACGCCTGAGCGAAAATGGTCTGAATCTGACCCTTCAGCTTGAAACAGCGGACGGTACTCCCGCTCCGCTGCCGCTGCGTATTCTGCGCGGGGTGCAAACATTGTATCTGAGCACGGACACTTTGTTCACAGGTCCGGTCTGGCTGCATGACGAGTCCCGCATCGACGCGGGTGTCACCATGCCGCTGGAGGCACTGGCCACCGCTGAGGGCATCTCCTTCATGCGTGAGATCGACATCCCGGTGCCGGACGCCATCAAAAGCCGCGTGCGCCATGAAGACCTGCATGTGAACATCACCGCTGCGTGCCTGGCCAAGAACTCGCATTCCAGTGGCGCAGAGTTCGTGACCCTCAAGGCGGAGGCCGTTGATGGTGAAGGGCGCGTGCGTGAGATGCTGCGCTTTTCCGGCTGGCAGCCGGTGGATGAAAAAAAAACGGCTGAAAACGACGACACCATTGTCTGCCGCGACCGCCGCGCCCTGCGCGACGCCGAAGAGCTGATGAACCAGCTCCGCCGCACCTGGGACATGGAAAATGATGCCTGGCGTGTGCGCATGGCGAAAGATTTCCCGGATGTGTTTCATGCCTGGGCCGCGCAGCTCCCTGAGAACGTCAATCTGAAGACGGATGAAAGCCTGCAGACCATTCTTGCGGACCCGCTGATTGCACGCGTGCGCATCGAGGCCACTCAGGCCGGCAGCATTGACTGGCTGGACCTGCGTCTGGTTTTTGACATCGAAGGGATGGACCTCAAACCTGCCGACATCCGGCGGCTCATCGCCGCGAAGGGCGAGTTCGTGCGTCTGGCTGATGGCAGCTGGCGCCGTGTGAAGCTGGAGCTCAGCGATGAGCAGCAGGAGATGCTCGACCGTCTCGGCATCGACCTCAATGAGAACAGCGACGAGTCTCACCGTCTGCACTGGCGGCAGCTCGCGCAGGAGAATGCAGCGGAGATCGTCAATCCGAAGGCCTGGAGCAAGATCGTGGAACGCATGGAGGAGGCGAAGCTCGATGCGCGCCCTGACGTCCCCGAGGGGTTGAACGTCACGCTGCGCCCTTATCAGGTCGATGGTTTCCATTTCCTGACCTACCTCACCTCGAATCGATTCGGCGGCATCCTGGCGGATGACATGGGTCTGGGTAAAACCTTGCAGGCCATCACGTGGGTGCTGTGGCTGCGCTCACGCAAAAAAGCCGACGGCCCGCACCTGCCCGTGCTCGTTGTCTGCCCGAAATCGGTGCTCGACGTCTGGGCGCTGGAGTTCAAAAAGGGCTCGCCGGATCTGCGGGTGCTCGTGTTGCATGACCGCGATCTGTTTGATCTGAACCTGGTCATGACGCAGATCGATGTGGTGGTGATGAACTACGCGCAGATGCGTGGGTTTGATGGCGAGCTTGCCGCCGTCCGCTGGCTTGCAGCGATTCTCGACGAAGGCCAGCACATCAAGAATCCGGACTCGAAGGCCGCCAAGGCCGCGCGCCAGATTCGCGCTGACAACCGTCTGGTGCTGACGGGTACGCCGCTGGAAAACCGCCTGCTCGATCTGTGGAGTCTGATGACCTTTGCGACACCCGGAGCCCTGGGTGAGCGTGCCTACTTCCACCGCCACTTTGACCGTCGCAAAGATCCGCGTGCTTCAGAGCGCCTCGCTGCGCGTCTGCGTCCGTTCCTGCTGCGCCGCACGAAATCCCAGGTGGCCCGTGACCTGCCTTCACGCAGTGAGGAAAACCTGCTCAGCGAGATGAGCGGCCGTCAGGCAGAGCTCTACAAAGAGGAGCTGGCCCGTGCGCAGCACATGGTGCTGAACAGCTCCGGGTTTGACATGGTGAACCGCCGCCGCTTTGCCATTCTGCAGGCCCTGACGCGCCTGCGGCAGATCTGCTGCCATCCCGGTCTCGTGGACAAAACGGCGGAGAATGAAGAGAGCGCCAAGCTCACCTCGACGTTGGAAGTGATCCAAGGCCTGCATGATGAAGGTCACAAGGTGCTGCTCTTCAGCCAGTTCGTTTCCATGCTGAAGATCATCCGCACCAAGCTGGAGGAGATGAAGCTGCCCTACCACTGGCTCACCGGAGCCAGCACGGACCGCGCGGGAATCGTCAGAGCGTTCCAGGAAGATGAAAACGCCAGTGTGTTCCTGCTGTCTCTCAAAGCCGGCGGCAGTGGTTTGAATCTGACCGCCGCGTCCTATGTCATCCTGTACGATCCATGGTGGAACCCTGCGGTGGAGAATCAGGCGATTGACCGAGCGCATCGTATCGGCCAGACGCAGCCTGTGATGGCCTACCGCATGCTGACGAAGAGCACGATCGAGGAAAAGATCATGACCCTGCAGCACAAGAAGAACCTCATGGTCAACAATGTGTTGGGCGAAGGTGGTTTCACCAACCTGCTGGAGAAGGAAGACTTCGACTTCCTGTTTGATATTGAGTCGGAGAAAGTCGTGTAGAGGCTGCAAGATCACCAGCTGCGACGTCTTCCGTGCGATGCATAACCGCCGCCTGTGTGCGCACGCTCCTGTAGCTCAACGGTTGGAGCAGGGGACTCATAATCCCTTGGTTGCGGGTTCGAATCCCACCGGGAGCACTTTTTTTAATGCGTTCTTAAAAGATGCACCGAGTTAACGGTTGTCGTTGAGGGCCATTTTTTTTTGAGCCGTCGCGAGGAGGTTTGGAGTCGTTGCTTCGGCTGCGGCATTTCGCCACATTTTCAGAAGGCCGGTGTCGGCGATGAGTGGGCATGGACTTTCCTTCCTTTTACATGGACCACCTCGCGGGTGGCCGGCTCATCATCGGCCTCATCGCCAGCCTGCATGTGCTCATCAATCATCCGCTGGCGGTGGGTGCGTACCCGCTGCTGACGTGGATGGAGTGGTGGGCGCACAAGAACAACCGGCCTGACATCGATCAGCTCGCATACAAAATCACGTTCATTGTCTTCATCGTCACCACCACGGTCGGGGCCATGACGGGGGTGGGCATCTGGCTTTCCACCTCGCTCTTTGCACCTTTTGCCATTGGGTCGCTGCTGCGTGTGTTCTTCTGGGGCTGGTTCGCGGAGTGGCTGGTGTTCATCTCGGAGGTGGGGCTGATCCTGTGGTGGTTTTTGACGTGGAAGAAGGCGAACACGCCGGAAAAGAAGCGCAAGCATATCAAGATCGGCGTGGCGCTGAGCATCATGTCCTGGCTGACGATGGCGCTGATCGTGGCCGTGCTGGGCTTCATGATGAAACCCGGCGAGTGGAATCAAACGCGCGCCTTCTGGGATGCGATGACCAATCCGCTCTACGCACCGCAGCTCGGCTTCCGCACCTTCATCGCGCTGATGATGGGGGCGGTGTTTGTGTGGTTTGCCACGTTCTTTTTCACAAAGAGCAAGCGCGGTTATGAGCAGGGCACAGGGCCACGACAATTACGGAACTGGGTGGTGTACCGCATGTCCCATGTGGTGCTGGTGAGCCTGCTGGGTACGTATCTGTTTGGCACCTGGTATTGGAGTGCCATCCCGGAGACGATGAAGGCGAACAGCTCGGTGGCGCTGCTCACGCAGGAGTTCATGAGCTGGCACGGGCAGTTTCAAAGCCTGCTCGGCTGGACGATCCTGGTCTTTGCCTTCATCGGCCTCGGCGGTTTGGGCAGCAGCTTCCTGATCCCGCGCTGGGCGCTCCTGATTCCCAGCCTCATGGGCATCTGGCTGCTGGGGCATTTTGAACGTGCCCGCGAGTTCATGCGCAAGCCCTGGGTCATCGGTGAATACATGTACTCCAACGGCGTGCACAAAGACGAGCTCGCCTTCCTGCAAAGCGAGGGCCTCTTGAAACACGCGACCTATGCGAAGCACCGCGAGGTCACCGAAGAAAACAAGGTCGAGTGCGGCAAGGACGTCTTCATGCTCGCCTGCTCGCGCTGCCACAGCACCACGGGCCTCAATGGAGTGATCGAAAAATTCACGGCCATGTATGGCGCGGACAAGGACTGGGACAGCGGCGGCATGGCCCTCTTCATCCAAGGCATGCACCAGACCCGCACCTTCATGCCGCCCTTCCCTGGAAACGACAAGGAGGCGGAGGCGCTGGTGGCCTTCATCCAGCAGGTCCGCGCCACCCGTGAATCCCTGCCCGGTGCGCAGAGCACGGGCGTGGTGGTCGCACCGCCACCCGCACCGCCTGCCATGACCGCATCCTCCCAACCCTGATTGCATGACCATGATTCCTCTTCTCGCCACCACCCCCATCTCCCGCGATCTCCCACTGCCGCTGCCGTTGCCTGAAGGCGTGCTGATCGTCCTGCTCGTCATCTTCTTCCTGGTGCACATTCTGTTTGTGAACCTCATGGTCGGCGGCTCGGTGCTCGTCACATTCTTTGAGTGGCTGGGGCGCAAAGACGCGCGCTGGGACCGGCTGGCGGCGGCGATCGGCCGGACGATCACGGTGAACAAAAGCCTCGCGGTGGTCATGGGCATCGGGCCGCTGCTGTGCATCAACCTGGTCTATACCATGCAGTGGTATTCAGCGAACACGCTCACGGGTCATGCGTGGCTCATGATCGTGCCGCTGGTCATCGTGGCCTTCCTGCTGACCTATTTGCACAAATACAAATGGGAGCCGTGGTCGCATGGCGGCTGGAAGTCGCTGCATCAGCTCGTGGGCCTGGCTTCGACGCTGCTGCTGCTGTTCATCCCGCTGATCTTCCTGGCCAATGTGAACCTCATGCTGTTTCCCGGGGAGTGGGAGAAGGTGCGCGGGTTCTTCTCCAGCCTGAGCATCGGCAATGTGCTGCCCCGTTACCTGCACTTCATCGCCGCGAGCCTGGCGATGACGGGGCTCTTTCTCGCGGGCTGGTTTGGCCGTGAAGGGTATGAGATCGAAAGCACTCCCGGCTTCACGCGGCCGGAGCTGCGCCGCATCTTTTACAAAGTGGCGGCCTACGTGACCCTTGCGCAGTTCGTGTTCGGGCCGCTGCTGATGTTCACGCTGCCGGCGGCGGGGATCACCACGCAGCTCTACGTCATCATTGTTTCCGGTGCGCTGGTCGGTTTGCTCACGCTGTGGCTGCTGTTTCGCGAGTTGAAAGCCAGCGATGAACGGATTGGCCGCAGCTATGTGCTCATTTGTGTTCTGTTCAGCTTCGTCGTGCTCGGCATGGGCAGCGGCCGGCACGTGTATCGTCAGGCCGCGCTCGCTCCGCATCAGGCCGAAATCAAAGAACGCACCGCGCGCTATGCCGCCGTGCTGGCGGAGTTCAACAAGAACCGCGCCGCCGCCCCCCCCGCCGAGCAAACGCCGGAGCAGCTCTTCATGAACTGCGCCGCCTGCCATGCGCCGAATGTGAAGCTCGTCGGTCCGCCGCTCACGGAGATCGCGCAAATTTACGCGGGCAATCCTGACGGCATCGTCGCCTGGGCCAAGGCGCCCGGCAAAAAACGCCCCGAACTCCCGCAGATGCCGCCAATGATCCATCTGGGCGAAGCGAATCTGCGCAAGATCGCCGAGCTGATGCTGGAGAAAGGCAAGGCGGCGCAGTGAAGCCGGGACAGGTGTGGCAAATCGCCGCAGCAGGTGGACATAAGCCTTCGTGGCGTTCACCTTGAATGCCCATGCCAGCCAGTGCCACTCATCCCAAACCCTCCATCCCAGGCTGGCGGCGCTGGCTTGGTTTGAGCGAGGTGTGGGTGGGCGTGGAGCTTTCATCCCGTTTGCTGGTGCTGCTGCGCTGGCTGGCGGCCATCGGGCAAAGTGTGACGCTGCTGGTGGTGGAGCAGCTGGGGGTGGCCGTGCCGTGGTGGCCCTGTGGGATCGCGGTGGGCATCACGCTGGTTTCGAATGCGGTGCTGGCATGGTGGACGCGGGTGCTCGGGGGCCACCTGAGCGGCGGCTTTTTCCACGTGCTGCTGTGGGATGCCTTCACACTGACCTTCCTGCTGCACTGGACTGGCGGACTGGAAAATCCGTTCGCGCTGTTTTATCTCGTGCAGCTCACCGTCGCTGCGGTGGCGCTGCGCTCATCTGCGGTGATCAGCCTCGGCGCGCTGATGGCGCTGGGGTGCGGCTGGCTGTGGCGGTACGCACTTCCCCTGCGGATGCTCGATGGCTCAGCCGTGCCCGAAGCCCTGCTGCAACAAGGCCGTGGCGTGGCGATCGTGCTTGTGGGCATGTTCATCCTCGCACTGCTGCTGTCATTGCGGCGGCGCTCGCATCGTCTGCAAAAGGAGCGCGCACGACTGCGTGCCGAACTGGAATCCCGCGACCGCTTCCTCTCCGTCGCGGCTCTGGCCACGGGCTTTGCGCATGAGCTCGCCACACCGCTGGGCACCATCGCGCTGGCGGCGGAAGAGATGAAAGCGCAGCCCACTCAGGATGTGGTAGAGATCATCGTACGCGAAGCCGCGCGCTGCCAGGAAGTGCTGGTGCGTTTGCGGGAGCTGGGACAGGAGGCCGTGGGACAATCTGCTGACGTGTGTGAGGTCGCGGATGTCGTGGCGATGGCTTTGAGCGATCTGCCTGCGCATCAGCGCGAGAGGGTGAAACTCACGCTAGGAACTCGCGATGCCCGCATCACCTGTGCAGGCCTGCGCGAGGCGCTGCTGGTCCTGCTGCGCAATGCGCTGCTGTCCTCTCCGGATCCTCTGCCGGTGTCGCTGCGAGTGGAAGCTGCAGGCGGCAGCGTGCGCTTCATCGTGCAAGATCACGGTCCAGGCTTCAGCAAGGAGATGCTGCGTCACTGGGGCGAGCCCTTCCGCAGCACGCGCGAGCAAGGCGCAGGCATGGGGCTGGGTTTGTTCTTTGTGCGGCGTCTCGCGGCGGCGCAGCATGGCGGCATCGAGGTGCGCAACCTGACCGCTGGTGGCGCTTGTGTGACGCTTGCCTTGCCGCTGCAACCTTCCACCCCTCCTTTGAAATGATGCAAGTGCTGTTGATTGAGGACGACGAAAGCTTTCGAACTACGCTGGCGCTCGCGCTGAAAAGGCGTGGCTGTGAGGTGCATCAAGCCGCGAATGCCACCGCTGCCATGAGTGAAGCACGAGCCGCCATGCCGCAGGGCATCGTGCTGGACATGCGCCTTGGCAGCAGCCATGGAATGGCGCTCATCCCCGAGCTGCGGCAACTTTTGCCGGAGGCGCGGCTGATTGTTCTGACTGGTTACGGCAGCATCCCAAGCGCTCTGGAGGCCGTGCGCCTGGGTGCGGATGACTACTTGCTCAAACCCGCCAGTGCAGATCAAGTCCTCGCCGCCTTGGAAGGCCGCGAGGGCTCATCCACGCGTCCCGCTGCGGGTGATCTGCCCAGCCTGGCCAAGCTCGAATGGGAGCACATCCAGCGCGTGCTGCATGACTGCGGGGGCAACATCTCGCACGCTGCCGCCGCGCTGGGCATCGACCGCCGGACGCTGCAACGCAAACTGGGCAAGCAACCGCCTTCAGAGTGAGGTGACCTTGGACCCGATGGCTGCGCGAAACACCGGCATGCAAGCAGGCCGTAGTGCTGTCAGCAGCTTTTTGCCGGGTCCCTCATGCAGGCTCAGAAACGGTAGGTCACCGAGAGACGAAACATGCGTGGTTCGATGGGATGCACGTGGACGCCGTCCACCGGGACTGCATCACTTTTAAGCTGGGAGGCATAGTAGTAGGCCACATCGTAGTCGCTGCGGTTAAGCAGGTTCAGGCAGTCCATGGCGATCTCCCAATTGTTCCTGCGATAGCCGAGGCGGGCATTGACCTGCAAGGACTCGCGCGTTTTGACGTCCACCACTGAATCCAAGGGGCGCGGTGCGAAGTAACGAGCACGCAATGAGCCAAAGAAGCCCTGTGCGCCGCCGAGGGTGATGCCGCCATTGAAGGTGTAGGGAATGGAGTTGGGGATCTTTTGGTTGGGGGGATCAGTATTGACCAGGTGCGCGTCGGTCAAAGTTGCCTCGATATCGACCATGACCCAGTCCTTGGGGCGCCAGTAGCTGGAGAGCTCGATGCCCTTGCGCATTGAGGCTGCCCCCGGCTCGGTGGTGCCGGCATCGCCCGTGTAGATCAGCTCCGAATCGCTGTGCAGCATCCAAAAGGAGAGTGTGTTCACCAGCTTGGGAATGGACTCGTTGCGAATGCCGATTTCGGCGCCGTAGGTGCGCACCAGCGGATTGACCCGGTCTGCCGGGAGGCCCGTGTTAGGATCGGTGGTGATGTTTACTCCGCGTGCGTCATTGCTGTGGAAGCCCATGCCGGCGTTTACATAGAACTCTGTTTTGGCCCAGGGGCCGAACACCATGCTGAGCTTTGGACTGACGATGCCCTTGGTCAGAGATCCCGCATTCTCCGGGAGGTTGCTCTTTTCCACGTTGAATTGAAACACGTCGCCGCGCAGACCGGGGATGATGCGCAGCCAGCGCACGGGCTTGAGCTCAGCCTCCGCGTAAAGGCCGTAGGTGGACTGGGTGATGTCATCCTGCCGCACGGTGTTCCAGCGCTGACGCTGAGAGGTGTTGTACAAGCCGAGGCCGGTGATGATGTCTGTGCGCAGCTGCATGCCGAGTGTGAAACGCTGCTCCTGGCCCATGGCATCGAAATGCCAGTCACGCGCGAGTTCGCCGCCGAGAAACCAGCGATGGTCCTTTTGCTCGAACTGGTCGCCCAAGGTGTCGCCACGCGCGAAGCTGTCCATGAAGAAGGTGAAATTGGAAAACAGATCGAGGTCGTAAAAGCCCGCGTAAGCATTGGCACGCGTGGTGGTGCGGCCTTCATTGCGGACCCAGTCGAAGGACAGGCTGTAGCGCTGTGAATTGCCACCGTCGGTGGGATCCAGGTTCCCATAACGACCGATCACACCGCTGTCGACGGCACGCTGTGGCACCTGGTCGGTGGACTTCCATTTGCCGTGATAGCCCATGAAGGTCAGATTGATCTTATCCGTGGCGTCCTCCCAGTGCCAGCGCAGGAAACCGTTCAGGCGGGTGGCGTCTGAGTGCATGTCCCAGGGGCCGTTGTAGTACTGATGTTCCAAGGCCACGGTGAGCTGCCCGGCACCGGCCTGGATCGTATCTGCGACCAGCGTGCGCGAGTAATCATATTCGCCCCAGGTGGTGGAGATGATGCCCTGGGGCAGGGCGTCCAGCAGCTTGAAGCGCGCCGCCCCGGTGGAGCTGAGATCACCGTGCTGCGCGTAGTAGGTGCCCTTCCAGTATTCGAGCTGACCGACCAGCTCCGGGATGATGAAGTTCGTGTCCGCGTAGCCCTGGCCGTGAGCGTGGTTGCGGAGGTTCACCGGCATGCCATCAACGTAGATGGCAAAGTCGGTGCCGTGATCGAGGTTCGTACCGCGCAGGTAATACTGGTTCGCCTTGCCATCACCGCTGTGCTGGGTGGCGATAAAGCCCGGGATGCTTTCCAACAACTCGCCACGACGTGAAAAGGGCCGTGCCAGCAGTTCCTTGGTGCTGGTCTGGCCTTTCGAGGCGGAGGTGGCGATGCCGATGAGGCTCTCGGCCTTGCCCTCAATGACGATTTCGGGCATTTCGAGCGCCAGCTCTTCAGCCAGCGAGCCACCTGTCGCAGGTGCCTTTACGGGAGCCGTCTGGGCACGGACGGACCACGCAAGAAGCAGGAAAGTGGGCAGGAGAAAGCGGTGGTACTGCATGTGGAAAGGATTGGTTGTCACCTCTCCCAGACGATTTCCCGTCCATCACCCCATAAAATGACGTTGAAAACCTTGCGTGTACGGCAGGGTCAACGCTCCTCGTTCCACCATTGCAGCAGCATTTGCCGCGCACGATAAAGACGGCCTTCCACGCCACGCACCGAGCAGTTGAGCACCTCGGCGCATTCTTCATGACTCAAGCCCTCCATCGTGGTGAGCATGAGCGCCGCACGCAGTTTGTCCGGGAGCATGGCCAGTCCACGGTCCAGCTTCTGCATGTCACTTTTCAGCTCCGCACTCGCGTCCGGTGAATTTTGCGGACAGAGCGGCGACTCTTCAACATCGTCGAGTGCAATGGTATTCTCCCGCTGACGGGAAGAACGCGATTTCAAACGATCCCGGCACAAATTCAGTGCGATCTGATACAGCCACCTCGAAAATTTGGCGCGCCCCTCAAATTCCGGCAGCGCCTGCCATGCGCGCACAAACATGTCCTGGCAGACTTCGCGAGCATCCTCGGTGCAGCGCAGCCAGCGGCAGCAGAAGCCGAACAGCCGCTGCTCATGCTGCTGCACGAGCCATTCAAAAGCCCCCATGTCGCCTGCCTGGGCGGCACGGATCTTCTGCTGCTCCATGCCTTCCAGCGTCGCAGCATCCGGCTCCGTCAGCAGGAGATCAATGCTCGCGGGCAAGGCTGTCATGAGTCCACTCCAAGAGTTTATTCGCCTGCGCAGGACGCAGGTAGCGCTTCATCGCAAAAAAATGATCCAGCGTCATGCGCTGCAGTTCACCCTGGGCCTTGTTCAGCCGCTCCAGCGCTGATTTGAGCCTGGCATCGTTTACATTGGCCTCGGCAATCGCTGCGGCGACTTCAAGGCCTGCAGAGCGGATCTCGCTCCTCAGCTGCACCCGCTGCTGCTCAAACTGAGCTTCAATGGGCTCCAGTTTCTCATGCTGCTCCGGAGTGATGTCGAGATGCTCATGCATCCATGCATGGAAATCCGCCTCCCCATGGTCATGTGCATGACCTTCACCATGGCGGTGCAAAGCCCAGTCTGTGACGAACAAAGCTGTTCCGCCCGCAAACAGCGCGGAGAAGAACACGGAGATGAGCAGCCATTTCACACGTGAGGTCATCATTTGGGCGGTCCTTCGCGGAATAGATTCATTGTCGGGGGAGTCGTGTGCGTCTTGTCACGCGAGGCCAGGGTCCATCCGATCATGCTGGCGACAAGAACACCGGAAATGGCAGCGAGAATGAGCAGCCACTGGACGAACCAACGCCAGCGCTTCGCCCGGCCATCATCGATTCGCACGCGTGCCATCACCGCGCCTTCCAGCGAAGGCGGCGTGGCCACCGGCGCAGCAGTCGCTGCGCGTTTGAGCAGGCGGTTGAGATCATCATCGTTCATGGCGGCTATCTATGGCCAAACTTTTGCCGTTTTGCATTTATTTCTTCCATGGGGCTGCGCAACTGAAGCATTGGATCCATGGGCAGTGACGAACTTCAAGCTGCGGATGTCATACATTTTGGCGGCGTCCCATAGGGTGCCCGGCATCGCGGTGTTTGCGGCAAAGCGGCCGCCAGGAGCACAAAGCGCTCGATGAGTACTATTGTGCTCAAGGCCCGCGAACCTGCACCCTGCTGAAGGAATGCCTGGTCACGCTGGAGGATGTTCAGGCGATTCAATGCCGCGCTGCAGTCGAACTCACCGGAGTGCATTAAAATCGACATGAATTCACTCGATTCATTACTTTCCACAATTCATTCTGGAAAAACATGATGCAATTTGGTCAAGTATAGTTCATGCAAGAAATACAAAGTCATCATCCCATGGTTGCGGGTTCGAATCCCACTGGGAGCACCAGTGGGAGAATGCTGGCATCCATCCACGTATGACGGGCAAGATTTTTGAGCTACTGCAACGCATTCTCTGAACCGGCACCTCATGGCCACCACGAGCGAAACACCTCCCAATCGAAAATCTGAAGCCGGATTGTTTGATCTAGCCATGTCAGACGTGACGACCATGGACCAAGAGGATCCGAAGTGTGCGCAGAGTCCGGAACAGGCCGGGGAGATCATTGGGGGACGCTACATTTTGCGTTCAGTTCTTGGTGAAGGCGGAACGGGGCAGGTGTGGCGTGCGGAGCAGACGGAGCCGGTGAAACGGGAGGTGGCGATCAAGATCGTCCGCCCTGGACTGCTCACGCAGCCGGTGGCGGCACGGTTTGAGCGTGAGCATCAGGTGCTGGCGCGCATGGAGCATCCGCACATCGCCGCTGTGTTTGACGCGGGGGAACTGCCGGATGGCAGAACGTATTTTGTGATGGAGGTGGTGTCAGGCGCAGCCGTCACGCAATGGTGCCAGAAGCGGAAGCTGCCGGTGCGCGAACGGCTGGAAATTTTTGTGCAGGCGTGCATGGCGGTGCAGCATGCGCATCAGCGCGGCATTCTGCATCGGGATCTGAAACCATCGAATGTGATGTTGGTGGAAGTGGATGGCCGGCCGCTGGTGAAAGTGATCGATTTTGGGATCGCCAAGGCTTTGGAAAATGATCTGACTGCCGGGCAGGATGCGACTCTGTGCGGCATGGTGCTGGGCACCCCGCGCTACATGAGCCCGGAGCAGGCCGAACTGAAGGGCCTGGACGTGGACATACGCACCGATGTGTATGCGCTGGGAGTGATGCTTTATGAACTGCTGACGGGAACCACGCCGATCCCCGCAGGCGTGGGAAAGGAACCGCCGCTGCCCGAACTGCTGGAACTGGTGCGGCGCAACGAAACGGAAGCGCCGAGCCAGCGCGTGCTGCACAGTCCGATGCCCGGCATCCCGCATCCCGCCCACTCCAAAGCGCTCTCTCGTGAGCTGCGCGGAGAGCTGGACTGGATCACCCTGAGGGCGCTGCAGAAGGACCGTGATCTGCGCTACCCAACCGTGCTGAATCTGGCCGAGGATGTGCAGCATTACCTGCGGAATGAGCCGGTGTCCGCCGGGCCGCCCGGCATCAAGTATCAGCTGCAAAAGTGGCTGGCGCGGAACCGCGGGGCGGTGAGCACGGCGGCAGCGGTGGCGGTGTCACTGGCTGGCGGCATGGCGGCGACCTGGTGGGCGCTGGAGCGGGAGGAGGTGCAGCGGCTGGAGGCGCGGAGCAAGGCTGATCTGGCGCAACAAGTGAGCGGGCAGCTCAAGGACCTGCTCAACAATGCACGCAAGCATGTTAAGGCGGGCATGAACACACAGCTGCTGCGCAAGCTCGCGGATGAATATGCGGCAGGCATGTCACGGTTTGCCAATCAACCCCGGGCGGAGGCGCAGCTGGCGGAGCAGCTGGCGCACCTGTACGTGGCACTGGAGGAGCCGGCCCGTGCGCAGCCCTGGCTGCTGCGCCAGTGGGAGCTGCTGAAACAAACCGAGGGCGAGCATTCGAAACCGGCGCTGGTTGCGCTGTATACTCTTGGGTGGAGATACATCGGGCAGGGGGAGCCGGGAAAGGCGGTGGAAGTGCTGCGGCAGGCGCTGGCTGGCTATCAGGCGCTGGCCGCAAATAATCCACCCGCCAGCGGGCAGGTCCTGCAGGTACGCAAGGAACTGGCGCGGGCGCTTTCACGCAACGGCCAGCGGGAGGAAGCAGTGGTGCTGATGGCGGAGGTGATGGCTCTGAAGGATGATTCCGATCCAGCAGAAAAGGCCGTTTGGCTGCGAGATCAGGCGGAGATTTTAAAGATCGCCGGTCGTCTGCCTGAAGCGGTGGGTGTGCTGGGGAGCGCCATCCAACTGCTGCCGTCTGATGACAACTTTGTGGAGCAGCGGGTTTATCTGCTGCACATGATGGCCGACCTGACGCGCAAGCCTGAGCATTATGAGGAGGCGCTGGCGGCCTCCGCCGAACGAATCCGCATTTGCGAAGAACAATTCGGCCAAGAACATTCGAAGCTGCTCAATGCCTTGATCGCCCATGCCACGCTGGCCTGTACGGTGTCCGGCTGCCCAGGCGGCGAGGAGGCGGCGAAGCGCGCAGTCAGCATGGCGCAATCTGCCGGACATGAATCAAGACTGGCGGACGCATGGATATCCCTGAGCGAGACGCTGAGGATCAAGCGCCAGTTTCGTGAATCTGAAAAAGCGCTGCGCGACGCCATTGCCGAAGTCAGCCAGACCCAGGCGGAGGCCTGGCGGGTGATGGAACTGCACCGCCGGCTGGGAGATCTGCTGACGGCGCGCAGTGATTTTGCCGCAGCATTGGCCGAGTATGAAACGGCTGCCAACGGGTGGTTTGCCGCTCCTTCATCGGGACGGCCGCCGGAAAAGGAACGGTTGATTTTTGTCAGCTTCATCCATTTCTGGAAGCTGGCCGCCGAAGCGAAATCGCCCGTGGCAGATGAGCACGAACTGGCAGAGTGGGAGCGCAGGCTGGAGGAGTGGGAAGCAGCACGGCCAACCGCCGCATCTGCGCGGCGGGGATGAAGTGCTGCCGCAGAGAGCGGCTCAGTCGCGATTGAAGAAGCGGCCGATGGATTTGCCGGCACGCTGCAACAAATTGGGTTCTTCCTTGGGGGTGGACTTTCTGCGAGAGGACGAACCGGCCAAAGATGGCGATTTCCATTGAGGCTCATCGGGCTTGTCCATCAAAGCCAGCGAAGCGAGGGTGGGGCCATCAAGCAGGCCGTTGGGAAGGAGTCCGTTTTTGGCCTGGTAGAGGATGATGGCGTTGTGCGTGCCTTTGCCTTCCTTGCCATCCTGGGTGGAACTGTAGAGGGACTTCTCTTTCAGAATGCGCTGCACTTCATAGAGCAGGTGACGGCGACCGGGCTCCGAGTAGGTAGTCTGCGGTGGAGTGGGGAAAATGCGTTCTATGGACCAGAATCCTTCCGGGGGCTCGGAAACGGGAGGCTGGATCATCGCAGCGGGAGATTGTGCGGCGGCGATTGAAGGCGATGCTGCAACTGGCATGTCCTGCGTCACTGGCTGCACCGATGGAACGGGCTGTGCTGCCGTCGTCATAGGAGCCGCAGGTGGTGGTGCCACGGGAGTTGCTGGAGGTGTGATCGGAGTGACGACAGCCGGCGCTGGAGCGGCAGGTGCAGCCGCCGACATTGGCACAGCGGGATCCGGGGTTTTTGGCGTGGCATCCGGTGCTGGGGCAGGGGGGGCTGCCGTCAGCAAGGGGGCCGCCGCAACGGGGGCTCTCGGAGCAAGATCCGGTGTTGAAGCCGCAGGTGCTGCCGTCACTGCGGGGGATGCCACGGCAGGAGCAGGCTGTGGCGTGGTGGATTTAAAATAAAACGCTGCTCCGGCAGCCAGCACCGCCACGGCAGCAGCCGCATAGACCGGGGCGCGGCTTTTGTGCTGAGCCGTGGGCTGGATGAAGGGCTGGGTGGTGGCGTTGGTATTGGATTTTAATCCGAGCAGTTCGAGGAGCTTGCCAGCGCTGGGCGGGCGCAGATTCGGATCTTTGTGAAGGCAGGCGGCGATGACGGCCTCCCACTCCTTGGGGATGCGATCGCTCGCTTTGATCTCCAGCTCTTCACGGCGCTCAATCATCGTGGAGGGGATTTTGGAAGTGAGCTGAGAGGGGATGTCACCGCGATAAAAGGGCGGCTTGCCGGAGAGCAGCTCATAGATGGTGGCCCCGAGCGAGTACACATCATCGGTGGGTGCGGGGCGCTCTCCCATGGCCTGCTGCGGGCTCATGTAGGGCAGGGTGCCGCTGACTCCGAGCTGGGAGATGGAAAGGCGCTGCATGGTGTCCGAGATGCTGCGTGCGATGCCGAAGTCGGCGATCTTGGCTGTGTCATCCAGGCTCATGGCCATGATGTTCGAGGGCTTGAGATCGCGGTGGACGACCTTGCGCTGAAAGTGGGCGTAATCGAGCGCCTCGCAGACGCCAGGGAGCCATTTGGCAACCTGCTCAGTGGTGAAGACTCCATGGTCGGTGGTGGCGCGCAGCTCTGAGAGCGTTTTGCCATCCACAAATTCCATCGAGATGGCGGCCTCATCTTCATCGTCCACGAAATCGTAAATTCGCACGATGTTGGGGTGGGAAAGTTCGAGCCCACGACGGGTCTCGGTTTTGAGTTCTTTGACTGCGGTGGGATCGAGACCAATCAGGCTGGGGAGAAACTTCAGAGCCACCGGCCGCTCAAGCTTCATATCGTCCGCCAGCCAGACCACGCCCATGCCGCCACGTCCCAGGACGCGGGTCAGGCGGTAGCGATTGAAATAGACAGCGCCTGATGCCGGGGTGCGGACCTTGATCGTTTGATCAAAATCTTCTGCCGCGCCTGCTGCCGGACTGCTTGAGGGGGGGATGTCCATGAAACGAGTGTTGAGCGAGACGCTAATTTATGCCGATGAACTGGAGTGTCATTTAACTTTTGCTGTAGCGGAGGCATCTTGGACCGCTTTGTGGGCGGTTTTGTTGGAGAATAAAGAGGCCCTACTCGGCGACCCAGGCGAAAACATTGTCATCCCAGGTGGTGGGATCGCCGTCTTTGCCGGCATGCCAGACGAGTACATCCTGCTGGATGTTCTTGTCTGGTGACGCGGGGTTGGGAACGTGGCTGTCACCGTTGAAATCAAAGGTGGCAAAGAAATGGCCGGCTTTGAGCTCGCTCAAGGTCGTGGGGGAAAGCTCCCAGGGCTTGAAGTAATTGACCTGCGAGGGGTTCAATGCCGAATCAAGACCTCCAATGGCGGCGACCATGGCCTGATTGATGGGATAGGCGGTCTTTTCATCAAACGCGGTCCCGGCTGGCAAAGGATAGCCGTGCTGGTGCGAGTGGAAGCCACGCAGGGCGCTGATGATTTTGCGGCACTGGTCGCGCAGCACTGAAGCATCCGAATAATCAGAACGCGAGTGTTCTGGCGGTGTGGGTTCGCTGTTCGCGCGCTCCTTGCTGCGGTTCATTTTCAGTGGCGGCGTCCACCAGAAGTAGAGCAGAAACAGGCAGCCTGCGCCGAAGAGGGTGGTCATGAATGCAAGCAAGGGACGCTTGTGTGAGGAGGTGCTGGGGTGGGCGTTGTGTTCCATGGACCGAAGTAGCCGTCTGCCTTCGCCTTGTGACTGCGGGATGTGAAAAATGGGCGATCCGTGAATGATGTCGCTGTGCCAATGGCCGTGGGGTGCATCACTTGCGTTTTGCGTGAAGCCAACCTGTGGTGAGCGTGGCCGTCCAATGCCCGCCGCATGATGCAGAGGTACACTTTTTTGATGCTGACGAAGCGCGAGGCTAGCTAGCCGGAGTTTTTCAGAGAGCTGCCGGTTTTGGGGGCGGGTGTGGAGGGGGTGGCTGGCTTCCAGGTGCTGCGGAGGTCGCTGCCTCCATGGGACTCATGATGGCCGGCGTGGTGGGAATCGCTGGCGGGGTGCTTGAGGGCCTCCGACACGCTGGGCTTGTGCTGGGCGGCTTTGGGGTCGGTCGTTGCGACGGATGCGCTTAGGTCCACGTCAGCAGCTTCATCGAGACTGGAAGGGGCGTGGTGAGATTCCTCCTTTTTGAGGGCGCTCCTGACGTCCCTATGGTCGTTGGCGGCCACGGGCTGGGCATTGACTTTGTTTGCCTGGCCTTGGACGCGCTCGGGCTTCAAGTCGGAGGCGACGGCCTGCTGAGTATCGTGGAAATCCTGCAGGAGCTTGGCCTGCTCGCCTTTGAGCTCGCCAATTTGGGCGGCGAGGTTTTTTCCTTCGGGGGTGGCGAGGAGGGCGGATTTAGCGGCTTTTTCGAGGCCGGCATTGAGATCGCCACGGGCATCGGAGCGGGCTTTGATGGCGGCGGTTTTTTCCGCTTGGTAATGTTCTCGGGCCTTGTCCACGCCGCCATGGGTCATGGCCTTGAGGCGGTCCAGGCGGCCGGGGTTCTCGAGCTTGGCAAGCTGGGCCTCGCAATGATCGACACGGGCAGATGCGGTGTCGAGCTTTTCCTGAGCCTGCTGGACGGCCTGGCGCTCCTGCGGGTTCTGAATGCGGGACGGGTCGGCCTGGATGTCTGCGCGAATGTCGGTGTAGAGGGCGGCGTTGGCATTTTCCAGGGGAGTGATGGTGGTCTGGAGGGCGTTGACCTTGTCGATGACCGGCTGGATTTCGGCGGCGAGGCGTTGTTTCTCGGGAGCTTTGATGCCGCGATCGTTGGCACCTTTGACATGCACTTGAGCACCGTTTTCATCAAGGCGCTGGGGCCCATCGTATTCGTAGGCCGCCTTGTAGCCGCTGGTGATGGCGGCTTCGAGCTGGTCGGCATTGATGCCGGCGTCGGGCACGCGGCCGATCATGTTTTTGGCGGCAATCGCGAGGCCGGCCTGGAGCTCGTATTCCTGGCGGGGATTGGAGTCGTGCTGCTTGGTGCCGTCGGCGAATCCCAGCTCGGTTTCTTTGCCGGGCTTGAGGGCGGCATCAGCGTTATCCAGTTTTTGCTGGGCATTGAGGGCGGCGAGCCGGTTTTTGGGGTTTTCCGCAGCCATGGAAACCTTGAGGGCTTCGACGCGTGCCTGCCAGCCGTCGAGTTCTTCGTAGAGATCATCGAGCCCGGCCTTCTGGACCTGGAGTTCGGGATCATCTGGGGCGGTCTGCTCAAGTGCGGTGATTTTTGCCTCAGCGGCCTCGATGCGATCATTGAGGGGTTTGATCTCGTGGGCATCGATGAGCTGGGCCTCGATGATGGCGGTGTCTCCCTTGTACTGCTGGCTGGGGGTGCGGATGCGATCGTGGGCGATGCGGGCGACCTCGGGGTAGTTGGGAACTTCGCCGGGCTTGAAGGGATGGGCCTTGAGGGTGGCTTCGACGGCTTTGTCGATGGCTTCCTGATCGATGCGAGGGAGGGGCTCTTTGACCGGGACGACGGTCTGATCTGCATCACCTTTGGCGGCGATTTTGGTTTTGGCTGCCTTGGGAGGGTTGGAGAGGTTGTCCTGGTCGGGGGGCGCGGGAGCCATATCCTTGGGCGGGGCGTGGAAGGGGACGGGGTTGGCTGCGACGGCGTCCTGACCTGGATTGTTATTGGCGATGACCGGGGGTGGAGGGGCGAGATCGGTGGGGACGTTGGCCCTGAGGGCGATCTGGAAGGCTTCCTGCCGCAGCTCGGCCTTGAACTCGGGGGTCATGGCCTGCTCGGCAATGCCTTCGAGCTGGCGCTGGCGGTCGGCGATCTGCTGCATGGCCTCGACCTTTTTGTCGGCGTAGAATTCTTTGCGGCCGGAGGTGCCGCCGCTGGCGAGGCTGCGGAAAAGCGAGCCTGCGCGGCCTTGATCGAGGCCGGCGGTTTCGCGGTCGTAGTGGGCGATTTTGTCCTTGAGGGCGGCGATCTCCTCGTGGATGGCCTCGGCCTGCTGCTGGCCCTCCGGTGAGCCGAGCTGGCCGATGGAGGAGGGATTGCCTGCCAGTGTTTTTTTGGCAGACTCAAGCATGTTGGCGTATTCGGCCAGTTCTTGGTCGCGAGGGGCGGCGGTGGCGGAAGCGAAGGGGCGGGTGCCATTCTCGGCAGGATTGCGCTGGATGGCGATCTCGCTGCGTTTGGCCTGCACCAGGACGGAGCCGAGGTAGGAGGTCTTCGGGCATGCTTCAAGACCCTTGTTTTGTTCGATGGTAGCCGCTGACAGGGGGAGTCCAAGGCTCTGCTCGGCGGTTTGCAACTGGGCGGCGACGGCGGCCTCATAGGTGTTGTCATCAAACTCGGAAACGATGTTGATGGCTCCGTCGGGACGCTTGATCTCGTTCTGCAGATTGACGAGACGCTGGCAGGCAGAATCAATGGCGGCCTGGCTGAGGGGGGTGACGCCATCGGGGGTGGTGTTGGCGGAGAGCGTGGCGCGGAGGGCCTCGGGATTGAGGGCGAGGATTTTTTTGGCGGTGTCCTCGTGCATCTGGCGAGGCATTCCGGCTACGGCCTTGCCATGGAAGCCGGTGCCTTGTTCGAACATCTCCTCGCGAGAGATTTCGGGGAATGCGAGGTCGTTGTCGATGCCGCTGACCCTGCCCTTGTCATCGATGAGGATGTTGCCGCAATGGCGGTCGATCTGGCCGGTGAGGTAGTCCACGGCTTCCAGGTCGGCGAGGCCACGCTGGATGGTGGGGTTCTTCAGGTCCACCTGGAGCAGGCAGTCCTTTTTTGGGGCACCTTCAGCGGCGCGATAGCTGCCGATGACGCCGGCCCCATCTGCCTGGATGCTGACGCCGATGACGTTGTTGTCCTTGTCCACGCCGTAAGTTTCCTCGGCGATGATGTTGGTGCCTAGAAGCTGGTCCAACTGGCTGGAGGCGACGCCACGGGCCAGGAGGCCGCGATCCAGCGGCACGTTCTCAGCATCCCGGGGATAGAGGTCGGCCGCGGAGGAGACAATTTTTTCCAGTTCGGCGATTTCAGAGACGAGATCGGTTCTCTTGCTTTCCGAATTGGCAGTGAAGGCCTGGAAAGTGGTCAGAACGTCAGCAGGATTGCTTTCGTTGCTGATGCTGCCGCGCTGGTCTTCGGGAAGCTTTTTTTTGAGAAATGCGACCGCGGCCTCCTTTTTTTCCTGCACGACTTGCGGTGAGCTGCCATCCTTTCCGGCGGCAAGGTCGTTGATGGCGTTTTCCAGTCCGTTGCGCAGGCGGTTGGTGCTGGAGGTTGATGTTGCTATCGCTTCGGACTCTGCCTTCGCTGCATTGTATCTGGCACCATCGAACTGGTATTTGGCGAAGCCGACGGTCTGGCCGCCGTTGCCGAGCGCGCCATTGGTGGCGGTGAGCATGAAGGTCTCGTTGGCCTGGACTCCGACGACGGAGTGAGGATTGTCCTCCATGATGAAACTTGCGGCTTCCAGAGGGGTGGGGGGCTTGGGGATTGGCATGGCTTGCGAGGGGTGGGAATTAGGCGGAAATAGCCTCGGGAGGGAAAACTGTGACAGCGAAGGGATGGAAAGAGAGTCACAAAGCGCCGCCTTCGGGCTAGCACCCACGCAGCGCCCTTCCCAGCATGTTCTCCTTCCTCAAATTTCTCGTCGCCGTCGGCATCGCCACCTTTGGCATCTGGTATGTCTTTCAGTATGACAGCATCAATGAAGTCACGGGAGGGGTGGCCTTTCTGTGTGTGCTGGGGGCGATGGTGCTGCTGAAGTGGCAGCCGGATTTCTCGAAGAAGGACTACATTGTGAAGTACAAGAACCTCAAGTGGCTGCCGGGGGAGTTCACGCGTCATTGGCTGATCACGGGGGATACCGGCGTGGGCAAGACGACCTCGGGATTTAATCCGCTGCTGCATCAGATCTCCGTCTCGCGCCCGAACTGGGGTGGCCTCATTCTTGGTGCCAAGGGGGACGAGCATTTCTTTGCACTGGAGCACTTCACCGGCCATGGGCGGCCGGAGGCGGTGTGCGTGCTGATGGTGCGCCCGGACCGGTTGGACCGCAAATGGCAGCCGAAGGAGCGCTACAATCTCGTCTCAGACCCGCGTCTGCCTTACACCACGCATGCGAAGAATCTCGTCGATACAGGGGCCTCGCTGACGGAAGGGGAGCAGTCTTCCTTCTTCAAACCGGCGGCGCAGCAGGCGCTGACCTGCGCCTTTGAGTTGCTGGAAACTCTGGGCAAGCCGGTGAACGTGCTGCGTGCGTACGAGTTCCTCACGGACAAGTCGAACATGGAGGCGCTCTTCAACGAACTGCTGGATGCGGAGAGTACGCCGGAGCGCATCAAGCTGGCGAAGTACTTCGACCAGACCTTCCTCAACGCGCAGGCGGCGGAGCAGAAGGAAGGTCTTGTGGGCACGCTGAAGGTCATGCTGGGTTTCTTCACGCATCCGGACATCGCGGAGATCTTCTGTTCCGACCTGCCCAACACCATCGACATCACCGATGTGGACAAAGGCCGCGTGTTCTGCACGGCGATGCCGCAGACCTTCCAGACCGAGCGCCGCTACATCAACACCTACATCAAGCTGCTGTTCTACACGCATGCGATGATGCGTTTCGACAAGCCGAAGAAGGAGCGCAAGACTGAGAACCTGCTCATCGCGCTGATGGATGAGTTTCAGGCGCTGGCCACGGCGAGTGAGGACGGCATCTCGGACCATAACGTGATCGACCGTCTGCGTGCTGCAAACTGCTGCCTCATCCTGGGCATGCAGAGTGATGCCTCTTTGTTCCCGGTGCTTGGCAAGGAAACCGCGCAGGTGCTCACGCTGAACTGCCGCTCACGAATCGCCTTCCGCCAGCCGGACCCTGAAGGAGCGCAGGCCGTGGCGGAATTCATCGCCAAAGTGGAGACGAAGAAAGTTTCCAAGTCCTCAGGCTTCCTGGGCAAAGACAGCAGCAAGACGGTGAACAAAGAATGGGACTACGAAGTGCAGCCCGGCGAGCTCATGAAGATGCCGGACGCCACGGCCTGGATCATCCATCCATCCAAAAAGAAAGTCCGCCTGCGCATTCCTGCCATGGATGGCGCTGGGAAGATCCCGGACTGGTGGAAGTGATCCCCACCGACAACGACTCGTCTCCACCAACCCTCTGACCGTAGTTAAAATCAACCTTCCATGCCATCCCTCACTCCACTTCTAGCCAACTTCAATGCCAACGAACTCACGCTGCTTTCCAGCTTCGGTGACTCGCGCTCCTACCAGCCGGGCGACGTCGTCATCCGTCAGGGGGATGAAAATGACCATCTCTATCTGGTGCTGAAAGGAAAGCTGGAAGTGCTGCAGGAGGTGGATGGTGTAGATCAAGTCGTGGCTGTGCTCGAAGCGGGTGATTCGCTGGGCGAGGTGAGCATCTATGATCCCGGTCCGGCCAGTGCCACGGTGCGTGCCGGCTCTGACTCCGAGGTCTGGCTCATCACACGTGACAGTTTGGACCGGCTGCACACGGCCAGCCCGAAGGTGGCCTACCGACTGCTGACGCGCATCACCACCTGTCTTTCCAAGCGCATGCGCGACATGAATGACAAGCTGGTGGATCTGGCCAACCGCTGAAGCTGAAACTCTGCAACCTCACGGGAAACCCTCCCCCACCCGAATCTTGTGGGGCTGAGGGGCCTACTTTTTCTTGTTCCTGATGAGCGGCAGAGCCATGCGGTCCAGAGGGCTGGTGGTCCAGCGGCCACCGAACTGGGGCAGGAGCATGACCGCCTGCCGTTCGGGTTTTGGAGTTGCGCTGAGTTTGAGCGTGCGTGCAGGAGGGGGATTGGGCTGGCCGGGACTGGGTTTGGTGCTTACCCCCCAAGTCTGCCCACCGGGGTCGCAGGTGATGGAAGTGTCGGTTGGGAAGTTGCTCCAGGCGGAGCTGAACATCTGGATCACACGACCGCGTGGATCGGCCCAGCCGATGCGTCCGTGCTCGGATTCCAGCCGAAAGTGGATTTGTGGGCGGTCGGCTTCTTCCTCTGAGATGGCACTGCAAAAGATGACACGGTATTCGCCGGGGGCCAGCACCAGACCAGCGGCTCCGGGCTTCATCTGGGTGCCGAGCCGGTCCTCAAAAAGTTGACGGTCTTTGTAGTGGATGAGTTTCCAGCCCGTCAGATCCACAGGCTGGGAGCCTGGGTTATGCACTTCGATCCAGTCCGGGGTGTCGCCCCGGGCGGTGCGCAGGGTGCCGTTGTTTTTCGCCTGGACTTCGGTGACGACTACGGGTGGATCAACGGCGGCAGGCATCCAGGCTTCGAAGTCCCAGCGGCTACGGTCCGACCACGCAAAGGGAGCTCCCGTTTCCGCCTGCATGCCGCCGGTCCAGACGTCGGAGTGGATGCCGTGCTCATCGAACAATTTGTTCAGCTCTGCAAGCTCTGTGGCAGAGTGCACGCTGGCCAGTTCGACATCGGGCAGATTATTCACCTGGGCCTGTGCCTGAAGCCAGGTCATGTGGCTGTTGAGCATGGAGAAAGTGCTGTTTAGCGGGACCACAGCGACGTTTTGGAGCAGCGGTGCTGCTGCCGGGCGCATTTTCTGCAGCACCTGCTTGTTGACTTCGTCGAACAAATAGATGAGCCCGGTCGTGACGATCACGGTGGTCATCATGGAAATGATCGGCCGCTTGACGATTGTGCGCTGGATGGCGGGCTGGGTGATGCGGTCAGAGGCCTGTTTGATGGCTTTCTTGAGCTCTGCAGCGTTTTGGTAGCGGTCAGCAGGACTTTCGCGCAGTGCTTTGGTGATGATTTTATCCAGTGCAGGAGGGCTGCCTGCTTTTTTGGAGGGAGGCTCAAAGACTCCCACTGGAAAGTGGCCGGTGATCATTTCGTAGAGGGTCACTCCCACGCTGAAGATGTCCACACGGTGATCGACCGATGCGTTGGTCCGGCGCTGTTCTGGCGCGGCATAGACGGGGGTGCCCATGATGAGTGAACTGCGTGTCTGCGTCGTGGAGGTGGATTCCGCCTTGATCAGCTTGGCCAGTCCGAAGTCCGCCACGCGCACACTGTTGCGTCCATCGATGAGGATGTTCGTGGGCTTGATGTCGCGGTGAATGACGCCGTGATCATGGGCGAACTGCAGTCCTTCACAGACTTGGGCGATGATCTCCAGCACGCGGGGCAGGGGCAGTTGCTCCTGCTTGAGGATCTCAAAGAGCGAGGTGCCATGCACGTACTCCATCACAATGAAAAGGTGCCCCAGTGCATTGCGGCCAAAATCATACACCGCGACGATGTTTGGATGCTGCAGCCGGGCGAGCAGGCGTGCCTCACGATGAAATCCATCCACGAAGAGAGCATCCCTGCCGAGGTCCGGGGGCAGGATCTTCACCGCCACACGGCGATCCAAAGAATTTTGCATGGCGGAGTAAACGGCTCCCATGCCACCGCGATCAATGAAGCGGAAATCCGTGTAACCGGGGAAGCAGGACTCGAGTTCTTCCGCGAGCGGCGGCTCCCAGTCGGTGGCCTGGCCACCAAGTACACCTTCCATGAGGCCGACGGGATTGAGACCCTGCAATACGGAAGATCTTACCTGAGTGTGGGAGTTGTCACCGGCATCCGGTCCGGGTGAAGTGGCACTCATCAGGCAGGGATTTCGCAGGAGAATATTTGCAGAGTTTGAGACCGCGCTCGTGCCTGCAGGTGAAGTGGAGCCAGTGGCATGCCTGAGTTATCCAAACAGCAGTCTTTGTGTGACTGATTTTTTTTCGACATCCAGAGTTTCAACAACGTATAAAAGTGCTCTCTGATAACTGTTCATGGCCAAGACTCCTCCAACACATCATGGCGCTTTCCCAGTCACACGCTGGAGCATGGTGCTGGCCTTGCGCGAAGGGGGAGACGTGGGCACAGGCAGGCTGGCGCTGGACGAATTGTGCAAGATTTACTGGCGTCCGATTTACTCGTATGCGCGCTTTCAAGGACTGTCTCCGGCGGATGCGGAAGACATGACACAGAGCTTCTTTAGCTTTGTACTAGAAAAGGCTTTATTCACCACGGCAGACGCGGCGCTGGGCAAGATGCGGAACTATCTGCTCACCGCCTTCAGCCGACACATCAAGCATTGGCAGCGGCAGGCCTCGGCGCTGAAACGCGGCGGTGGCAAAGAGATATTGTCCATTGAAGCTTCGCAGGCGGAGGATGAGCTTTCCATCCAGCCACCGGACCATCGTACTCCTGAGATGATCTACCAGCGCATGTGTGCGTTGCGCATCATCGAGGCGACGGTGGAGCAACTGGCCCAGGAGCAAGAAGCGGCAGGCAAGAAGGAGCAGTTTCAACTGCTGCGCCCCCGGCTGGATCCGACTCTGGCGGGTTCAGGGAATGATGCCGAACTGGCCGCACGGCTGGGCATGACGCATGATGCCGTGCGTCAGTCGATCTCACGTTTGAGAAAACGGTTTCGGGAAATCATGCGAGATCTGGTGGCCGGCACGCTGGCCGCGCCGACTGATGATATGGTTCAGGAGGAGCTGACCGCGCTGCGCAATGCATTGGTGAGCCGGGAATAGGCCGCAGGAACACCTGTGATGAATAAATCCTGTCACAGCAGGCGGCGGTTTGGTTACTGCATGGCCAGCAGACGGTGCTCACGCGCCGCGAGCTGAACTCCAAAACATCAAACTATTCATCACCCACTGAAATGAACTCCATTGCCATCACCACTCTTGGCACCAACATCCTGCGCTTCACGATGCCACTCGCCGCTTCCTCCAGCGACCTGACCAGCAAGTTCAGCGGCATCATCAACATCCTCAACCTCGTCGGCCTGGTGCTGGCCTTCGGCGGCCTGCTGTTCTCGGCGGTCATGTTCATGATGGGCAACACTGAGCGCGTGCTTTACGGGCTGGTGGGCGCCGGCATCGGCGGCCTCGCCTTCATCATCACCAAGGTCATGTTCTCCACCGCCGGCGGTTCCAGCGACGTGGATTCCATCGACATGGGCAACTAGTTCCCTGGCAATGGAGCTCTCTCCCTGATGAGTCGCGGTGATTCATCAGGGCTGGGAGGCCATTGTTACTTTTCGGCGATCAGACCATGGAACAACAAGGCGTCAAACTGCACGAAACCAACGAAGGCCGCGATTCCCAGCAGGGCATCGCCGGTTTCGAGGGGGCCAACGCGCTGTGGTTTATTCTCGCCTTCGGCATGGCTCTGATGATCTTTCAAAAGATGGCCAATGCGCCGGACGCGAGCATACCCATGGCCATGTTGATGGCCTCAGTGCCGCTGGTGGTGGTCTCGCTCTACTGCTTCGGATTGAAGCAGGGGAAGCCACCTTCCTACGATGTGGAACTGTTTGAGTGGCTCATTATCAAGGCCGCCAAAGCACCCTACTTCGCCCCCAACAAGGTGGAGCCCATCGCCCTGCCATGGGTCGATGATCCCACCAAAGACCCACCCATTTAATCCTCCCCGGATGGCGAAGTTCATTAATTCCTACCTTGATGAGGATCTCATCATCTATCGAGGGCTCCAGCGTGGCGGTGCCATCGGCAAGGGGTATAACATCGAGATGCCGGACACGGAGAACACGGACGCCAGCTGGCTGATGTCTCTGGAGGACAACCTGCGCGTGCTGCTGCGAATGGTGCGCCCGGAGCTGCGCCTGCAAGTCTCATGGAGCGTGGACAGCGACTACCGCAAGGAGCTGGAACGGTACCGCCAGAAGACGGAGGAACTGCCGCAGGACCGGTGGTCCACCCGGCAGCGTGAGGAGCGCTACCAGCGCTACGACAAAAAAATCCGCGAGCACAAGCTGCGCCGCGAGCATCTGCAGTTTTATTTTACCTCCCGCATTCCGGGCAAGTCGATGGGCGGAGGGCGGCAGTATTATGAAGAATTGCTGCAGGCCGCCAAGCGCGAGCAGGGCGAGCTGGAGGAGGCACTGCGCCAGCAGTTTGGCAGCCTCGGCGGCCGGGTGATGCCCATGAATGACATGGAGCACTTCGAGGCCTTCTACCGCTACTTCAATCCCAGTGCGTTTGAAAACGAGGCGCTCAAGCTCGAAGACCTCTACGACCCGAGCAAGACCGTCTGCGACATGTGTTTCAACAGCGAGGCCGCCCCGGTGCGCATGGGTTCCTCCACCTTCAAAATGGACGGCTTCTACCAGGGCATCTGCGTGGTGAAGAGCATGCCCAAGTTCACCTACATCGGGATGATGCGCACGCTCACGCAGCTCGACATCCTGGACTACCAGATCATCACCAACATTGAGGCAGGGGATGTGGAGAAGGACCGGATCGCCACGGAAGGCAAGGTGGCCCGGTTGGAGCGCGGCAAGATCACGCCCTCCCTCGAAGCCACACTGATGAAACTGCGCACCCGTATCCGGCGCCTGAGCACCAATGAAGTGGTGCCCTACCGCATGCACCTCATCGTGCGCGTGTGGGACAAGGACGCGGATGTGTGCTCCAGCAAGCTTTCGGCCATTCGGAATTCCATTCTCAAACTGGGCGGCGCGCAGTCCTATGAGCCCACGCTGCCAACGAGTGTGCGCAACTACTGGCAGCTCTGCATGCCTGGCTGGAGCTGGGCGAATTACAATGACTTCAAGCTGTACGTCGAGGACGTGAACCTCGCGGACATGCTGCCCATTTCCAGCACACCGACCGGTGACCTGGATGAAGCCGAGGCGATCTACGACGGCCCGCGTGGTGCGCTGGTGGGAACCACGACTTTCGTCGGCAAGGAAGGTGCGATGCGTCCGGAGCACGGCATCATGTTCGGGGCGTCAGGTGCTGGGAAATCGGTCTTCACCATCGACCTTCTCACGCAGACGGCGCCGTATTATGACTTCACGGCGATCGTGGAGGAAGGGCTCTCCTACAATCTTTTCACCCGCCTGTATGGCTGCGAGCCGATCATTGTGCAGCCGAACGGGAATCTGACGTTCAATTACTTCGACACGCGCGGTCTGCCGCTGAGTTCCGACCAGCTCGGGGGTGCCACAGCGGTGGCGCATCTCATGGCCGGTCCTCCGCCGGACGTCGACAAAGACCGCATCCGTCAGGCGCTGCTGGCCAAGCAGATCGAGCGTCTTTACATCGACCAGTTTGAAACCTGGGCGAGCCGCAATGCCGAAGGCCGTGCCGAGGCAGCACGCCGCGTGGCGGTGGCCGACGAATGGCGCAAAAAACGCATGCCCAGCGGCACGGTGCTGGCGGATGCGTGGATGGATTTCCGCGCAAGCCTTCACGAAGGAGACACCATGGCGGTCGAGTTTGACCGCATGACGGTGGATCAGGGCCTGCTGGAGGACTTTCTCAACAATCCCGGCAACCAATGGGACCTGATGAGCATGGCCTACACGCTCATGAAGGCGGAGGACATGCCGACGCACAGCCAGTTTGTGGAGCTGCTGAATCTGGAAAGCCGGCAGCGGCGGGCGCACCCGGACATCGGCCTGCTGCGCATGCTGCTGGAGCCGTGGAGCCGAACCGGCCGCTACGGGGCCATTTTGGATGGTGTGAACAATGTCAGTCTGAGTGGCAAAGTGGTCCACTTCGAGCTGTCGTATATTCCCGAGTCTGCCAAGGAGCTACGCACGGTTGCCGCGTTCCTCATCACGAATGACCTGCGCAAAGAGATCATGAGCCGCCCGCGTTCCACCCGCAAGCGCGTCATCCTTGAGGAGCTTTCCGCCTTCCTCGCGATGCCGGACGGGGACCGCATCACGCGTGAGTACTATGAGCGTATGCGCAAGTATTCCTGCTGGGTGTTCTCGATCATTCAGCAGTTTGGGCGCATCAAGGACCATCCGGTGCGTTCTTCCGTCGTGGGCAACTCGCGTGTTATGTACATGCTCAAGCAACCTGACCAGCGTGATGTGGAAAGCATGAGCGAAGGTTTCCGCATTCCCTCCATCACCAAGAAGCAGGTGACCAGCTTCCCTGATCCCTCGGAGATGAAGTCCGACCCTTACGGCTCCTTTGTGTACTACCACGAGGCCACCGGGAGGCCGCGCATCGCCATCGGCCGGCATATGGCCTCCAAGGAAATGATCCTGGCCTCCGCCACCTCCGGGGAGGCCTTTGAACGCCAGAACGCCGAGCTCAAAAACTACGGCGGCGACGCCTACAAGATGATTCTCAGCCAAGCCAAATCGAAGAAATGAAAACGACCATCCTCATCCTTCTTGTGAGCATGTCCTCGCTGCTCACCGCCTGCTCCAATGCGAGCGGCGGTGTGAACAAGGGGCTCGTCGGTGCCGCCACCGGTGGCATCCTCGGATCCATCGTGGGCGACCGCCTGCTCAAGAGCAACAACAACGGCAGCAGCAGTTCGTCCTCCACGACGGGGGGCACCACGACCACGAGCAGTTCCAGCGGTGGGAGTGGTGGCGGCCTCAGCAGCCATGCCGGTCTTATCTCCGGGGCCGTCGCGGGCTATGCCGCCGGTGCCATCTCCGACTCCATGGCTCAGAACGAGGTGAGGCAGAAGTACCTCGACGGTTACAACAAGGGCCGCAGTGATGCCATCAAGGACCTCTACTGGCTCAAGCGCGATGCCGAGCGCCCCAGCAGTGGAGACGGTGTGCAGCGCCGCTATTACGAAGTGCCCGTGCCAGAGCATGTGACCACGGACGGTGTGCTCGTCGAGCCGCGCAAGGTCGTCATCGAGGTTGTTGAATAACCCTTTTCTCCGTTCACCCACCCCAGCAACATCATGAAAACATCTGCATGTTTCGCCCTCGGGCTGTTTCTGTTCAGCCGCAGCGCCGGTGCCCAGTCACCGGTGCAGGAAGTCATCGACAACGCGCTCATCCAGCAGACGAACACCAACACGCAGAGCATCATGAGCATGCTGCAGCAGCAGCTTGATGAGGCGCAGAAGCAGTCGCAGTCGCTGACCGATCAGCTGACTCGCATGGGAGACCCAGCCACGGTCAGTCTGCCTTTGCTGGATATCATCAAGCAGGACATCGCCAAATCCGCGCAGGCGGCCGCCAATGGCGTCGCGCGTGAAGACCGCATCCGTGCATCGACGGGCGCGGAAGCTTTTGGCGACAACGCGTACGGACTTGTCGCCGTCGTCAATCCGACGGTCACCTTCAAGGATGGCGAGACTGCCGACCGTGATCCCTCCCTGTTCAAAGTCCATGGCGCGCTCAGTGGTGACCTGGAGGCGCTGGCCCAAAAGTCCCGCGAGGCGGATGAGCGTATTACTCAGCTCGAAGAGCAGCGCCCGGCGTTGTTTGATCAGCTCAACTCCGCCTCGGATCTGGCCACCATCTTGAAGCTGCAGACCGCGATCAGCACCACTGATGCGCTGATTTCCAGCGCCAAGGCTGATGTGACGAAGAGCAAGCTGGACTACGACGTGCTGAATGAAAAGCTCAAGCTGCAGGCGCAGGTGGAAGCCAGGGCGAAAGCCGAAGAGCGCGATCTGGAGCGCAAGCACACCGCCGAAAAGGCCAAGAGCGGCTCCAGTTCCGGCAGCGGTTCCTCTTCCTCCTCCGGTTCGACGACGACCAGCCCCTTCAGCAATCTGGGCTGGGGTAAAAAGTAACAACGGTCCTTCGAATTTTTCACCTCACACGCCGCCATGAACCCACTGAACCTCATGCCCATCCTTGCCGCCGGCCAGGGATTTGCCGGCGCGTTCGGTCTCATGGACACGTTTTACACCGATCTACAGAACACCTGCGCGGACATCTTTGATGCGCTGCAGATCTTTGCTTTTCTTCTCGCCTTTCTTGGACTGCTGATGATCGCCTACAAAGGGATCATGGGAGGCAGCTTCGACGGGGCCTTCGGACAGATCCTGACCATGGGCCTGGTGTGCTCCATCATGCCATTCTTTCCGGAATTCCTGGTGGTGGACGTGCGCACGGCGCTTTCGGATGACCTGCTGGCCAACCTGGGAGTGGACCCCATCGGGTTGTTTGAAAACTTTGGGGACAGTTTTGGCGACATGGACATCGACACAGATGCCAGCGCGCTCGCGCAGCTCATTGTCGATCCGCTTGCGATCATCGACTACATCGCCAACATCATAGCGGCGTTCTGCATGATCGTCATCGGTCTGATCTGCTACGTGGTTTTCTTCTTTGCCTACCAGGTGCAGATCATGGCCTTGTACATCGGCGCGGCGGCATCGCCGATCTTTTTCGGCATGCTCTTGTATGAAGACACCAAGGGGACGGCGCAGACCTATTTCATGGGGCTTCTTGGGATCTGTTTCTGGCCGCTGGGCTGGGGGATCGGCCTCATGCTTTCGCAGGCACTGCTGACCATCGGCATTGATATCATCACGATGATTTGTGCCACGCTGAACATCGCCGGCTTTGGCATAGGGATTGAGGTCATCGCCATCTTCGTGCTCGTGGTTGCCGTGGCGATCTGGATCATGTTTGTGATCTTCAAGGCACCGGGTTTGATTCAGAAGGCCATCCTCTCCGGGGCGCAGATTGGCACGGCCTTTGCCGGCCAGGCGGTCAGTGCGGCGATGGGCGGTGTGAGCGCGGGCGGAGCGGTGGCGAGTTCGGTGGTCGGGATGGTTCCTGGCGGCAGCAGCGCATCTTCGGCCATCAGTGGTGCCACGGGCGCGGTCACTGGAGTGGGCAATCAAATAGGAGGCCTGGCAGGAGGAGAATGACATGAAAGGCGTGGCTGATATTTTCATCTCCAAGGAAAAGCTGGCGCTTTTCTGGTTTATGGTGGCGTGCGGCTGCCTCGCAATCACCGGCTGGTATGTGTATGATGTCGCGGTGTCCAGCCGTGGCAGCATGCTCTACGTGCCGATCGAAAAATCGCACGTTTATCTGGATCGTTCAATGCAGCAGCAGGATCTGGATGAGGTGGTGGACTACCATGCGCGGCTGACGCTGGAAACGTTCCTCAACCGAGGACCCAAAGGGGCGCTGACAGGAGAGCGGCTTTCGCTGCTGTTCGCCGGTCTTGGGATGGAGGAGGTGGCGAAAGAATTGCAGGACTCGTACTATGACTTTCACACACGGCACATTCATCAGGTGATGGAAGTGGGGCAGGTGAGTGTGCAGCACTTTCCCAATGGCGACGCTGAAACCGTGGCGCAGGGCCAGCTTGTGCGGGTGAGTCTGGACCCCACCACCAATGAAGCGGTCAATCAATCCTTCTCAGTCACGGCACGGCAGACCTGGGAGCGAAATCAAAACCTCCGTGACAGCCGGCGCTTTCCCTTCGTCTGCACGCACATCGAGTACTCCATCACTCCCACCTCCAACATCGAGTAATTCCTCAAACCCATGTCAGCACCGCAAGAGAAAAAGCGCAGCGCCATTGATACCCTGGTCATCAGGGATCGCACCGCCGTGTTTTGGTTTCTCGTGGCCTGCATGGTGGGAGCCGCATGTGCGGGGTACGTCATGCTGATATCCGAGGCGCTGTGGCAGCGCCCGCCATTTGTGGTCATGGACACCGCCGGCGCCTACTACGTGCCGCCTGGAGAAGTTTACATGAAGATGACGCCCATGCACATCCAGATGAGCAACGTGCTGGCGGAGACGCTGCTGGAACGCAACCCGCAGGGGCTGATCCATGAGAACCGCCTCACCAAGCTGTGCTGGGAAAACGAGAAGCACGAGACCCCTGGACTGGCGGAGATCCGCAAGGAGGTGCAGAAGGAGCAAAAGTATTTCCAGAGCCAGAAGGTAGATCAGACCGCTCTTGTGGAGAAAACGGAGATCTTAGTGGCGACCAACACGCGTGTGAAGACCGTCACCACCGGCCTCATTCACCGCCGCAGCTTTTTCAGCGGCAAGGAGAAGCAGGAGACTTACCGCTTCTCGCTGACCGTCCTCTGGCATCAGAACTCGAGAATCATCCACAACAAAGGCTTCCCCTCCCAGGTGGAGACCTTGGGCAAACTGATCCTGGAGCCCATCAGCGAATCATGAACTCACGCACTTCCAGCTGGCTTTGGCTTCTTCTCGTTTGCGTCTTCCCGGCGGCCCTCAAGGTGTCCGCCCAGGTGCAGCCCGGACGTGAACTCGTGCGCCTGGACCCCAAGAACCTCGTGCACGACATCGCCATCAACAGCAATGTCGCCACGACCATCACCTTTCCGGAGAAGATCAGCCTGCTTACGGGCTACGGCCTCGTCACTGATCCTGCGCAAGTTAATCAGATGACCGCTACCAAGGTGGGGATTGTGCATTATGAGAATGTGATCGGGGACACGCTCGTCGTCCGACTCATCAAGCCCGGAGAGCCCTGCCACGCCACGGTGCGCACCACGCGCAACATCTACCTTCTCCGCTTCACTCCTGCGGATGAGGCCAATCTTGCCGTCATTGTCTCCCCTCCGGCACCAACCAACAGCACTGTGGAGGTGACGCAGGAAAAGGTGGTGGAATCCCGCATTCAATACAACGCCGAGGAACTTGTGGGCATGCTCAGCAAGGTGCGCAACCGCAAGGCGCTGGAGCCGCTCAATCCCGGCCTCTTCACGGGCTGGCAGGAGCGCAACGGCCTGATGATGACCTCCACCGCGAAGGACCTCGTCACGACCATTTTTGAGATTCAGCGCAGCCCGGCCAAAGACCTCACCGTCTTCCGCTGCTGGCTTGCCAACAACGGCGCCAAGGAGTTTGATTTCGATCCCGCCGGCACCAAGATTCGCGTCGGCAGCCGCAGCTATGACTGCCAGCTGGTGGACTGCGCCAACACCGTCGCACCCGGTCAGCGCGTCGCCATGGATGTGGTGCTTCAGGGCGGCCCAGGCGGGAGCCGTGAGGGGCTTTCCATCAATCAGGATTTCCGCATCGAACTGCCGGAACCCGGGCGTCAGCCAGTGCTGCTGCCGCCGCTTTCCAGCGCGGACGCCGCCGAACTCGATGCCGCCGCCGAAGGCAAATAACCTGGAAACTCCCCACTGCCATGATGCAACAACTTCAGAAACCGGCCGTGCAGATGATGCTGCTCGTCGTGGTGGTCGCCATCGCCGGGGTGGCTTTTTATTTTAGCAAGCAACCGGCGGCATCTGTCAACGCCCCGCCGGTGGCCAAGCCCACCAAGGACGGCAAGCCTCCAGCCGAGCTCACGCTGGTCGCAGAATCAAAGACGGTGAATCTCGGGGACAAGCGCACGGCCATGATGGGCAGTGACCAGCAGGTGGAGCGCTTCGTCGTTCCCCCCAAGAAGCCCGCGCCGCCCAGCCTGCTTTTGTCCAATTCCGCAGACCAGAAAAAGAAAGGGGACAAGCCGCCGCCCTTTCCCAAGCTGGTGCACGTCAGCAATGCTGTCACGGAGCCCTTTGTGCCAACGACTCCGAAGCTCTTTGCTCCGCGCGGCATCCTCATCAAGGCGGCGCTGGTCATCACCGTGGACTCGTCGTCTTTGCAGACTCCGGTGCTCGGCCTGGTCACGGAAGACATTTACTGGAACCGTCAGCTCGTCCTTCCTGCCGGCACGCAGGTGCATGCCAAGGCCAGCAAAGGACGCATCCGTGATCGTATTGAGGTCGCAGGCGGTTTCACCTTCATTTGGGAGGATGGCCGGGAGTACAGCATCGGGGGCGTGGCCCTTGATCACGAACGTCTCAGTGATGACACCTATGCCATCACTGACGGTTCCGCCGGCATTAAAGGTGTCATCGTTCAGAACGATCAGTACGCGCAGGTGAAGATCCTCATCGCTGAAGCGCTGCAGGGCATCATGAACAACAACCGGCAGCAGTTCCAAAGCATCTATGGACTCGTGCCGCAGAACAACACGACCAATGCCGCGCTAGGCGGTGGTGCGCAGGCGGCATCCGCGTACTCCAAACTCCTGACCACGCAGCTCTCACAGGATCTTGATTTTGTACGGGTCGCTGCTGGCACCCAGTTTTACATCTACACCACGGACGTCTTCGAGCCGGAGATGGCCAGCATCGCCGGACTGAAACAAAAGAACCAGCCCCTCAACAGCTGGCAGCTCGACGAGGAGATGTACGCCAAGGCCCAGGCGGAGAATGCCGCCCAGAGCCAGCAGAGCGCCGTGGCGAACGCTGAAGCCGAAAAAAACCGCCAGCAGCAGGCGGCGACTGATCAGATCCAGGAAATGCGCTCTCTCATCTCCAAGCCATCGGACACTGCTTCAGGCACCACCCCCGTTTCCACAACTCCCACTCCCAGCAGCAGCAAACCATGAACCGCAAGCTTCTCGAAGCCAGCCTGCCCTGTGCCGCCTTGATCCTGTGCGCTCTTCTCACAGCGTGCAAATCGAGCAGCGTCAAACTCTCCGAAGATCCTCTGGTGCGCCCGGCCGATGATCCTGAGCTGGCCTACATCCCCACCTACAGCAGAAACGTGCTGTCCGACTGGCCCAAAGGCCGCTCGCTTGATCCGCATGATGTTTCGCGCGTCCGTCTCGGAGAGCAGGTGCATGCCTACCACCTCGGCCGGCTGCCCAGCAAGGACCGCCGCGAAATGCACGAAGCGCATACCGTGTACCGGCTGGAGCAACCAGCGCGCTGGGACACCCGGCTGCCCGCCACGCCGATGGATTCGCGTGGTGTCGTGCTCGGCATCGTTGATCCCGCACGCAAGGACATGCCGGATGACACCCTGATCAAACAAGAGCGTGAGGCGCTCGCGGCCAAGTCCGTCAGCCTGCGCAAATCCATGTCGGATCTTGATCAACTGCGCTCCCAGCTGATGAAAAAGAAGAGCTCGTTTGAGCAGGCGGAAAAGGACGTGGCCGAGATCAAGGAATACCTCGAAAAAACCCTGCAGGAACGCGCCACTCTCAGCGGGGAGCTCAAGCAGGCGCAGACACGCATCGATGAACTGGAGCAGGCCGAGCGTCTGCGCATCCGCAGCTCCAGCCAGGGACTGTTCCAAAAGAAATAGTGCCATGACGCCCCCTGTTGATTTAGCCCATATCCAGGCACTACCTGGCTTTCTCGAAGAACGCATCATCGGGCAGGGGCACGTCATTCCCAAGGTGGTGCCGATCGTGCAGAACGGTGAGCTCGGTCTGAGTGATCCCGGACGCCCCAAGGGCACCTTTCTCTTCCTTGGCCCCACCGGTGTCGGCAAAACCGAAACCACCCTGCTGCTGTGTGAACATATCTTTGGTGATGTGCAGAAGCACTGCATCCGCCTCGACATGTCCGAGTATCAGAACCAGGAGTCTCTCCAGCTCCTGCTCGGCCAGAATGAAACCAGCCGGGGCAACATCGGCCGCTTCTATGACCGCGCTGAAGGCCGGGGTTTCATCCTGTTTGACGAAATCGAAAAGGCACACCCGCGTGTGCTCGACATCTTCCTGCAGGTGCTGGATGCAGGGCGCATCACCGTGGCCAGCGGGGAGACATTGAATCTTTGCAACTTCTACATCGTCGCCACTTCCAACATCGGTGCGGAAGCGCTGATGGAGCTGAAGAACAGCCCCATCGCCACCGTGGAGCGCTTCATCGAAGATCTGGCAGCGGCGGAGCTGCGGCCTGAAGTGCTGGCGCGTTTCAATGTGCGCTGCGTGTTTCAAAAGCTCGGCTACGATTCCCAGAAGCGAATCGCCACGATCATGCTGAACAAGGAGCTCAAGCTCCTGAAATCGAAAGGCTACAATCTCACGGCTGGCAAAGGCGTGCTTGAGATCATGGTGGCGAATGGCGTGGAGCCCCGGCTAGGCGTGCGCCGGATGCGCAGCACGGTGGAGACTTTTTGCCGCGAGGCGTTGCGCAACGCCCTGCTCAGCGGCCAGCAAACCAACGGAACCCTTGTCGCCCAGCATGGTCACCTGGTCATCGATACTTGATCACTACCACAGCCACAGGGCGGAGGTGCGGCGCTATGCCTTCACCCTGCTGTTCATGGCCGGCGCGCTGTACACCGGGCGCAATGCAGCGGCAGTGGCCGGGTTCCTGGCCCTCCCTTTACTCTATGCCTACAACCGGTGGGGCGAGCCCTGGCGCAAGCGCGGCGAAGAAATGATGAAATCCAAGTCCAGACAATGAAGCACCTCCTGACGATTTTTTGTGCCCTGATGCTGGCCGGCTGCGCCACGCCGCCGCCTGCCTACCTCAATGATGACGATGTGCTGCCGGTGGCCACCAGCGTCCACTTCTGGGTCTATCACGACAAGAAAGGATGGGTGAAGTCCAACATCCACATCACGCGGCTGCCGCGTGAGATGAGCGGCAAAGAGGTGCGCCTCTGGGCCGAAGGCGTGGGCAAACGCGACGCCGGCAAACTCTGGACGCACTACTATATCATGGCTGATCTGCCGGAAGGGCACTCACTGGGGCCGGTCCTTGTTTCGCACGTGCACTCCTTTGGCAAGCAGCCGCGCAACGTTGCTCCTTAAATACTTAATCTTTAACCATATGCCTGAAGAACAAGAAGAAGCTGGAATCGGAGAGTCCCTGGGCCAGGGCGTCGGATCACAAGTCGGTGGCGCTGCTGGGAAAGCGGTGGGTACGGCGGGCGGCAAGGCGGCGGGCAGTGCTGTCGGTGGTGCCATCGGTACAGTCGTGCCTGTCGTCGGCAATGCCGTCGGCTCTGCTGTGGGACAGCAGGTCGGCGGTCAGATTGGCGGCCAGATCGGCAACCAGGTGGGTTCAGAAGTCGGTGGTCAGGTGGGCGGAGCCGTGGGTGGCGCGGCTGACACGGCGGTGGACGGTGCGGTCAGCAGCATTGGGGGAGCTGGCGGAGACTCCGGTGGTCCGGGCAATATCCTCAGCAGCGTGGGCGGCATGGGCGGCGGCGGAGCAGGCGGTGGCCTGGCCAGTCTTGCGGGCGGACTTGGTGGTGGCGGTGGAGGTGGGGATCTTCTTGGCAGTGTGACCAGTTTGGCTGGTGGGGGCGGTGGTGCAGGCGGTGGTATCGCCAGTCTTGCAGGTGGTCTTGGTGGGGGCGGCGGTGGCGCAGGCGGCATGCTCAGCAGTGTGACGAGCCTGGCCGGAGGTGGCGGCGGCGGAGGTGGTGTCGCCAGTGTCATGGGCGGCCTGGGCGGCGGCATCGGCGGCGAGGGTGAGGAGCCCGGCATGGCCGAAGGACTGGGTCAAGGAGTCGGCTCCAGCATTGGCGGTGCCGTGGGTAAGGCTGGCGGACAGGCTGTGGGCAAATCTGCCGGTGGTGCCATCGGCGGCGCTGTGGGCAGCGTCGTCCCCGTGGTGGGAAATGCAGTGGGAGCCAGCATTGGCCAGCAGATTGGTGGACAAGTGGGCGGCCAGGTGGGCAATCAAATCGGCTCCCAAGTAGGCGGCCAGATCGGCGGCAGCGTGGGCAAAGGGGTGGACGACGGCGTCAAAACCGTGCGGATGAGCCTGGAGGAGGAAGGTTACAAGATCGGCGGCGGCATGGGGCAGGGGCTCAGCATGGGCAAAGGCATGAAGATGTGATTTGTGGCGGAGTCCGAAATATCTGAGCGAATTCTCGGCACACATGATCCCGGCCCGGCTAATCAGCTTAACCTTTTCTCCCTAGCCCATGCCTGAAGACACCGACAAAAAAGGCGGACCTGTGATCGGCGCGCAACGCCCGACCCCGGCAGCCGCAGCCCAACAAGAACCGAAGCAGCCTGCTCAGCAGGCATGGGTGCCGGCCCAGCCTTCTAAAAAGCCCCTGGCTTCGGATCAGCAGAAGCCGGAGGCACCTGCGGAGCAAGCGCAGGGCGCTCCCGCCCCTGCTGTCCAAGGCCCGGGTACCCAGAGTACCTACCTTGGGAGCACGACGGAGGTCGTCGGTAAAAAGCCCCTGACAGCCGCTGAGAAATTTCAAGCCGGTGCTCAGGGCATCCTTTCTGGCGCGGGTGGCTCCAAGGAAGGGCAGATGATTGGAGAAGCTGTTGGTCAGGGAATTAAGAACCTATTTGGTCAGGGCAAAAAAGATGGCGCAGGAGGCACGCAGGTGGGACCGGGACGCGTTGGTCCCAATGCCACCGAGGCTGCTCAAGCGGGCGGGCCCATCATTGGCGGTCACCGCGAGCAGGGTGCCAAGCAGGAAGGCCAGGAAGCAGGCGGTCTCGACGTGGGCGGCAGTCTTGGTAAAAAAGTTGGCGGCATGCTTGGTTCAGCCGTCCTTGGTGAAAAAGGCAAGTCCGTGGGCCAGATGCTCGGCAAAGTCGTGGGCAATGCAGCCGGACAGGCGGCCAATATGGCCATCGATCACGCACGCGGCATCGGCGGAAACATTGGCAGTGCCATCGGCGGAGCCATTGCTGGCGAAGAAGGCGCGGCCAAAGGCAAAGAACTGGGCAAAAAAGCAGGCTCGGGTGTCACGAGCGTCCGTGACACACTGGCCGCGCAGGGGGTGGACCTCGGCCCGAAACAGGCGGCTGGCAAGCAGGGACACGGCCTCAAGTAAATCATGCCCGCCCCCAAAAAGACCGATGGCAGACGCGATCTCGACGGAGATGGCGACATCGATCTGGCAGACGACCCCGCACGCGATCTCGATCACGATGGCCGCATCGAGAGCGACGACCGTGAGGAACTGGACATTGACGCGGACAACGACATCGACGCCACCGACCGCACGCTGGCTGCCAAGCAGAGCGTCGGTGCCGCCCTGGGCATGGCGAAGGCCGGGCAAAGCAGGCAACAAGGGGAGTCGCAAGGGCAATCAACCGCAGGCCCCAAGGCGCGCTGAGCAACTGCTGAGCGTGGAATGGTCTGGCGGTCTCAGCTTCCGCTGGCCAGCAGAGCTGCGAGCAGTTCATCCACCTGCATGGTGGCAATTGCGGACGCTTTGTCACTCATGGCATAAGGCAGGATCAGTTCGCGGCCATGCAGCATTGAGCCGCAGCTGTAGACGACGTTGGGCACGTAGCCTTCACGTTCGTGACCTTCGGGGGAGAGCAGCGGATCGCGCAGGCGACCGATGACCTTGGTGGGATCATTCAAATCGAGCAACACGGCACCGATGCAGTACTTGCGCATGGGGCCGACGCCGTGCGTGATGACGATCCAGCCCGCCGCTGTCTCGATGGGTGAGCCGCAGTTGCCAATCTTCACGGACTCCCACATCTCTGAGGGGCGCAGGATGATCTGGGGGTTGCTCCAGTGATGCGGGCTGTCGGCGAACATGATGAAGAGGTTCTCGTCATCCTGGCGCGAGAGCATGGCGTAGCGACCGCCGATGCGCCGGGGAAACAGGGCCATGCCTTTGTTTTGCACTGCCGTGCCGTTGAGCGTGAGCACACGGAAGTGCAGAAAGTCCTGCGTCTCGATGAGCTGGGGCAGGATGGCCCTGCCATTGTAGGCGGTGTAGGTGGCGTAGTACATCACCGAGCCGTCGTCTTCGATGAAGCGGACAAAGCGGGCATCCTCTATACCGTTGGTCTCGTTGGGCGAGACAGGAAAGATGATGCGTTCGCTGAGGGCGAGCTTGGAGGAGAAGTTCAGCTCGTAGTTCGAGTCAGCGAGCCAGCGGAAGCACTCCAGGGCGCGGCGGAGATCGCGGCTGACGGATTTGGATTCACGACGCACACGCTGCACGCTTTCGTCGAGTTCATGCAGGGTGAAGGCTTCAGCCAGCGGGTCCATCACGGCCGAGGCATAGCCGTCCACGAAACCCATTTCCTGGAGTTTCGTGATGAAGCGGGATTTTTTATACGTGGGATTGGGCACCACCTCCGGCAGTGCGACAAAATTTGAGACCGGCTCCACACTGAGGGCACCATCTGGAGCGATGATGCCGGCGCGGAATTCGATGGAAGAGATGTGACCCTCGCCCGTGGCGCGCAGGCTCATGATGAAGCGCAGTCCGCCCTCGATCACTCCGCTCTGATCAGGATGCGGCACCATGGATGGATTGAACAATGCGGCGGACTCCAGCGCGTACTCGCCGGAGAACAAGGCGCCGATGAGAAGCTGGCGGACGCGTGAGAGCGTGGGCTGCGCAGCGATCTGCTCACGCACTTTTTCATAGTGCGCGAGCAGGAGGGATTCGATGTCGAAGTGACGTGAGGCAAATTCCGCGAGGATCGACTGCAACTGCAGGTCTGCCTCTGCTTCGCTCAGTGCAAGCGCACGCGTCAGGATGTTTGCCCTGATCTGCGGCTTTCCGGGGATGAAGGGGCGAATGATGACGCGACCGCATTCAGGCTGCAAGGTGATGTCATGGCGGCGAATGGTGACTGAACTCATGAGGCGGGTGGCGATGTGATCAAATGTTCCGCGCAGTTCATCTCCGCGAGTGCAAGGTGGAAGGCGAGGGTGGACTCGGCGCCCTGGTTTTCATTCACGCGGTCGTGGTGCAGTCCATCGCCACAGCCACCGGTGGTGGAATCGTAGAGAGGCAGGCCGAGGTCATTGCGACCGAGGAACCATTCGAAGGCGCGTTTGGCCTCACGTGACCAGGAGGCATCCTGGGTGGCGCGGGAGGCTTCATTGCACGCGGCGACCATCGCCTGGGCTTCGAGTGGCTGCTGGTCAAAGTCGGCGCGGGCACCATCGCGGTGGTAGAAGCCATTGCTGCCGATGGGGCGGAAACAGCCTGACTGTGTCTTTTGGATGGACACGAGCCAGCGCAGCGACTTGAGGCCGATTTCGAATGCGACGGGGTCGGGCATCCACTGGCCGCTGAGGATGAGCGCCTGGCAGAAGCGTCCATTTTCATACGTCACGCTGTCTTCAAACCATGGCCAGTGCTCCGTGGCGCAGGCATTCCACAGTGCGACGAGGCGGCCGGTGAGCGTCACGCGCATGGCGTTGATCGCCGCATTGCTGGGGAAGCGGCGCAGGTATTCGTGAATGCCCAGCAGGGTGAAACTCCAGGCCCGTGGTGAGGTGAAATCCATCACCGCGGTGAGACCGCGCTCAAACAACTGGGCGGAGAGACGGCTGTGGCCTTCATTGCGTGAGCGCCCCGCTCCATTGCCTGCGGCCCACAGCGCACGCGCGTGGCTGTCTTCGCTGCCGGCGGCTTCGAGCCACTGGCGGCCATGGCTCATGAAATTGCGAAAACGTCCGCTCTCGTAGTCCAGCGCCGCCGCAAGAAAAGCGAGGTAGCTGGTGGCGAGCCTGCCGAGATTCTCGGCGGGCGGCTGGCCACCCAGTTCATCCAGCATGCTGCAGAGGATGAAGGCGCGTGCGTTGTCATCCGTGCAGTAGCCTTCATGGAAGTTCGGCACGTTGAAGATCGCGTGCTGAAAGATGCCGGTGCCATCGCTCATGCGCACGACGTGGTCCAGACGGAGTGGTGGCAGCTCGTAGGGCCTGTTGCCCAGCGTCCATCCGGCGAAGGCCGTGCGCGGTGCCGTTTTGCGGTCTGCCCGCGCATGCTGAAAGGATTCCAGATAACGCTGCGCTACCGCAGGCCAGATCATCGCGCGGCCCATGGCATGGGCTTCATGGCGGATCTTTTCCATGCGTGCTGGATCATCCAAGAGGCCGCAGACACCTGCTGTGATGGCCGCGGGATTGCGGAACGGAACAAGAACGCCGCGTCCATCCGCCAGGAGTTCCTGCGCATGCCAGTATGGCGTGGAGACGACGGCTTTCCCGGCGCCAAACACATAGGCCAGCGTACCGGAAGTCACCTGCGCTTCGTTCAGATACGGGGTGAGATAGATGTCCGTGGCGCCGATGAATTCCTTGAGGTCATCCAGTGAGACAAAGCGATTGTAGAAGATGACATGCTCCTTCACTCCGCGTTCTTCGGCGAGGCGTTCGAGGCTCAGGCGGTAGCGCTCGCCCTCATGCGCGATGAGCTGCGGATGCGTGGCCCCGAGAATGAGGTACACGACGTTTGGATGCTGCCGCACGATTTCCGGGAGTGCTTCGATCACATGCTCGATGCCTTTGCCCGGCCCGAGCAGGCCAAAGGTGAGCAGCACCTTGCGGCCTTCGACGCCAAACTGCTCCTTGTAGCAGCTTGAGTCCATGAACGGCATGTCCGGGATGCCATGCGCAATGATGTCGATCTTTGAATCCGGCACGCGATACGTCTCGCGCAGAATTTCCGCGCCTTTGTGCGCCATGACCACCACGCGATCGCTGTGACGCACCAGTTCATCCATCACCTTGCGTTGAGCGGCGTTGGGCTCGCGCAGCACAGTGTGCAGTGTTGTCACCACCGGCATGCGTACTTCTTTTAGCAGAGCTAGCAGATGACTGCCCGCCTGACCGCCGTAGATGCCGAACTCATGCTGCACGCAAAGAACGTCCGCGTTGCTGAAATTCAAAAAGTCTGCGGCACGCCGGTAGGAGTCGAGATCCTTTTCCAGCAGCTCAAAGCGTACGCGTTGCGGGTAATCGTAGCCATCCACACGGTCATTGACCGCGCCTACGAAGCAATCAGTGGAGGGCGAAGCCGACGCCACGGCTTCACTCAGATCATGGGTGAAGGTCGCGATGCCGCAAAGCCGTGGTAGATAATCGCCGAGAAAGGCGATGCGCTGCGGCGAAATGGAAGTGCTCAGGATAAACCTCTCAAATGCTGCGTCATTCTACAGCAGACAGCGTGGGCCGCTGATAAGCAACCCGGCTTTGTATAAATCAGGTTGCGCATCATTTGCCGATCAGGATCAGGACACCCGCGACGAGCGCCAAGATGGGCACCAGAACGTTGAGCTGTCCGAGGTTGATGCCGAAGACACCGCTGATTCCGACAAGGAGGAGATAGATGGCAAGCGCGAGCATGCCGTAGTTTTTGGTGATGGTCATGGTCGTTGGGGGTTCAGCTTTTGCGGCCTTGCATCAGCAGCACGACGCCACCAATGAGCGCAACGGCTCCGACGATGGGTGGCAGAGGAATGGTGTGCTGCTTTTCCGCCGTCACCTGAATGGGGCCGAGGTCGATGGCCTTCTCCGTGGTGGTGTACGTGAAGCTTTGGTAGGCGAAGGCAGCAACGCCGAGAATGATGAGCAGGATGCCGAAGATGGCGGGTGTTTTCATAAAATGGACTGTGACTTAGAGAACGCGGCGGCCCTGGATGAGGCGCAGGAGGATGAAGATGACGGCAATCACGAGAAGGATGTGAATGAAGCCGCCGATGGTGGTGCTGGTGACGAGACCGAGCAGCCAGAGGACGATGAGGATGATGGCGATGGTGGTAAGCATGAGATGGGTGTCTTTCCTTGTTGATGGAGAATCTGCCGGTCAGAGCGTTTAGGCACCGATCGGTCGCAGCTTCAGGAGGGTTTAGTTTTTTGCGGTGCCAGCTTCGACGACCATGTTGTTGACGACGCTTTTCACGCCGTGGATGTCGGTGACGAGCTTGGTGACGAGATCTATTTCAGCAGTGTTTTTGGCGAATCCGCCCACCATGACCACGCCGTCGGTGGTGGCGACGAGGGTTCTGAAGGCGCTCGTGGAACGGTGCGTGAGCAGTGCCATCCGCACCTGGGCGTTGATGGAGGCATCATCAATGATCTCCTCAAGAGTCGGTGCCTGCGGCTTGCTCGTGACGGTCATCTGATTCTTCACCTCTTTGACGCCTTCGACATCCTGGGCGTATTCGGTGGTCAGGTCTTTCTGAGCCTGGCTGGTGGCGTCTCCGGTGAGTGTCACCACGCCCTCCTTCAACTCCACCTGGGTGTTGTAGGAGCTGACGCTGCGATGAAAGGCGAGCGCGCTTTTCACCTTCAAGTAGAGCCAGGTGTCGGAACTGGCAGGCGGGCTTTCTTTGACTTCAATCTGGTTGGCCACGCTCTTGACGCCCGGCAGACCCGTCACAGTGTCCTGAGCGAGCTGCTTGTGCGAATCGTCATGGACGATGCCGGTCAAGGTCACCACGCCCTCTTTGGACGCAGTCTTGATCGCGTCATCCTTGAGGAAGTTTTTGAAAACGTAGGAGTTTTTGGCGGCGGCTTCAATCTGGGCATCCATTTCGGACGCGTGCAGCGGTGCATAAGCTAACAGCGCCATGCAGAGGGCAAACGCAGGGGAAATGAGTGGCTTCATAGGAGGGACGTTAAGGCATATGCTGAATGGGCGCGATGGGGTGTAACCCTACCTGTGACCTGATTCCGGTTGCTCATTGGCCATCTGGAACGAAGTGGCAGCATGATTCTCGACGCCGCCTGCAAGCTAGACTACCAGCTCATGGCAGAGGTGCCCGCGATTTTCATGCTGCGTCCGCGCAGCGGCTGGGCGCAGTGGATCATGCGCGAGGAGTTTCAAATCAGCCCGCAGGTGCCGGTGGTCGAGTTCACGGATGTGTATGGCAATCTCTGCCAAAGAACCGTCATGCCTCCGGGGAATTTTCATGTTTCCGTGCAGTATCGCGTCCAGGTGGAGGACCGGGTGGATGAGGATATTTATGCGCCGCTGATGCTGGTGCAAAACCTCCCGCCGGACATCCTGCACTACCTGCTGCCAAGCCGCTACTGCCAGTCTGACGAGCTGTCGGTGCTGGCCACGTCCATCATCGGCAATCTGCCGCCGAATTACCAGTGCGTGGCGGCGATCCGCACCTGGGTGCATCAGAACATTCACAATGAATATGGCTCCAGCAACAGCTTCACCACGGCACTGGAAACTTTGAACACACGCCGCGGTGTCTGCCGTGACTTCGCGCATCTCGGCATTGCGCTGTGCCGTGCCATCAATGTGCCGGCGCGCATGGTGGTGGGTTTCCTGCATCAGCTTTACCCGATGGATCTCCATGCCTGGTTCGAAGCCTACATCGGCGGCCGCTGGTTCACCTTTGACGCCACGGAAAATGTGACCCGTGGCAACCGCATCGTCGTCGCCTACGGTCGTGATGCCGCCGACGTGGCCCTGGCCACGATGTTTGGCAATTTCACGATGCAGAACATGCTGGTCACCGTCACCGAGCATCGTCCACAATTTCAGGCATAAAAAAGCGTTGCTGCCGACCGGTCTGATCTGGCAGCAACGCCACTGGTTCAGGCTGATGGGGGGGATTATGCGGAAAGTGCGGCGCGATATTCTTTGATGGAGGCTTCCACGGCTTCACGGGTTTCGCCGGTGCGCTTTTGAATGCGGCCCAGAAGTTCATCCTGCTTGCCTTCGATGAACTGGAGGTCGTCATCGGTGAGCGTTGCCCACTTTTGTTTGAGGCTGCCTTTGATAATGTTCCAGTCGCCTTTGATTTCGAGTGTTGTCATAGAACTTACTCTACGGCGCTAGGGTTGCAGAGGCCATGGGGTGTAACCCTACTGCAAGGTATCGATGCAAAACAAAGCGGCCTGACTTGTGCCAGGCCGCCTGCGTGAATGCGCTTCAGCGCGAACTTATTGCAGACCGAGCGCACGGAGCAGAACGGCGGTGAGGCCGTTAGAGACGGGCATCCCTTGGGCCCGCTGGTAGCTGTTTAGGGCACGGTGCGACTGTGGACCGAACCGGCCATCCAACGGCCCTTGATAGTAGCCAAGGCGAGCGAGTGCCTGCTGAACCCGATAGTCATCGGAATTCATGCGGTAGGCGTCCTGATTGCGAAATTGCTGTGGAATGGCGTCGTAGTTGGGATAGTAGCTGACGCCAGGACGCGCATAGTAATACGGCATGTTCGGCGGTCCGTAGTAGTAGCCCGGGCCTGCATGACCGTTGCCCTTGTTCAGTTTGAACTTGGTGCTTGGATGCGCGTGATACGCCTGCTGGTCATGATCGTGGTGAGGATTGCCGTGGGACTGCTCACGGCCCTTGTCACCGTGGTTGCCTTTGCCATTGGACTGGCCTTTGCTGGTGTTCCCTTTCCCGCCCTTGTCTTTGGCCTGGGTGGCGGGGACAAGTGAAAGCAGGCCGAAGGCCGCGAGCGCGGCAGCTCCGAGCATGGGTTTGAAGTTCACAAAAGTTGTTTTCATGAGGGTGTGCGAGAGGATTTAATGGAACAGATTTTTGAACTTGCGGCTGAGCTTGCCGAGTGAGCGGTCAAGATGCAGCTCATCAAGGCTGTCCACTCCTTTGCCCACTGCCTGTGCGCTTTGCTGAGCCAGGCTGGCAAGGCGCTCCTGAATGTCTTCCAGCAAATGCACCGCGCGGCTTCTCGGCGTAGCCGGAGTCAGCGCGCGTGCAATGAGGACGGCGGCAATACCGAGGCCGGCGGCCATCAGAATCGTGCTGCCAGGATTCTGACGTGCGCAGTTTTCAAGCTGGGTGGCGGACTTGGTCATTGCAGACGGGATGTGAATGTCGGCAGGAATATCAGTGGTTGTGTTCATGAGCAGTCTTGGGTGGTGGATTTCTGGCAGCAGAGTTCCATGGCTTTAGTGACGCCCAGTGACAGCAGGACGGGACGCACGAGCAGAGCCCCCACGACGGCGGCTGTTCCAGCCACCCAGCGTGTGGGAAGCAGATTGATGAGCAGCCCAGCACTGACGGCAGCGGCCATTGCCTGACCGGGTTCACGTCGTGCAAAATTCTTGATGTCAGCCAGTGTGCGCCGGAGGCAAAACTCAGCGGGCTGGAAGGGTTGTTCGTGGTTCATGCTGGCAGAGTAGGATGGACGCTCATTTGCCACCATGGGGTGTAACCCCACCTTGCGGCAGTGAGTCGGGTTACACCCCATGGTGAAAGAGCGAGCATCCGGCGAGACATGGGATCGTTCATCGAAACCAAACACACATCCAAAAATCTCATGAAGAATCCATTGTTCCTAATGTCCGCTCTCTGCCTTGTGCAGTTTCCCCTGTACGCCCAGGTCACCGTGGTCGCCCCGACTGCCCCAGCGGCTGGTGTCGTTGTGGTTGCCCCGGCCACCGTGGTGGTGAGCCCGTTGGACTCCACCGTCGTGCGCCGCCAGCTGTCCACTGCACCTAAGGTGGTGATCGTGACGCAGACACCGCAACCCGAGGTGCAGACCACCAAGACGACAACCGTCGTTGAAACACCAGGTCAGCCACGCCGGGTGTACAATTCAGAACGCAATGTGGTGATCGTGGAAGACCAGGGACAAAGCCGCGAAATGCCCTTTGTGACGCTCCCGGTGCTCTTTGAAAAGGGCACGGCGAAACTGCTTGATGAAGAATCGAAAGTCGCGCTGCAGCAGGTTGCGGATGTGATTCTGGCCGTCAGCAAGACGGAGCCCGGCTCGATCTATGACATCGAAGGCCACACGAGCACCGATGGTACGAACGAAGACAACATGGCGCTTTCAGCCGCCCGTGCCAAGAGCGTGTATGATGTGCTCACCCAAGCCTACGGCATACCTGCGTCCTCTCTCAGCGCCCATGGCTATGGTGAAATCTTTCCCATGTTTCCCCAGGGCAATGAAGAGCAAATGCAGCAGGACCGCCGCGTGCTGGTGGTGCGTACGAAATAACGCCACCGCGCCAACTCGACTTATACCCATGATCCCGCGCCCAGCCTGGCGCGGGATTTTTTTGTTTTCTTTCGAATTCGGGTTTCACCCCATGGCGAAGGAGAGGCGTGCGCGATTAGCTGTCAGTCATGAAAACTCTCTACATCGCCATTCTACTCTCGTCCGTTTCCCTGGTCTCATGTACCAACGGACCCAACGCCCGCAACGGTACTGTCATCGGTGCCCTCGGTGGTGCTGCCGTCGGCGGTCTGGCTTCCAGAAGTCTCGGCGGGGCCGCCGTGGGTGCTGGTGTCGGCGCACTGGCAGGGAACTACATCGGTGGTCGTCGTGACCGCCGCTACTATTAACCTATCCACCTTCGCCGCCGCACCCTCATGAGCTACCAGGCCAGCATCCATCATCTCACCACCGGGCGATTCCTGATGGAATGCCTAGTTGAAGGCCACGATTTGCGCGAGGCGGAAAACGAGGCCATAGCCAAGGCGGCGCTCAAATCACGGGCGCTGCCGCGTGAGATGGACGTGCGGCACCTGCACCAGTGCATGGAACGCCGGAATCCTGCCGACACGGAGCTTGCCTGAAACCTCCTTGTGCACGGTGCTCTCTTAGTTTTCGGCATGATCTGGCAGACACCGTCATACAGACATGGCTGACAAGTTCTGGCATGCGTATATGTCATGCCATGCTCACACGCGCTCCTGATTCTCAGCAGGTTTCAGCCACCGGAAAAACTCCTGCACGTATCGGCAGGCTGTGCTGTCTCGCCGCCGTCTTTCTTATGGCAGGCTGTTCCACCTACAGGCCGGCGCGTCCGGGTGAAAAAGTATATCGCGATGTTTTGTTCGCTGCACCGGGCGGACACAAGCTGCGCATGGACCTGTATGTGCCCCAAACGGCCAAGCCCGCACCGGTAGTCATGTGGATCTTTGGCGGATGCTGGAGATTTGGCAGCAAGGGCTATCACGTCATCATGCGTGATCTTACCAGCGCAGGGATCGCGGTGGCATCCATCCAATACCGCATGAGCAACTGCGCATTGTACCCAGCTCAACTGGAGGACTGCCAGGCCGCTGCGCAATGGTTGCGCGATAACGGCGCCCGTTATGGAATCGACTCCAAGCGCATGGGGGCCAGCGGTGAATCGTCCGGGGGGCAGCTGGCAGCGCTGCTGGCTGCCACCGAGGGGAAGTCGCGCATTCGGGCGGTGTGCGCGATGTATCCGGTGACCGATCTGATCGAACTTGGGAGCTTGTATTCGAAACGCAGCGTCGGGCTGAACCTCATCGAGAAATTGCTAGGAGGGCCCATGGAGGAAAAACTTGAGCTGGCAGCTGAGGCGAGCCCAGTCTTCCACATCAGCCCCTCATTACCGCCGTTTCTCCTTATCCATGGTGACCGCGACAGAATCATTCCAGTGGAGCATAGTGAGTGGTTCTTTAGCGCCCTGGAAAATTCTCGGGTCGAGGCCCAGTGCATCGTGGTTCCAGACAAAGGTCATTGGTTTCGCCTGAACAACGATCAGTTTGCTGAAGTTTCGAAATTTTTCCAAGTGCACCTGGCCAGGTGAATCCCGGGCGCTGACCCCAAAAGCAAAGCCTGTGTTCCCATAGGGAACGCCGGCTGATAGTGAAGAAAATGTCTCCTTGTGCGCTCTGCCTGGAATGGAATCCCTAGTGAGTCTGCCTCTTGCGGTTGATGCTGGATTCTGCCTGGAAGGATTGGCGGCTGTCGCCGACCCACTTCAAGCGGGGTTCGTTTTTGAGAGTCGCATAGGTTTCGTCCAGCACGAGGCCGCTGTGCGACGCATTGTACCGCAGCGCTCTGGGTTCAATGATGAATCTGCCGTTGCCAGCCATGGCCCGTGTTTCATCCACGACATTAATGATCAGCCCCTTGGGCAGGTCCATCATCAGGCTGCCCACCTGGCCCAGATACTGCCCTTTTGTGCTCTTGATCGACATGCCCATGATGTAATCCGTCCTTTCGACATGGCCCAGATGCGGGATCCGGGCTTTTTTGCCGGACACCTGACCATCAAAGTAAAACCAGGGTTGGCGGCCATAGTAGCGGCTGACGGCGGCCACACGCGCGGCCTGGGAATAGGCTGCCACATTGGAGGTCTTGAAAATGGGGGCGGCATCAAAGCGTGCTTTACTCACATCAAGGCGCATCACCTGTTTGGATTCATCCAGCGTGAAGGCCCGGGGTGGGGCGGACGTGAGCTTGCCACCGAGACCGAAAAAGCCGCCGGAGGCGATGACGACCTCCACCAATTGCGCATTTTCCAAATCGGCAGTGATGAACTTGATTCTGCCAAGCAACTCATCCTGCAGGTTCCAGACCTGGATGCCGGCGAGTTCGGTAAAGCTTTGTTGTGGGTGCATCTTTGCCGCGCGAGGGGCATCTGTGTCCTGCGCCTGCAGGCTGCTGCAGGACAACGCGAGAGCGCCGGTGATTAAAATGGTTTTGAGTTTCATAAGTGTTCGTTCGTTTTCTCGATGCTCGATGTTCGAGAAGACACCTTGCACTCTGATGGCGTGCACCTGCCATGGGGTATAACCCGTAGATGATCAAAAATGAGAATCAGACGGCAGCCGTCAGCTTGTCGTCGTTCTGATGAGATCCATGGCTTAGCGCGTAGACACGCGTAAAAGCCGCGCCAAAGAACAGAATCTGCGCGGAGTAGTACACCCAGACGAGGATGATGATGAGAGAGCCAGCAGCGCCGTATCTGGAGGCGAATGCGCTGCGCCCAAAGTAGAAGCCGAGGAGGAATCTCCCGAGTTCAAAAAGGACCGCGGCAATCAAGGCCCCGATCCAGACATCCTTCCAGGTGATGGACACATCGGGCACCAGTCGAAAGATCAGCGCAAACAGCAGAGCCACAACGAGCAGTGAGATGACATCATTGCCCCAGGCCCAGGGACCGTCCAAGGCTGGAAACCGCGCGTGCAGGCGACCGCCTGCCACTGCGACAGCTGCGGAAGAGAGCAGTGACACCAGCATGAGAAAGCCCATGACAAACACCATGCCGAAGGAAAAGACGCGCTCCTTTACCAGCGTGAAAACCGGATGGCGTTTCGATGACACGCCCCAGATCTGGTTCAGCGAATCCTGCAGTTCTCCAAACACACCCGAGGCACCGACGAGCAGAACCACAAAGCCTGTCAGAGTTTCAAAAAGGCCGGTGTTCGTCGCGGCTGTCTCGCGCAGAATCAGCTCCATCATCTCCGCGCCTTGATTGCCGACGAAGTTCCTGAACTGGCCGACAATTTCAGCGCGCGCTGAATTGCGCTCCACTACGAGACTGAGCAAGGACAGCACGATGATGGATAGAGGTGCCAGCGAGAAGACGGTGTAGAAAGACAGTGCCGCGCCCATTTTGGGCACCCGGTGGGCGTCCCACTGACGGAACGTCTCGCGCAGCATGGTAAGAGCCGTTTTCATGGGCTGTTCAGGCCTTGTCACCAAACGCCAGATCTTTCTGCTGTTCATGCTTCTCCGACACGCCGTCCCGCAGGAAGGGCTTCAGCCAGATGCGTTCGATCGCCGCGTAAGAGGCCAGGATGGGCAGTGCTGCCAGAGCCCCGGGGATGCCTGCCAGAAGAACACCTGCAAGGAGACCGAGCAGCACTGTGAGCGTGGACACACGGAGATGCTTTCCATAGACCTTGGGCACGATGTAATAAGTCTCGATGGCATGAAACAGCAGATACATGCCCACAACGATCAATGATGTTCTGGGAGACACGCTCAGAGCCAGCAGAAACGCCGGCACCGTGGCGATGATGAACCCCAGGATGGGCAGGACATCCAGGAGACCGGCCAGCAGCGCCAGCATCAGTGCCCCCGGCACTTTGAGCACGGCCAGCACGATAAAGGCATACACCGTGACGAGCAAGGAGGTGATGAACTGCCCGGTGACATAACCAAAGATCACCTCGGAAATTTCTCCCGAGGTGAGGCGCAGCTTTGCACGCTTCAAGGGAGAGAAGAAGGCCAGCAGCCATTCATAGGTCTTGCTGCCATCAACCACCAGATACAGTGCGATCACCAGTATCAGCACCACTTCCGAAATGCCGCTGAGCGCGATGCCCCCTGCGGACCAGAAGTTGCCCAGCCAGGTGTAGGCCTCTGACCAGTTCGCGCTGCCTATCAGGTGTGTGATGTTGAGGCGCATGGCAGTGCTGAGGGGCAGCTGCTTGAACGCATCATCATACAACTGCGGCAGGGTGTGGCTGAAGGTGGAGGCCCTGTCGAGCAGAGTGGGAACAATGAGCGCCAGGCCGAAGATGAGCGCAGTCAACAGGCCGCCGATGACAAAGAGCAGGCTGGCCCAGTGCTGCATGCCTTTTTCATCCAGCCAATCCACGAACGCATGCAGTGTCACGGCGAGAAACAGCGCGAGGAACACCAGCAACAGCAGCGGCCACAGCACATAGATGGCATAGGCGGTCAGCGCTGCTGCAAACACCTTGATGAAGGTGACCCACGGAATGTGCAGCTCCACGCGCTGAGTCACAGCCTCTAATGGGACGGGCGGCAAGGCGGGCGTTTCTGGTAGCGCCGCAGTGGCTGGAGTAACATCAGCTGCAGGCATAAAGAGTGAATTTCAAAATCGCGATGACGGGAAGGTGCTGAAGGTGCCTGAACTGCCGCAACACCTGGACGCGGGTGGATTGCAGGATGGATGACATTGCCCGCAGCCTCATACTCGACTGCCAGGCCCGCATCCGCCATGGGGTGTAAACCCACCCTCGTATCATGCGGCTTCTTCAAGAATGGCGCACCCGGCAGGGATCGAACCTGCGACCAGCCGATTAGAAATCGGCTGCTCTATCCACTGAGCTACGGGTGCCTCGCTGAACCGGCGCGATCATAAGTCCATCTGCGGCTTGAGCAAGGGCGCGCTTCACTCTGGATGCAAGCCGAACATTTGCAGCACCACGCGGAGCATGTCTCCGAGCTTGTTGTCGTAGGGGCGCTCGGGGTGCAGGATGGCCCAGCCGCGCTGCCTGCCGATGGCGGCGAGGCTGCGGGAGGGGTGGACGAGCACACCGTAGCCGGCGTATTCGAGCAGGGGCAGGTCGGCGGCGCTGTCAGAGTAGCTCCAGCTGTGGGCGCGTTCCTGGTCGGTGAGTTCGGTCAGACCGGGCACGACCTCCTCCATGGCGGCGATCTTGGCCGCGTGCTTGTTGTTGCCAGTGACGAGTCTGGGCATGCCGGGAAATTTGGCGCCGACCTCAAACCGCGTGGCGATGCAGTGGTCAAACCCGAGGGCGTGGGCGATCTCATGCGCGTAGAAGTCGGGGCTGGCGGTGTTCAGCACGAGAATGCGGTGCTGGTGCTTGTGGCGGAGGATTTCGGCTCGCAGAGAGGGGTAGGCCCACTTCGTTACGCAGACTTCGGCGAACTCCCTGGCGTACCTGGCCAGGCGCTCGCGAGGCATGCCGCGCAGGTAGCTCAAAAAGGCGCGCTTGGCCGTGGCGGTGCTGGCCAGGCGGCAGGCACGCGCGAGTGCCACAGGCACGAACAGTCCGTGGAGCAGCACGCGCCAGGGCTCGCGGTGCAGCACGAAGTTGCAGAAAAGCGTCTGCGTATCGAAAGGCAGCAGCGTGTGATCGAGATCAAAAAAAGCGTAGGAGCGTGCGGGCATGACGCGGAAGGGAGGCGGCGCAGAGCCTAGCGCCGCGTTTCCATCTGGCAAAACATTCCCAGCCTTGACGGATGCAGCGGCGGACGGCAGTGTACGCACCCTTTTTCCCCCAAGACCCTCATGGCCCAAGAAACTACCCTCATCCTGCTCAAACCCGACTGCGTCGCACGCGGCATCAATGGCGAAGTCCTCAAGCGTCTCGAAGACGAAGGCTTCCGCATTCGTGGCTGCAAGATGATTCAGCTCACGGATGAGCTGCTCAAGGAGCACTACTCGCACATCGCGGACAAACCTTTCTTCCCGGACGTGGCCAGCTTCATGAAGAGCAAGCCAGTGATCGCCGTGGCCATCTGCGGGGAGAACATCATTTCCCACGTGCGTGACCTCCTGGGCCCGACGGATTCCAAGATCGCGCCGAAGGGTACGATCCGTGGTGACTTCGGCACGGACAAGATGACCAACGTCGTGCACGCCTCCGACTCCCCAGAAGCCGCCGCAGTCGAACTGAAGCGCTTTTTCAAGGACGGCGAGATTTTCAGCTATTGAGGCGGAGCACAATGCCGCTACACTCGCGGCGCAGGCATTCCCCCACGCCGCTGTGGTGAAATGGTAAACACAGCAGACTTAAAATCTGCTGGGAGGTAACTCCCTTGCCGGTTCGAGTCCGGCCAGCGGCACTGCTTGAATCACTGGGTGAAAAGGGTGTTTTCCCCAGTGAAATGATGGAATGTGAGGGGTGGCTGGAGACAGGTTGAGGGGATTGAAGGCGACGGTGCAAGGGGGTGGAATGGGGGTGACTTCAATGTTGCAAAGTGTCACCAAGAGTGTCACCAAGTGTCACCATGAGCAGCGAGACTTTTTGGAAGAACCGGACCGTGCGGAAAATTCGCGGTGTCACTGTGTCGTTTTACCGCCGTTACGAGGGCTCCAACTTCACGATGGACTTCAAATGGATGAAGAAGCGGGTGCGGGAACTCACCGATTGCGCGACCGTCAAGGAGGCCGAGGAGGCGGCGAAGGCGAAGCTGCAAAAGATGCAGGAGGCGGGCAATGGGGTGGAACAGATGCGGGCGGGACAGGCTCGACGTTCGCTGAACATTGCGACGGTGAAGCAGATCCACGATGCCGCGAAGACGGGGGACAAGATTTGTTCGGACGGGGCGATGCGCGCCTACCTTTCGAGCTGGCTGCGTCTCGCGCGAGTGGTCAATGATTCCAACCCTTGGGGCGTGACGATTGACCAGGTGCTGACCAAGGAGAACGTGCTGCGGTTCTTTTCCCTGGGCCAAGGGGGCAAGGAGGGTGCGGTGAACCGAGTGGACAAGCTGGACTGCAACAGCGGCTTGAATGCGTGCCTGCGTGGCGTGAAGGCGTTGTTCCGGCCGGACATGGTGGATGCGAAGTTTGGCGGGCTGCATGTGCCGGATGTGGCGCCGATCCGGGCGATGTGGTCGCTTCCCGAGCCGGACCATAGTTTCGCGCCGTGGGACCATGATGTTTATGCAGCGATGGAGAAGGCCAGCACGGAACTGCGCTCGATGACGAGCGAGGGAATGCTGGCGCCGGGCATGCTGGTGAAATCGGTCTATGCCACACGCGGGACGCCGCTGCATGAGCTGGGCAGCAAGGCGGGGATTTTGCAGGCGGTGGGTGCGGACAGCGCGCGCGTGGCGTGGGCGCTCGATGGCCTGATGGTGACGCATGAAGTGCCGCTGGACCGGCTGCGGGCGGTGAAGCTGGACTATGCGGAGCTGTGGCTGGTGAACACGATGCTGCGACGGCTGGGCCTGCGCAACAAGGAGCTGCTGGCCGCCAAGCGGGAGTGGATTGAACAGCGGCCCGGCAAGGATGGGAAACCGCAATGGGTGCTGAGCCTGCGGAAGCGTGCCGACTTTGACCCGCTCAAGGATGGAGCGCCGCGCAATCTGGTGCTGGATGACGAGCTGCGCGAGATCCTGCTGCAGCGTGAAGGGTTTCTGATTGCCCCGACGCTGGCGAACGAGGCGCGCAAGGAGCTGGTGGAGCGGCTGCACAACACCTGGCTGCGGCAGTTCATCCCGGACCGTACCAAGGGCAATCACGAGCTGCGCATGTGGGCGGGCTCGATTGTGTACATGCGTTCAGGCCTCGCAGCAGCGAGCTATTTTCTCGGCCACAAGAGCCAGGTCACGACGGAACGGTTTTACGCGACGTGGTTTCAGAATGCGGAGGCTCTGGACGGCGAGGCTGTGGGGCGCGCGCTGGTGGCGGAGGCTGCACAGGATGCACGCGGTGCGGTCATCGAGTTCGGCACGCATGATTTTGATCAGCCTGCCGGGTAAATATCGCATTCCGAAAGCGATCTGAAACACAGCGCGGTCAGGGATTGGTTGCCGCGCCCTGTTCAGCTCTTCTGTTTTGGTTTCCTGGGCAATCTTCAGTAGCAGCTGAAAGCTATCCTTCATGACTTTATGGCGTTCGACTGGCAGGTCATGTCCGCCGTCGCAATCACTATCTTGTTAGATGCCGGTTGGATTGTTTTCGTGGCTTTCTGGCTCTTCTGCGCCGAACCACTCCATCATTAATTTACGTGCAACCACTTCAGTTTCGTGAAAGCCAATCCGAAGAGAATACGGTAAGCACAGTTCATCATTTGTAATGATGAGCGTCGTCGCGATTCTGGCTTTGTCGTCTCTTTCGTAAGAGCCAAAAAAATCGGCGTAGATACAGTGGTCGCAGTCGTCCCAAAACATGAATCCCGCTCCATTTTTGCCCGGATTCATTTCATGCCATTTTTCTTCGAAAGCCTTCCCCAGTTGCCTTGTTGCCATTTCCAGCTTTTCCATAACTCAGAGAAGTTTTCTTTTCCGGCGAACGTCTCAGATCAGGCGACGGCGAGCGGGAAGGGTCGATGAGACGACAGATGCCATGCGAGCCGTTGCCTGCATCCGTTTTGTTCGGCTTTCGTTGAACCGTTCATTTCACGTCCTTCATGGGAGCGAGGTCATTCCACGTTGTGTCGCCGCGATCCGTATTGCGATACCAGTGATGCATCGTGGCGCTGCTAAGATCAGGAATGAAGGCCTGGAGTCCTCCATCATTCGTGGTCATTGTCTTTTCGGTATCCCCACTCCACTTGACCACAATCGTTCCTTCCGTTTCGGAAACTATGGCATGTCCCAAGACCTTGAACACACTGGTCAAACCATCGGGGTATATCTCGTGCCAGGTTTTGCTGTCAACGCGACGCCAAATCCTCTTGCCGGGCTGCGGCTCAAAATCGTAGTCGAAATAATAGGAATGAGGCACCTTCGTATCAAGCTGCGTTGCTGTGAGTGGAGAGATGGTCTCAGGCAACTTCCGCTTGATTGATTCGAGCCTTGCACGGCTGCTATCGGGTGCAGGCAGCTTCGCATCCTGGCGCGCTGCTGCTTTTGAAGTGATCGTCTTTTGAGGTTCTTGCTTGGTTGAGGCACTGCTTGGCGGGCGGACGGTTGAGGCGCATGCGCCCAAAAGAAATATGAGTGTTGCTGAGGCCAATAAACTGCGGTCTGTTTTCATAGTAGGTAGTGACACAGGATGATTGAGGAAGGGCTACGTGTCATGGCCGAACGTTTCGGATCAAGCGACGGCGAACTGAAAACGTCGATGACACGACAGATACCATTCGACCCTCCTGCCTGCATCCGTTTTGTTAGCCGTTGACGTTCTCGGTGTGTTTAATGGAACCGTCTTCATTGTAATGTGTCCAAACCCCTATGCGCTTGCCGTGGCTGTATTGGCCCTTGTAGCTCAATGCACCCGACGGGTAATAACCAGTATCTGTTCCGTGACACTCGCCTTTAGAATAATGCTGCTCGACGCAAAGTGCTCCATTCGGATGGAAAGATTTGTTTGTCCCATCATAAACACCGTCCTTGAACTCGATCTTTGTGCTGGCGATTCCGTTCACAAAGTAGTTCGTCCAAGTCCCTGTGTATTTGGCTGGCGGTTTAACCCAATAACTGCGGAAGCTCTCGATGAGTCGAGCCTCATTCACAACATGTTCAAATCGCTGAAACGTAACGAAGACCATATAGACATCATCAAGACGATACGACAAGGACTCATGGTTCATCGTCCCAAGCGAGATGTGTGCAGTATCCTCCCAAGGCTTCAAGATCGCTTTCGCATCGCCCTCGGCTAAACCAACCTTAATTCGAGCGACGAGGTCATCCCATTTCTTCTTGTCCGGCATCCTAAACGATTGCTTCAGGCGAGTCGCTGCTTCATCGCGCTCGCGCTGATCAATGCTCTGACTGAGCAAAACCGAGTCGCTCTGCACAGTCTGCGCTTTCGCTGCAGAGAGCGCGATGCATAGAATAATTGTCGTGAGAAAACTAGACATCGGATTCTTCGGCTAACGCTTCGGATCAGGCGACGGCGAGCGGGAAGCGTCGATGACACGACAGATGCCCTACGAGCCGTTGCCTGCATCCGTTTTGTTCGGCCTCTTGTTGAGATTCATTTTCCGGCTGTAGCATCCTGCGCCATTTGCTTCAGGGCTTCCTTTGAGATGTCACGAGCTTTGACTATTGCGGGTAAGGTCACAGTCGGTCCAGACAGCCACTGCTTGGCTTCACTAATGAGCTTTATCGCTGACTCACATGCGCTTCCCTTGTTCTTAGCAGCCGTTTCAAGCTGAGCCTTCGCTTCCCCGAGATAACCGATGGCCGTTGTTACACCCCGCCCAGATTTTATCAGGGCTAGGTTTAGGGTGCTGACGGCCTCTGTAACCCGATCATATGCGACTGACAATTCAGGTTGCCCAGGAAACATGTCCTCGGCGGTAGCGACAGAAGTAGCAAAAAATGCGCCTATTATAAATGACAGCAACTTATGGCTCATTGTGGTCATGGGTTGTGGGTTATACGATGGACTCTGCTGCTTGGCCGAACAGAGTGGATGGTGAACAGGTTTCAAGTTTTGTCAGCCGCTTTATCGCCCACATTTATGTCGGAAAAGTACGGAACGTGGCGCTCATGAGTGTCGTTTTACCCTCCTAGGCCGTTGCTGGGCAACAAAAATGTGGCTTTGCAACGGCCTAGGAGGGTCAATTTCATGTGTGAATAATCCCAACACCCCACCCAAACTGGAGGAACGGCTGCGCGGCGTAAGGCGGCTGAAGCAGTCCAGCAAGCGGACGGAAGAATGCTCTGTGCCATGGTACAAGGCTGCGCAAGCAGCCGGCATGACACACGGAGGCCATTCGCTCCAGCGCAGTGTTAGGCCTTTTCAGGTTCATACTTGTGTCGCAAACTCAAATACACCTCTCTGGAATACTCGAATTGCTTGCGCTCCCTCTCCGCGTGACTCTCAGTGTCCATGGGCTTGGTCTCGGCGGGCGCGTCAACCTCTGCTGTATCGAGAACCTCAATCTCCACTCGGTCGCCGATCTGGAGCGGGTGCTGCTCCGCCCAGCGGAGATGCTCGTCTGCGCCCTCGCGACGGCCTGTAAGCCCTCCGACGTTCAGGTGAACGTGTGGCGGCTCGGCCTCTTCCCTTTGCTTCTTGGTGAGCGCGCCCAGGGGGCCGCCCAGGGGGCCGCCAGCGGTCACCATGCTGCTGAGAACAGCAAGGTCTTCTGCACCCGCAGTGCAGACCGGCTTGCCGTTAAGAATTACTCGAAGAGCGATCATGTTTTAATGGCCGAACGACTCGAATCAGGCGACGGCGAGCGGGAGGCGTCCATGGCAGACAGATGCCATACGAGCCGTTGCCTGCATCCGTTTTGTTCGCCCTTGTATGGCTACAGGCATCGATCATGGTCGGTCCATGAACAGCACAGCCTTCACTCCGACCCAGCTAGCTCCAGCGAACGGATCGCTCTTCGGGGCAATCCACAGAGTCACTTGAAAACCATTGGGTGTCTCGTTGAATACACCCCAGCGTGCGTTACCAGCGAGAGTCGTCTCCCACACACGATGATCGATCATACGGTAGCCGGGTGGTGGTGTGATGTTGTATGTCTCCTGATGTGGATATGAGGGCCAATTCTCTCGAGTGCTGGTATAGAGCACATACGCCTTCATCGCCCACTGCAAGCCGGAACCGGGAACTTTGTATTCACCCCAAGCGTTCAGATACTCGACACTATCGACAATAGAGTTGACGACTGCAGGCCACCCAAATGCCTGAAGAACGTGGAGATGGTTGGTCATCCCTTCTGGGTCTGCGGCTCGTCCCAAAGCCCGTTGGTAGGCCATCTCGATAGCCTCGTTCGGCTGGTGCCCGGTCAAAAAGCGAGATGAATACTCGCTCGAGCACATAAAACCCTTCACAAGGCCACGGACTGATGCTTCCCCGTCCTTCAACACTTGGAGGTTGTGCTGATAGCCTGCGGCATCAACAGGATCACGGTCTAAAAAGCGACGATAGATTGCAGTGACGACTGCTTCAGGAGTGGAGTTGGGCATATTCAGTTTTGGTTGAGTTCGTGGATGCGACTACATAGTGACGACTGGTGGTGCTGTTTCTTGGCCTAACAGTGTGGATGGTGAACAGGTTTCAAGTTTTGTCAGCCGCTTTATCGCCCACATTTATGTAGGAAAAGTACGGAACGTGGCGCTCATGAGTGTCGTTTTACCCTCCTATGCCGTTGCTGGGCAACAAAAATGTGGCTTTGCAACGGCCTAGGAGGGTCAATTTCATGTGTGAATAATCCCAACACCCCACCCAAACTGGAGGAACGGCTGCGCGGCGTAACGCGGCTGAAGCAGTACCGCAAGCGGACGGAAGAATGCTCTGTGCCATGGTACAAGGCCGAGGCGGCGTGATTTGCGGGGCGGGGTTAGTTGCGGGACTTGCGGGCCTCCACGTACTCCTGCCACTGCAATTCTTCGCTGTAGCGCCTCCTATGTTCGTTCCACGCCTGGCCCTGAGGGCTGTCCTCCCACGAGGGGTCCAGGGTGCAGGAGGGAAGCAGGAGCAGGCTGCTGATTAGAAAGCATTTGAGGCGTGCGCGGCTGTGGGCGGGCTCGATTGTGTACATGCGGTCGGGGCTGGCGGCGGCGAGTTATTTTCTCGGCCACAAGAGCCAGGTCACGACGGAACGCTTTTACGCAACGTGGTTTCAGAACGCGGAGGCACTGGACGGCGAGGCCGTGGGACGCGCTCTGGTGGCGGAGGCGGCGTGATGTTTACTGGTGACGCATACGCCTCATGTGCAGTGGCACCGGCATTAGGCGAGTGCGTCATCAAAGAGGGCGCGGATGAATTCGGCCTTGATGGCTGAAGCGGCGTGATACGATTTTGGTAACATTGACAATCAGTGTTTCACCTATTTAATTCGCAACCCTATGAGAACCGTTATTCTTAATGCCGATGAGCAAGCCATTTTAGCACGCCAAGATCCTGACAGTGGGGGCGATGGAGGATGGCAAGGGCTGCTCGTTGCGCTTCAAGCTCTTGTTCAGCCCGATGGCAGCGTCAACTTGACGGATGCATTGATGGAGCGCATCCAGCGTTACGCATTTAATTATGGCAACGGAGGCTGGGAGACCAGGCTGTTAGGCATATTCGGGCGTACGCTTGGACCTCGCCTTGACGGTAATCTCTGAAATATCCGAGTACTTCATGTCTCCCTTCCATCCTCGGGAGATGTGAATGGCTCCAAGTTGAAAGCCCGATTGAGGAAACTCTGCGGGCATTTCACAAATACAGATTTCCTTGATCGCAAAGCCTGTGCTGTAGATGTCGCGAATGCGGGCCTTCGTCCAGACGTGGTTGACGGTCATTAAAAAGACGATGTCATTTGCCAAGGCCATGCTGTGCTGCAGGAAGGGGCGAATTTGGCTCCAAGGTGGATTGGTCACGATCCAGTCCACAGGCTTCTTCCAAGAAAAGAAGTCCACCCCTTCGGTGATCTCGCACCAGAAGGAACCCGGCATGATCTTTTGAAAACTGCCCGCTCCGCGACAAGGTTCGAGGATGCGACCGGCTGGCTTGAAGTGATCAACGATTCGCTGCGCGAGATGTGGTGGTGTCATCACCACGTCGTTGCTGTCATAATCTCGGTTGGGCTGGTATTTCATGCCGCCGTAGGTACTTCACGACGAGAAGAGTACAACGTGTATTTTGTAAAACTAACGGGGTGGCGGCAGTTTGAAAGATTTGCCTGAATCATCCTTTAGATCAAATGTGGTGGCGTTGTCGAGGTCGATGGTGACAGAGGTGCATTCCAGTTCGTGCTCACAGTCCAGATTAGTGATTACGCGAAATTCTCTGGCGTTGATTGCCACGTATTTGCGCGGGCGGATTCCTTGCTCTGCCTGTCCCCACTGCAACACGACCAGATAAGATTCCTCATCTTGAACAGCATCTAAAATTTGATCCATGGTGACGCCATCAAGGCGCACGGGGATGAGGCATTTTAAAACACGATCTGATGTCTTTAGCATATATTGACTTAGATGAACATTTACCAAGGTGGAACTGGTCATTAAACATCCCAAATGCGTCCAACCCTTATCATCACCACAAACAAACCGAATTCCTTTATAAACGAGTGGACCAAAGCAGCCGCAACCCTGGGTTAAATTGTGACCAGCTCGACGAGCTTCGCGGTTTAGACCTTTAACTTTCCTTTAACACAACTGGCTATAAGAACGTTCAAGAACTCGGAATAGGACTTCATCCCTTCTTTTAAATTTCTAACCTCAGCACCATTTTTTTTGAAGGCGTTCGCTTTCGCATCCACTGGAAAATGAGCGGTCATATTAGTATGCCAATCATAACAATGACGAAATAGATCTTCTTTTTTACTGGGAACTATCGATTCTAGTGTCTCGCTCGCCGTCATAACTTTCCGCAGCAGAATGTAGATTTCCGCCTTTGGCTTTCTTCCAGTGTCCCAGGTGATATGGATAACAACGGCCTCTGTTGCCTCGGTGGCAGTTTGAAGGAGGTCTTTCAAATGTTGCAGAACTTCCTTCCGCCTTGAATCCTGTTTTGTGCAACTGCGGCTGCATAAAAATATAACTATCGTCACAACAATGCTTGTCACGGCTATAACAGCAGCATAATCAGAAGGGTGCCAGGAAGAGGTATGGGTTCCAATTTCATTGAGTGACATAGGACACGAGGAGTATTCCAATTTAGTCCAACGCCACGTTTCAAGCTGGAACAGTCCCAAGCAGTTCTTTGATTCTTTTAGCAGCTATTTGATGGTCATCGACAACAATAATAAGCTTACCTGACTGGTATTCTTTAGCAAAAGATCCAAAAGCCTCATCTATAAAAGATGATGGTAAACCAAGGGCGCCGTTCAATATCACTTGAACCACTGAATGCTCCCTTAACGCGGGGATGAGGAAATCTTCTCGAAACTCCTCACCAGAAAATGGGCCAAGTTCACGGTAACGCCCGCCGGGAACGTCCGTATAATCCTTGACTAAGGTGATCGTCTTCATTGTTTTTGGGGGGGGCGAAAGGTCCATGACAAAAGGGTGCCATTCAACTTCTTTTTGAAGTCCGCCAGATGGTCATCTTTCCCCTTTTCGTGAATATACAGGCTCTCACGTGAAAAGATAAGCAGCCTCCCCCAGCCCGCATCGTCAACAAATCGCTTCAAGGTGGGAATCCCACGTCCCCGTCGCTTCTCATCTCTCGTACTAGAATATGGCTTGCTGGCTGCTTTTTGAATCAGGCGTGAACCCTTTGTCGTAAACAGCGGAAACCGATCCCGCTTTCTGGTCATAATGGTTGTTGGAATTGTTGCTCCTTGATCGTAAAAACAGTAAGCAACCTCTTTGGTGACGTTATCCCGGTAGCCAAGCAGCCACCAAGACCGATAGCCTTCTTTGCGTTTTGCATAGCCCCACTCTGAAGCATTTTGCATGCCTTCCGTCAGGGCATCGTACAACGCTTGTGCTGGCAGGTCTGCACTTTCCCTTAGGTGGTTGATCGTTGCGCGAGCCAATTCGCCATTCACCTCTTCTCCTCTTTGATGGGACAAATAGAAGCGACTCTGCCCGCTAAGGCCTCTCCATTGAGGCATTAAGAAATATTTATAGTATCCGATTTCCCCCAACAATTCTTTGCAGGCTTTGTCCACCGGAAAATCGACTTTGAATTGTAGTCGAGGATTCAGATACATCGAATAGCAGAGTTCTGCGGTCATCATGAGAGCCGCGTCTGGGCTGAGCTTACACAGCCCCCTGTGGTCTATCCGAACCAAATCATGCACTCCTGCTGTCGCCATCCGCCGCAGATTCATTAGAAATTCGGCCGTCTTTTCCGCATTCTCGACGAAATCCATGCAGGTCGGGCCTACTAAACGCAGTGAGTGGAGGCGCTTGCGCTGTGGATTCCATCCTCTTCGATCGAGCTTTTTGCCCTTTGGTCGAGGCGCGTACCATCTGGCGTATTTCGCCTTAAGGAGTCTCTTCCACCTTTTTCTCTGTTTCCAGCGACGCTTGTGATTCGAAACAAGGATGCTACGTGCCATTTTCCAACGCCTCTGATGCATTTTGGCTCTTTGTTACTACAGAATATATTCGTAAGCCAATAAAACTTGTCCCGAGTGCTTGCCTGCCACCGTTAGCCTTGCACTCAATGTAGCAGGCCCCTGCCAGTTTGGTTCCGCTTTGTCTTTGGTTCGACATTTTTATGAAACAGGGACTCGCTGCAAGTGTTGAGCATTCTGCATGTCCCGGTCATCCAGCAAGGGCCCGTCGGCAGCCGTCTGTTGCGTCTGGGCTCCTGCGCTGGTGAAGGCGCATGTCGATCTCGACCGTGCAGTGGACCGCTGCTACCGCAAAGAGCCCTTCCTAAATGATCGAGCTCGCGTGGAATATTTATTTGCCCTTTACGAAAAAGTAGCGGCACCTCTGGTGTCCAAACAGAAACCGAACCGAAGTGTTTAGCCATAGGGAGCGAAAACACCTGTTTCCGCGCCCCTTTAGGGCGCTTCCTGAAGTGATGCTGCGTGGTGGCTTAGCTAAGGCGCAGTCATTTTGTTCTTTGGCTTGAGAAGCCAGGCCAGCCCCGAAGAAACACCCACCAGGGCAGCAAACCCCACCCCCACAGCTAATCCAGCGGCCAGCACAGCCTCACTGTTAGCACGTGCATCCTGAAAATACGCGCCAGCTGCTCCGAGTAGCACCGCGCCCAGAAAAAGTATTCCAAAACGTTTCCACCAGCCGGGCTTGCCAGCGTAGGCTTGAGTGCCCAGGGAAAAGGTAAAATAAAGGCAGTAAATTGTCTCGATCATAGTCATCTAGCTCAGCCAAAAAACCACCCCGTCAACGGTTAAAGCATACGCTGCACTTGCCCCCGTTCACAGAGCTTGCCGCCCAAATAAACCAAGTCCTGGTGCCGATCACTTAGCGAGAGAAGATCACTTTTCGGGTTTTGATGAACTGCGTGCTTTTGTCGGGCTTTGTGCAGTCTCGGCGAGTGCATCATCGAACAGGGTGCGGATGAATTCGGCCTTGTTGGCGTAGCCTTTCTGCGCGGCGAGTTTTGCAAGGGCAGCGTCTTTCTCGGCGCTGATGTAGGCCCCTGCGAGCTTGGTTCCGCTTTGTCGTTGGTTCGGCATCTAGGGAAACTGGGCTAACAATTTCAGTGATTAGCAGCGGGCCGGGCGGTGGAATGTTTTGTCAGGCTTGAGGGAGGCGGTTGAAGGCCTCCTGGACGGCGAATTCGACGGCTTCGGTGAGGCTGCAGGCGCGGGCCTGGGCGATGGCCTTGAGCTGGCGATGCGTTTCATTGGAGACACGGGAGAGGTTTTGATCACGGCCAGCAACGTGGCGACCGCCGCCTGGGGCGCGCTTGCGCGGAAGGCCTTTTTTGGTTAAGAGTGTGTCGGCTGGCTTCGGCTGGCTCATGGCTTTCTGGGCTATGGCCCGTGCGGGTGTGAAGACCTGCACGGGCGCTGTGACCGATCCTAAATGCATCGGGTGACAAAGCAAAGGCCGGGAGCGTGTGCCCCCGGCCTTTTCCGTTCCGAACGCTAGGCGTGCGCTTTGAGCTTTTTCATTTCCTCCGCCAGCGCCCACAGGGCGCGGTTGACGGTGGTGTTCTGGTCGATGCCACCGATTTCGCGAGTCTTGCGGCGGGCTTTGACGCGGCCGGTTGCCTGATCGCGCTGGAGGTAGTTGATGCCGCCTTTGACGACGTTCTCCTGAATGCGGTTGAAGGTGTTCCAGAGGGTGGGCTGGGCATCTTCGCGGCGACGAGTGGACAGGAGCTGGTCTGCGGTGATGGGGGCCAGGGTGACGTCCTCATAACGGGCGGCAAGGCTGGCACGGGCGAGGGCGGTTTGCTCCCCAAAGGTCAGCTGGAGCGATGACATATCGCGAACGCTTTCGGAGAGTTCGGGCAGCTTCGTCATGAGCTCGACACAGCCGTCGATGACCTGGCCGGTGATGTCACCCTTGTGAGGAATGCGGATGTCCTCAATGGTGCTCTGTGCGACCACCAGGCCGTTGGAGCAGGCGAGGCGGAACATGCCGGCCATGAGGCGATAGGCGCTGGTGCCATCGTGGGAGTTGAGCAGCACGATTTCGGTGAAGGTGTCGTTCACCTGGAGGCCTTGGGCGCTTTCGTGGCGCAGGCGGATGAGATGCTTGGTGAACCCGCGCTTTTC
>CALRWM010000005.1:0-156592 GCA_943371875.1 Prosthecobacter debontii | reverse complement strand
GACTCCCTCGTCGGCACCGATTCGCACACGACCATGATCAACGGCCTCGGCGTCGTTGGCTGGGGTGTGGGTGGCATTGAAGCCGAAGCAGGCATGCTCGGCCAGCCGGTGACCTTCCTCGTCCCGGAAGTCGTTGGTGTTTACCTCAAAGGCGCGCTCAAAGAAGGCGTCACCGCCACGGACCTTGTGCTCGAAGTCACCCAGAAGCTGCGCAAGCTCGGTGTCGTCGGCAAATTCGTCGAGTTCTACGGCCCTGGCGCTGTCAGCCTGCCTGTCACCGACCGTGCGACCATCGCCAACATGGCTCCTGAATATGGCGCCACGATGGGCTTCTTCGGCGTGGATGAAGAAACCATCGCCTACCTGCGTGGCACTGGCCGCAGCGAAGAGCTCTGCACCACCGTCACCAATTACTACAAGGCCCAGGGCATGTGGGGCATCCCCACGGAGAAAGGCAGCATCGAGTTCACCACCGAGATGGAGATGGACCTCAGCACCGTCGTCCCCTGCGTTTCCGGCCCGAAACGCCCGCAGGACCGTATCGAAGTGCCTGCTTTGAAATCCAAATTCAATGAACTCCTCGCTGCCGATGTGAAAGCCGGCGGGTTTGGCAAGGCTTCCACTTCACAGGTCGTCGAACACCTCGGTGCCTCCAAAGCTGATGGCATCGACGTCACCGGCGCAGCAGCAGGTGTGGATGTGGTGTCCGACAAGACCTCCTTCGAAGTCACCGTCGATTCCAAAGGTGGCATCAAAGACAGCATCACCGACGGCAGCGTGCTCATCGCCGCCATCACAAGCTGCACAAACACCAGCAATCCGAGCGTCATGCTCGCCGCGGGTCTCCTCGCCAAGAAAGCGAACGCCAAGGGCCTCACCGTGAAGCCTTCCGTCAAAACCAGCCTCGGGCCAGGATCCCGTGTGGTGACTGATTACCTCACGAAAACCGGCCTCCAGGTCGAACTCGACAAGCTTGGCTTCCAGACCGTCGGCTACGGCTGCACCACTTGTATCGGCAACTCCGGCCCGCTCGATGCAGGCATCGAAGACGTCGTCAAAGGCCAGGATGTCGTGGCTGCCAGCGTGCTCTCCGGCAATCGCAACTTCGAGGCCCGCGTGCATCAGAGCATCAAGGCCAACTTCCTCATGAGCCCCCCGCTTGTGGTCGCCTACGCCATCGCTGGTACAGTCGATATTGATCTGAGCCAAGACGAACTCGTTCCCGGCAGCGGCGTGTATCTGAAGGATATCTGGCCCACGCTCAAAGAAGTGCGCGATGCCATGGCCTCCGCTCTTTCCCCGGATGTCTTCCGCAAGCTCTACACCGACTTCGCTTCGCAGAATCCGAAGTGGAACGAGATCCAGGGCGGCATCGGCGAAGTCTTCGAGTGGGATGGCAAGTCCACCTACATCCAGCATCCGCCGTTCTTCGCTGATTTCAGCATGACCCCAGGCGACATCACCGAGATCAAAGGCGCACGCCCCCTCGGCATCTTCGGCGACAGCGTCACCACCGACCACATCAGCCCTGCGGGTGCGATCAAGAAGGCCAGCCCCGCCGGCCGCTTCCTGCTCGAACACGGTGTCACCCAGGCTGATTTCAACAGCTTCGGCAGCCGCCGTGGCAATGACCTCGTCATGACCCGTGGCACCTTCGCCAACGTGCGCATCAAGAACCTCATGCTGGGTGGCAAGGAAGGCGGCGACACCCTCCTGCAACCTGCGGGCACCGAAATGAGCATCTATGACGCTGCTGAGGCCTACAAGGCCGCTGGCACGCCTAGCATCATCCTCGGCGGTGAAGACTACGGCATGGGCTCCAGCCGCGACTGGGCCGCCAAAGGAACGCGTTTGCTCGGCGTCAAAGCCGTCATCACGAAGTCCTTTGAGCGTATCCACCGCAGCAACCTCGTCGGCATGGGCGTCCTGCCCTGCAACTTCAAGGACAAGGCTGACTACGACAAGGTCAAGGACCTCAGCGATGCCACCTTCGACCTCCTGGGCCTGAGCAACGACTTCAAGCCGATGAGCGAAGCCACCCTCCGCGTCCACAAGGCCGACGGCAGCAGCTTCGACGTTCCTGTGGTCGTCCGCATCGACACCCCCGTCGAGATCGACTACTACCGCGCCGGCGGCATCCTGCCGTATGTGCTCGCCCAGATCCTGCGCGCGAACGCGTAAGCCGTAGAACGGCTCTCCAAAGTCGTTTCCCCAAACACCCACAGCGCCCCAAGCGGCCCCTCGGCAAACCTCTTGCCGAAATCGCCCTTGGGGCGTTACTGTTTAATAAACAATGCCACCCCTTAAACACGGTTCGTTATGATCCAGAAGCTCTCTATCCGAAACTTCAAATCCATCCGCGAACTCGATCTCGACTGCCGTCGAGTGAATGTTCTCATCGGTGAACCAAACAAGGGCAAGACGAATCTGCTCGAAGCTCTCTCTCTTCTAGACTTAGAGACTCTAAACGAACTTTCGGCCGCTTTGCGAGTCACTAGCCTTGCTCAACTCCACTGGAACAATGACCCAAGTTCAACAGTAAGCATTATCGCTGATAAGAGAAAAATCCTTTTTGAATACTCAAACGAATACTGGTGGCTTTCCGAGAAGATCGGCGCAAAAGAAGAATCCATAGCAAAGCTTAATTGGATTTCTGATAGGAGTCTTTGCCATAACAAATGGCCTGATTGGAACGATTTGACATCGCTTTATCTATTCAGGTCCATAGGCTCTACAAGAGAGCGAAACTTTAAACACTTAATGTCTCCCTTTGGGCAGAATGTCGCCACCTTGCTTCTCACAAGTCAAAAAGCTCGGCAAACAGCCTCCAAATTTTTTGAAGGCACAGGCTATCGGCTAAAAGTGGATTCTGGAACTCAAGCCATCTCAATAGCCCGGGAAATTGACGACACGTTAATCTCATTCCCATACGAGGCTGCCTCTGAAACTCTCAGAAGAATGATTTTTTACAGCTTGGCTTTTGATACGAACGAAAACCGGACTCTTCTTTTGGACGAACCGGAGGCCCACTCTTTCCCGCCCTATACCAAGACCCTCGCTGAGCGCATCGCGCTCGATGATCGCGGCAATCAGTTCTTCCTGACGACGCACAGCCCCTACATGCTGGATTCGTTGCTTTCGAAGACACCTGCAAAAGACCTGAATGTCGTTCTTTGCCGCATGGAGAACTTCGAGACCAAGGCCTATCCGCTCAATCAAGAGCAGATCGACCAAATCAAGGAGTGGAGCATGGATGCCTTCTTCAACTTCGACCGGCTGCTGCCAGAAGTGAAATGATCCACCTTGAATGCGACAACGACGAAGCTCTCATGCTGGCGTTGGGGAAACCCATCCGCCAAATTTCGCACCACGCAGGCAAGGGACGTGTCTCGAAAGGTCTTTCCTGCTCCTGCCGTGCCACAGACTTCGGATTGATCGATCAAGACCCCGGCCAGCCGCCTCCGCCTTACCTGCGCCAATTCAAGGTCGTCGAAGAAAATGCCAAGCTCGGTCTGGTGCTGTCCAAACACCCGACTGAGGGCAAGCATCTCGTCGAAATCCAGCCAGACCTCGAACCCTGGCTCTACCTCATCGGTCCGGCCGTCGGCATCAAGCCCACCGACCACCGTTTGCCCGAAAAACATACCGGCCTCCACCAAGAAGCCAAAAAGCACCGCCAGCACCTCATCGCCTACTTGCAGGCCTGCGTGAAAGCCAACAGCCCCCACCTTACCAAGCTCGCGGAATGGCTCCGCCTTGCCTGATAGATTCGTCATTCCTCATTCAGGTTTCGTCATTATGAACGCCGCCACCGTCTTCCCCATGATTCCCGCCGCGAGTAAATCGCTGTGGTTCTTTGCCATCATCAGCCTCATCCTCGTCGGTGTCCTGCTGCTGATGATCTGGCTGGCGTGGTCCATGCAGCATGTGCGTTTCACGGTCTCAAATGAAGGCCTGCGACTTCAAGGCGACCTCTATGGCCGAATGGTCCCGCACAAGTCGCTCAAACTCGATGAGGCGGTCGTCACCAACCTGAACACCGACAAGGATCATCAGCCGAAATGGCGCACGATGGGCACAGCGCTGCCAGGTTACGCCGCCGGATGGTTCAAACTCCGCAATGGGGAGAAAGCGCTGCTCTTTGTCACGGACAACACGCGCGTGGCACGCATTCCGACCACGGAAGGCTACAGTCTCATGCTCAGTGTCAGCAATCCTGCGGCGCTCATTGACGCTTTGAAGCAGCAGAGCGCGCCCTGAAGAAGCGATTACCCGCCATTCACGACCATGCCACGCAGCGCGCTCGATGACATCATCGGCTGCAGCAGCGCCAGACCGGCACGCAGCTGGGCGGGGGTGGTTTTGACAGGGTTGTTGACGATGAGCACATCGGTCGCGAGCGGGGCCAGCGGAGCGACGTTGGCAAAGCTCTTCAGCAGCGGAGAGGCATCGAGAATGATCCAGTCCACTTCCGTTTTCGCACGCTCGATCCAGCTGCGATAGCCATCGAGCAGTTCATTGGTGGCGTGCGCGGGCAGATCGCAGCCGGGGAGAAGGAAAAGATTGCTGTGGCCGTAGCGGAGGGCCTCCAGGTTGCTGGCATAGGCGCCATAACCCTGCACGGCCCGTGGGAACCACTGATGAAGCGTGGGGGAGGACGGATTGCACTCCATCATGAACACACGGCGGCCTTGGTGGCAGAAGGCGGCGGCCAGCGCGGCGGATACCAGGGTTTTGCCATCTCCGGTGCCCGCACTCGTGATGAGAATCACCCCGGCAGTGCCGCTGCGGTTCATGGCTTGTTGTTCAAGCATGCTGGTGAGCTGATGCAGCGCACTTGAAGCGCCGATAGGTTCCGGTTTCAGCAGTTCCGAAAGCATGGCTTCCGGGCTTGATCCCTGCACATAGGGGAGACGGGCCAAAATGGTGGTTTCACCATTGGCAGGCTTGATCACCGGCATCTGGCGCGATTGCGGCGGCATTGGCGCCGGACGATTCATCACCGGCGGCTGGCGCTCCGCAGCAGGCAAGGCCGGCGCGGCAGGTGTGGCGATGGCAAAGGGAGAAGCAGGGCGTGGTGCCTGCTGAGCCGGATAGCCATAGCCATAAGCGGTGTGCTGCGTTTGATCCTGCATCGCTGGCTTTTCCACTTTGGGGCTGAAAAGCTTCTTCACATGATCGTCAAAAATTCCCCAGCCCACTGGCAGGCCGATCAAAGTCAGGCCAAACAGCATCACAGCTGCCAAGGCAGCGATGGGCTTGCTCGGTTTGACAGGTTTTTCCGGCACCGTTGCCACATCCGCCACACGCAGCAGACCGCTGTCACGGAACTGGCCCGTGAGCGCTGCCTGACTGCGGCGCATCTCAATTTTTTCATAGAGATCGCGGTCCATTCGCACCTGGTCGCGCAGCAGGCTCTGCTGCACGTTTTTGCCATTGATGTCCAGCGCCACGCCGCGTGCTTCTTCGAGCTGGCGGCGGTAGTCAGCAAGCTGACGCTCCTGGGACTCCACCTCGGCCTGGATCATCCCACCCACGGAGCTGATCGCACGAGCCAGCGACCCGCGCAGCGCTTCGATTTCATTCGTCAGCCCGATCATGCGTGGGTGTTTGCGGCCGCAGGTGGCCTCCAGAGGCGCACGTTCGGCTATCTTTGCATCAAGCTGCTTGCGAATGAAATTCACATCCGGGTTGTCTGCAAACAGCCGAAGTTCGGTCAGGTCACGCCCGACCTTCTGCGCAGCCACAAGATCATTGAGATCACTTTTGGCGCGGGTGAGCTTGAGGTCAGCTTCCGTGATCGCGACGTTAAGCTGGCGCACCTTGTCGTTGGAGACATCCTTGGAATCGACGTCTTCCATGATCCCCTGACTTTTGCGGTACTCCGCGAGCTTCCGCTCCGATTCTCGCAGTTTCTTCAGCAGCTCCCCCGACTGTGTTTCGAGGAAGGCGGAGGTGTTCGCACTGAGCTGGCCTTCCTCCTCGGCCACGTAGCGGGTGTACTCTTCCGTGTATTGGTTGGCGAGATCGGCGGCAGTCTGCGGATCACGGTCGCGAATCTGCACCCGCAGCACGTGCGATTCCTTGAGCGGCTCCACTCGTGCATTGCTGATCATCAGGTTGATGAACCGCTCACGTGGATCACCGAGCTTGCCCGGCTTGTACAGTCCCAGCAGTTTCATCAGCTCATCCTTGCGACTGAGCGAGTGAGCCTCACGATCCAGCAGCGCATCACGCTCCTTCGCCGGAAAGTGGTCGAATAGATAACTCAGGTAGCGCCGGGAGAGCAGTTCAGCACGGTGGTTGTTGATCAACTGCACTGCGCTCAACTCCCCAGGACCACGGGAGACCGAGCCAACAATGTCAACCGGACTGGCATCCTGAATGCGCAGCAGCAGCTGCGACTCCGCCTCGTAGATCTTCACGCCCATGCCGAGGTAGTAAAACGCAAATGCCCCTAGCATGAGGCCCAGCACAGCCCCCCGCAGCCAGCGCTTGCGGATATAGCCGATGACATCCACGAGACTGATGAGCGACTGCACCTCAAAATCCTGCGGATTGATCGGCGGGAGGAAGGCACGCGGATCAAACACCGGCGACATGCCCGGATGCGCCGGCATGGTCATGGATGGAGCCATTGGCACCAGTCCACGCGCTGGTGGGAGGGCAAGCATCGCTCCAAAACCGTCCGGTGGGGCGGCGTTCGAGGGCTGGATGCTGTAGGAAATGGCCATATGAGTGTATTAAGCAGCTGGAGGGAGACCAGGTTCATTCCCCTCCTGAGAATCGTTGGGACTGATCACCACTGAAGAATTGGAACGTGGCAGCCAGCGGCGCACGGTGCGCAGAGCACGAAAGGCAGTGGCGCGCCAGCTTGCCGGATTGAAACCTTCGAGATCGACCAGCCAGCGCACCCCGTCACACCACTGGCGTTTGTATTCGTAGTCGCTGGGCAGCATGTCAAACACCTGCAGGCCGCGCTGCATGCAGCATTCAAGGGTCCAGCGGATGACCAGCTTCCCCGGGGAAATCTTTGCCAGGGAGCGCTCCCAGCCCGACTGAAACTGAAAAAACTGCTCGCGCTCAACGAAGCCGTACAGTGCGGCGACCAGTTTACCGTCGGCTTCGAGCAAAGGCATCCATGCGCGCTGCTGCGGCAGCCAGCGCGCCGCCAGGCGCTGGTGAAAACGCCAGGAGGCTTCCGTGGTGAAGCTGCTGACTCCCTCCGCCCACTGCATGGCGTGCAGGTCTCGAAACTCCTTCATCGCTTTGGCAATGTCCGTGCGCTCATCGACTAGCGTGGACATGCCTGCATGCTCTTCCTTAAACGCCCGGAGACCGCGGCGCAGCAAATTACGCCATTTGGAGCTGTGGCGTGTATCGAATTCCTCCCACGAAGCAGGCACATGAATGAAGCGGCAGATCTGGCGGTTCAGCACTCCAGCATGGCTGAACGCCTCCTTGAGCCCTGCAAGGAGATGGGGCCTGTTGGGAGACTCTTCGGGCAGATGATCGAGCCGGACATTGTCGCATTCACGCTGCAGCAGCTTGAACACGCGGCAGAGCTGAGGTGTCAGCTCATCCTCCCGGCCAGCGGGCACGATGAGGTCCATCCGCTCCCCATGCGCCTCTCCAAACCCGGCCAGAAAGGTCAGGGTCATGAGATGCTTGCGCACCGGATCAGGTTCAGAAGCGAGCATGAGCGGCGCGATGGCCTGCGGAATACCTTCGGCATCACGCAAGACGCCAATGACGAGCCGCGCCTCTTTACGGCACTCTTCCCACCACAAGCTCATCCAGTCCCAGCGCACGAACGGTGAACGCGTGGCCATCTGCTCGACCAGTGTGTCCCAAAACGGCTGCAGTGCATGGAACCCCGCTTCATCGCGCACGATCTCGAGCGTTAGCGCGCCACGACGCGGTGCTGGAGTGGATTGGGCCGCATCACCGCGCAGTTTGTGAAGAAACATGGTCGTAGTCACTTGGCACCCCCTGTCGGCACGGCGGCTGTTTGTTTGCGTTGCTGCGCGGATTCAATCAGCGCACCCAGTTGCTGGCGCGCCTTCAGCAGTACGCCGGAATTGTCATCCCAGTCGCCAAAGCCACGCGCAAAACTGGCCGTCAAACGACGTGCCTCATCTTCGAGTCCCAGTTGACGCGCCAGCATCAGGTAATCGTAATCCTCCGCAGTCTCACGCAGCCATTTCAGACGCATGGACGCCACAGGGGCATTGCGGCCCTGACCTTTCTCCGTGGCAGGATAGATGTAGGAGCCGTCACCATTGTAGGTCGCACCATCGGGCGTTTTGAAAGTGCCCGCATCCTGCCAGACATCGACGCCTTCAGCGGCAAAGATCGTGTCCCAATAATCAAAGCCGGTGATGCCATGTTTCGGGAACAACCAGCCGACAATGCGATGCGCCATCGGCGGATAATCGAGCGCCCACACGGGTGGAAAGCTGCTGGTGAGCTGCTTGGGCCTGCCGTGCTGCTGTTCCCAGGCCACCGGCATCTGCACCAGCGCCGCATACGCCCAGACTTCCTCACCTGCCTGACGACGCAGGGCGATGTCATGCTTGCCACCGGCCCATTCCATGTCCTTCCACACTTCGCTGAAATGCGGCACCCAGATGTCCACCGCACCGGCCAGTGAACCCCACGCAGCCTTTTCGGCTGTCGGCTGCTCAGTGACGTGCAGCGGCACACGCACGCCATGTTTTTTCTCCACCTCGTTGAAGAACTCACCCCAGCGGCGCACCGTGGCATAGGCCGCCTCGTCGTTCGGCTCATCGAGGTCTCCCATGATGACATAGCCGCGCGACTCACAGTGAATTTTGGCCAGCAGCTTCATCCATTGCGCGACATAGCTCATCGCCGCAGCGCGGTCTTCGCCCAGGGGATCTTTGAACGGCCACTGCGGCCAGATCGGCAGGCCGATGCTGTTGCAATGGCGGTGCAGCAGGTGCTTTCTCAGCGCCCGTTCCACCTTGTCTTCATCCAGCTGGCCTGTGCTGGCGTCCGGATAGCTTCCGTAAATTTGATCCACGCTGAGCCGATGTTCGGCGAGCAGGTCGTAATAGGCATTGAGCAGACCCGCGTGCGCCAGTGACGGTGCGTTGTCATGATACTCCAGTCCATGCACCTGCGCGACGTGACGCACCGTGGTCATGATCGAGGTACGCAGCTTGGGCACCACGGGCAGGTCAAAATCCCACACGTTCAGCGTGTAGCTGGCGATGGCTTTCATGCCATCGGCAAACTCGAACCTCACTTCGCCGGTGTATGCCCCCGGTGCAGCGGTGTAAGGCACAAAGACATCCACCCAGTAAGGTTGATTCACCACTGCAATACCGCTGAGCTCCTGCGCAGGCATGTCCAGCGGCACCAAGGCATCCGGATAATTGCCCGGCGGCAGCGGTGCCATCGGCGTGGATTTGGTGACGCGTACATAGTGCTCACGCAGCACCTTCGGGGCCGGCAGCAATGCAGGAGAATCATTCTTGGCGATCCCCGTGGCGGTCACCTGGATGGTTTTAAGCTGCTCCGGCGTGGCGGTGACGATGATCTGCAGTGGCTCCCACTCTCCGCGCGCTGCGTACAGGGTGTTCGTGGCTGCCGTCGGTGCAGCGCCGTCACGAGAAATGCGGGTCATGCCATCGCAAAACGACACTTTCACCGGCTGGGCAGCCGCGCAGGTGGTCAATGCCAGGAGCAGCAGAAGCGCTTTCATGACTTCACCTCCACGAGCTCTGCATAGGTTTCCGCATACTGCCGTGCAGCATGGGCGATGGTAAATTTCTCCAACACCCGCTGGCGCGAATTCCGGGCGATTTCTTCACGCTCTGCCGCGCCAAGCTGCAGCGCCTGTTCCCAAGCCCTGGCCAGCGCGGAGTGATCACGCATGGGCACGACCTGTCCGACACCCTCAAGCAGTCGTCCGCAGTCACCCACATCCGTGGTGACACACGGCACACCGCAGGACATCGCTTCAAGGATGGTCATCGGACACGCTTCGGTACGCGAGGAAAGCGAAAACACACTCAGCGCAGGATACAAACGCCACGGGTCGGCACGGAAAGAATCAAAGCGCACCTGTTGGCGATGCGGCAGCATGGCCAGCAGCTCACGCTCCACTTCGCCCAATTCGACTTCGACTCCGCCGCAAAAAACAAAGTGCGCCTCCGGCATCCGGGTCTGGAGCAGCGCCGCTGCGCGCAGGAAGGTCGCCAGATCCTTCATCTCATGAAAGCGACCCACGAATCCGATCACCGGCGCCGTTGGTGGCAGTTTCAATTCGGCACGCGTGTCCAGCCCGGCATCCGTGTCTGGCACAAAGCGTTCCGCGTTGATGCCATTGGGAATCCAGCGCATTTTGGCGCGCGGATAGCCGATGGCGGCGTGGTCTTCGATGGCGGTGGCAGAGCAGGAAATGATGCGCCGTGGAATAAAACGCGAGCTGAAGGCCAGCGCACGGCGAAAGAGCGCCGTCTTGCCGTCGCTGTCGCCGGGGTTGCGGTGGATTTCGCGGCAGTGAATGCTCCAGACGATGTGGCGCACTCCAGCCACCCGCGCTGCCCAGCCACCCACGAGATCAGCGTGATGTGTCCATGTTTGCACGATGTCGGGGCGTTCAGCACGCAGCACAGCATGCAGTCTCGCGAGTGTGCGCGGATTCAGGTAGGTAGTGCTCTCCAGATCATGCACATTCACCCCGGCCTCCTGCAGCCGCTTGAGCTGATGTGGCCAGGGCTTGGCATTGATGGCCACGACGACGGTGCGGAACTGCGCCGGATCGAGCGATTCAGCCAGGTTCATCAGCATCGCCTCCGCTCCACCACCACCGATGCTGTAAGCAAAATGCAGCACGACCGGACGCTGATCCAGTGCGGGAGCAGGCATGGTTTGCGCAGCCACGAAGGCACGCATCGGCTGCTGGATGGGCAGCGACAACGTGTTACTCGTGGCAAGCGTGATCGTCCTCATATCATCGACATCGCTTTCAGGCAGCTCTGCCGCCAGTCTTTGAGGGTTTCGAACGCGCCAGACACCGTGGCTTTCGCCTCCAACACGGATTCAGGGGAACCGTAACGTGGCAGCTGGTGCATCGAGACAGTGTCATGGACGCGGCCGCTGATTGTCGTGCAGGCCGCTTTGAACCCCGCTTCACGCACGAGCATGAGTGTTTCGCGGGTAAAATCATCCGGCCCGCCGTTGGGATAGGCAAATGCAAAGGGCAGTTCACCGAGCTCGGCGTGAATACGATCACGGCAGGTGGCGATTTCCGCACGCATTGCCATGACATCGCAACGCGCCAGAATAGGGTGCGTGTGCGTATGACCGCCGATGTCCACATGACCGCTGAGGGACATTTCACACGCCATCTCCCACGTCATCGGGCGCATGGCTTTGGGTAGATCACTGAAAGTGGGCGCTTTGACCTCCAGCGCCGCCTCCAAACGGTCCACCTCGCCCTGCAAATCTGCGTCCGGCAGTTCCTTGAGTTCCGGCAGCAGCTTCATGAGCGACTGCTGACGCAACTCGTACGTGCCGAGGTAGAGGCGCAGCTTTTTCCCATTGATCTTCCAGTCCAGCAGGTCCTTCTGCGTACGACCGAGCGCGAGATCAACTCGCTGAAACCAAAACATTTCCACCTGGTCGAGGAAGCCCGTGGCGACAAAGATGGTGGCGTGCAGCCCGAACTCCCGTAAAATGGGGAACGCCAGTTCGTAGTTGGATGCATACCCGTCGTCGAAAGTGATGACGACTGAGTTGTCAGGCAGTCCGGATCCCTGGCTGCGCGCTTCGACGAGATCTGCCAGCGAAATCACGCGGTACTCTTTGGCCAGCATGGAGCAAATGCTGCGGAAAGCATCAGCCCGCATGTGCAGAGACCAGTCGAGAATGCCTCGATCCCCTGTGTTTTCACTGAAGCCGTGAAACGTTAAAATCGAGGCCTCGGCGGAACGCCGTGTACGCGAGAATGACGCCAGCCCGCTGCCCACAAGGGCGGCGGCTTTGATAGAGCGCGAGTATAGGGCGAGCGGCATAATCAAAGGGTTAAAGAAAAGCTTAGGCCTTCAACCGGAATGGCTGGCAGGCATGACGGTTATGGTAATTTGGCAACTGCAACAATCACACACATTTTAGGTGGCGATTTATTAACTTCAATGGAATTATCATAAATACTGTATCATTCTTACGCTTTCCTTACTTTTGACTTTTGCCGCCTAAAAACAGCAAGGCCGGAGGGGTTACCTCCGGCCTTGAGAGTTTAAAAAAGACGCTTTCTGCAGCTTCAGAGTGGCCTGATCCAAATGTTCCGAATGCGTACCGGCGGCTCGTTTTTGTGGTCCTGGATTCGGATCGGTGCTTTTTCGGGGAACTCACCTGTGTAGTCCGTGATGTTCTTGTGCTTCGTCGGTCCCATGATCTTCGTGTGGTTCTGCACGCAGATGCCGTTCACAAAAGTCGTGATGTAGGCCGGCTCCACCACCTTGCCGCCTTCCAATTTGGGTGCGGTGAATACGATGTCATAGACCTGCCACTGGCCGGCAGGACGCACGGCATTCACCAGCGGTGGCGTCTGGCCATACACACCGCCCGTCATGCCATCGGCATAGGTGGGGTTGTTGTCGCAGTCCAGCATCTGGGACTCGTAGCGGTCCATGAAAAACACCCCGGCATTGCCCTTTTTCTGGGAATTGCCCTTCGTGTTGGGCTCGCTCATCCATTCCAGATGGAGCTGGCAGCTGGCAAATTCCTGCTTCGTCCAGCAGTCACCGCCGGAAATCATCATCACCCCGCTGTCGAGTGTCCAAGGGCAGGGAATGATCTTGCCGGTTTCCTTGCCCTTCGCGTCCTTTTCCTTTGCCTGGAGTGCGTCGGCATTGATCACAATCGCATCTGCAGGTGCATCGCCTGGCTTGTCACCGGGAGCCACGGCGTTTGGACGTGGGCGGTCGATGTCGTGAACTTTCCACTGGGTGCCTGGAATGACCGGCGTGTCCGAATAGCCAATGGGTGAGGGTTTTTCTGGAGCGGCAGGTTTGGAGTCGGCAGCCAGGGCCGGAAAACTCGCCAGAGCGAGCAGGAGGGTTGTAGCAGTGTATTTCATGCGGGAAGCAGCAAACGAGAAGCCGCAGACGATATTGCAGGTCAAGATGTGAAGTAATGCAAATACAGGTTGCCAATCCTTTGAGACAGCCGATTCTCATCCCTCATCAAATCGCGGGATGGAGCAGCCCGGTAGCTCGTCAGGCTCATAACCTGAAGGTCGTAGGTTCAAATCCTACTCCCGCAACCAATCTCAAAGCCCTGTAAATCAACGGTTTACAGGGCTTTTTTGTGCCTATTTTCGATGGCGGGCAAAACAGCCAAATGGCACAAAATACCCCCGAAATGGCCGTAAAATGACACGAGTTCGGACACGAGTAACACCACGAGTTCCCTCGTGAAATGAGACTTTCGAGGCATTCCGGGTAACTCGTGGCAAGCTCGTGTCACAAAACCTAGAATCATGCCAAGCAGGCGGGGGTAAACCTGGATGTCGGGGGAAACGTGTGTGCATTTTCAACCTCGAACGTGCGAGGTTGGAGGCTTTGAGCGCCGAACGTGCAGCCGGAGGAACATCGCGGACATTTCCAGCTTCGAACGTTCAAAGCTGGAAGTTTGGTGGAGAATGCCGTCGGGGAAACTCGTGCCCGTTGAAAAAGACACGAGTCCGCCTCCCCCGATCTGACATTGAAGGCCGGAAGTCTCCCAAATCGGACTTTCGGCTCCCGCCCGACTCCCGCGAGTTTCCTTGATCTGCAACGACTCCGGCTCGGTTGGGAGTCGTGGGAGAGTTCGCGGCCCACCTATTCACCATTCACTCCCTGCCCTGCTCTCCATCTCTTGCTTTTTGATCTCCTGTGATGGGTGGAAAAGAAGTCTCCCAAGTATCCCGACAAGCCGCCATGCCCTGATTCTGCGAGGAAGAGCCGGGAGTCAGGTGGGAGCCGGTGGGATAGATGGCAGGGAGAAACCAAAGAGTTCGACCGACACGTGTCGGTCGATGATGGAAGCGGGTGGGATTGATGGCAGGGACAAAAGCAGGGGCAAAAGTGTTTTTTATACCCCGCGCTCGAACAGGGTGAGGGACAATAACCCCGCATGAGGAAGGGGGCGGGGTGCAAAAGATTCCTTTCGGGGGTGGGGGTAGGGTCAAATCACGGTGGGAGTGACAAATTGGAGTGCCAAAGCCAAGTGCCAAAAATAAAACGGGTGCAATCTCTGCTGAAGGTGTGAGCGAGCGCCGCTCATAGAGTGCAAATGAGAGTGCCGGAAGCCTCCTAGCTAGGGGGGTGGGTGCCAATTGTTTTGTGATTTCGGCTCTCACTGGTGGTTATGACTCAGTGAAGAATGTTAGTGCAAGGTTCGGTCGAACAGGTGCGCAGCGTGGAACGATTGCATTATGCGAGTGGAACACGCGGAGTGTCATGGTTGCATAGCTTGTAAAGGTACTTTGAGAAAGGGGTCACGGGGAATCGGAGGCCAGGTATGATTTTAATAATGACGCGAGGCGAGTGAACCATTGCAGCCATGGCCGTTTAGGAGCCAAAGCTTTGATTTCGAAACGTTCCACAGCGGCATGGTAGCTGTTTGAACAGGTAGGTGAGTTGAAGGCCAATTGCCTATCCTTCATGTGGGACACGTCCCACGAAACTGCCTCAGTCTCTTTAGCCGCTTCTCGATTTGTTCACTTCAATGGGACATTTGCGGAAAAATGAAACGCTGCATGACTCTACGCCTTCGCTTAACCCAAATGTCCCACTTCACCGAATAGATTCCTTGTTTTCGGTGGTGGTTCGCCGTGAAAGCAAATGCACGCGCTCATGCATCAGTATGAATAATTTAGTTTAACTCTTCCTTGCCGTGTGGGAGCCTTCACCGTGGACAGCGAAAAAGGGAGGACGAGGGGAATTTGAAAATGCCCCAAAAAGACTTTCAGGCGCTTGCGCTGAAACCTTACCACTGCCTTGAACGACAAAAGCCATGGAGCCACAAGCCACTGTGACAGTGCCTAAAAGGATAGTGGCCGGTGCCACCCCAAAGTTGTGGTAGGTGTGCCAGGTCGTGACTGTGAGCATTAAGGCCGTTGTAAAAACTTGTGTTCTTCGGCTGTTGCGTGGACTGCCATTGTTATGCCATGAACGTAGCGGAAACCAAGCATCAAGACACGGCTCCCGAATACTCCATACCAAAGTTTGATCAGGAAGATTGCGGAGTTCGCCAAACGCTTTCGGTCCTGTGATGCCTAAGTTGTTGTCCCAAATATAAAACAGCTTTCGTTCGCCAGTAGATGATGACGGCGCGTTTAGCCAAATACTGAGGATAACTGCAATCAGTATCCCATAGATGTGCCAGCATGCTACCCGAGTCATTTCCGGCACATGCCGAATCAGTTCCGGCATGAAGGATTTAGGCCCAAAAATGTGAGAGACCACTGAACCAAAAAATCCAAGCAAAGGCAGGACATACAGAGCAAAACACAAAGCCATAAAGACGAAAAGTAGGCGCGAGAGAAATTTCATGGTCTGTATTTTTTATACAAATCAGCTTGGTTTTAGTGGTCAACCCATTTTGCCAGTCAATCCGTGCGCCAATCCACACCACGATAGCCTTGCACTGCATGGCCTGCGAAATCCTCCACGCTGTTCGATTCGTCGGCTCCGAACACCTCCTTCATCACCACCGGCAGTCGTGCTCCGATCTCGCGGTCACTCAGCACGTTCCACCGCCTGAGTTTGCACTCGTCTTTGAAGCGCTCCCGAACGTCCTTTTTCGGGAGAGATTCGCCGTCCTTCTTCTCGATCCGATCAAGCACGAACTCCCGCACGGGGTCGGAGCGGTCTAGCATGTCATCAATGAGCCGTTGCTGTGCTGGGAGGAGAGGGAGCTTGCCAGAAACGAGGCACGCGAACGCCATATTCAATGCACGGTTCACGATGCCGGAGCCTTCTTCTCGTAGGAGCACGCGCTCAAGACCGCGAATGCGCTGCTTCAGCTCGTGAGCAATGAAGCGCACCACCACGAGCCGCCGCGCCCACGCGTCGCGATCTCCCTGCATCTTGATTCGCAGCTCGTCATTCGTCGCCACGATCACGTTGAAGATACCGTAGAACGTGGGCCGTGCGTTGCCCTGCTTCAGCTCCGCCTGCATCAGGTCTCCACCTGTGAGCGCCTTCAGAACCTCCGCACCAGGGGAGAGAAAGAACTTCGGGTTCACGTCCGCGCCGAGAAGCAGTGTCCGCCCAATAAACGAGCCGAGTTCAAAGCGCTCGTGCAAGAGGTGCGTGCGTAGCTGTGCCGTGTTCTCTTCGCCCACGAGAAGAGCCGCGAGTTTTCCGAACGTGCTCTTCCCGCTTTGTGATGCGCCTTGCAGAATCAGAATTTTTTGCAGCACGTTGAAGCCGAGAAGCCCGAAGCCGAGAAAGGCAAAGAGCAAATCGAGGTCTGCTTCCGCCGTCTCCGGGTTGAGCGCCGGGAGAAGGAAGTCGTTTACCGTTCGGGGGCAGTCCGCATTCGGGTCATAGTTCACGGGGCAGCGATTGCGCGAATAGTGGCGCTTGTCGAAGCCCTCGCGAAATCCCGCTGGCTTCCCGTCACGGAGCACGAACACGCCGTTCGCGAAATGAATGAAGCGCTCGCCGTGCGTGAAATCCACGTCCCGCTTGAACACGTCCCGCGCCTCTGTGATGGCCTTCAGTCGATAAACGATCTCGTGATCCGATTTCAGGCAAAGCCGCTCTTCCAGGTTCAAGGAAGGATAGCTGAGAGCTATCTCTTTTCGTCTGCTTTCCGCGAGCATGAAGGAGCGCACGCATGCCACGAGTTTTTCTTCCGTCATCACACGCCAAAGGCCAGAGGCGGCTTCGTAATCGTAGAAGCGCTGTTCCTCCGGTTCCCAGAGCACGTCATGCTTGGCACCGTAGAGGCCCGCAAAAAAAGGCGGGGAAAACTTCGTGATGCTGGACGGCTCGCCGTCCGTGTTGCGATAGAATGCAGGCTCGCCGTGGGCCGTGATAAGACTTTGGCGGAGTTCGCGCTCCGTGCGTTCCTCCGCTGGATTTTTTGCGCCGTTCTTCGCGGCTCGCTCCTTTGCGGAGTAGGTGCGTTTTTTCCGATCACTCATAATTCAAAAAGCCGCGATGGAGCCAAGTTCTTCGATCTCGTGCCGCTCCATTAGAAGCACGTCGTTCAAATCGCCCACAGCATCGCCGGCGATTGTGGCGAGGTCGGAAAGGTCGAAGCAATGCGCCGCACCTCCCGCCTTCGTGAGCTGCGTTTCCCAGCGGAGCGCCGCCTCTTCGCCTGCCTTGCTCGAATCGAGATGCGGGAAGATGCGAACACGCCGCCGTGCGATCTCCGGGAGCGCTTCGGAAGGAATCCAGTTCGCCGCGCCGGTCATACACACGGCACCACATCGCCCGTGCAAATGCTCCGCCGTGATGAAGTGCCAGGCCGCGAGGAAGTCGCCGGAGCCTTCCACAAGAAGCACGCTCTCCACGTTGCAAAGGTCTGCCGCGCCGATAGGCCACGAGGCCCACGAACCGAGAGCCGCGAGCGTCTTTTTAGCTCCTGCAGGGTGCGGGAAAGGCTTCCCGTCCATGCGCCGGAACTGGCAGTTCCACCGCGCCGAATCGGTGATGCACCACGAGGCGAAACCACGCCACGGAGCCACGAAGAGCAAGCCAAGCGAGGCCGCATGTAGCACGCATTCCGGCGAGACGTGGCGCTGTTTTGCAATCTGTGCCGCCTCTTCGCCCGTGGGCGCTTGCAGGGCCGAGAGATGCGGCTTCTGACGTACGGGAGCAGCTGGCGCATTGATTTGCCGCGCTCGTGGCAGTCCCTTAACCCCGGCGACTTCGATAGCTCGACCGAAACGTTTCGGTCGATGCAAATAAGATTGCTGTGGTTCCCCCTTCACACCGGAGAGTTCGATAAAGAGACGGCACGCATCCCGCATTTCCAACCCCTCCACCGCCGCGAGAAGGGCCGGAGCGTCGAACACGTCTCCGCTCTTGAAGTCCTTCGCCATTTCTTCGCCGCTGGCGCTCGTGAACACGGAAAAGCTCTTCCGCCGGTCATCAGGCCGGAAAGGAGCAAAGCACTCCCGCGCCGGTTCGTGAGGCCAGCCACGGAGCCGCCAAAGGTCGGAGAGCTGGAGCCGCTCCTTGGCCCTTGCCAGGGCGCTATCGGGGTCGTGCCTCATAGGCCGGGGAAGAGGGGAGGAGATTCGTCTCCGGGTTTCTTGCGCGGCTTCCGCCACGGCTTCGCGATCTCTCCACGAGCCAAGTTCACCACGGAGACGCATTCGCGGAACTGCTCCGGGTCGGAGAAGTCGAAATTCCGAATAGGCTTCTTGTGCGCGAAGAACCACGTCACGCCATAGCTGGCAAGGTCGAGTTTTCCGCCCGTGGCCTGCTCCCACTTGCTGCGAAACTCCGCCATAGAGCACACGCCCACGAGCCGGAGCACACACTCGCCCGCCTCCCAACCAGCCCTTAGGCACCGCACGAGGTATTCCACGACATTGTAGGCCCGATCACTCCGGCTATATTCAGGACGCTGGCGATAGTCCTGCATGTAGTGCCGATGGCGGAGGCGCTTCTTTGGAATGCTCATAGATACTTAGCCTCCCGCGTGAACTGCTTTTTCAGGGCCGCTTCAACTTCGCGCACGTCGTAGCGCACAAAGCGGTGTCCTATCTTCACGCAGGGAATCAGACGCTTTGTCCGCATCTTGCGGAGCCATCGCTCACTTGGCCTGCTGTCGGGGTCTGGAAAAAGGGCTTCGAGAAGCGCCGTGTCATCAACTAGGCCTGAACGGAGCACGTCGGGCCGGTTTGCTGTCTGTATAAGTGTAGAATGTGCTGCCATACTACACCCAAGGGGTGTCAAACTGAGAGTGGTTGTTGAAGGGTGCCGCGCTCGCTGTGGAGAGTTCATAAAGAGAAACTTCCACGCGGTAGCTGGTGGTGGCAGCGGCGCGGATTAGAGCGGTTCAGGTGTTAGATTCGCTCATTTGTCCCGTTTATTTGTCGCGTGTTCGAACCCATCAAAGACCCTGATCAGACTTTTATTTCGGTCAAACAGGCCGCGAAAGAAGCGCCTGTCGACAGAAGGACAATTCAACGCTGGCTCAAGGGTCCAAACCCAAAATTCCAGAAAACCGCAGATGGTTTGGTCTGCCTCGGAGATGTAATGCGGCAACGTCAGAAAAGGACTGTTGGCAGGCCACCTCAAAAACCATATCGCCGCATGCGGCAAATAAAGCCAAATTGGGAGAGGATTCACCTCTCAGTTGCTGAAGCCGCCAAGAGAGCATCGGTAAACAGGAAAACAATTCAGCGCTGGATGAAGGGGCCGAACCCAAGAGTCCAAAAGGATGCCAACGGACTAGTTTGCCTTGCGGACGTTATTCGACAAAGAGAGCAGAGAACTGTCGGCAGGCCAGCAACTAAGGAACCAAATGGTCAAGACGGGCTATATTGGGAAATCGCAGGCACCCCCAGTTGGAAGCGAGCCTCGGTGTATTTTGGCAAGGACGGGTCGAAGCATCTTCGAGGCATGTTAGCCTGTTTGGCGCATGATCAAATCATCAAGAACAAGCTTCATCGGTTGAGAGAAGATCTCCGATTGGCTTTGGAATTGGTGACAAGAATCGAGGAGAAAAAGAGAGACGGTGAAGAGTGGTGTGTATTGGCACGCCGTGAACTTAAAAAACTATATCGGCAATGAGCGTCATGCCGCATTGCCATTCTTGAACGGAATGATCTTCGCTTCCTTCCTCGCCGGTGGAAGCAGATTCCAAAAGCGTTTGGCCTGCTCGCCGCGCTTCTTCGCTGGCGATTCGTAATGCTCCTTCACGATCTGTTCGCTATTGCCGCCCTCCTTTGCCGCCTTTGCAAAGCTGTCGAAGCTTGCCACGAAGTAGGTAAACCACGAGTGACGGCACACGTCATGCGTGAGCGCGAACTTCTTCCGAATGTCCTTCAAATCGCGATCCGTGTTTTTCTCCGGGAGGATTTCACCAGGGAAGGCCACGAGCCACTTTTGCAGATTCGGCTGAATCGTGATCGTGCGCTTGCGCCCGGTTTTCGTGATCTCCGCCGGAAGTTCGATCTCGCCGCAATCGAGGTCTATCAGTTCCTCCCGCTTCTCGTGCCGCGCCAGCTTGTGAGCCTCCGTGGGCCGGAGTCCAGCGAAGAGCAGCAAAGCGAAGAAGCGGGCATAGGAACCACCTTTGAACTCGACAAGGTGCGCGAGAAGCGTCTCCGCCTGCTCCGGTGAGAGAACGTCCGGCTCCGGCCTTTGCTGGTGAACCAACTTGTGAGCATAGCGGGTCGTGTTCGTGACGGGATTCTCCGAGCACCAGCGGCGCTTCTTGTCGGAGCACCACGCGAAGAAGGAACTCAAGTCCGCACGGTAGCCGTTCCAGGTGGAGAACTTCGCCCGGTGTGCGCCGTCCTTTGATTTCAAACTGCCAAGGAAGGTTTCCACGTCTCCGGTGGAAATCTCGTGAACCATGGCTTCCCGTGCCGCCTCTTCGGACTCCTTCAAGCGCTTCGCGATGAACTCCAAGAACTGCGCGAGCGTGCGCTCAAGCTGATAGATGGAGCGCTCCCGCAGTCCTTCGCGCTCTTTCCCGTCAAGAAACTGCTTCCGCGCTTCTTTGAGCGTTATTTCCGTTTCTGGCGCTTTGAAGTGCCGGAGGTAGTATTCCACCACCTCGTCGAGTGAATAGCGCCCACGAAGCCGCCGGAAGGCATTCTCCGCCTGTGCCAATTGCTCCGGCTCCAAATCAGTCGAGATGGCCTTCTTGAGTTCTTTCTTGTTCGCCACGCGCTCCACGTTTGCCGTGGCAAAGCTCCGCGCCTCTTCCTCGTCTTTGAACTTCTTCCGAATTCGCGAGCCGTGCCCGTCCCGGCCTTCCACGAGGAAGGACTGATAGGTGTAGCCGTGATCCGTGGCCGTGAGTTGCTTCAGCTTGAGCACCCCGAAATCCTTCAAGAGCTTCGTTTTCCGTTCCTTCTTTGGGCGTTTGGTTCGTGCCATATCGTGCCTTTCTGGTGCCGGAATAAATGCCCCAAATGACACGAGTCAAGACACGAGTTCTATTATTCCCTTATAATTCAATGCTTACCTTCCGTCTCATAAACTGAAGGTCGTAGGTTCAAATCCTACTCCCGCAACCAATTTCAAAGCCCTGTAAATCATCGGTTTACAGGGCTTTTTAGTGTTTGCTTTTGATGTGTCCTGAAAATCATCAGTGACTTGCCTGAAATAGTGGGGCGTATTACAGGTGAGCGGCAAAGCTTCCTCACTCTCCACCTCTCCCCGTGATCCGCCTGCTCCATTTCGCTGCTTTCCTGAGCCTGACCGTCATCGGCATGACTTCTTGCGCGGGGCCAAAGGCGGCTTTGGCCAAAACTGCGCCGCATGCCGCAGGCGGTGAAAGCTCGAAAGCGGCCTTGTCCAAAGGTGCGCTGCCTGCTTCGGCGGAAAATCCGCCCCCTGATCCCAACGCTGCGGGTGACGCTTTTTGGAATCTCGCCATGCAACGCTACAAACCACCTGCGTCGGGGAGCCAGCCTTCCGATGCCGCGCCACCGGAGCCGAGCGTGACGAACACAGGCAATGCGCCAACAATTTCGACAACACCGTCAGCGTCAAAACCCGCACTGAGCACGACGCCTGCGCAAGATCTGAATCCTGCTGACATTCCGTACGCCACTTGGGCTCCCGGAAAGCGTGGCGTCGTGAAAAGCCCGTTCGATCCCAGCGGACGCCTGATCGACGTGCGAGATTTCAATGCGGGTCAGACGTCGCAATGCCCCTATACCGGGAAGGTTTTCCGCGTTCCGCCTTTGAAATGATGGCTGTGGAAATGAGACCCAGTCGAGTCAGGCCGTCAGCGAAGCTGCCAGCAGTTTGCAATCCTCATCCGGTGCCCGCTTCTCGATCCTCCCGGAACCAAAGCGTTGATTCAGATAGTCCGTGAGCGACTGATAAAAGGTCTGGCGCGCCTGAGCGGTGGAGAAAGTGTGGTCCGCTTGGTGGATGAAGCGGCACTGTAGCCGGCCTTGCTTCATCAGCTGCGCGGCTTTGCGACGCGCCTGGTACATCAGCAGAAAGTACCCAGGATCATTGTCGGAAACAAACATGGCCAGCGTGCGCTCAGCAGCAACGATGCGGCTCAAATCTCCTGGCAGATCCTTGCGCGCCGGATGTGCGCAGCCGCTCGGTGGCGTGGACTTTCCCTTCTGCGGAGCAGGTCTGCCAGAACTTAGAAAACGCGGCTTCACATGGCCTGCAAAACGTTTGAGCGAGCCCGCAAATCCCGTGCGCGTCCTGCCAGTGAGCAGCAGCTTCCATTGGCTCCATTTGAAAATCGCATTCCAATACTCACGCCACGCCACCAGCTGATCGGTGTTTGTGTCATTGATCGTCATGCCCTCCTTCCAGTAAAAGACGAGGGGATTGATGAGGATGCTCTCGATGATGGCAGAATGGGGCAGTTGTGCTGCCGACTGAAAAGCCACGTAAGCGCCCGAGCACAGGCCAAGCAAAACAATGGGGCGGCCAGACTGCAGCGCATGCAGGTAGTCACATACCAGACTCACATCACGGAAGGCGGTCGCTGCGTAGGTGTCGTTTTCCTTTTCAGGTTCAGCGGCCACACTGTCGCCGATGCCGTTGATGTCGAGCCGCAGGCAGGGATAGCCAAGCACTGCAAGCTGCCGCGCCATGGCCACATGGATGCGCCCCGGACCGATCCGGTACGCCGCCCCGGCATTGATCATTACGATCCACGGCAGTGACGTCGGGAGCTCCACCGGCTCCGTCATGATGCCAAACAAATCGGGCGTGCTGCTGATCTGATGAAGGGTCTCGCGCACCGCGTCAGGACCGCTCGTCAGCATGGTCCTTGCACCTGGAGCTGATACGATGCTTCTGCTTGTTACGGCAGGCTTTGCCTTGGCCTTCATCCAGGCCACGATCCTCCTCAGCGCATCATGCGGCACCTGGGTGTCATGAGGTTCGGCCATCATTCCCTCGTACCCGGTCAACGCCATGAACTCCACAGACACGCCCTGCTTCGCCAGATGTTCCAATATCGCCAAATCACCCGCCGCGTTCGCACTGGATGCAATCAACACGCTCTGGCAGCGCACCGAGCGAGACAGGAGATCAATCTGCGCTAGCTCGCCAGTCAACTCATGCGCATAAACAAAGCCCATGGCTTCAATGCCTGCCGATTCACTGCCTGCGGCCAACTGCGCGGTCTGGCTCAATGCGGTGAGTTCGCGCACATAGCGCCGGCCTTTCACAATGGGAGCCCACAGTACCAATCTTTCCACCTCGTACTGCTCCGCGTAAAGCGCCGCGAGCGACGCTCCCAGACGCAACCCCACGAGGCTGACCTTCCGACAGCCACCCTCATGACGCATCCAGTCCACGGCATCACTCACGTTGGCCTGCCACGTGGCCAGACGCTGCGGATCGTTTTCTGTACCGTCGGAGTCACCAGTAGCATGGTAGTCGAACCGCATCACCGCAAAACCTTGCGCAGCCAGCCTTTCCGCGAGGTGTCGCAGCGCACGATGTGAATGAACCTGCTCGTGGCCAATTGGCGGACAGATCACCACCCCATGTTCAGCCACTGCGTCCGCAGGCCGGTGCAGCCACGCAAACAACGACCTTCCACTGCTCTCAAAATAGAACGCGGTCCGCCCGGCCTGATCCACACACGAAGCGTCTTCAGGCGCGTGCGACTGTGGCTCAGGTGTCATGATGGGTTGTGTGAGATGCACGGCTCGGCTCCACCGAAATTTCGCCCGCCACATTCAGGGCCTCAACATAAACTTCAAACGCCCCGCTCTTCCCAGAGGTCGGCGCAAAGGACACAGTCTTGGTCCGGCCCGGGGCCAGATGAAAGTAATTGTCGTCGGGCAAAAATCCCTTGGCCGACAATCGCACACTTTGCAGAAACCGGTCGCTCTTGAGCCTGAGCTGGTAGCGCCCCTCACCCAGTGCTTCCGCCTTGGCACCCAGAATCTCCGCTGACAGCGGCTGCGCCACCGGATCACGTGCACGGGTGAGATGAAACGACTCGCTGATGACCTCACGCCCGGCGCTGAACCAGGTCGCGATCACTACATGATGCGACTGCGGACCGAAACGGTACGCATAGTTCACGTCAAAAAACGAACCGAGGATTTCATCAACACTTCGCATCTCCAGCGAGCGCCGCTCCACCTTCACCTCAATCTCATGGCGTGCGACGACCACATTCGGCTCGCGCAGCAACTGCACCTCGACAAAGCCCTCGACCAACCCGGCCGTTTCGTTGCTCAGATGCAGATGCAAACCATCCAGCCCTTCATCCGTGATCGTTAACTGCCGTGTCTGCCATGCGCGCTTGAGCTGATAGTACGCTGCCTTCGGAGCACCCGTGCTGTCCACGATGCCCCAGCCCGCCGCTGGCCACAGATCCTTGTAAAACCACACCAGCGCACCCGCGTTGCGGCTGTGCCCGCTGCGCCATTCCGCAAACGTTCGCGCCATCATCTCGCCCGATGCCACGCGGCTCAGTTCCAGGTAACGCGGCATGTCGAACGAGCGCAACGTCACCGGATCGACATTGAAAAGCTCCCGCAGGTAGTGATCGCGCACATCTTCAAAATCCCATCCGGCTCCCGTGTCACGCGGCACGCGCTGCTTCCAGCGCGGGTGGTGCATCACCGGCATCAGGCCGCCCATGATCTCATCAATTGCCTCCGGCTCAGGGATGTTTGAAAACCCCAGACACTCGCTGGTGAATTTCACATCAGCCTGCCGCAGCTCGCGCAGGGAGCGCAGATAGGCACCAATGCCGTAATAATGTGTGACACCGGTCCGCGTGTGAAAGGGCAGCACACCACCGCTCGGCGATGAAGGCACATACGCCGTGCCGGGATGATGCTGGCTGCACAGCGCCGGCAGCTGCTCGCCGAACCAGCGGTTGCGCCAAAGCTCACGCGCCATGCCCAGCATCGCCGCCTGCTGTTCGATCTCGCTGTTGCCGCAGTAAACTGCCACACAGGGGTGCTGTGCAAATCGGCTCAGCTGCTGCGTCGCCTCAGTCGTGATGTTTTCAGCAAACGCCGCGTCATCCACGGGATAGTCCATGTTGGCAAACATGAAGTCCTGCCAGACGAGGATGCCCAGCTCATCGCAGAGGCGGTAGAATGCATCGCTCTCATAGGTCATCGTGCCGCCAATGCGTAGCATGTTCATGCCCGCATCACGCGCGAGTGTGAGATCATGCCGCAACGACGCTTCTGTTCCACCGAGGGTAAAAATGTCGTTCGTCGTCCAGCATGCACCACGGCAGTACACGCGCTCTCCATTCACATGAACCGCAAACCCGGGATCGTTGCAAACTTCGATGCTTCGAAAGCCCGTTTGCTCCAGCGGAAACTCATGCAGGCCTGCGCTCGTCTCGATGATCACCTTGCCGCTGAACAACGCCGGCACGCCATGCGTGTGCGGCCACCACAGTTCCGGATGTTGAATACGCAACTCGCCGCGCAGAGCATCATCCTCACACAAAAGCTCGACAGAATGCTCGCCGATGTTCAACCGCGCCGAAACGATTTTCATCGACGACTCCACCCGCGCACGAAAACTGACGACGCCTTCATCTCCCACCAGCAAAGCCTTCTTGCGAATGTCCGTCAGCAGGACAGGTGCACGCTCCAGTCTCACCGCACGCCAGGGCCCCACGGCAGGCACCGGCGGCGACCAGCCCGGAATGCGTCCCAGCAGGCTCGTGCGCTGCCACCGCAGCTGCTGATTGTTCACGAGGTTCGTTTTCCAGCGCGGACGCGGACGTTTCTTCTTCAAGTCCGCCGTGAGCGAACGAAAGCGGATCACCAGCTCATTCTCATCCTTCAAAGCCTGCGCAACATCCACGCGATGGCTACGGAACATGTTGTCCGAGTTTAGAATGAGTTCGCCGTTGAGCCATACTTCCGCAAGCGAGGCGAGCCCATCGAAGCACAGGGCACAGGATTCTTCAGCACTTCGCGCTGCCGCAGTAAAGGTCGTGCGGTACCACCAGTCCTGCGCATCGATATCAGGTGGATTTTGATGATTCCACTGACCGCGTGCACGCAATGCCGAAGCCACAGTGCCCGGCACCTCGGCAGCAATCCAATCTCCCTGCACCGCTGTCGGTTCAGCACTCGCTCCGGGAGCCTGCGCACAGCATGTCCACGGCGCAAAGTGAACAGAGTCCGTCATGCGATTACGCGGGAAACGCGTCCTTCATTTGCTGCATCGCCTGGGTCCAGTGCTCCGCCATTTGATCGACAGGCGTGAAATCAATCGGCTTCTTCCGCGCCATCGCACGTGCCAGCTGGAATTGCAGCGTCTTCGCGCCGGTGGACAGCCTGAGAATCGACTCAATGGCACCATCCAGGCCGCTCACGCCCTGGCTCTGCAGCCATTTCAAGTAGGTGCCGGCAAGTTCGTAGCAGGAGCCAAACTGACGCAGCGTGGCAAAGGAGTATTGGTGAAACGTGGCAATCGGTTCGTTGATCAGCCACTGCATATCGGCCTCAAAGCGGGCACGAAATTTTACGAACGGATTCACTTCCGGCAGGCGCTGCAGCTGTCGCTTCAACAGGCCCAGAGATGCATTCAGCAGCGCCTCGCCTTGCAGCGGCAGCCTGGCGGTGCTCTTCACGATCTCGCAGTAGGGCGGCAAGATCGCAGGATTCTTTTCGCCGCGCAGGTGAAACACATGCGCGAAATCATCCCCATGCAGGTGGTAGTAGCCCTGCGCGTGGAAGTAGCCCAGGCGCTGCTGCTCCATGTCGATCTCCGCAATGGCCACCGTCGTTTTGACATGCTCCAGCTGGTAGGCGCTGCCAGCCGTGTCGGGCAGATAAAATGAGTCCAGTTCAACGAGCAGCGGTCTCCCAAGCGACAACTGCTCCTCGATGTGCGCCGTCAGCGGCCGGTAGATCGCCAGCTCCTGCACATCGAGCGCATAGAGCTCATACAAATCTTCCAGCTGGTATTTGAAAAAGGTCCACTGATCGCCCTCAAAGTCGATGCCCAGCGTGAACGGCAGGGCCGCTATCGGCTCCAGGCCACGGGCATGCAGGACTTCGATCCAAACATCGACGTAGCAGTTCGTTTCCGCCCACTCGCGCTCCTGCGTGTGCAGGCGATGGCGCGTGTAGGTTTGTGGATCAAGTGCTGGAAACGGCCGGCTCATAGTTCCAAGGCGTTTTTCACCTCATACGGCCAGCGGTCAGGATCGAATCCATGATGCTTGAACAAGGCCAGCGCGATGCGCTCCATTCCAAATCCAATGCATGCTGAATGCGCGGCCTCACCGTTCGCCTGCTTGATGTCGAAAGCTTTGCCGAAATAATCCATGTGGCAGTTGGTCGAGGCAATCGCCGTCGGCTTTTCATTTGAGGCCACGGCAAAGGTAAACTCGTGCTTCAAGTCCTGATCCTTCTGCGACGCCGCCATCACACGTCCACCACGCCCGAAAAACGGATCATTGGCGACGACGATTTCCACTTCGAGTCCGACCTCGGCCAGTATGTCCCGGCCCAGTTCGATCCATTGTTTGCGATGCTCCAGCGCCTGCTCGGCAGTGCCAATGCGGACGAACTCGCGCTGGCGGAAAATCTGTAGGCGGCAAGGGTCGATCGACGGCTCATGCCGGAACACCTGCGAGAACAGATCCGCCGTCTTGCCCTCGCTCGACAGCGTGCCGGTCACTGTGGGATACAGCGGGTAGCAGCATGCGGGTGTCAGCATCAGGGCGCTCGGAACGAGGTCCTGGGTCCATTCTTCGCCATTCTCGCGCTTCGTCAGCATCCCCACATGCTCGCGGTCACGCCCCATGAAGCTGTGCACGGACCCCATCAGGTCCGGAAAGTTTTCCATGTGGCTGGTCTTCAAATAGTGCTCGCGGCTCAGCACCCCGGGCAGTCGCAAAATATCCGCCTGAAAGTGCGCTGCGCGTCGCGTGATCAGACGGTCAAAGCTCTGCAGCACGTCTTCAAACACACCGTTGTAGCCATAGACACCGCGCACGCCAAGCGGCACGAGCAGCCCGGCCTCAGTGACCTGGTCGAGAAACGCCTGATAGGCCTCGGTGATGGGGAGAGTTGCGGTCGAGGTGCACGTCATAAATCAGCCTTCCTTGTGAACCATCAGCATTGTGGCGTTCAGTTTCAAAATGCGGTCGTTGTTGACCATCAGTGCCGCGCCATAGGCATCACGCAGATGGCGGGCGATGCTGAATTTGGAATCGTTGCGATAACCCGAGATGCCGCAGATCAGCATCGCACGACCGACGATGTCCACGAACTGCTGCGAGGTGGACAGCTTCAGGTTGTTCGTGCGGATGGAGAAGCCAAACTCTTCAAACACTCCCGGGCAGTCGCGGCTGCGCAGTTCGTCGTACTCACGGGCCATCGCCGTCACATTGTTCCTCATCACTTGCAGCACCTGATCCACCTCACCGAGGCGGATGGCCGAGATGGGTGTTTCACCGGGCGTCTTGCGCGCTTCAGCACGCACGAAGGCGCGGGCCTGGTTCACTGCATCCATCGCAATGCCCGACCACAGCGCGCCCCACACGATGTGCGAGTAGGGGTGCATCGTCTGTCCCAAAATCTCATTGAATGGCTGCGGAATGATCTGCTCCGCATTGCCTGTGGCTGTCAGCTCAAAGCCCGAGCTGCAGGTGCCGCGGAAACCCATGGTGTCCCAGGTCGAAAGCGGCACGGTGGTGTACTCTCCTTTGCGCACCATGACGTGCACCTGCTCATTCGCCGGCGCGTTCGGTGCACTGCGGCAGGTCACCAGCATCTCGTCCGCGAAGTCACCATAGGAAATGACCGGGGCCTTCTTCGTGAGTTTGAACTGAACCCCCGAGACTTCCACCGCACAAATGCTGGAGCGCAGATCTCCACCCGTTCCGATCTCCGTCGTCGCAGAAGCCATCAGTCGCTGCTTCTCCACCAGCAGCCGCAGGTAGTCGCAGAAAAATTCCGACTGCTGGGCATGATGCACGAGGCAGGCCACCTGAATCTTGTGCATCGCATAAATCATGGCTGACGAGCCGCAGTACTGGCCCAGGGTCTCGCAGATCTTCGCGACCTGCACGAGGTTCAAGCCCATGCCGCCATACTCTTCAGGGACATAGGCGCTCAGCAGCCGCGCTTCGCGCATGGCATCGATCGACTCGCTCGGAAAGCGCGCCTGTTTGTCCACATCCGCTGCATGAACACGGAGCACCGATTTGCCCAGCGCGTGCACCTCCTTCAAAAGTTCGTCAAAATCGACTTCGGTGCTGCAAAGAGTGCTCACAGGATTGGATTGGGGGTGGGGATTCGTACGGCCTTGAACAACTGGGGCACATCGCCGCTCGGGCCTAGGCCGCGAGCTTCGTGATCGCCTCCGCGATGGATTCGATGCTCTTGAAGGTGCGGCGACCGATCAGATTGTCGGGAAACTCGACATTGAATTTGTCTTCCAGCGCCAGCATCACCGCCACCGTCGCCAAGGACGTCAGGCCGGCATTGTAAAGGTCATCCCCCTCAGTCAGGTTCTCCACGGGGAATCGGCCATGCTGTGCAAGCACTTCGCGGATGTCGGGCACAAGTGTGTTGCGTTCGTTCTCGCTCATAATGATAAATGGACTAAATGTTTATGATTATAATAAACATAGCAAATGCATATTGGTCCAATGAATTTTATCGATTCCCGAGTCTTATCATCCATTTCTTTAGAATCTTAGGCTTATCCTTTGCGTTTTGCGCTCCAAGGAATGGTTAAGCTCCGATCCACAATTTCTCCCAGTGCCCTCTCATCACCTTGGTTTTCAAGGTATTGTGACGGATCACTTGGAAAGCAACATCCCCTCAGCCAGAGGGCCGGCCATGTGGTTCAGCGCCCGGTCAGCATGTGAACCTTGTGACTAATCAGAAGGGCAATCGAAATGGAAAAGAGGGCACAGAGCGCCATCCAATCGTCGTCGCTGAGTTGCAGGCTAAGCTGCATGGGCGACGTGAGGCAAAGCCGGGCGACAAAAAGGAGAAGCAGTGCCATGGCAAAAAAAGAGCGGTTTCCATACCAATCGGCCCAGTCACTCTGACTGCGCGTATGTTTTCTTGATTTTAGCCCGCTTCCTCCACCTCGAAATAATCATCCTCCGCGATGTCCGGGATGCCAACGACGAGGACGCGCATCTTCCCACGCGCACCATGCACGACTCCAGGCGGAATGTGCACGAGCGAACCCTGACTCACAGGCTGTTCGACGCCGTCCAGCACCACAGTGCCTCCGCCATCGAGGACGTAGTAGAGTTCCGTGGAGCGTTTGTGGTAGTGGAGCTTCGCTCCGTCGATGTCCACCGCATGCGCCCAAGCGGCGGGCGACAGGCCCGCATCTTCGCGGCTGATCAAACGATCCCGCCAGCCACACGTGCTGCGTTCACGCGGCGTGTGGCCTTCATGGCGGATCAGCAGCGGACCGGTGGTGGCCATGGCTTCCAAAAATCAGGCTCGTTATTTGTGACCCTGATGCGTTTTGATCTCAGCTGCGAGGTGGGCAAAGTCACCCTTCTCACACAAGCGTACGAAGCCTTCGGTGAAGCGTTTCAGCTCATCCCACACGCCACGGATGTGTTCTGCCTCCTTGGCGTTGATGTGGTTGTCAGAGGCCGCGGTGCTGATGGCAGTGAGGAGATCCGCAAATTGCTGGACGATTTCCTGCGTGGCTGGCATCAGCTCCATGCCACGCGGACCTCCGCCGGTGGGATTTTGCACAAACACTCCGTTCGCCTTGTGGCAGAGCCACTGGATGAGCTGCGGATCCTTGGTGATCTCAAACAGCTGGCGCACGCGGTCCAGTGGATTGGAGGTGCCGCTGCCCTGCTGCTCGTCCGGCTGGGACCACTTGTAGGCCAGCGAGAGGGAGACGCCCATCTGGGCCGCAACCTCCTTGAAGCTGGTTTGCTCGACGGCCTTGCTGATCACTTCATGGGAGTCCATGGCTGACTTGTTTCAGAAATTAATCCATTTGGCAAGCAGCATCCTTGCCGTTCTGCCATGGTAAATGTCGCGCAACCTCTCTCTTTGCGCTTGTAGAAGAAAATTCCACACGCCTAATCTGCCGCCTCATGAAAATCTCATCCCTCCTCCTCGCGGCGGTCGCTTTTGTGCTGGCCTCCTGCATTGAAATCAAATCCACCGTGGTCGTCAACAAGGACGGCACGGCCACCATCGAGGAGAGTGTTCTCCTGGGTGCCCAGCTGGCGGCCATGATGCAGGGCGGGCAGGGTGATCAACTCAAGGGCCTCGTCATGGACAAGGAAAAGGCTGCGGAACGCGCGAAAAAACTCGGCGAGGGCGTCACCGTGAAATCCCATGAAGAAGTGAAGACACCCGATGGCAAAAGCGGTGTGAAAGTGGTCTTCGCCGTCGCTGATCTCTCGAAGCTGAAGTACGTGCCGTTTGAACCAGAGCAGGAAGGCAAACCCTCCACCACGCAGCCGATGACCTTCGCGCTGAGCGGCTCCACCCTCACCATTACCAATCCAGACGCTGATAAAAAGAAAGGCGGCGATGCTGCCAAGCCGAAGAAGTCCCCGGAACAAATCGCCATGATGAAATCGCAGATGGCGATGATGAAGCCCATGTTTGCCGGCATGCGCGTGGCGGTGGCAGTCCAAGGGGCCAATGGCATCGCCAGTTCAAACGCCGCTCATCTCAACGATGGCACGATCAGCTACATGGACATCCAGTTCGACAAGATCATGGACAACGCGGATATCTTCGCCGGCTTCATGGAATCCGCTGACGTCGGCCTCAGCCCGGAAGAGGTGGCGGAAAAATTCAAAAACGTCGAGGGTCTCAAGATCGAAGGCAAAAAAGTGGTCACGGCAGAGCTGAAGTAAGCCACCGAACGAATCGACAGAACCCATCCAGCAAAGCCGGGGCCTCACGCCCCGGCTTTTTTTGTGAACCTGTCGGGATCGGCATGACTTTTCGTTTGCCGCCCCGCTCTGACGCCGGACATTCGCCGCCCATGATCTCCCAGATTCTCGATTTCGCCCTGCACATCGACAAACACCTGCAAACCTTCGCACAGGATCATGGTGCGCTTATCTACGGGCTGCTGTTTGCGATCATCTTTTGCGAGACCGGCCTGGTGATCATGCCGTTTCTGCCGGGAGATTCCCTTTTGTTTGCCGTGGGCGCACTGTCCGCTCAGGGGCTCATTCGCATCGAACTCATCATTCCGCTGCTCATGTGCGCCGCCATCATCGGTGACAATTTGAACTACTGGATCGGCCGCAAGGCAGGCGGCTGGATCGTGAACCAGCGCTGGTTCAAGCGCGACTACCTCGCGAAGACCGAGGCCTTCTTCGTCAAGCACGGCGGCAAGGCCATCATCCTCGCGCGCTTCGTGCCCATCGTGCGCACCTTTGCCCCCTTCACTGCCGGCTTTGGCCGCATGGACTACCGCCGTTTCCTGATCTACAGCCTCGGCGGCGGCTTGGTCTGGGTGCTCAGCTTCAGCATCGCCGGTTACTTCCTCGGCAGCATCCCGATCATCAAAAACAACCTCAAGCTGGTCTTCGTTCTCATCATCGTCGTCTCCATGCTGCCCATCGTCTTTGAAGTGCTCAAACACCGCGCCGAAGCAAAGCGGGCGCAGGCCAAGAAGGATGGTGAAGCTTAAACCCGTCTACGGTCCCGGCACCCGCGCTCCCGTGCTCGGGTTCATGTAGTAGCCGGGAACACCGCCGACACCGGGCACAAAAATCGGCTTCGTGGGCATCCTGCCATAATAGCGCGCGTTGTTATTGTATGGAACCGCCATGCCGGGATAAACCGGCATGTTGCCAATGGTCTGGTAACTCTGCACCCCGCCGTAAGCATTGATCACACCGCTCGAACTGCGGCTGCCAAACGGGCCTGACACATTCTGCTGGTACATGAACTGGTTTCCCTGCGGCATCGCCGTCGGCCCGGAACCAGGTGCATACCCACCCCGTGGCACGGGTGCGCCGCTGCTGCCCGCCATGCTGGCAATGCTCTGGCTGGGGCTGCTGCGGGGTACGGCTTCCGGGCGGTTGGCAGAAGGGTAGTAATAACTCGAACCGTCCCCTCTCGGTGCGCTGTCACAAGCGACCAGGGAAAGTGCGACCAATGCAGGCACACAGAATCGTGTTTTCATGCCTGCAGGGTATCATGACCGTCAACCCGGTGGTGGAAAACTTTGCCAGCACGGGCAAACGCGGCAGAATGACCGGCATGCAGCCCGTTGTCGTCGTTCAGCATCCTTTGGCACAGTGCCATCTCGCCGCCATTCGTGCTGTCGGCACGCCGTCCCATGAATTTCGGCGGCATTTGAATCATCTTGCACGCCTTCTTTTCCTCGAAGCCACCCGTGAGCTTCCCGTGCTTGAGATCGAAGTGCAGACTCCGCTCAAACAAACCGTGGGTGCAAAGCTGGCACGCCCGCTCGTCTGCGTGCCCATCCTGCGCGCCGGCCTGGGTTTGCTGGATGGCATCCTGCCGCTCGTACCGGACGCCATCGTCGCCCATGTGGGTATCCGGCGAAATGAGGAAACCGCCCTGCCGCATGCCTACTATGCGAATCTGCCCGCCAGCCTTTCCAACGCAGATGTGTTCCTCCTGGACCCCATGCTCGCCACCGGCGGTAGCGCCTGCGAGGCCGCGCGACAGCTCAAGGAGGCCGGAGCCATGCGCATCACGATGGTCTGCGTCGTAAGCTGCCCCGAAGGGCTTGCCGCCATGGAGCACGCTCATCCAGATGTGGCCATCGTCACCGCCGCCATTGATTCCGGCCTCAATGACAAATGCTACATCGTCCCCGGCCTCGGCGATGCCGGAGACCGCTACTTTGGCACCTAAATTTTGCCTTCCTCCGTTCGCACGATCCTGCCTTTAAGCAGCGTTTCATTCCTTCCCATGCCAATCACCTTCCCCCCTCTCACCCGCCGCAACTTTTTGCAGCACGGCACCGCCGCTGCTCTGGGCGCCCTCGCCACGCAGCTTCCCGCGCTTGAGATTCCTGAACAGACCTGGGTGCTTTTTTCTGACCCCCACATCGCCCAGGACGAGGCGCTCGTCGCACGCGGCGCATGCATGGCTGAAAACCTGCGCCGCTGCGCCAATCAGGTGCTCAAGATCGGTCAGAAGCCCTTCGGCCTCATCGTCAACGGCGACTGCGCCTACCTCGAAGGCAAAACGGAGGACTACGTCACCTTCACCCACTGCATTCAGGCACTGCGCGAGCAGTCCATTCAGATTCACTGCACCCTCGGCAACCACGATCACCGCAACAACTTCCTCAACGCCATCATCGGCCCGCCGCCGCCCAACGCAGAGCGCCCCATGAACGTGCCGGACAAGCACGTCGCCACCGTCACCAGCGCCCAGGTGAACTGGATCCTGCTCGACTCCCTCGACCTCGTGAACAAAACCCCCGGCATGCTCGGCGAAGCTCAGCTCGTGTGGATCGAGCGTGAACTGCGCAACGCACCCAACAAGCCCACCTTCATCGTGGCGCATCACAATCCGATGCAGACCAGCATGGAAGAGAAGAAGAAAGGCAGCTGCCTGCAGGACAGTGATGCCCTCTTCGACCTCCTCGCCGCCTATCCCAAGGTGCAGGGCTACATCTACGGCCACACCCACACCTGGCTGAAAACGAAGCACGAGAAGACCGGCCTCCCGCTCATCAATCTCCCGCCCGTCGCCTACACCTTCGACCCCAAACGCCCGAACGGCTGGGTCATCGTCCGCATCAATTCTGAACGCGCCGAGTTCGAACTCCGTGCGCTCAACCCCGCTCATGAAGAGCACGGGCAGAAGCATGTGATCAAATTCGTGTGAGGCCAGGCGGCCAAACCCAAGCCTAGGTGTCGGGGTCTCCTGACCCCGACACTAAACTCCGTCTTTGGAAGAATGTTGAATGGTGATCGTCATCTTGTCCTCCCCATCATCGATGTAAATCTGATGATCGCTGATTTCGATCTTCGGGTGATGCGGAATCTTTTCCTGAAACACCGATGATTTCCGGTACAGAGTGACATGCTGGCCACCACGGTTAACCAACTCAACTTTCCATTGGGTTAGTTCCATCAAGCCCCGTCCGTCGTATTCAACAAACGAAACGCCGACCACTTGCTGGCCGTCCAACATGCCCCTGAAAAAGGTTCCATGTTCCGAGTAGTGGTGCCCTCTGGTCAGACAATACAACCCAACTGGGATCACCGCGACCAGCGCCCCGGCAAGGAAGCTGATAACCCATCTATGGGACTTTCCCTTCATACCCGAATTTAGAATAAGTCTACCGTCGGAAAAAAGAATTCCCAGCTAGCCTCACTCATCCACACCCGCAGCATCCACAGTCCGCATCATGGCGTCCAGGAACTCCTGCGCGGCGTCGATCGGCAAAATGATCGTGTCACGGCGGCCGCGAACGTCCTCGGTGATCTTGATGAATTTGCCGCGATCATTCTCCTTGAGATCCAGGAAAAATATCTTGCGATCCGTGACGATTTTCTCGGAATGCAGCGGCGGATTGGGCGGACGCCGTTCGTCTTCAAATTCTGTGTTCCTCATGCCGGTAACCTCCACTGACTGACGATTCGCTGTACTTTGTTCTGGGTGAATTCGATGCCGATTCTAGGAGCAGCGCCGGGCTTGTCAATCCTTCTCACGGTTCATATCACGACCTCAAAGCCGCCTGCGACGAAGTCTGCCATCCCACCCCACACCCGAAAATAACCCGCGCGGACATTCCAAAGCTCAGTTTTTTAACCCTCCCCCACCCCGGCGATCAGGAATTTATTTAACCTCTCAGGCACGCGCAACTAGGCTCGCTTAATTGCATTGAAGACGATCTGCAAAATTGTAATCGCCTCGCCTCGGGTCAGTTGCTTATATCGCACATTATCTTTCCGCCAACTCTCCCAACGTGTTCGAACTCTTCCAAGCCGCCATCCTGCCACACCAGCTTTTGCTGACGCTGCTGCTGACACTGGTCGTCTGCTACTGGCTTCTGGTCCTGCTTGGCGCGCTGGATTTCGAGGCTGATCTCCCAGACGATCTGGGCACAGACGGCGATGCCCACCACGGTGCAGGCTCCTCAAACGCTCTCGGCATGAGCACCGGCGGCGCCTGGCTCTCGGCAGGTCGTTTCCTCGGCTTTTCACAGGTGCCCCTGATGGTCTGGCTCAGTTTCATGGTCCTCTTTCTCTGGTTTGGCTCGCTGGCGCTGAACGAATGGTACAACCAGGCTGGCAGCCTGTTGCAAGCCACCTGGCTCCTCCTGCCCAACCTTCTCGGCAGCCTCATCGTGACCAAGCTCGTCACCCTTCCCGTCGCCAAGCTCTTCAAAGCCATGGGCGATGCCGACTCCGAGGCCGAAGAGGTCATCGGTCGCACCGGCATCGTGGTTTCCACGGAAGCGGATGCCTCCTACGGTCAGCTCGAAATCACCACCGCCAGCGTTCCTCTGCTGATCAATGTCCGCACCGAGCCGGGAGTCACACCACTGAAACGCGGCGACTCGGCCAAAGTCACTGCCGCCGGTCCCGACAATATTTTTTACCTGATCGAACCCGCTCCCCAGAACTAACCCACCAATTTTTCACCCAACTCGCTCATGACCTCATCCCTACCCCTCGCTCTCCTGCTGGAAGGCAGCCTTCTTGTCGGAGTCATCATCATCGGCATCTTTCTCGGCATCCTGATTCTGTTCTCGCGCTTCTTCCGCAAGGTGCAGCAGGGCCAGGCCATCGTGCGCAACGGCATCGGCGGCACCAAAGTGACCTTCAACGGCATGATCGTCATCCCCGTGGCCCATCAGTCTGAGTACATGGACATCTCGGTCAAGCGCATCGAAATCGAGCGCAAAGCCCAGGAGGGCCTCATCTGCAAAGACAACCTGCGTGCCGACATCAAGGTCGCCTTCTTCGTCCGCGTGAACAAAACACCGGAAGATGTGCTGCGCGTGGCCCAGAGCATCGGCTGCACCCGTGCCAGCACTGTGGACACCATCCGTGTGCTGTTTGACGCCAAGTTTTCCGAAGCCCTCAAAACCGTGGGCAAGCGCTTTGAATTCGTGCAGCTCTACAATGAGCGCGATCATTTCAAGAGCGAGATCCTCAAAGTCATCGGCACAGACCTGAACGGCTTCACCCTCGACGACTGCGCCATCGACTTCCTCGAACAAACGCAGCTCGAGAACCTCGATCCCGACAACATCCTCGACGCCGAAGGCATCAAGAAGATCACCGAGCTCACCGCCATCCAGGCCAAGCTCTCCAACAACATCCAGCGTGACAAAGAAAAGGTCATCAAGCAGCAGGACGTTCAGGCCCGTGAAGCCATCCTCGAACTTGAGCGCCAGCTCGCCGAAACCGAATCCAAGCAGAAGCGCGATGTCGAAAGCGTCCGTGCCCGCGAAACGGCCGAGACGATGAAGGTCCAGGAAGAAGAACGCCTGAAGTCTGAACGCGCCAGAATCAGCGCCGACGAAGAAATCGCCGTCGCCACCCAGAACAAAGACCGCCAGGTCCTCGTCGCCCAGCGCAACAAGGAGCGCACCGACGCCGTCGAAGTCGAGCGCGTCACCCGGGATCGCGATCTCGAAATCATCGACCGCGAGCGCGTCACCACGCTCAAAGCCATCGAGAAGGAAAAGGCCGTCGAAGTGGAGAAAAAGAACATCCAGGAAGTCATCAAAGACCGCGTGGCCCTTGAAAAAACCGTCGTCATCGAGCAGCAGAAAATGAAGGACGCCGAAGCCTTCGCCACCGCCGACCGTGAGAAGCAGGTCGCTCTCACCAACGCCGAGAAAAACGCCCAGGAGCAGCTCATCCAGAAAATCAAAGAGGCCGAAGCCTCCAAACAATCCGCACAACTCGCCGCAGAGCAGTCAGCCTTCACCACGATCAAAGCCGCCGACGCTTCCAAGCAAGCCGCCGAGCTTCACGCTCAGGAGTTGCTCACGCTTGCCGAAGCCCGGCAGGAGTCCGCCTCCAAGGATGCCGCCGCCGAGAAATCCCTCGCCGAAGGTCGCACCGCCAGCTCCGCCGCCATCGGCCTCGGGGAAGCCCAGGTCCTGCTTGCCAAGGCCGAAGCTTCGCAGAAGCAGGGCACCGCAGATGCCGAAGTCACGCAGCTCAAGCTCGCTGCGGAAGCCGATGGCATCACCAAAAAGGCGCAGGCCATGAAGCTCCTCGAAAACGCCGGACGCGAACACGAAGAATTCAAGCTCACCCTCGAAAAGGAGAAAGCCATCGAGCTCGCGCAGATCAACATCCAGAAGGACATCGCCGCCGCCCAGGCCAACGTGCTTGGCGAGGCCATGAAGTCCGCCAAGATCGAGATCATCGGCGGCGAAAGCCAGTTCTTCGACAAGATCACCAACGCCATCGGCAACGCCCGCGCCATCGACCGCATGGTCGAAGGCAGCCGCACCCTCACCGATGTGAAGGAAACCTTCTTCACCGGCGATCCCGACTACTTCAAATCCCAGCTCAAAAACATCATCGATCAATTCGGCCTCACCTCCGAAGACACCAAGAACCTCACCCTCAGCGCCCTCTTCGGCAAACTGATCGGCCTCAATCCCGACGCCACCACCTTGAACAAACTCACCGGCATGCTCGGCGCCGCCTCCCGCTTCGGCCTCACCGAGCAAACCGTCAGCGGCCTCCTCGCCGCCAAGGCGGCGAAGAAGGCATAAATCCGCTCATCTAGCACATGTGTTCGACACACGCGGAATTCACAGCCTCGCACCAGCGTCTTGGAGTGCGCCAGTCCTCTGGCGCTTTCCGAAGTCCCCCGGCCCGCGAAAAGCTCCAGAGAACAGGCGCATCTCAAGTCGCTCACACGAATAGGATGCAGTGCTCCTGCCGCTAACACCCGATGCCCGACGCGCCTCCATCTCCCCCACCCTCCCCGCAGCTCGAAGCCGGCGCTTACGAAGTCATTCGTCAGCGTCTCAACAAGCACGGCTCCGAGCTGCAGCGTCGGCTGGATCTTCTCAACGCCGACCGCAAGGCGGAATTCGGCGGCATCGAAACCGCCCTGCTTGCCACCTCACGCCTCACGACAGAAAACAACTGCCTGCCGCGTGACCTCGCCGCCATCGGTCCGCACCGCTTCCTGTTTGGCTACAACGTCCACCTCGGCCTGCGCAGCACCATGCGCGTCGAGGACGTGTTCGCGGTCTACGATTATCACACGTCGGACCACAGCTTGCATCCCAACAAGGACGGCCTGCTCAGCGATCCCCAGTTTGTCGAGGACTTCGCCTACCTCTACAGCTACTACAAACACGCCTCCTTCCTGAAGTTCCACCGCATCGGCCCGCATCTCTACCTGGGCTTTCAGGTGGGCCAGCGCGCCACCGAGGTGAAAGCCTTCAAGTGGCTCGTGGACGATGACCACGGCACGCTCAAGTACCTCGGCAACCGCAGCGACCACGAATTCGTCTTCCCCACACCGCAGGAGTTTGCGTGGAAGCGCGCCACGCGGGACATGTACATCCACGGCAACCATCCGCACATCAGCATCGAGGACCGCGTCTTCGTCGAGACCATCGGCGGCGACCTCACCGTGAAGGTGGAAAACAACACCGACACCGGCCGCGGCATCTACAGCGATCCTGTCGAAAACAAGGACCAGACTCTCGACGACGCAGAGGTGCACTACGCCATCGTTGGCAATCTCATCCTTCTCAAAGTCCTGCCCTATCAGGAAAAAACCTGGCGCCATCTCGTCTTCAATGAACGCACGCGCCAGGCGCATCGCATCGACAGCATTGCGGAGAGCTGCGTCCTCCTGCCGGATGATCACGGCATCCTCTTCCCGCATGGCTATGTACTGCAAACCGGCGAAGTAAAACGCTTTGAAACCGGCCTGCCGCCCATGCGGTTTGAAAAACGCATCGCCGCTGCAAACGGCGAGGACACGCTTTTTGTCTTCAGCCATCTCGAAAGCGGCTCGTACCTGCTGCTCAGCTACAATCTCATCACGCAGAGCGTCGCCACGCCGCAGCCCTGCCATGGCTTCAGCCTTTTCCCGAGCGGTGAACTCGTGCTCTTTTCGGCTGATGAAGAGCCGCGTAAACACCACGTCATCCAGGTCTGGCGCACGCCGTTTGTTTCCAACGATGTCAGCGCCGCAAAAGCCTCGCAGACTTTTCTGAGCAAGATCGGCAACGCCGAAATCGTCCGCGCCATGGCCGAGTGCCATGGCGTGCTGACACTGCTCGCGAAAGACGATTCCTTCTCAGGTCTTTATGTCGAGCTCGCCCGCTCATGCGGCGACATTGCCGACAGCTACTTTTGGGTCGGCCGCGAAGAGACTCACGATCTCAAAAGCATCCTCGTTGAAATCAAGAGCACCGCTGAAGCCGCGCTGGGTGAGTTCGAAAAAGTCAGCCGCATGCGCAAGACGGCAGCGGATCAAACCCACACGCTGCAGGAGAAATCGCAGAAGGCGCTCAACTCCGCCGCCAACACCGATCCCACCGACATCCTCGGCTTCGTCCATCTCCTCACCTCCTTGCGTGAGCTGCGCGGCCAGATCATCGCCCTGCGCGATGTACGCTACACCGACGCCGTCGAGATCGACCGCATGGACAAGGCGGTGGCAGAAGGAGCAGACAAGCTCTCCGCCCGCTGCGTCACCTTCCTGCTCAAGCCGGAGTCGCTGGACCCCTACCGCAAACAGATCGCCGAGCAGCAGGCCCGCGTACCTGCGCTGGCCAAAGTCAACGAAGCCCAGGCCGTCGAAGAAGCCCTCGCCAAATCCAGCAGCGAGCTGGAAATGCTCACCGCCATCGTCAGTGGCCTCAAGATCGAAGACGCCACCGAGACCACGCGCATCATCGAAGGCATCTCCACGCTTTTCGCTCAGCTCAACCAAGTCCGCAGCGTCCTGCGCAACCGCCGCAATGACCTCGCCAAGACCGAAGGCGCCGCGCAGTTTCAGGCCCAGCTCAGCCTGCTCAGCCAGAGCGTACTGAACTACCTCGAAGTCGCGACCACTCCGGAAAAGTGCGACGAGTCACTCACCCGCGTCCTCGTGCAGATCGAGGAAATGGAGACCCGCTTCTCCGACTTCGACGACTACGCCGCCGAGCTGATCAAGAAGCGCGAAGAAGTACAGACCGCCTTCGAGTCACGCCGCCAAAGCCTCAGCGATGCCTTGAACCGCCGCTGCGGCAGTCTCGGCCAGTCCGCCGAACGCATTCTCACCAGCATCCGCAACCGCCTCGCGAACTTCGCCAAGCCCGAGGAGGTCCACGCCTGGCTCGCCGCAGATGCCATGGTCGCCAAGCTGCGCGATCTCATCGAAGAACTGCGCAAGCTCGGCGACAGCGTCCGCGCCGACGAACTGCAAACCCGCCTCAAGACCGTCCAGCAGGACTCCATCAAGCAGATCCGCGACAAGTCGGAAATCTTTGTCGCTGGCGGCGATCTCATCCAGCTCGGACAGCATCAGTTCAGCGTGAACAAGCAGCCGCTGGAGCTCACGATTCTCCCTCGTGAAAACGGCCTGGCCTTCCACCTCACCGGCACGCGTTTTTATGAGACCGTCGAAAACCCTGAACTCGCGACGCAGCGCAGCGTGTGGGATCAGGCCGTCGTCTCGGAAAATGCAGATGTCTATCGCGCCGAATACCTCGCCTGGCAGATGCTCAAGGCCGGCGCAGGCGATGACGTGGCCACCTTCATGGCTCAGCGTTATCACGAAGGCTACACCAAAGGCGTGCATGATCACGATGCCGCGCTGATTCTGAAACCCCTGCGCGAAATGCAGCAGGCCCTTGGCCTCCTCCGCCATTCCCCCGCCGCACGCGGCTACGCCCGCCTGTTCTGGCATACATGGCCCGAAGACGACTCCAAGAAAGCTCTGCTGGCCCGCATGCAGTCCAAAGGTCGCATGCGCGATCTCCTCGGCATCTCGAATGCATCCGTCGATGACGAACTCGCGAAGCATTTAAAAAGCTTAATGGGCAACACGTTGGTGCAAGCTTCGTCACATCAAATCACCGCCTGCCTCCTCGACGAGCTCCAATCCAAGCACCCCTTCACCCGCTCCGCCGCCGCCACAGAACTCCTGCGCTCCTTCCACCGCGAACTCACCGTCAAACACGCCACAAAAGATTTCGAGGAAACCCTCACCTCCCTCACCGCTCAGCCCCTGCTCGCATTCGAAATCGCCCTCGAGTGGATCACCGCGCTGAACCCCACTGCAGCCCCCGGCGTGCTGATTGAAACAGCAGCCATGGTCGTGACCAACGATCAACCTCCAGCCGCCATCCCCACCGAGCCCACCTCCCACGTCACCATCACCGGCTTGATCGGCACCCATGCCCGCATCGGCGACGCAAAGCTCGAACTCAACTACCACGAGTTCACCTCGCGCCTGCAACGCTACGAAGCCGAGGTCGTGCCTGCGTTTGAAGCCTTCCAGTTGCTCAAGCATCGCATCGCCGACACCCGTCGCCGCGAACTGCGGCTCGATCAATTCAAAGCCGGCGTGCTCAGTTCCTTCGTGCGCAACCGCCTCATCGATCAGGTCTATCTCCCGCTCATCGGTGCCAACCTCGCAAAACAACTCGGTGCCGCAGGCAAGGATACGCGCACCGACCGCATGGGCATGCTCCTGCTCATCTCACCGCCCGGCTACGGCAAAACGACGCTCATGGAATACGTCGCCAGCCGCCTCGGCATCACGCTGGTAAAAATCAACGGCCCCGCTCTCGGCCACAAGGTCACCTCACTGGATCCCGCCGAAGCCGCCAACGCCAGCGCGCGTGAAGAAGTGGAGAAGCTCAACCTCGCCTTCGAGATGGGCGACAATGTCATGATCTACGTCGATGACATTCAGCACACGAACCCTGAGTTCCTGCAGAAGTTCATCTCCCTCTGCGATGGCACCCGCAAGATCGAAGGCGTGTTCAAAGGCGAAGCCAAGACCTATGACCTGCGCGGCCGCAAAGTCGCCGTCGTCATGGCCGGCAATCCCTACACCGAAGTCGGCGGCAAATTTCAGGTGCCCGACATGCTCGCCAACCGTGCCGACACCTACAACCTCGGCGACATCCTCGGCGGTCATCAGGAAGTCTTCAAAGACAGCTACATCGAGAACTCCCTCACCAGCAATGCCACGCTGGCCCGCATCGCCGCACGCAGCCATGCCGATGCGCTGGCCGTCTTGAAGGTCGCCCAAACCGGCACCCGCGAAGGCGTCGAGTTTGAAGGCAGCTACAGCGCCGAAGAGATCAACGAGGGCGTTGCCGTAATGGAGAAACTCCTACACGTGCGCGAGATCATCCTGCGCGTGAATCAAGAATACGTGCGCAGCGCCGCCATGGAAGACGCCTACCGCACCGAGCCGCCCTTCAAGCTCCAGGGCAGCTACCGCAACATGAACAAGATCGCGGAGAAAATCCTCCCGCTCATGACCGATGCCGAAGTCGCCAGCCTGATCGCCGATCACTATCGCGGCGAGGCCCAGACCCTCAGCCAGGCCGCAGAATCCAACCTGCTCAAGTGGCGCGAGATCAACGCCCTCTCCACCGAGGCAGATGTCATTCGCTGGACCGAGATTAAGAGCACCTTCAAACGCAACCTCCTCACCGGCGGCGCAGGCGAAAACGATCCCATCAACCGCATCACCGGCCACATGAACGCCTTCACCGTCGGTCTGGAAAAAATTGAGCAGGCCGTCAGCAAACCGACCTTGTCCGATGTCACCATCGAACGCCTGCAACGCATCATCGAAGGCCTGCGCGCCGTCCCCGTGAACGTCGAAATCCGCGTTCAGCCCGTCGAAAAAGAAGTCGCAGGCGAGCCCCCCGTGGATATCTCCAGCACCGTCGAGCAGGAATGACTTATCGCAACCTGCTCAATACCTGACTATCTTTCCTGAAGGCCAAAGGCCTTCCGCATCACAGCGAAGGGATGCCGAGCTTTAGCGAGTGCTTCCCTGGTACCGCAACAACCACCGCTTTGATCTCAAGGGTGAACCGCAACGCGGTTCCGTAACGGCTCACTGGTCAGCAGCTCACGCCTCGCAGCCCTCAGCGCCCCCAGTGTCCAAACCACGGGATAAAGCTGCTCATGATACCATAGCCGCGCAAAGTAGAGACCAATAGGAGCTGTCGGAAAACGAGTGCCGTTCTCTGTGGCAGCGATGAGCCACTGAACACTGGCCATCACGTCTTGCGCTTCTCCACTCAAAGCATGCAAAGCGACCGCCGTCTCTTCAATGCTCGCAGGCGCATTGGCATCCCCGCCAAACGAGCCATCGGCCTTCCGGGCGCTGCGCAAGTATTGGCGCCCGCTCTGAATCAACACATCAAACTTGCTGGCTAGCTGCGCACTGCCACTCAGATGATTGACCACCTGCGCCGTGCCATACACCGGATTGTTTTCATCCGGCGTGTGCTCATTGCCAAACCACAGCGGAATCCACGACCCATCCGCCAACTGCACCCGTTTCAGATACGCCATCGCCGTCCTCGTTCCTTGATCGATGCGCTGTTGTAGCTCCACTGGTGCCTCATCTTTCCACACCCACCACGCGCACAAAGCATGTGCCGTGATCTCCGGCGTACTGCGGTCAAACGGCAGCGTTCCCCACCCCCGGCAAAACGTGGGAATGCCCCCATCGCGATTTTGCAAATCAAGGAGCCAGGTGATCCCCTGCTGAATCGCCTCATCACAGGAATGTCCGATCTTCTTCAGCGCGATCAGCGCACTCGAAGTGTCATCCGCATCAGGCACGCCCCCAGGCAAATCCGTCCACGCCCAGCCACCCGGCGGCGCATTGGTAAAAGGATGAACTTCGCGGTATTGTTGCGCCAGCAGCCATGAAATCGGTGGCGCGCTAACGTCCGAACTCCGCAGCGACAACGTCGTCCCCCACGTCGCCAGATTGGTATCAATCGGCCAGCTCCCATCCTCCCGCTTGGAGCTCACCAAGAAATCAACTGCCAACGGCAGGCACGGATGATCCAGCTGCCCGCCACCCGCCAGCGCCATCGTGACGAAGCTCGTCAGTGGCGTCGCTTCAAGATAACCGCCACTGCTCGGTTGCAGCACCTTGAGCATCGGCCGGATGCGCGGCCACGTCAGCGCACGCAGCCACCTCAGCGGATTCCACCACGCTGGCGGCTCGTTTTTAAAACGCGTGTACCCAATGGCGATCAGCGCTGGCAGCGCATAACTGACCACCGGCACCCCCACCGCCCCAAACCAAGTCCGTGGCAGCGCAGCAAGCTCAAACGGCAGCGCAATAACATGCTTCCAAGGCTTCTCCCCCAAAGTGCCGCACAAGGCGCACAGCATGAGAATGGGCACCGAAAAAGTCTTGTCCTTGCCATAGCGGGACACCACCGCCTTCGCGATGGCCGTAGGTTCAAGCGAACCCACCTGCGCGATGATGCACCCATTGGCAGCTTCAAGTGTCTGCGAAGTCCGCTTCCCCACGAGGTGCAGCGCACTCCAGCACAGCAGCGTCGTCGAAAGGTTGCTCTTACTTAGCGTCGTATCGCCCCAGCCTCCATCGGCGTTCTGATGATCACACAGCCATTGCGCACCTGCGGCAACGTGCGCCGCATGCTTGTCACGATCCACCAGAGCCAGCGCGACAACGGCCGTCGCGGTCGAAAGCGCGCTGCTGGAAAGCCGCCCTTCCCAGTGGCCGCTCGCATTGCGCAGGGCATCCAGATGCGCCTGCGTGTTGGCGATGGCGCTGTCGAGGGCGTCCATCATGACAAAAAACTCAGGCTTCGAGCTTCAGCTCAGGGCGGGCATCGATCGCCTTGGTGAGCGAGATCCAGCCACCTTCGCGCTGCTGCTGGAACATGTAGAGATACAAGGCGACCTGCTTGGCAGGATACGCCGCGAGCAAGGCGGTCACCGCAGCTTCGGCCTTGTCGTCCTCAATCACTTCGGGGAGTTCGGTCACTTCACCTTTGCCATCATGCGCGATCGTTGCAGCATCAAGGAAGGTAATAAGCATCTGCGGCTGACCTTTGAGCAGCCAGATCTGGAAGATCTGCGCCGTCACTTCTTCGTTCGACTTCGTGTTGAGCTGCTCCAGCAGCCATTCCGCCTGCTTGGCACGGGACTTCTCCAGAATGAAAGCAGGACGAAGACGCTTGGCCGGAGCGAGCGAATCAATGACGGCCTTGTATGCAGCACGCTGATCGGTCTGCATGTAGGTCATGATCTGCATGCGCAGCTCGGCACCGATTGCTTGAAGAAGTTGGTTGGGTCGCATCTGGATTTTTGGTGGGAACGGGGAACTCAGCTAGCACCACCGCACAGAAGTCGCAACCGTTTTGCCTCACAGCAGGCGAATCGTCAGCGGGAACCGATAAACCTTTCCTTCCGAAGCATTCACGATCCCGATGATGGTGAGCACTACTGTGGCAATGCCCACTCCAATGAGAAGCGGAATGCCGATGAGAATGAAACAGAGCAAGAAGGACAGGAAACCATACAGCAGGAAGCTGAGCTGAAAGTTCAGCAATTCCCTTCCTTGCTGGTCGATGTAGCTGCTTTGGTCCTTTTTGACCAGCCAGACGATCAGCGGACCCAGAATGGGAAAACCAACCAGACAAAGCACATGCATGACGATGCCCAGGGTTTTTTCATCCTGGGTGACGGCTGAATAAGGCAGCGCGGGAGGTGGAGTGGGTGATTCCATGGCACCCTGATTCTACTCCACAGCGGCGCGCAGCCCATTACAAACGCGGAGCCGGTTTCCCGGCTCCGCGCAAAGCAGCAAATTCAAAATTCTCCGGCCATTTAGACTTCCGGCAGCTTGAATTCCTCCACGTAGTTCTCGGTGGCCAGCTTGTTCGCTTCCTCCGCGAACTCGCCGGTGAACTTCTCGGAGACAGGATCAAACTCCAGCCAGGGGCCGGCACTGATCTTGTCCACGTTGAGGTCGATCTTGTTGTCCTCCAGATTCTTCACGAAGTGCTCCAGTGTCTCCAGGCCGGCCTTGTCATTCTTGAGGCGCTCCTGCACCTCCGCGACGTTCGCAGCCTTGCCGAGGCGGTAGGAGATGTTCGCCAGATGGGCCAGCGAAGCGGCGTGGAAACCGTGGGAGACGTGCAGGTTCGGGTTGATGATCTTGCCGGCACGCACCGAGTTGATGAAGTTCAGCATGTGGTCAGCGCCGTCATTGAAGTTCTCGAACTTCTTGATGGCCTGGCCTTCATTGTCATAAGCCTTTGCCTCGATGACGTACCCGCCTTCGCAATGGATGACGTTGCCGACGCGCGCTGCGGCGGTCTTGCCATTCACGCGGAAGACTGGCTCCAGCTTCCAGTCCATGTCCTTCAGAGGAAGACCACGGTTGTCAAAGAGCAGCGGCGCAGGCTCGTAGGCCCAGAAAGCCATCTGATTGTTGGCGGTCTCGCCGTCATCCTTGTAACCCCAGCGTCCGCCAAAGCTCATCACACGCTTGGGCAGCAGCTCAGGATCTCCCAGCGCCCAGCGGCCCACGTCTGTCTGATGTGGCCCTTGGTTCCCGATGTCGCCATTGCCGAAAGCCCACTGCCAGTGCCAGTCATAGTGGAACTGCGAACGGTGCACCGGCTGCATGCCACGTGGTCCAGCCCACAGCTTGTAGTCCACATCCACTTCCTGCGGCGCTCCGGCAGGGTCGGTCTTGACGTTGCGCAGGTCGTGGAAGGTTCCCTTGATCATCCCGTCCTTGGGCTGGATCGCCTCCGCCACTTTACCGGTGGAAATACGCGACTTGTAGTTCACTCCACGGGACAGCGTCACCTTGCCGATGTGGCCTTCCTTGACCCAGGCCATGGCCTCCGCCCAGCCGGGGCTGGAACGGCGCTGCATGCCATGCTGCACCACGAGCCCCTTCTTGGCGACCTTCTCGGCGGCATTCAAAAGCTGACGGCCTTCCCAGATGTTGTGGCACACGGGTTTCTCCACGTACACATGCTTGCCATGCTGCATGGCTGTCATGGCGATGAGAGTATGCGTGTGGTTCGGCGTGGCGATGGTCACGGCGTCCACCTCAGGGTCCAGCATGAGCTTCCGGTAGTCGGAGTAAGCCGTCACGGTGTTGTTTTTCTTGGCCTGGCTTGCCACGCCCTTCGCGAGCACATTGGCGTCCACGTCGCAGAGTGCGACGATGCGCACGCCCGGGATTTCCTCCAGGCTCTTGATGTGGCCTGCGCCACGTCCGTTAAAGCCGATGACCGCGACACGAACGTCACCATTGGCACCCAGCGGTGCGGAGAAGGATCGGGATGCGACGAGACCGGCGGCGCCGGCCACAGTGCCGCGAAGGAAAGTTCGGCGGGTGGTTTGGTTTTGTTTTGTTTGCATGGAATGAAGAGTTGGAATCAGGCACAACCGCACCTGAAAAGCGCGGCATGGAATGTTAAGCCTAGCCAAAACGTCCGTGAAAAGACAACCTTTCCTTTCATTCCCCGCCGTTTATGCCCAATCCCCCGCCGTTTGTGATTCGGCAGACCTCCGATTCATAACAACTGCGCGGCGGAGCGCCCTGAATGGAGGACTTTTGCGTGGTTAAGCTCCACAAGATCAAGCAACAGCCCGGCGGCGGCGGCGTGCCAGAAGTCCCAGCAAACCGAGTATGAGGAACAGCAGCCGTCCTGGCTCTGGGACCACGACAATGATGCCATAGCTGTCAAAGAGGCTGGTATCCCAGGCAAGTCCGGGGGAAATGCTCGAAATGTCCTGCAGTTGCAGGTTGTTCGCCACATTGAACGCGCCCATGGCGGAAAGAGCGCTGTCATCATGCGTCAGGCCCAAGGTGCTCCAGTCCATGAGATTGAAGACACTGCCATAAGTCACCCCGGTGAGATTGTTCAAGGACACCACCACCCGCTTGTCGTTGGTGTTCGTGCTGCCAAGAACCATCGTGCCTGCGGCTGAGATGAAGTCATGGCTGCCCGAGTGGGTGTCATTCCAGCTGGTGCCTGATCCCGTGTTGGCTATCCCACCAACACTGGTGACATATTCCGCAGCCGTTCCGCCTGGATGGGCATGGAACCACGCAGCAAAGCTCGTGTCCGTCGAATCGGCGGAGCTCAGGCTCAGTTGGATCGAGCCAGTGTCTGCCACAGTCAGCGAGGCGCTGGCTGCACTGAAGGTCAGGGTCGCGTTGCTCGTGCTTGGATCACCGTCGCCTGGCGCAAGAACACCTCCGCTGCCGATCACCGTGCTGCCTGCAATGCTGCCAGAACCCGAAAGAGTCGCCGTGCTGTCGACCGTGACCGCACTGTTGCCAATGCTGCCCGCACCACCAGCACCCACTTGAAGCGTGCCGCCATTGACCGTGGTCGCACCCGTGTAAGTGTTGGTGCCGCTGAGCACCCAGGTGCCAGTACCATTTTTCGTCACTCCAGTGGTGTTGGTAACACTGTTGTCCACGATGGCACCACTGATCTCACCCGTTCCAGCGGTGGATCCCTGCAAAATCAGCACCTTGGAGCCAGCACCAGTAGCCGTCAGGTTGCTGGTAAACTTCACCACGCCTGTTCCCGACTGGTCAAGGGTGCCACCACCCGTGGTGCCGGCCAGATTCACCACTCGGTCCGTCGTTTCGCCCGCACCTGTGTAAACAAGCGCACCTGTGGTCGTGGTCGCACCCATGTCGATGGTGCCGTTGGCAACCGTGACCGGAGCCCCGAGGTTGCTGCCAGCAGTGCCACCTGTGACGCTGTTGATCGAGCCCACACTCAACGCACCTTCCTGGATGCTTGTCTTGCCGGTGTAGGTGTTCGCAGCAGTGAAGACCAAGGTTCCAGCACCATTCTTGGTGATGGGCCCACCGCCCAGAATGACGCTGTTGATGGTCGCCGTTGTCGTTGCAGCAGTGTCAAACGTACCACCGGAGGCTCCCACCGTGATGCGGCGGGTGCTTGCGATCGTCAAGGTAGCCGTCGTCTGCAAGGTGCCGCCATCCAGCGTGAGCTGGTCATCCACATTGCTGCCCGGTGCTGCACCCAGATTGTTGTCAGCCGAGATGCTCAGGACACCACCCGTCACCGAAGTCTTGCCAGTGTAGGTGTTGGCTCCGCTAAGAACCTGTGTCCCCGAGCCGATCTTGGAAAGATTGATCGTCCCCACATAAGCCAGCGGTACCGCCGTCGTGGAGTCGGCTCCCACCGAATAACCATCCATGATCACACCGTTGAAGGCTCCGTTCGCATCGCCACTGCCAACGGTGAGCGTGTTGGTGATGCTGGCCCCCGCAGTCGGATTATTGGTCACAAAACCACCTGTCGTGGAGTTGAGGCCGTTGATGGCTTGATTGTAGCCTCCCAAATCCAGGGTGCCGGGCGCGAGAACCGTCGCAGAACCACCGATGGCCACACCTGTGGCCGTGCTGTCACCGATGAGTGTGACGTCCCCTTTGCCAGCCCCGCTGGGCAGAGCATTCGTGGTGCCAAGCTTCAGCGTACCCTCATTGATGGTGGTTGAGCCCGAGTAAGTGTTGTTACCACTGAGGATCTGCGTGCCGCTGCCGATCTTGTTCAGCGCGATGTTCCCTTGGATGACGCCGCCGAAGTTGTTGAGTCCTGTGGAACCCACCCCCGCTGCCGCCGCACCCAGAGTGTAGGGGGAAAGATTGCTGCTGTTGTTGGAACCAAGAGTCAGAGTGAAAAGCGTCCCCACCGTATTACGGACAGTGCCAGTCCCCGCGAGCCCGTCGAAGCTTTCCGTCGTGACAGTGGCACCCGTGCCCATCACGTCTAAGATACCCCCGCTCCTAACGACCACACTCGAAGCATCACCGATCTGATTGCCGCCGGTGCCCGTCAGGTTTGCGACTGCGCCGTTGTTCACAATCAGAGCTGCATAGGGAACTCCGTTGCTGTTGGTCGTTTCACCCACTGCGATGGCAGACTTGCCAAGATTAAGCACCCCACCCACGATTTCGATGCTCAGGTTGCTGTTCGCCGTCGTTCCTGCCAGCGTTAGCGTACCTAGACCCGTCTTCTGAAGAAGTCCGGTGTTAAGACCCGTTGCGCTGGAGACTCCGGTGATGCCCTGCGCCGTCTGGGTAAGCGTCACCCCCGAGCCGAGGTCGATCGCCGCCGGTCCGTTGACCGTGATGCCATAAATCAAACCGGTTGTCGCAGTCGCACGCAGCACCCCGCCATTGAGGATGATGTTAGTGGCACCTGCCGTAGGATTACCCAAGTTCTGCGAGGCAGCACCATTGCTGAATTCAACTGTGCCTGCATTGATGATGAGCGAGCCGGTATAAGTGTTGGCACCCGCCAGCACCAGCGTTCCCGAGCCTGATTTCGTCAGCACCGTGGCCGTTCCTTTGATGACAGCCGTGAGCGTCAGTTTGTTCGTCGAAACGTTGCCCGCGCCGCCGGTGAAAATAATGACTTCAGCACCGGTTGCCCCCAGCTGGCCTCCGGAAATGGCTGCACTGCCCGAGGTGTTGTCAAAGATCACGCCGCCCGATGTAAGCGCGTTGGTCCCATTGAGCGTGACATTGGTGCCGCCCGCGCTGCCGACGAGTTTCAGCGTGTTCAGGCTGGCGCTGGCGGTGCTCAAAGCCACCGTCCCGGTGGTCAGGATGAAGTTGCCCGTCGCGCTGTTGGAAGCCGCCACAAGCGTGGTGTAGCTGCCTGATGCCAGGGCTGTGATGCTGCTGCTGCCAGACTGCACTGCCCAGTCGAGACCATTGAAAGTCGCGTACCCCCCGATGATTCCCCCCGCGTTGTTCGCGATCGCCGAGCCGATGGTGTTGGTGCCGCCAGCCGTGGTGCTGGTGAAGTTCAAGGTGCCGCCATTGAGCGCCGCACGGGTAAAGGATGAGCCCAGGTTCAGATTCAGCGCCTGCGTCACATTGTTGTTGGTCAGCGCGATGGTGTGCGATCCTTGATTGATGGTGAGGTTTCCTAACCCCTGGGTCAGGGCAAAGGCTTTCGACGCATCATGGACGATCTCCAGGGTGCCACCGCCGCCCAGCGTGGCCGAGGCCACACCAAAAGTCAGAGGCATGAGAGTGGTTTCAGCGATGAAGCGATCCGCTGCCGCAGAGAAGTTGACCGCGTCCAGCTGGAGCTTGCCACCGTACACCTGCATCGTGTTCGCAAAGGTTGCTGTCGCACCAGTATAGGTTCCGTTGGCTCCGCGCAGGGCCAGCGTTCCAGCTCCGAACTTGGTGAACGTCCTGGCCGCCGTGTTGGTGCCGCCATTAATCGCGCCGGTGATGGCAAGAGTGCCACCTGCTCCGACGACAAAGTTGGGAGATTTGTCAGCAGTCACAGTCAGCGTCCGTGTAGAACCTCCGGCCAGCACAACAGCACCCGTCGTGCCCGGCTGGAGAATGAGCGTGCTCGTGCCGATAGTAAGAGCGCCGCTGGTGCCCAGAGAGCCATCGCTGTCAATCACCAGGCTCGTGTTATCGGCAAGGATCGTGGTTCCGGAGTAGGTTTTCGTCACTCCGCCGTTGGCACCAGTCAGGAAACTGAACAAGCCGGCAGTCGAGTTGTTCAGCGTCAAACCGCCCGTGCCGTTCGTGATGTTCCCGAGGAATAAGGCGGCGTGGCCGGTGCGGGAATGCAGGAGCGCTGTGCCGCTACGAGCGTTCAGATCCAGCGTCCCGGCATACGTTACCGCTCCTTGATTGGTATTGTTGGCAATGCCGTCGGACGTCTGATCTGCTGCCACCACGAAGGTGTTTCCAACAGGTTGTTGATCCAAAATCCGGTTGGAAACCACACGGTCTCCGTTCACGGCACCAAAGGCGATGGTGTTCGCGAGAGTTCCCAAGGTGATGGTCCCCGTGCCAAACGCAGCATCCGAACCCAGTCCGACGTTGCTGTTCGCACCGGCCTGCGTCGTGTTGATTGCAGTGCCTGCAGAATAGTTTTGAGAAGCAGTGAGGGTCAGATTTCCCGTCGCCAGATCCACGCTGCGCGCTCCGGTGAGCGTGTTCTTGTTGGAAAGGACCAACGTGGTGGATGGCGCATTGGCACCCACGACCGGCGACTGCCCGCCGAAACGGTAGGTCGTGCCATTGGGTGTCAGTGTCCCAGTGTAATACACCGCTGTGTTGGCCGGATTGAAGGCCGTGAGACGCATGTTCGTCACGTTGCCCGTGCTGAAGTCCAAAGCGTCACTGCTGTTCACATCCAGGGCAAATGCACCGTTGGAGCTTGAGGCGAGACGGCTGTTCCAAAACAGCAGCGGATTGGTGGAACCCGCCATGCCGATGGCCGCTGGAGCAGAGGTGCCGTAAGTTATCGTGATGGTACCGCTGGCACCGATGACCGCATTCGCATTGGCGAAGTAAAGCGTGCCCCCCGTGACAGTCACCGGCACCGATCCTGTGTTGTTCGTTCCTGTGAGAGACAACGCACCCAGGCCGGTGGTCATGGTGAACCCACCGCCGGCACCAAATGTGAGGTTGCCGCTGAGGATGGCGTCAACGATCCCAGAACCATTCGCGACATCAAGGGTGCGCACCGCCGTGCCAAAATTGATCCAATTCTGGAAATCAACGGTTCCTGCAGCAGCGACATTCGCACCAGCTTGGCTGAGCTGCAGCCGCGACCCGGTCGGAACAAATCCACCTGAGCCCCAGGTCAAGGTGGCTCCAGTTCCTCCAAGATTCACAATGCGCGTTGTATTCGACGTCTGATTGCTGAATCCACCATTGCCCGTCCACTGGATCTGATCAATCCCGGTGCCTACCGAACGATAGATGTCACCGCCCGCGCTGGTGACTTCGAGAATCGCACGCGTCGTGCCGGTTGCGGCAAAGATGAGGTTGCCGCCACCCGTGTTGGATGAGGAAAGCGTCGCCCCTCCCAGTCCGCCCGGCAGATCCGTTGCAGCGGCAATCCGCAGAATTCCCCGGGTGATGGTGGTGGTGCCGGTATACGTGTTGGCTCCTGCCAGACGATACACACTGTTATCACCGCTTCCGTTCATCATCAGGCTGGTGGAGCCGCCATTGTCACCAATGCTGAAATTGAAGGTTTTGACGCGTGTGTCCCCGCCCACCAGCGTGAGCGTACGAGCTCCCAGCCCGACGAACTGCAGGACATCCCCCGCAGTACCAAAGGTATTGTCATTGGATGTGTTGCTCTGGGTGAGTGTGCCGCCATTCAAACCCAGGGTGAAGATTTTAGTCACGTTCGAATTGGAGCTGACGGTGAGGCCACCGCCGTTGAGCGTGATGCCGCCGATGCTACCCGCAACACGGTTCACACTGTCTATGGTGATGACGCCGCCATTGATCACGATCTCGCCGTTGATGGCATTGGTCGCGGTGCTGAGAGTAAGGGTGCCAAGACCCGATTTCGTCAGGGCCACATTGCCCGCCAAGCCAGTGCCGGCGCTGATGATGCTGCCGATGGTCAGCGCATCCGTGGACGCATCCTGTCGGATGACCAGTTCACCACTCGTGGCCAGGGTGCCACCCGTGATGGTGGCCGTTGTACCCGTCTTGATCAGACCGCCGCTGGCGATGGTCAGTGTCTGCCCCGAACCCAGGGTGATGCCAAAAGCTCCGAGGATTTTGAGCGAATTAATGGACACCGTGGTCTGTGCAGTCACGGCGGCGGTGGCGAGTTGAAGGTCCTTTCCGGCCACCGTGGCACCCAGTGTGCCCCCCCCTGCCGAGATGGCCACGTTGGTGTCCGTGGTGTAGTCGAGCGCGCGAACATAACCGGCGCCCGTGGCATCATACGCCGCGAAGTTGGTCCCGCTGACATACAGCCCCGCATTCAGAAACTGCTTCGTGGTCGGCGGCGTGCTGAAGACCACCTGGTTGAGCGCCGTGGTGGCGCCCGTTCCAGCCACCGTGAAGTTCCCCGTGGCTCCCGCAGTACGGGTAGGCAGTGCAGCAAAAGTCAGCGTCGTGTTTTGGGCTACGGTGCGCTGGGAGAGGATCACACCGTCTCCAACGCTGAAGGTCAAAGCTCCAAGAGTCTGGCTCAGCGGCCCTGAGGTCCCCGTATTATCCAGGCGGAACGTTCCATTGCCACCGAAGGTGAGTCCTGAAGCTGAGTTCAACGAGCCGGTCTGCCTGTTGAGCTGGAGGACGCCGCCGCTCACCGTCGTGGTGCCGGCGTAGGTATTCGCAGCCGTCAGGGTCAGCGTACCGGCACCCATCTTGGTCAGGCCGCCCACGCTATTGGTGGTCGGGTGGCTGGCACCATCGCTGGTCCCCGTGTTGCTGTTGCCCAAGGCACTGGCGAAGGTGACATTGTTGCCTCCGGTGTCGATGGTGCCACCGCTGTCAATCGTGAGACGGTTGGAGACATCCGTGGTGAGAGCGCCGGAATAACGCAGAATGCCGCCATCAAGAATGAGGCTGCCGGCGACGGTTGCCGGACTTCCGAGCTGATTGCTGTTGGTGAAGACCAAGGTGCCGCCCGCCAGCATTGTCGTGCCCGTGTAATTTTGAGCCGCCGTAAATTCCACCGTGCTCTTGCCGCCGTAGATGCCCAGACCGTCGCCGTACGAGCCATTGTCACCGATAATGACGCTGTTCGCACCCGTGACCACATTGGCCGTTGCAATCTGCAGGTAGCCGCCGCTGCCGCCCAGAGTCGAAGTGGAAACGGCATTCCAGGGACCACCGCCGCCAAAGCGGTAGGTGTTGTCTGACCCCGCAGACAGCACGGGACCGCTGAAGACGCGCGCACCCACCGCACCCAAATACATGGCGCTGCCCGAAACACCGGTGGTGCCGGTGTTGGCGAAGTTAAAGGCATACACACCTTTTGAAGAGTCCTCCACCACATCCTCCGCATTGTCCGCCAGCGCATTGCTCGTCACCAAGCCGCCGGTGATCTTCAGATAGAAGTTCACCCCGTGGCTGGTCGTTTGGTCATCAAAGATACCCCCCGTTTGCAGCACCACCGTGTTGATCACCCCCGTCGCGCGCAAGACCCCGCCAGAGATCGTGATGGTCGGACGCGTAGGATCGCTGGTCACATCAGTTCCCTCCGCGGCATTGGTCATCGTGCCAGTCCAGTTCGTCAGATCACCTGTCAGGATCAATGTGCCCGCACCACTCTTCACCAGGTTGATGTTGTTTTGAAAACCAACAGACCCTGTTCCATCCCAGCCGATGAGGTCGGCATAGGTGTCCGTAAATCCCGCACCAATGTTCAGCGTCAGCGTCGAGTTGTTCGCCGGGTTCCCCGCGCTGGTACCGCCATCCGCACCACCCACGACGCTGTTCAGCGTGCCTGTTCCGCTGGTAGCCAGAATGGACGTGGCATTGATCTGATTCAGCGTCTGGGAACGCTGCGAACCTGCCGTCGTGGTACCATCGGCATTGCCGCCGATGATGAGCTTGCCGCTGGTGGTTCCAGTGCCCAGGGTCACACCACCGCCATTGGCATTGAGACGGTTGTCTCCACCCGCCAGCCAGAGAGCACCATTCTGAACTGCCACCGCACCCGTATTGGTGTTCTGCCCCGAGAGCCTCCACATGCCGCCGCCGCTTTGGGTGATCTTGGTATACCCGCCGGCCAGAGGCAGGAATGAGCCGCCTGCAGCATCGGAAATGACACCGCTGATGCTGTTGCCGGTCGTGCTGCTGGCGAGTGCCAGGGTGTCGAACTGGGCGGTCGTAAATCCACTCATTCCGTTGGTCACATTACCAAGAATGCTGATGTTCACTGTCGTTGAGCTCAGGGTCGTGGTCTGCCCTGTTCCTGGAGAAAGCGCGAGACTTGCCAGCTCCACGGAATACCCGTTCGCACTCGTGAAAGTTAGCGTGCGTGCTCCCGCAGTTAGCTGAGTCAAAGCGCCAAAGCGCACGACACTGCCAGTTGTCGTTCCACCGTTGTTGCCCACGTCGATGGTACTGGTCGCAGTCAAAGTCAGGGCGTTCGCAGTCCTGTCAATCGCGCCCGCTGTGTCGTCACGATAAGACAAAGTGCCGCCACCAAGAGTAATGGCAGTCGCAGAAGACAGCGCGGCTGCACCACTGAATTGAAGAACTCCCGCTGAGACAGTGGTTACACCGGAATACGTGTTCGTGCCGGAGAGCACCCAGTTGCCCGCACCGGATTTGGTGATCGCCAGCACGCTCCCTGCATTGTCCGTGAGATCCCCCGCCATCGCGTTATCAGCCCCTGTGAAGGTGCCGGCCAGCGTCAGGGTGGTGTTCCCGGTGATGCTGTTTGTGTTGCTTCCTTTGAACACGAGCGCGCCCGTGCCGTTGTTGTTGATGGTGACCGCACCGCCAGAACCCAGCAGGGAGATTCCACGGCCAGTCATGCTGCCACTGCCACTCCCTGTGTAGGTGAGTATCGCCGCAACGGCGGCATTGTTGAAGACAATCGCCCCCGTGCCGTTGCTGCCAGCTCCGCTGTTCGCCAAGGATGCGAGGGTAAGCGTACCTGCATTGATGGAAAGGGTCCCTGTGAAGGTGTTGGCCGTGTTCGAAAGAGTCGTGGCTCCAGTCCCCAGCTTCGCGAGGCCGAAGCCCCCGCTGGCATCATCGATGACTCCGCTCAGCGTCAGCAGGGTACCAGCGCCGCCCACGGCACTGTCGGCCGCGAGAGTGATCGCCCCACCGTAGCTGGCCGTGCCGGTGCTGTTCGTGATGGCTCCCGCTGGGGAAGCCGTCAGCCCGGTGCCGGAGATGGTCACCGATTCCATGTCGGTCACGGCTTGACCCGCCAGATTCAATGCTCCGCCTGACTGGACGATGATTCCTGCAGCAGCTGTGGCCATCGTCGTGCCTGAGGCCTGCAACATGCCTGCACTGACTGTGATGGTGCCGGAGTACGCGTTCTGCTGCCTCAAAATAAGGGTGCCATTTCCCGTCTTGGTCAGACTTCCGCTGCCCTGAAGCTGATAAGCGGTGGTCGCTGTGCCCGTCGTCGTGCCATCGTCCACAGTGAAGGTGGAACCACTCGCAACATCAAACTTGCCGCCACCCGTGCCGATGTTGAAAACCATGCCAGCGCCCACGTTCGTGGACGTGATGACATTGACATTAAAGTTCTGGCTCGCCAGTGCGAACGTCCCGCCATTGGTCAAGGTCACAGTCTTGAAGTTGGTGCCCCCAGCCGCAGCGTTCCCCAGCGGATTCGAAGTCGTATAGGTGCCCGCCGAATTTCCAACAATGGACAGAATCGTGGAGGCACCGTCCACCGTGATATTGCCCGTAAAGGTGTTGGCCTGCTGGTTGGTGCTAAACGTCCCAGCGGTGAGGGCAAGCCCGCCCGCCCCAGAGATGACCCCGGTGACCGTGACGGTTCCCACGCCAGCCTTGGTGAGCAAGCTCCCGCCGTTGGACAGGTTTCCACCAAGGGTCAGCAGGCTGGTGGCGGAGTTGTTGGTCCAAGTCTGCGCCGAACCCATCACAACTGCACTGTTGATCGTGGCGGCGGCGGCACCGTTTTCCAAAGTGATGCCCGTGCTGCTGCTGGAAGGATCAATCGTCAGCGTTCCGCCGTTGATGGTCACTGCGCTGGTGGCAGCCGCATCAAAGGTCAGCGTGTTGATCGCGAAGCTCGAACCCAGCGTCGTGGTAATGTTTCCTGCCGCCGGTGTCGTCGTGTAGAAGTGCACATTAGTGGTGGAACCCGGCAGCGCAAAGGTGTCTAGGTTGCTGGTGGCATCGGTGCGCCAGTTCGTGGCTGCCGTGCCGAGGTCGAAGGAATTCCAGTTGCCGTCCACCGCTCCCGACCAATAGGCGTTCATGGGCGTCGCATTCGTCACGAACAGTTGCAGTGATCCATTATTGTTGAGGAGGATGCCGCCATGGGTGGTGTCCACTCCTGTGAAGGCCGCCAGGGTGAAGTTTCCTGGGTTGGCAATGCTCCCGCTGTATCCATTGATCAAGGTGTAGGCACCCACCGTCAGCGTTCCCAGAGTGTTGATGACGATCTGCGTGTTTCCGTTGATGACGGGCGCCAGTGCGGCTGAAATGAGGTCGTTGACTCCCGATCCCACCGTGTTGGCAGTGTTCAGGTCAAAGCTCAGAGTACTGTAGGTGTTGGTGGTGAGGAGACCGCCGATCGTCAGCGTGCCCGCAGCGCCCACAGTGCCAGCATTGAGCACCGCACCCAGGTCAAAGATGCTCGCGCCATTCGTCCCCAGCGTGACCGCACCACCAATGGTGCCTGTGCCACCCAGCATGCCTTGCAGCCCCTGCGTGGCGCTGCCGTTCACTGTATGAACGCTGCCTGCCACGCTCGATCCGTTGATGAGAAGCATGCCGTTGTTGACGGTGGTGGCCCCGGTGTACGTGTTGGCGCCCGCGAATGTCCAGGTGCCCGTGCCCTGCTTCGTCACCGCAGTCAGCGCGGTGGTGCCGTCGGCAATGACTCCGCCGATGGAACCCGTGCTCACACCATCAAGGATGAGTGTGTCTGCGATCGTGTTCACCAGAGCTGTGTTCGCATTCGTCACCCCTCCGGTGATCGCCACCGGCGCGTTGGCCACCAGGGTCGTATTCACATTGGCAGTTCCGCTGGGCAGCACGAGGCTGGTGAAGCTGACACCATACCCGTTGGCCCCATTGATCGTCAGGGTGCCGGCGTTGCCAGTCCCGCTGTTGGTCAATGCTCCAAAGGCCACGGTATTGCCCGTGTTGGAGCTACCATTGTTGCCCACATCAATGATGCCCAAGGCTGAGGCGGCACCATTGGAAGTCACCGTATTTCCGAAAGCGATGCTGCCATAGCTGCCGCTGCCGTCATTGCGCACCTGCAGCGTGGCCGCCGTCGTGGTGCTGCTGAACGTCACCGTGTCATTGGCCGCACCAAGATTGGTCGCCGAGTTCACTCTCGTGATGCCCCCTGCACCGCTGAGGGTCACTGCTGAGACCTGGTTGCTGCCAGCGTTGTTGCCTGTCAGGTCCAGAAACCCCGTGCCGCTGTAAGTCAGGGCCGGCAGATTCGTGCCCGAAGTGCCGCTGATGCTGCCGACCGTGGTGTAGCCAGAACCACTCAGAACGAAGGCACCGGAAGCGACGGTGTAACTGATCGCCCCCAAATTGACCGTTCCCGAGGCATTGTTCGCAATGACGTAGCCGGCAAAGTTCACATTGAAACCATTCGTAAACGTCATCCCATAATTGCTGCCGCTGGTAAGCGTCAAAGTCTTCGCCGCAACGGGCGTCAGGCTCGTCGTCGCTCCATCAAAAGTGACGGTCTTGCTGAGGTTGCCACTGGTCGCCGCATCCACGTTGATCGTCACGCTGTTGGTGACAACCGCGATCGCATTGGCAACGCTCAGGCCGGTGTCCGTGCGGATGTCGAGCATGCCGGTGCTGCCCGAACCACCCGTCAGAGTGATGACACCTGTCGTGCCCCCGAAGTTGGCTGCGGTGCCATTGGTGATGACACGAAGAGTGCCATTGCCCGTCAGATTCAGTCCACCCGTGTAGTTTGTGGCGGCGCTGGCGGTCGGAGTGATCTGCAGGATGCCCGAGCCGCTGTAAGTCAGCGCCGTGAGGCTGCCACCACTTCCGTTAGCCACGTCTCCGATCATCGTGAATCCGGCGCCGCCGATCGTCAAAGTGACCGTTCCAGTCGTGCCATTTCCTGTGATGTTCCCCAAGTTCAGAGTGCCGGGCAGCGCCAGATTGTTGCTGATCGTGTTGCTGAGATTGCCTGCGCCAAAGGTCACATTGTTGACCACGACTGAATTGCTGCTGCTCGCCCCCGTGTTTCCAATGCCCCCAAAGGATAGCGTCTTGCCTGATGCAGTGGTGACCGTGAGTGTACCAAAGTTGAATGTCTTGCCCACACCCGTCGTCGTGCCGGTGCCCACTTCACCGACATTGATGTTCACCGTTCCGCTGTTGGCATTCCAGTTCAAGGCCCCCGCATACGTGAAATCAGTGTCACGGCGAATCTCAAGCGTGCCCCCTCCGAGGCTGATTCCCGCAGCCGTCCCCAGCTGCAGAACATCGGTGATCCGCACCAGCGCCGCCGCAGTGGCTGTATTGATGGTGAGGCCGCCAGAATAGTTCGTCGCAGCCGTCATGCGGCTGAGATCCAGGATGCCTGTCCCGGTAAAAGTAAGAGCCACCGACGTGGCGGCTCCATTGGTGACATCACCCACAAGGGTGACCCCGCTGCCGTTGAACGTCAGCACCGAATTGCCCGCTGTCGTGCTGCTCACATTCCCGACGTTCAACATGCCGGGAAGCTGCAAATTGTTGGTGATCGTCGTCGCCGCAATTCCATTGAGATCCACCCCGCCCAAAGTCACTGAGGCAGCACTGGTGGCCAGCGAACCCCCGATCCCGTTGACGGCAAAGGCTTTGGCAGTGGTACCGACTTTTAGCTGGCCCAGGGTAAACATCACGCCCGTGGCACCATTCACACCCGTGCCACCGGGCAGCTGGCCAACAGTCAGTGAGCCCGCGCCAGTGGCATTGAGCAGCATCTGGTTGGTGTAAGTGACATCGGTGTCACTGCGCAGTTCCAACAGCCCGCCGATAAAATTGACGACATTGGAACTCGCACCCAAGCCGAAGGCATTGGTGACACGGGTCGTCCCTGCAGACAGCGTCAAGCCGCCGGAATACAGATTTGCAGACGTCGCACCGCTCAGATCCAGAACACCCGTGCCGGTGAAATTGATGGCAGTCAGAGCCGTGGCCGTGGCCGAATCGGTCACGTTGCCCATCGTAGTCACGCCAGCTCCGGCGATCGTCAGCGTCTGCGTAGTCGCTGCCGTGGTGTTCGTGCTGGTCACATTGCCAAGATTCAAAACTCCCGGCTGCAGCAGGCTGTTGGTAATCATAAACCCAGCAGCGCCGTTGAAGCTGCCATTTCCAAGTGACACTCCACCGAATGTGACCGAATTCCCGCTGTTGTCGGTGCTGCCAGCGATGCCAGCAACCGTGAGCGCGTTGCCCGTGATGCCTTGGAAGCCAAGCGTGCCAAAAGTGAAGGTGTTGTTCCGGCCGCTCGATCCATTCAGCGCCTCACCGACAGTCAGCAAATTGGTCCTCGCAGTGCCGGTGTTGCCCAGCGTGATATTGTTGGCGAAGGTCAGGCTGGTGTCACTGCGCACTTCGAGAGTGGCGGCACCCACTGTCCCGGTGAAACTGACCGTACCAGATCCCAGCGCATACGCATTCGTGACGCGCACTGTGGCCAGACCGCTGCCCACGTTGAAGGTCAGGCCGCCGCTGTAGTTGCTCGCCGCTGTCTGTCCCGCCAGCGTGATGAACTGCGCGTTCCCACCGCCACCAGCAACAGTGATGCCCAGAGTCGTTCCAGCGCCCTGAGTGATGTCTCCATTGATGACTGTGACTCCGAAGTTGTTGCCGGTGCCGGTGCCAAAGGTCAGTGTATGAGTGCCCAGACTTGCCGCAGCGGCCACCCCATCAATGATGAGTGCTCCCGCGACGCCGGTCCCGGCAGCAGGGATGACAAATTCGGCCGCGCCGGACGATCCCATGTTGTTCTGGATGTTTGTCGCGCTCCCGCTGGTAAGGGCCAGTCCGGCAATGTGAAGGCCATAGCCATTGATCACACCCGAACCCGTCTGAGTGCTGGCACCCGTCAGGTTGTTGACCGTCAGCGTCTTGCCGCCCGTGGCTTCGGTCAGCACGCCGATGTTCATGATCTGGCCGTAACCGCTCCCACCGATGGCGCGATCCACGTTGATCGTGAAGCTGCCGTTCATGGTGAAGGCATTGGCGAAGGTGAGACTCGAATCGCTGCGAAGATCCAGAGTCCCTGTGCCCGTGACATTGACAGTGCCTGAACCAAACGCCGTGTCACTCGTCGCTCGAACGAGACCGGTGCTCGAGATCGTGGTGCCCCCGGTGTAGGTGTTGTTTCCGCCGAGCGACCAACCGCCCGCACCTGCAATCGCCAACGCAACCGTTCCGCCACCCGTGCCATTGCCGATGGTGCCATTAAAGGAGTTCACCACGGCCACATTACCGGAGCCCGTGATGCCACTGATGCCGTCGCCCACGCCACTGCCGGTGCCACCGTTGGCAACGTTGCCCGCAGAACCCTGCAATGTGAGACTGAGAGCGCCGGAAGCCGTGGGCGCAAAAGCACTGCCAATCGTCATGACCGCATTCGTGCCATTGATGCTGCCCGCCGTACTGCTGGAGTCGATGGTCGCCGAACCGCCCGCAGCGCTGATGTCAAAGGCGCGGCTGTTCAGCGTCAGATTGCTGCGCCCGGCAAATTTCAGAATGGCACCTGTGACATTGAAATCCACTTTACTGCCCACGCTGTCCGCCAGGCTGTTGAGGGTCAGGGTGCTGGCCCCTATGAATCTCAGGTCGCCGGTGAAGAGATTGCTGCCGCCTGTCACCGCATCACCCAGCGTGATCGCTCCAGTGCCAGCCTTGGTGATGGAGAGCGCACCGTTCGTATCCTTGATGGTACCGTTGAATGTGCCGGTGCCATTGCCAGCACCAATCGTCAGCGAGGCCACAGTGGAGGCCGTTGGATTATTGTCGATGACAGCCGCCGGACCTCCATTGAACGCCCCGATGACCACATTATTGCCATTGAGGTCGAACGTACCACCGTTCTGTGTCAGAGCCGTGTTGCTGGCGCCCAAGCCAACAATGCCTGTCGTGAGAATCACCGTGCCGCTGTTGATGTAAGTGATCCCCGTGTAGGTGCCGACAGTCGTCAAAACAGCCGAGTTGCCCAGAACAGTGGTGCCGGTTCCGCCGAGGGTCAGGGTTGAAGTGCCCGTGCCCTGAATGATCGGTGCCTGGATGTTGAGCAACCCTGTGCCGTAATTGTTGATCACCACGTCGGAGTTCGTTGCCGTCGCACTTTTCAGGCCATTGGTGGCACTCGTGCCAGTGATGAAATAGTCGGTCGAATCGGTGAACAGCAAGCCGCCCTGCGTCAGTGTCAGCATATTGGCCCCCAGCGCCAGCGTGCCGCCAGCCCCGCTGGTGTTAATCATCAGCGAGTTGGTGATGCGCGCGCCGCTCAATGAAGTCGTTCCACTTGCTGTAATCTGGGAGTTGGCCGTATCCGTGCCCGCAGTGAGAAGCAGCGTCGCGTATTTCACGGCAGCAGCAGAAGCGGCGTTGCTGTTGGCAATGAAAGCCGTGCCTGTTCCGGTGTTGGTGGCCCAGTTGTAGCTCGTGCCATCGAAGAACACCAGGTTGCGGCCCGTCGTCGCCGCAGTGTTCAGCGCCGTGGCCACAGAAACACTCGTGGTGGCAGGTGCCGTGATCAAAGCCGTGCTCCCTGCGTTGGTGGCGGTGATGGCACCACTGAACGTCAGCGTGTTGGACGTTCCCCCGGCAATCATCGTGATGTTGTCCTGACCAGCCGCCAGGGCGAGCGTCGTCAGCGTCTGGGCTGTCGCGCCTGAAGCAGCAGCCTTGATCGTCAATGTGCCACCGCTCACGCCACCGGCGCTGGCCGCGCCAAGCGTCAAGCCTGCCGACTGCTGCAGCAGGTTGGTCGGAGCTGTGATGCCTGTGAAGTCCAGCGTCAGGGTCCCGCCATTGACGGTGACTGCACCATGGGTGTTGGTGCCTGCATAACCTGCGGGGCCGGAAATCGTCAGCGTGCCCGTGCCGCTCTTGGTGAGTGAACCAGTGTTGGCCGTCATGGCAGTGGTCACATTCGTGTTGCCCGAACCATTGACGATCACATTAAGCCCGGCTGCTCCAGCCAAGGTCCCAATCCTCAGTACACCACCATTCCCAATGCTGTTGATGATCGTGGGAATCGCGGCCGTACCAGCCCCGCCAACCGTGAAGGTGTTGATGGCGAGGTTATAAGCATTCCCACCGGACTGCGTGCCACCCGTCGTATAGACAGAAAAGACTCCGTTGTCTTTCAGCGAGGTAATCGTCTGTGTCCCCCCTGTCCCTGTGCCGCCGACTGACCGGTCAACATTGATCGTGGACGTGGCACCCACTGTGATGACGGGCCCCGTCTGTGTGATTCCAGCGTCACTGCGGAGATCCAGCACTCCCCCATTCTGGTTATACACCGCATTGCTGCCGCCCAAACCGCCACCGTTGGTCAGACGAAGAATACCAGCGCTGACCGTGATCACTTCGTTGTTCAGCACGCTGTTCCATGTGCTCGAGTTGTCGTTGGAAATGGTCAGGGCGCCCGTACCGCCCTTGGTGACTGTTGCGACCGTTGTCGTGCCCGACTGGCTGGTCAACGCTCCCGAAAGAAGGTACTCACCTGTGCCACCCAGGGAAATGCCGGTGAGAGTCGTGGTGTTCGTGAACGTTATCCCGCTGTTGAAAATGATGCCTCCATTTCCGGAAATACTCGCAATGTAATTATTGAGAATGGGTGCTGCCATCCCCTGAATGACTGTGAAAGCCGCTCCCTTGTATTGCAGCGAGTAGCCATTGGCTCCCGTGACGGTGTACCCCCAGCTGGTGCCTGTGGCACCAGCCCATGACCCGCCGCCGATGCTGATCGTCTGATTGCTTCCGCTTCCGCCTATCGCACGGTCCACGTTGATGGAGTAGTTATAGCCTCCAGAGCCTGCTGATCGGCTCGACAAATCCATGCCGGCGTCGTTGCGAAAGTCGAACCCCATGGAGCCCACAGAATTATTATTCCCACCTTGTGTGGTAATCCCTCCGGCACCTCCAAACGCACCCGCATTGGTAACGCGCAGTATCCCGCCACTCAGCGTCAACGTACCTCCGATCGTGTTAGTGCCTCCCAAAGTCGTCGTACCATAACCGCCCTTGTTAAAGGCGGTGGTGCCTGTGCCATTCGTAATGTTGCCGGACACATTGTAGTCGCCCGGACCATTCAAGGTCCATGTGAACACCCCGGTAGTCGCCAGTCCACCCGCAAACGTCACCACCCCGTTGCCGACGTTGGTCACCGTGCTGCTGGCTCCAGTTGTTCCCGCTGCGTTAAAGGTGACTCCATACCCATGGTTTGAATCCACAATCATGGTGCTGCCACCTGTATAACTGCCAAGGTTAACCGTCTGCCCCGTGACACTGCTGCCAGCCAGCGGATCTGCCACCAGGGTGAACGCTCCACTAGCATTCAGGTTCTTGCCGGTCCACGTTGCACCACTGGTGCCGCTGGCACCCAAGATTCCAAGCATGCCGGCGGTGCCGGTCAGATTGGCGCTGCCAATGGCATTGGTGTTCGTGGTGTCAATGAGCGTGGTGCCACCGTTGGCATTGAGAATGCCCTGCGTTGCGTTGCTCCACCCCGAATTGTTTCCACCGAAAGTCGCCACGCCAAGACTGGTCTTGGTGATGTTCAAGGAGACACCCGCCGTCGGAGAAGAAATGGTTCCTCCCAGAGTGAAATCGCCAAAACCTGCCAGCGTCAGCGTGGCCACGCCCGCCGTGGCGTCTGTCGTGATGCCACCCAAAGTGATCGTGCCACCCGTGTATCCCGCGTACCCAGGTGCCGCCAGATAGTTCGCAATGACAGAACTGATCGTGCCCTTTTGCGTAATCAGACCCGTGACAAGACTGTATCCATGGTCGCCGACCACATTGAGCGTGGTGGCGGAGTTCAGCGTGAGGGTGCCAATCGTGGCGGTCTGCGCGGTCGTGGTGCCACCCAGCGCATGATCAAGGAACAAAGTAGAAGTGCTGGAAACGTTGGCGACATTGAATCCAAAATTCGTGGACGCATTGTTCCGCAGCTCAATCAGCGCAGCTCCAAGGGTAACTGTCGCACCACCGGTGGCAATTGAGGAGGCGATGCGCGTGGTGCCACCGCTCAGCGTGAGGGTTCCAGTGTTCCACCCCGTGAGCGTCGTCGGTGAATAGGTCAAAACGCCGCTGCCGCTCTTCGTCAGGTTCAACGGCTGGGTGCCGGTATTGGAGATCGCGCCTGTGATCGTGTAATTCCCCCAGCCATTCAGCGTCTGCGTGACCCCCGCCGTATTGGCCCCGCTCTCCGCAAATCCTGCGATGGAGATGAACTCGTTCGCACCCAAGCTGTAGCCCGTCAGACCAGGAGAGCCCAGGTCATTGGTGATCGTGTAAGTGGTGAGGGTGGCGGCGGTGCCATTGCTGGCCGCAAGTGTGTTCACACCCAGCGCCACACCATACCCATGATTTCCCACGAACGTAATGGCGGCCGTGTTATTCGCCTGGGCGACCGTCCCAAAGGTGATCGTCTGCCCCGTCGTGGCGTTGCCGTCCGTGGCCGCATGATCCAAATAGATATAGGCGTTTGTCGCGCTGTTGTTGCTGATCGAACGGATTCCCGTCGGGGCCGCATCCGAGCGAATGTCCAGCCCTTGCCCGTTGGAGGATGCTCCGAAAGACAGCGTCCCTGTGCCTCCCAGACCGCTGGCATTGACGACACGCAAGGAGCCCTGATTAATCGTGAGCGCGCCGGTGTAATTATTACCCGTACCGGTCAGAACCCACAGGTCCAGTCCGGATTTCTGCAAGGCCGTCGTCGAGCTTCCATTGTTCAGGATGTTGCCTGCAAACGTATTGATGCCTTGGTTAAAGCCAGTCAGCGTCAGGGTTTTGGCCCCCGAACTGACCGTCGTAAACAAAAGGTTGTTGTTGATCGTGAGGCTGTTGGCCGCCACCAGCGAGGAACTGTCGATCGTGCCGCCGCCAGTGGTTCCCGCGAGTTCAATGCTCCGGTTGGTGAGGTTCAGGGCACTCGTGGCACCCACATTCCACTGCACACCACCCGTGCTCCCACCAGAACCGAGCTTGATGTTGCCGTTGCCAGACGCATCCGTCAGGGTGCTCAGTGAAACCGTGCCCGATTGCGCCCAAAGAATTCCCGTAGCATTATTGGCGGTATTCAGGAGGTAAGTTGTCCCGGCGTTTGCCACAGCCAGTGTCCCCGCCCCCGTCACCTGCCCCAGAACTACCTGCGCGGCAGTCGCGTTCGAGGACAGCAGCGCCACCGCACCTCCCGTGTTGTTGAGCGTGATCGTCCGCCCTGAACCCAGCACCATCGGCGCATTCAGCATGAGGCCCGCCGCCGTGCTGCCGTTGAAGGTGATGTCATTGCCGGAGCTGCCCAGATTGGCGTCTGCGAAAATGCTCAACGTCCCGGAATTGATCGTGGTGGTGCCACTGTAGGTGTTCGCTGCGGTGAGGTTCAACCTGCCGTTGGTCGTGCTGCTGAAGTTAAGTCCGTTGGACCCGGCGATCACAGCACTGATCGTGTCCGTTCCGGACACATTGACCGCAATTGTCGCTGCCCCCGCGAGGGTGAGTGAATTGCTGCCTGCTGTTCCGTCACCCGTGAGATTGAATCCAGAGGCTCCAATGTTCTGACTGAAAATGATCGATCCCAGCGTGATGGGCGCTCCAAGTTGCACCATGCCGCCCAAGCCTGTGAAGAGGGCTGTATCTGCACTGGTGAAAGTAACCGGAGCGTCCGTGCTGCTGCCATCCCACCAATACGGCAAAGTGGTGTTCCAGATTCCAGATCCGCCCAGACCAGCCCCCGTGACCGAGCTGTTGCCGGACACTGCAGCATCCTCATCCCAGTAGAGTGTTGCCGCCGCGAGCGGCTGACCTATCTGCCAGGAGAATATCAACATCATCATCAGCGCGCTGATAAAGGGACGATGCATGCGTAAAAACTTCATATTTATTTAAATTGGGGGAGGGGGCTGATGCTAAAGGATTTGGCAGTTCGAGATCAAGAATATGTTCACGAATTCCTGCGAAAATATATGCCAGCACGTTTGCCCGCTTTATTTCAGTAATTATCTTACGACTAACAGGCTCGAATTGAGACCGATTCGCACTTCCTGGTGCACCCAAACCCCTTCAAAATCCCACATTTTGTGTAGGAACATGCCCATGGCATAGCCATTCATTCAGAGGCTAGGCCAGTTGATGGCGCAGCACCTTCGTGACGCCACAAATCCCCGGCGAGCCTCAGCACCTTACCTAAAGCTCCCTATCGTCCCAATGGCCCTCAGGGCTGCGGTTTCGGTGCAGGAAGCCGTGCAGCCTCCGGCTCAAAGTCAAGAACGTCCTGATGGGTGCGCAGCGCTTTACGAGCCTTGTCAAAGAATGAGGAGAGGTCCTCGGCGTTCATCTGCTGCTTGTCGTCGATGTAAGCATGCAGCTTCTGGATCTGGGCGTCCGCATCCAGATTCACCGAACCCATGACCTTCTGAGCCTGCTTGTAGGTGCCGGAGAACTTGCTCTGCGCCTGCTCAAAGGCCTCTTTGGCGCCTTCCTGACGCAGATATTCCTTCTCGGCATCGCGGAAATCGCTGCTGAAGAGACGCTTGAAGAAGCCGCCCTTCGGTTTGGCGATTTGCTTGGAGGCCTGGGCGTCAAAGTAGTTCGCCAGCTCCTGAAACTCCTGCATCGGCTTCTGATACTGCTTTTTCAGGTAGCCGAGTCCGGTGGTGATGATCGACAGCTTCTCCACTTCCGCCTTCGACAGCGTCTGGCCGGCCTTCACCTTGTCCTCCAGCAGGTCAATGTACTGCAGCGTGGTCTTGTTGCCCTCAAAAATGTTTTCAAACTCCTTCGCAGCGATGGCCAGGCGCTTGCGCTCGCCAGTGCGCAGTTCGTCGATCTTCTTCTCGTGCTCATCATTGATCGCAGTGATCATTTTCTGATGCTGCGCCGCCTGGGTGTCCAGCGTACGCTGGAATTCAGCCGCTTTCGCACTCAGCTCTTCGGCATGCGCAGATTTGACCTGCTCCAGCTCTGCACGCGCGGTCGCAAGATCGGCGTGCGACTGAAACAGGAACCAGCCCAGTACACCGGAGGCGAGAAAGCTCAGCACCAGCAGAGCGGTAAGATTTTTGATGGCGGTCATGAGAGGGAAGAGTTGATGAGACTGCGCGGCACGCAAGTCTATTCATTGGGACGCTTTTGCGCTGCAATACACGGCTCATGCACGCCTTCCTCTGCCTCATCAAGTTGGAATCCTGTTAGGGCTGGCTGATTTTCTGCGTCTTGTCTCTTCGATGTCTTCCACCACCCGCCCCACGATCGTCCGCCATCAAATCCTTGCCACCGCGACGATGGTGGCCTTCCTGATGTACCTGGACCGCATTTGTCTGGCTCAGATCGTGGCCTCGGACTCGTTTCAAAAAAGCGTCGCGCTGGAAGGCTGGCAGATTGACTGGGTGAAGGGCGCGTTCTTCTGGGCCTATGCCCTCGCTCAAGTCCCCGCCGGATGGCTCAGCGATCGCTTCGGCACGCGCATCCTGATCACCATCTACATTGCCACCTGGTCCGTCTTCACCGCCGCCACCAGTTTTTCACTGGGCTTCACCACGCTGCTCATCGCCCGGCTCTGCTGCGGACTCGCCGAAGCGGGTTACTACCCCGCCAGCAGCGGCCTGCTCACCCGCTGGGCTCACATTGAATCACGCGGATTTGCCAGCAGCATGATTTCCTGGGGCGGCCGCGTCGGGGGTGCTGTGGCGCCGGGGTTGACCGCCTTTGTCATTTTACGATCCGGCGACTGGCGCTGGGCGGGGTGGCTCTATGGATTGGTCGGCGTCATCGTCGCCATCTGCTACTGGCGCGTGTTTCGTGAGCACCCGCGCCAGCACCCACGCTGCAACGCAGCGGAAATCGATCTGCTCGCCGAAGGACGGGGCGACTTTCAGCCCATCAAAGATCCCCCACGGCGTTTCCCACTCAAGGCGGCCTGCCTGAGCCTCAACCTTTGGATGGCCAATGGCGTGCAGTTCTTCACCAACATCGGCTGGGCATTTCTCATCCTTTCCCTGCCCGACTACCTCAAAAAAGTCATGCATCTGGATGAAGGTCTCGTCGGCCTCATCACGACCGGCGCGCTTTCCATTGGCATCGTGGCTCTTCCTCTAGGTGGCTTCATCACCGACTACATCACCCGCCATCATGGCAAACGCATGGGCCGCATGCTCCCCATGTCCGTGACCAAATTCGCCGCCGCAGGCTGTTACGTGCTGGCCTTGTGGACGGACTCTCCCTGGGGCATGGCCGCAGCCTTTGGCATGGCCGCCTTTTTCGGCGATATCGGTCTGCCTGCCATGTGGACCACCATGCAGGACATCAGCGGCAAAAATCAGGCGCAGCTCTTCGGCTGGTCCAACATGTGGGGAAACTTCGGTGCCGCCATCATGCCCATGCTCTTCACGCTGGTGCTCAAGTCTTATGACACCAATCACGATTTCCACGAGGGCGTGTGGATGTGCGCCACGGCCTTCGTGCTGGCCGGTGTGTTTGCTCTGTTCGTGAACGCAGAAAAGCCCGTGATTCAGGAGGGCGCATAACGCTCTCACCGGATCACGGGCGTAAAGTCAATAACAGGGTCAGGTGTTACCAGCCGCCGCCGTCGCCGCCGTCGCCACGGTTGCCACGGTCGAAACCGCCGCCACCGCGCTTGCCGCCGCCACCGCCGCCACCACCACCGTAGCCGCCACGGCCACCGCCGCCACCGCCGCCGCCGCCACCACCACCGCCGCCGTAGCCACCGCGTCCGCCACCACCGCCGCCGCCTGCCGGACGTTCTTCACGTGGGCGGGCTTCATTGATGGCAAGCTTGCGGCCCATGAATTCCTGGCCGTTTTGCGCGTTGATCGAAGCATTCATGGCTTCTGCGGAGTCCATGGTCACGAAGGCAAAGCCGCGCGGACGACCGCTTTCGCGATCCATCGGGAGGAAGACTTCGGTGACACCACCGTATTGTGAAAACAGCTCACGAATGTCTTGTTCTTGAGCGGCGAAGGGCAGATTGCCCACGTACATCTTGGTATTCATATCTTTATCGTTGTTGGGTGCCGTCCTCTGCCTCGTGTCAGAACCAGCCCCGATCATCGGTATATGAACACCAACGGATTCGAAATCACCTGATGAACGACTGAGCCTGACCCTTAACAGGTGACTTACGGCGTTTTATCGCCGGAAAATGGCCAAAGGCAAACGAAAGTTTTCTACGGTTTCCCCCCGACGTCACCATCAGGCGGAGCGCTGCTTTCCGCCGGGTTACTTCTTCAGCTTGCCCTCCACATAGGTCAGAATGCGCCCCACCTTGTCGGCGTCCTGGGCTTCCTTCGCAGCTTCAAAGGCCGTCTTGGCCTGCACCAGCTCGCGCAGCAATGGCAGGGAAATGATTTCCTGACCTGCCACCTGCACGCTTTCAAAGCGCTCCCGCAAAGTTTCGACATCGGTGCTGCCCGGCTCGAATTTGGCAAAATCCACCTTCTCCACCTCGGCTTCCAGCTCCTTGAAATGCGAGTCTTCCATCAACTCATCAAGTTCCTTGTTGGCTTCGGCAAACTGCCCGCTTTTGATCAGTTTTTCGATTTCTTCGCCCCGATATTTCATTGCCTCAGTAGGCGGTACGCCGAGGGCCTCCACCGCAGCCCTGAGCTTGCTGGCTTTCTCCTTCACTTTCGCCTCCAATCCGCCACTTGCAGCCAGCTTCGGCGGCCCGAGTTTTTTCACTTGGGCCAGTTGCTCAGGTGTCAGGACATCGCGCACACCGATCAGCGTCCGCAGCTGCAGTTGTTTGATCGCGGCCTCCGCATCCAGAAGCTTGGTCAGCTGCGCCGCCGCCACGTCGGCGCTGGTGCTTGGGTCCTGCAGCAGTTGATTGAGCGCTTTCTTATGCTCCTGCACCGCCTGCTCCAGCGGCTCGGCCTGGGCACGCGCGTCGCTGAGCTGGGAGTTGAGTTTCGTCTGCTGCTCTTCCGTCAAGGCCAGCTTCTCACGCATCGAGGCGATCAGGTCCGGATGCATCAGCCCGCTTTTCAGCCAGTCTTCGACTTGAGCAGCAGGCAGACTGGCGACGGTGAGCAAAAGGCAGCAAAGGAGCTTTTTCATGGGTTGTAGGGGTTGAGAGAATCGGGCAAAAGAAAGTCGGAAGGCGCTTCGAAAGTCATGAGTGATGGCTCCATGCTGGCAAACAGCTCGCCCGGCTGAGACTCAAACAACGGCGGCAATGCCTCACTCAGTCGCAGCTCATGCACCGGCGCATGGGTGATGAAGACCGACACCACGATCACACTGGCCGCCACCAGCGCCGCCGGTATCCACCGCAGCGGGGTGGCAGGCCTCTGCCGGGGTCCGTCCAGCAGCTCCGGTCGCCAGGCAGGTGCGTCCTCCCGGTCATGCCGGCGCGCGTGCGAAAAAATCTCGAGCAGGTCGTCGTCAGACTGCGGTTTCATGCAGGTGTTCGGGTTGCAGCAGCGTGCGCAGGCGCGCTTTGCCGCGTTCGTAATGCTGACGTACGGAACCGATGCTCACTCGCATCACCTCCGCCGCCTCGTTGAGCGTGAGATCCTGGTAAAACACCAGATGCAGCACCTCCGCCTGCCGTGCCGGCAGTTGCGCCAGGCAGCGCCGCAGCTCGGCCGTGCGCTCGTCCAGCTCCATCTTTCGTGCAGGCGAAGGTTGCGGATCGTGGGCATCGCCCGTGAGTTGCAGCAGCAGCTTGCCCAGCAGGGATTCCCGGTAGCGCAGCCGCCGGAACTCCTCGTGCGCCGTGAAGCGGATCACTCCAAACCACCACGTCTTGAAGCTGGAGCGCCCGTCGTGCTGCGCCCGTTGCTGAGCCAGTTTGAGATACGCGTTTTGCAGCACATCCTCCGCCCGCCCATGCTCGCCGGCACAGCAGTGCAGCGCCCAGCCAAAGGCGTCGGGATGCAGGGCTTCGAGCTGGTCGGCAATGGCGCGTTCCATTCATTTCCCGCTGAGTGACGCGGGGACGTCGCGTTGTATGACACCTTCCTCAAAAAAACCAGCCGCTTCCACGCCTCATTTGAGCAGCACCCCAAGGCCCAGCACCAGAGTCAGGATCAGCATCCCACCCGCGGCATACCACAGTTGCAAGATCTGCTCGGGCGTCATCAGCCCCCGCTGGGGCAGCAGCGCCACGGCAAAAATCAGCCCCACCTGCAGCCAGCTCGCGAGAATGAACACCTTGGGAGTGTAGGCCTTGGGATGCGAATGAGCCGCCTCCTCCATCGTCATGATCGGCACCCCTTCATCCGCAGACAGAACCGACGGCAGCGGCAGAACCAGCGGACGCCCCGTGGTCGCCGGAGCCTGCTCCGCCTTTTTCACCAGATGGATTCCACCTTCCTCATTGCCGCTCGGACTGCCCTGCCGTGCGATGATCTTGGGGGCATATTCGGCGTTCTTCGCCAAAATGGAAGGTGCATGCGGCGCTGCAGCCACAGGCGCCATCGGCTTCGCCACGGGATGCGTCGTTGCCGCTGCCTCGCCAGAACGAAAGAGCAGCACCCTGCCGCCAATGCTCAAACTCACAGGCAGCTCCAGCTCAGCCTCGTTCTCACCCGCACGCCCGACCCAGCCCACCACCGCGGACTCATCCAACACCTGCACCATCACCTTGTTCCCAGCCCCCCATAGGGCCAGCAGCACATCCGGACATCCCGCATCTGGAATGACCACCCCACAGGCATCACTCGCGCCCAGCAGCAGCGGCTTGTCCGTTGGTAGCAGCAGCCGGGTTTCCCCCGCGCTCAGCCCCTGCAAAACCAACTCGCGCCCAGCCTTGCCCTGCTCCGCTCTGAACGGACGTTGCAGTTCCAGTTCCATCCCCGCCAGCGTGACCTTCCACGGCAGCGGCTGCGCATAAGGCACACTGCCATTGGCCAGATGCACCACGAGGAATTGGCAGCCGTTCACAAACTGCGCCGTCAGCTCCACCTCCTGCGCTGCCTCCCCCGTCAGTCGAATGCTGCATGTCTCGCCACGCCCGACACTGATCGTCTCACCGTCCTGCACCAGCAGAAAGCGTCGGCGGCCGTTCAGTTCGTAAGCAACAGGGATCTTCATGCAGGGGGTGTTTAGACGGCAACCTCACTCAAGTCGAACAAACGATCATCCCTTGCTCAGGCTACAATCGAACAGTTGCCTCACCGCTTTCTCCCGGTAGGCAAAGATGCGCTCCAGCTGCGGTCGCACCAGCCACGCATGCGCCAGATCTCCCAGCGGCGCAAAGGGCAGCACGTACGTCGCCTTGTCCTCCATCTCGATTCGGCCATCGCCCAAGTCGTGAAACTCATGCTCATGATGCCACACTGCATACGGCCCCACACGCTGCTCGTCGATGAACCTCACCCCGGGTTCCACCAGCGTGATCTCAGACAGCCACGTCATCGGCAGTCCCAGCAGCGGTCTCACGCGATACGCGATCATCATCCCCTCCCGCACTTGCGGCACCAGATCCGGCGTGATGATTGCAAACCCCAGTTCCGGCGGCGTGATCTTCGCCAAATTGCGCGGGTTCGAGAAAAAATCCCACGCCTCCTGCCGCGTGGCCCGGATGATCTGCTTCGTGTGCAAAGTGTGAACGGCCATGATCAGCTTGGGAAATCCGTGTTCACCGCCACCTCTCCCCACTGCTCCACCTCACGCGTCAGCGCCGCCGCCTTGTCCCGCATCTTCTTCAACACATACTTGCCCAGCGGCAGCCGCAGCGGTGCCTGGCCATCCAGCACCATCTTCACGATGGCCTCCGCCGCACGCACCGGGTCTCCCGGCTGCTTGCCGTTCACCGTTTCCAGAAACGTGGCAAACTTGCGCGCACTGCCCGCATAGTCCGCGATCTCTCCCGCCGCCTTTTCCAAACCTCGCGCAATGAAGTCCGTCCGAAACGGCCCCGGCTGCACCAGCGTCACCTGAATGCCCAGCGGTGCCAGTTCCAGCTGCAGGCTCTCGCTCATCATCTCCAGCGCCGCCTTGGCTCCTCCATAGATGCCAAAACCCGGATAATTCGAAATCGCCGCCGCCGCGCTGATGTTCACGATGTGCCCGCTCTTCTGCTCCCGCAGCATCGGCAGCGCCGCACGGATCACATTCAGCGGCCCAAAGAAATTTGTCTCCATGCTGCGGCGGATCTGCTCGTCACTGCACTCCTCCACCGCACCGATCAGCCCGTACCCCGCGTTGTTCACGATCACATCCAGCGCCCCCGCCGCCGCGATCACCTCGCGCACGTTGTCCGCATCCGTGATGTCCAGCGCCATCACCTCACAGCTTCCCGCACGCTCCAGGTCCGCAATGCTCCGCACATCCCGCGCCGTGGCGATCACACGCTGCCCTGCGGCCAGCGCCGCCTCCGCTATCGCTCGGCCAAAGCCGCTCGAACATCCTGTGATCAGCCAGTTCTTTTGTGTCATGAGGGATTCAATTTCCAAAGCGTGTAGTTCAGGGTCATTGCAAACGTGACCCACGCCAAATACGGCACAAACAGCCATCCGGCTGCCCTGTTCACGCGTCTAAAACTCAGCAGCGTCGCCAGAATCGCGATCCACAGCAGTACGATTTCAAACAATGCCCAGCCCAGCTGATGCGCCCCAAAGAAAATCGGCGTCCACGCCGCATTCAGCGCCAGTTGCACAAAGTAAAGCGTCAGCGGTTTGCCAAATCCCACCCGCTTCCACACCAGCCACGCCGCCACCGCCATCAGCGTGTACAGCAGCGTCCAGGCAGGTCCAAACACCCACGCCGGCGGATTCCATGAAGGCTTTTGCAGGGCCGCATACCACGCATCCGGCATCGAGCCCACACTCAGCAGTGGCGCGCAGAACGTGATGACGATGAATCCGACCAGCGCGAGGCCTCTGCGTGATTTGGAAGATGAAGTGCTCATAGCTGACTCAAATACGCCTCTCGCGGCCGATTTGCGGGTTTCTTCCAAACCACGCGCCGCAAAAATCTCAGGATTCTCCATAGCGAATGCATGCACCTTGCATGTTCAGCCACGTTGGTTTCTGCATGCTGCGTCTCATGCCGAAACATCTGCTGCTCCTCCTCGCCCTCCCCCTTTCCGCCCACGCGGACCCGGTGAGCTTCAGCCGCGAGGTGATGCCGCTGCTCTCGGACAACTGCCTCTCCTGCCACGGCCAGGACGCTGGCCACCGAAAAGCCGACCTCCGCCTCGATACCCAGGAAGGCGCTCGCGAAGCGCTCAAGTCCGGCGACTTCATGGCTCGCATCGTCACCACAGATCCCGAGGAGCTCATGCCGCCCCCGAAGTCCCACAAGCCTGCCCTCAAGCCAGAGCAGGTCGCTCTCCTGAAGCGCTGGCTCGCCGAAGGCGCACCGTGGGGCAAACACTGGTCCCTCGAAAAACCCGTGAAAGCCAAAGTCGAAGGCCATCCCGTGGATTTCTTCGTCAAAGCCCGACTCGCCAAAGAAGGCCTCAGGCTCTCCCCCAAAGCCCCCGCTCACACCCTCCTCCGCCGCCTCTCCTTTGACCTCACCGGCCTGCCGCCCACCGCCAATCAAACCATCGACAGCCTTCTGGCATCACCGCACTTCGGTGAACGCATGGCCATGGTCTGGCTGGATGCCGCACGCTACGCGGACACCGACGGCTTCCAGTCCGACGCCTCACGCACCAACTGGCCTTGGCGCGACTACGTGGTGGAGTCCTTCAATGCCAACAAGCCCTACGATCAATTCACGCTCGAACAGTTCGCTGGCGATCTCCTCCCAAATGCCACCCCCGAGCAGAAACTCGCCACCTGCTTCCACCGCAATCACATGACCAACGGCGAAGGCGGCCGCGACAAGGAGGAGTCTCGCATCGACTACGTCATTGACCGCGTGAACACGATCGGCACCGTCTGGCTCGGCCTCACGCTCGGCTGCACCCAGTGCCACTCGCACAAGTTCGATCCCATCTCCCAGCACGACTACTACAGCCTCCACGCCTTCTTCAACAGCATCGACGAAGACGGTGCCGCCGGCACAGCTGCAAAGCCGTACATCAGCTACCAGTCACCCCACGCAAAACGCGCCGTAGATGAAGCCCAAAAACTCGTCGATGCCCGCAAGCCCGTGGAAACCAAGGCCAAGGCGGATGCCGCAAAACCTTTCGAGAAATGGCTCACGGAGCAGCAAGCCGCAGTGAAAAACGGCTTCCAAGCATGGCACATCATCCACGGTGCCGTGGAATCTCAAGAAGGCTCGAAACTCGCTCAGTCCAAAGACGGCATTGTCACCGCCAGCGGTCCCAATCCCAAACAGGACGACTACCGCCTCATCTCAGTGATCAAACTCCCCCGCCTTACCGGCCTGAAGCTCGAAGTACTGCCTCAAAACGGCGTGCTCTCACGCGGCAAGGACGGCGAATTCATTCTCACCGACATCAAACTGCAGGTGCGCCGCAAGGGCAGCTCCCAGATCCGCGACATCCTCGTCAAATACGCAGTCGCCGATACCAAGACTGAAGCCAAGGCCCGCGAGTATGGCGATGTGAAAGGCACCCTCGACGACGATCCCCGCAACGGCTGGACCACGAAGGGCTTCCCCAAAGACCAGCCGCACACCGCGCTCTACGGCCTCGCCGAACCGCTCGTGCTCGAAAGCGATGAAGAACTCATCTTCGAACTTCGCCACCGCTCCACCAACGGCGACGCCAACATCGCCAGCTTCCGCGTTTCCGCCACCGATCAACCCGGCCCTGCCGTCCGCGAAATCGGCCCAACACCCCTCGAACAACTCGCCAGTGGCAAACCCGACCGTCACCGCCTGCTCGATCAATTCCTGGAAGATCACGAGCCCTACCAGCTCGCGAAAGCCTCCCTCGATCGCGCCAATGCCCAGCTCAAGGAAGTGCAAGCCGCCGCCGGCAAGCTCAACGTCATGGTGCTCGCCGAGCGCAAAGAACCACGCGACACCCACGTCCTCGTTCGCGGTGTCTGGGACAAAAAAGGCGATGTCGTCCAGCGCGATGTCCCCGCCGCCATCGCCCCCTGGCCCGCAGGCACGGTGAAGGACCGCATCGGCCTCGCGAAGTGGCTCACCTCCAAAGACAACCCGCTAACCGCCCGCGTGTTCGTCAATCAAGTCTGGCAGATGCTCTTCGGTGCAGGCCTCGTCCGCACCCCCGATGATTTCGGCCTGCAAGGCCAGCGCCCAACTCACCCCGAACTGCTCGACTGGCTCGCCGTCGATTTCATGGAGAACGGCTGGGACGTGAAGAAACTCATCAAGCTCATCGTCACCAGCGAGACCTATCAGCAGGCATCAGACCGCACCGATCCGTCTGACCCTTCGAACCTCCTCCTCTCACGCGGCCCGCGCTTCCGCCTCCCCGCCTGGATGATCCGCGATGCCGCCCTCACTTCCTCCGGCCTGCTCAATCCCGCTCTCGGCGGCCCACCCGTGCGCCCCCACCAGCCCGACGGCGTGTGGGAAGAGATCTTCATGGGCCGCTTCACCTATGAGCCCAGCCAGGGCGCTGCCCAGCACCGCCGCACCTTGTACGCCTTCTGGCGTCGCAGCATCGCCCCCACCTTCCTCTTCGACAGCGCCCAGCGCCGCTCATGCGAGGTGGCGATATCGCGCACCAACACCCCCCTGCAAGCCCTCACCCTGCTCAATGACGAGACCATGATGGAAGCCTCCCGCTCCCTCGCCAAACGCATGCTCGCCGCGAAAACCGAAGATCGTCTCCCCCTGCTCTACCAGTCCGTGTTGACCCGCCCGGCCACCCCCAAAGAGCTGTCCGTCCTCCAGCGCGAACTTGACCGCGCTATCTCCCATTACCGAGCCCATCCCGAAGACGCCCGCAAACTGCAAACCACGCCCGAACTCGCCGCGCACACACTGGTCGCCAGCCTGGTCCTCAACCTCGACGAAGCCATCACCCATGAGTGAATCCTCCCTCAACACCACACGGCGCTACTTCCTCGGCCAATGCACCGGCGTCTCCGTCGGCGCGATGGCTCTCCACTCGATGGCCCAGCAGGAAGTCACCGGCCTGCCCTCCCTTCCCCATTTCGCACCCAAGGCCAAACGCGTCATCTTCCTCACCCATTCGGGCGGGCCCTCGCAGCTCGAACTCTATGACCACAAGCCCGGCCTGATGCCCTGGGCAGGAAAGGAACTGCCGGAATCCGTGCGCCAGGGCCAGCGCCTCACCACGATGACTTCAGGTCAGAAGCAGCTCATCCTGCCGGGCCTCACCAAGTTCAGTCGCTGCGGCCAGAGCGGCGCCACCATCAGCGAATGGCTGCCCCATCTTCAGGGCGTGGCCGATGACCTCTGCTTCATCAAGTCGATGACGACAGATCAAATCAACCACGCGCCAGCGATGACGCAGTTCCTCACCGGCCATCAGCTTCCCGGTCGTCCGAGCTTGGGCGCGTGGGTCAGCTACGGCCTCGGCAGCCTGAACCGCAATCTGCCGGACTACCTCGTGCTCATCTCCAAGATGCAACGCCCGAGCGACCAGCCCCTCTACGACCACTACTGGGGCAGCGGTTTCCTCCCCTCCCGCTATCAAGGCGTGAAGCTGCGCAATTCCAAAGACCCCGTGCTCTACCTCACCGATCCCGCAGGCCTCCCACGCCACCTGCGCCGTGGCATGCTCGACGGCCTCGCCGAGCTGAACCAGATGCGCTTTGAGCAGACTCAGGATCCCGAGATCACCACCCGCATCCGCCAATACGAGATGGCCTACCGCATGCAAACCAGCGTGCCGGAATTGACCGATCTCAGCGACGAACCCGATCACGTCTTCGAAATGTACGGCCCCGATTCACGCCGCGCCGGCAGCTACGCCGCCAACTGCATCCTCGCCCGCCGGCTCGCGGAGCGTGGCGTGAGCTTCATCCAGCTCTTTCATCCCGACTGGGATCATCACAGCCGTCTGCCAAGCTGGTGCACCGCCCGCTGTCGCGACACCGACCAGCCCAGCGCCGCTCTCATCAAAGATCTCAAACAACGCGGCCTCCTCGATGACACCCTCGTCCTCTGGGGCGGCGAATTCGGCCGCGGCGTGGCCGGTCAGGGCAAATGGGACAGCCCCGAAGCCGGACGCGATCACCACCCCCGCTGCTTCACCATGTGGATGGCCGGAGGCGGCGTCAAACCCGGCATCACCTACGGCGCCACCGACGACTTCAGCTACAACGTCGCCGAAAACCCCGTCCACGTCCGCGATCTCCACGCCACCGTCATGCACCAACTCGGCATCGACCACGAACGCTTCACCTTCCGCGCCCAAGGCCTCGACTTCCGCCTCACCGGCGTCGAACCCGCCCACGTCGTGAAGAATATCCTGACGTAAACATCCGCATCGTCCTCCTACTCGAACTCGTCCTCGATCCTGCATCGTCGCTCCACTCAACATCCTCGCATAACCCAGCACTGTTCCGTAGTTCCGCCTTTAGGCGGTCTGGAAAGCTCCGCCAGCTGACCTGCATCGTCCTCCACCCTGCCGCTCCTCAGCAGAAGAAAGCCTCTCACCCCACCCCAGCGCCCCCATCCCGCACACTCCGCGCCTGCTCCTGAATCTCACTCCTCTTCTCCGCACTCAGTCGCCCCAGATTCTTCAGCTGCATCGCCATCCTCTGATTCCCCCGCAGCCTCACCTCATGCTGCAGTAGATAATCCCAATACAGCGTCGTAAAAGGACACGCCTTCGCCCCCGTGGCCTGTGCCGGATCATACTTGCATCCCGTGCAGTAGTTGCTCATCCGCTGGATGTATTTGCCGCTCGCCACATACGGCTTGCTGGCCATCAGGCCGCCGTCCCCATACTGGGACATGCCCAGCGTGTTGGGCAGTTCCACCCACTCCACCGCGTCCACATACACCGCCAGATACCACTCGTGTACCTGATGCGGGTCCACACCGTAGAGCAGCGCAAACAAACCCGTCACCATCAGCCGCTGAATGTGGTGCGCATACCCGTAGCGCAGCGTCTGTGAAAGAGCATCCCGCATGCAGTTCATCTCCGTCTCCGCCGTCCAGTAAAAACCCGGCAGCGCCTCGTGCGCTTCCATGGCATTCAGCCGCACATAGTCCGGCATCTTCAGCCAGTAGATGCCCCGCACATACTCCCGCCATCCAAGAATCTGCCGGATGAAACCCTCCACCGCAGCCAAAGGCGCATGCCCAGAGCGCCACGCCTTCTCCGCCGCCGCGATCACCACCCTCGGGTCTAGCAGCTTCAGGTTCATCGCCGCACTCAGCCGTGAATGATACAGCCACGGCTCATTCACCCACATCGCATCCTGATACTGCCCAAACTCCGGCAGCCGGTGCGCGATGAAATCCTCCAGCGCCTCCACACTCTGCGCCGCCGTCACGGGCCAGTCGAAATCCTTCAGCGTGCCCGGATGCTTCGCAAAACGCTCCTCCACCAGCTCAATGACCTCCCGCGTGATCTCATCCGGCGCAAACCTCCTCGGCGGCACCCGCAGCAAATCCGGCCCCTCCTTGCCAAACGAACCGCGATTATCGTGATCAAAGTTCCACTGCCCGCCCACCGGCCCACCCTTCTCCATCAGCACCCCCGTGCGCTGCCGCATCTCACGGTAAAAGAACTCCATGCGCAGTTGTTTGCGGCCCTTGGCATGCCCCGCAAACTCCGCCTGTGTGCAGAAAAAGTGGCGGTCCTCACGAACCTCCAGCGGCACCCCCAGCTCCACGGCCACAGCTTCCAGATCACGCTGCACGCCCCATTCTCCCGCCTGCACCATTACCAGCGCAGAAGGGCGCAGTTCCCGCACACTGGCGCGCAGCGCATCCACAAAGCTCTCATGCGCACCCATCTCATGATAAACCACCCGCCATCCCTTCTCCCGCAGCGCCTCACGGAAATGCCGCATGGCCGCCAGAAAGACCGCGATGCGCGCCTTCACGCTCCACACCTTGGTGGACTCCGCCGCCACCTCGGCCATCCACACCACATCCCGCAGCGGATCAATGCCGTCAAAAACGGCGGATTGAAGATCAAGCTGGTCTCCCAGCACTAGCACAAGTCGGGGTCGGGATGGCATGGCGCATGCGCATTAAGCCCCACGCGATGCCGAGGCCGCAACCGGGATGACCTTCGTCTTTGCTCCATCACAGATGCGCTTCATCCATCCTCACACGCCATGCCTCTCATCCGCTACCTCCAGAACCTCTCCACCGGCCGCACCATCCTCTGGTGCTACTTCATATGGTGGGCGGTCAGCATCATCTATCACTTCGATCCCAAACCGCGCATCTGGCTCACCTCGCTGGGCCTCAGCGGCATCATCGGCGCAGCTCTCATCCTCAGCACCCGTCCATCCTCAGGCACCCTCACCAAAACCGATCCCTGGGTCGTCTTCCGCCTCTTCCTCATGCCCTTCTGCGTCTCCAGCTTTGCAGCGCTGGTGAAGGACGCTGGCTACGTGCTGGTTTTCCCGCCCTCATGGCGTGAAAATGCCACCGGTGCGGGGTTGATCGCTCTGTTTCTGCTCGTGGTCTGGGGCGTCAAGAAAGCTCACGCCGCCATCGGCACGCCATAGGGCAGGATGTCGGGTATCGGCGAGAACTCTCGGATTTTCGTCCACAGGGATGAGTAATCCTTGTTCACATCGCCGGACAGGCAGTCGGTGATCTCGTCACCGGCGTCCGGATACTTCATCACCACATCCTTGAAGGAAAAGTTCGGATTGTAGAAGGCATACACCAGCTTGCGCATGTTATCGATGCCCTGGCGCATGAACTCGGCGTATTCGGCAAAGCGCTCCGGCGACACATCACCCGCCACCAGCGCCTCATGCACCGCATCTCCCGCCAGCACGCCGCTCTTCAGCGCCAGCATCACGCCGCTGCTGAACACCGGATCCAGAAACGCAAACGCATCCCCCACCAGCAGCAGACCCGGCGATGCCCCATACTTCGAGTGGCGTGAATACTCGCTGGTGATCCAGTATTCACCCGTGGAGGCTCCCGCCGAGAGATGGTCCTTGATCCATTGGTTCTCACCAATCTCACGCTCAAACATCGCCTTCGGATCTTTCACCCCATCGCGGCTCAAATATTTGCCCTCGGCGACGACGCCGACGCTCACCATGTCATCATGCATCGGGATGTGCCAGAACCAGCCCTTGTCCGGCACGAAAGCAATCGTCGTCGCCCCCTCATCCAGGCCCGACTCGCGCTTCGAGCCCTTGTAGTACGTCCACACCGCCACCTTGTTCAAATAAGGATCGCCCACGCGCCAGCCCTCACGCACGGAGGCAAACGCTTCCTTGCCCGAGGCATCGATCACCAGCTTGGCCAGCAGGTGCTCCTTGCTGCCGTCCTTGTTCTGCACCGCCACCCCGATCACCCGCCCGCTGTCATCCTTGAGCAGTTGTGTCACCGTCGTCTCCTCCCGCACCGTGGCACCCTTGCCGCGCGCATGCTCCATGAGCATCTGGTCAAACTCCGAGCGCATCACCTGCCACGTCTGCGCCACCGTCTCGCGGTCATAGCGGTTGTAAAAGTAGAAGGGCTGCGAGCGCCTGCCATCAGGCTGCACAAAGCTCACGCTGAACTTCTTCATGAAGTGCGACTTCTTCATCGTTGGGATCAGCCCCAGCCTCTCCAGCGGTCCAAACGTGAACGGGATCAACGACTCCCCCACATGATAGCGCGGAAACTTCTCCCGCTCCAGCACCAGCACTTTATGGCCGTACTCTGCGAGGATGGCTGCAGTGCTGGTTCCGGCCGGACCGCCGCCGATGATGATGACTTCGTGGGTACTGTTCATGTGCATAACAACTTCAATACGAATGAATGCTGTCTGCTGGTACGCCACCTGCAATACCATTTCAGCATCACTTTCATGCCCGTTGGCGATAATGGCGGATGGAAAACAAAAACTTCCCATTCAAAGCCACGTTTGGTACAACCCCGCCATGAACACGCTCCTCACCCCTGCGGTCAACCGCCGCGACTTCATCACCCGCAGCGCGCAGGTCGCCGCCGCGGGCCTCCTTGGCTCCGCCTTCGGCGCCACTTCCCCCGCCACCTCGGAAACCCTCGTCCAGCAGCTCTACGGCTGCATGGACGAAGCCCAGCGCAAAACCATCTGCTTCGCCTGGAGCGATCCCCGCCGCCTCAAGGTCGACAACAACTGGCACATCACCCCGCAGAAAATTCGCGACGTCCTCAAGCCCGACCAGCAGGAACTCGTGCGCGAGATTTTCGACAAACTCCACAGCGACGAATACAAATCCGAAGTCTGGCGTCAGTTCGATCAGGACAACAAAGGCGACGGCGGCTTCGGCAGCGCCTCCATCGCCCTCTTCGGCCAGCCCGGCACCAATCAATTCGAGTTCGTCCTCACCGGCCGCCACTGCACCCGCCGCTGCGATGGCGACAGCGAAAAAGGCGCGGCCTTCGGCGGCCCCATCTTCTACGGCCACGCCGCCCAGGGCTTCAATGAAAAGCCCGACCATCCCGGCAACGCCTACTGGTACCAGGCCAAGCGCGCCAACGAAGTCTTCCAGGCCCTCGACGGCAAACAGCGCGAGCTCGCCCTCCTCGGCGAATCCCGCGACGAAGACGGCAACGACACCGTCAAGCTCTCCGGCAAAACCAAAGGCCTCGAAGGCATCCCCCTCACCGAACTCAGCGCCGACCAGAAAGACCTCGTCAAAAAAGTCATCGCCGATTTGCTGAAACCCTTCCGCCAGTCCGAGCGCGAAGAGTCCCTGAAGTACATCGAAGCCGGCGGCTACGACAATCTCCACATGGCCTTCTTCAAAAACCAGGACGTCGGCAAAGACGGCATCTGGGACGTCTGGCAGATCGAAGGCCCCAACATGGTCTGGTTCTTCCGCGGCGACCCCCACGTCCACTGCTGGGCCCACATCCGCGCCCCGCAGGCCTCCTGACAAGGAGAGGGACTTGCCAAGTCCCTCCCCCCTCTTCAAAAGCTCCGCACCGCGCTTCCTCCACCGCATCGCGCCATGTCAGCCAAAGCCATTCTCGGCCTCGCCTTCGTTCTAGCTCTTCCGCTCAGCGGTCAGGCGCACATGAATCCACATGGGGACATCAACCCCAGTGTGGAAGTGGAGGACGGCAAATTCTCCATCCATTTTATCACACGGGTGGAAACCGAGACTCTGGAATGGGGCATGGTCTTCACTCCAGAAGGAAAACTCGTGCTGCCGCGACATCAGATCCTCATCAAACGCGAGGTGCCGCCTGCACCTGCCGATGCCATCAATGTGGAAACTCGTGGAGAACTGGGTTCAGGCAAGACACGTTTTGTACTGACGCAAACCAAGGATAGGCAGAAGGTCGAACATCCTTTGCCTCTCGACCCGGTGAGATTTGCGATCATTGACGAAGCAACCTTGGCCGGTAAGTGGGCCGGCTTCACCTGGACCGCTTTGGGTTACAACTGGACTGGCGACAAAAGTGTGGATCCATCCGATTCTGTGACGCTGTTGTTCTCCACAGCCGCCACGAAAGGTTTTTTGCCCGGTAAATCCGTGCTGATTGGCAAACCGGCGACGATCTATGATTCCCCGATTTCATCCGCCCCTGTCTGGGCGGCCCGCCGCTGGTGGGTGGCCTGGGTGCGCCAGGCGCAGACCGCAGCGGAGCGCAAAGACCCTTTGCGCGCCTGGGAGACCATCTTGACCAGCATTGACCCCATTAGTGGCAAAGTGGAGCACAAGCGTCTTCCTGGCCTCAGTCACTGGAATACCAATGTCTCCATGAAAACAACCGGCGGCTGGCTGTGCATCGCATGGAATGCCACCATCGATGGCAGCTATCCCGGCACGGCAAAGATCGTCACCGCCTTTGAAAAGCTGCCGGAAGAATGATGCGGCGCTTCAGGGAAAAGTTTGCCCCGCGCTCTCGGCCACTTCTGCAGGCGTGCGGTCATTGCTGTCCTTGGCCTCGCGGCTGGCACCTTTTCCAAGCAGCAGTGCGGTGATGTCAGTCAGCCCGCGTCGAGCCGCTTCGTGCAGTGCCGTGCCGCCATCATCGTTTTTCGCATCGAGAGCGGCTCCATGGTCAAGCATGAGCCTGACCAGTTCAATTTTCCCTGTGACAACGGCACTGGTCAGCACCTGCCTCCCTGCATGGTCATTCCCTGCAGCTTTGGCTCCTTTCTGCAGTAGGTAGTCGACGATCTCACGATGAGATCGTTCCACGGCAAGGCAGATCGGCGTGAACAACACGGTATTGTCTTGCGATCGACTAACCCACCCGACCCCATGATACCTTTGGGTGCCTTCATTCACATCGGCCCCACCCTGTTCCACCAGCAGCTTCACCGCTGGCAGGTTCCCTGAACTGGCGGCAAAATGCAGCGCCTCAGTGATGTCATCACGCCACGCCACACGCTGGGCAGAGATTTTCTCCAGCAGAAATTTCAGCATCGAAGTATCACGCTGTTCAGTGGCAAGCCGAACCAGTTTTTCGTGCGACGGCCCTTCCATGAAAGGATCGGCATTGTCCTTCTCCTGTGGCCTTAGCGGCGCACCAAGGCTCAGCAGCCGCTTCGTAAGGGCAAGGTCATCGCGGCGAATCGCCAGTTCCACCGCATCTCTGGCCTTCTCATCGCCATCCGGTTTCCATCCTGCCTCCAGCGCCAGGCGTAAAGCCAGAACATTGCCCTCTTTCTCACTCCATTTCGGAAGTTCCGCCCACCCACGATGCAGATCCTCCATCATCACCGCATGGTCGGAAACACCCAGATGCTTCATCAACCAGCGCGCCACCTCCGGTTGATTCGCCTGCAGTGCGATCGTCAGGCAGGACTGCTGATCCGATGTTTTTGCAGCGAGCGCAGCACCATTTTTCACCAGCCATTCCACCATCGTCAGTCGGCCCAGCGCTATCGCCAGATGCAAAGGCTGCAAGCCACCGTGCATCTGGACAAGGACTGCTGGGTTCGCAGCAACCAGCCGCTTGACCTCATCGTTTTGATCGGCCGCAATCGCACCAAAGATGTCGTCTTTCTGCGCAGGAGGAACGGGAACAGAGGATCCATCACTCAAGCCTGATGAGCGGCTGTCATTCGTCATGCTGGGAAAAGGGGTCAGCCTGTCTGCCGTGAGTCCTTGTTTGTTTTTCAGGGAGGAATCAGCGCCCGCCTTGAGCAGGAGTTCCTTCATGGCGGTATTACCAGCCAGCGCAGCCAGCATCAGAGGAGTGCGTCCTTCGGCATCCACAGCATTGACGGCCACACCGGCCTTCAGCACCAGTTTAGCCACCGCCACATTGTTAATCAGCACAGCCCACGAAAGCAGCGGCAGACCATCCACTCGCAGAACATTCGGCTCGCCGATCTGCGGCAGCAGATGTCCCGTAATGCTGGCCACATGCTCCTGCGGCGTCGCATGATCCAGCGTGGCATGCGCCATCGCCGTGAGAATCTGCACAGCATGCTCTGCAACCGCACCCTCATCCAGCTGCAGGGACACCTCCGCCCATGCCTCTGATTCCGCAGCAAAGTCGAGTGCAGAACGCCCTTTTTGATCTTTCGCCGTCAGATCAGCTCCAGCCTTGAGCAGCCAGCGCATCAGCTCGACTGTGTCCCATCCGTCACCTGCCACCTCCATCAGCACCGTCATGCCCTCGCGGTCTTTCAGATTCACATTCGCCTTTTTCTCGACGAGCCATTCCATCATCTCCTCAGTGCCCGCTTCAAATAGCGGACTACGTCCTCTTCGATCAAGCGCATCGACAGGGATTCCCAATGCCAGCAGTCGGTTCCATAGCGCGAGTCGTTCCTTGGGTTCACCCTGCGAATAGGCCGATGCCGCTTCATGCAGCAGCGTACGGCCTTCATCATCTGTCGAGGTCGGATCAATGCCCTCTTGGATCAAATGCTCAACAATGTCGAGGTGACAACTTCTGACCGCACGGAACAAAGCGCGGCCGTTGGGCTTTCCCCCCGCTTTTTCGACCTGCTGCACAATCGCCAGCCCTGTTCCTGCGGCTTCGACCATCGCCTCCTCATCATAGACATGAACATCCGCCCCCAGCGACAGCAGCAGATCAATCATGCGCTTGGTCTTGATCTCCGAGTAAGGCACCGGCACGCCTTTGGCAGCCACCGCCAGCGCCGAGCCCTCGGGATCATTCAATGCCGCGCCGTGCTCCACCAGCAGCTTCACCAAGTCTTCATGCCCCATTGAAATCGCCCGGTTCAAGGGCAGCTCATGGTAGCCCTCGGACACCAGCTTCGCGCTGGCACCTTCTGAAAGCAGCTTTTTCACCACCTCCAGACTGCCATCGTAGCATGCCCGGCATAGCTCATCTTGGAGCCACTGCTGCCTGTCGTCTCCCCTCGCTTCCAGGAAGCACAATCCGAGCAGCAGGAGTGCTTGGAAAAATCGCGAAAGGCTCATGCCCTGATAATAGAGCAAAAACCATTCTCGGCGTGAAGCACAAACTGCCACTTCGAGTTCGCAGTCACTTCCCCGCCTTCACCTCACCCAGCAGCCTCAGCGCCACCTCCACCAGCTTCTCGCCGCTGCCCACCTCATTCCGCGCGCTCACCACTTCATAATTGCCCTGCGGATACGCCTCGCGATTCGGCACATACCCAATGCTCCCATTCGCCAACTCGGCGATGATCGTGGTCTTGAACGGCGAGGCCTTCTTCAGCGCCAGCCCCAGCTCCACAAAAATCTCCCCCGGCAGCGCCACGATGGCCAGCTCATCACTCAGCGCGATCACCTGCACCTCCGCGAGCAGCGGCACATTCTGCTTCTCCACCGTCTCCAAAATGCACACGGTCTCCGCCATCGGCACAGTACCAAAATTCTTCGTAAACATGTTCGCCGCCATGTCCTTCGCCTTCGCAATCTGCTCCGGCGTGAAGCTGCGCCGCTGCAGCGTCACCTGCTCGGAACGCACACGAGGTGCGTAGGCGGCGGTCGGCTGCAGCTTGGACCACGCAGCATCCGTCGCATCTGCCAGCGCAGTGCCAAGCTCCAGCGTGCTTCGGCGCTTGCCGTTGATATAATCCCCATGGTTGATGTTCCCACAGCAGCCATTCGCAAACACCGAAATCATACCAGGTCCGTGCCTCTCGCTGACCAGCTTCGTAAACACTCCGGGGTAATCCGCCGAGATCTTCGTCCCCGAGCCCACTGAGGTCGGATGCATCGCAAAGTTCAGCAGCGCGCCCAGCGGCGCGGCATCCGCACCTGCTCCATGAAAGGCCACCACGCCCACATCCGGATCAATCGGCCCCGCCGGTTTGTCCGTCGCCGGATTGATCTTCTGCGGCTGCCAGATCGCCTCCTTCACGCCCTCCCGCAGCACACGCCGGTTGAAGCTGATGCCCTCCTCCTTGCCCACCGCCACCGAGGCTTTCGCTGCTGTCAGCTTCGCCTTCGCCTCTTTCACTGACTGCGCAATCAATCCCGGCAGCGCGCTGATGTAGGCCACCCCCGGCGGCGAGTTCACCTTCGTGATGTCGTCCATCAGCGACCCACGCGGCTGCTGCGGCCCCGAATGCGTGTGCGTTCCGGAAATCATCACATGATCCCCCTCGATGCCGCACTGCTCCTGGATCGCCTTTCGCGCCGCCGCCACCAGCGGCCTCACCGTGCCCGAGAGATCCAGCACCACGATGGCCGCATGCACGCCGTCCTTTTCAAACACCAGCGTCTTCGCATACAGCGGATCCAGCACTCCCTCCGAACCCCGAAACTTATAGAACCCACCCAGCGGGGTCCCATCCTTCGGCGTGATGTTCACCCTCGCCGCACCCACACGGAAATCACCGGCATGGGCTTGGAGAACAACGAGGAAACAGCAGGAGAGCAGCCGGAGGATCATGACTGATCATACGGCCCACATCGTCACTTCTTGAATTCCTTTGGCGTGCCAAACCAGGCGTCCATCTCCTTCTCAAACGGCGCATACACCTCAGGCGGCTCGGGTATCACACCACGATCCCCGCTCTCCACAATCCAAGTCTCCAGTGCAGCCCGCAGCCGCGTCAGCGCCTCTCGGTGCTCCGGCTTCGTCGATGTGCTCCAATCGTGGATCTCATGCGGATCCGCTTTCGTGTCATAGAGTTCCTCGCACGGCCCCTTGCGCTGCATCAGCGCCAGCGGCGCACCCGTGAGCGTTCCCGCCGACTGCATCTCACGCATCAGCGGCAGAATCGGAAAGCACTTTTCCTTGTAGCGGTTCAGCGAGGCAAACGTCGGCCCCTTCGTAAACGTGCGGATGTAATGAAAGCGCGCGTCATGCACCGATCGGATTCGCTGCACCGTTTCATCAATGCGGTCTCGCGCCGCAAAGGCAAACGTACGCGACACCTCCGCATGCGGCCCAAAGATCACACGTCCCTGCATCAGCGGCGGTTTCGCCAGACCCGCGAGATCCAGCGTGGTGGCCGTCACATCGATCAAGCTCACGATCTGCTCATTCACACCACCGGCGTCATATCCCGCAGGCGCAGGAAAATTCTTCGGCCACCGCACAATCATCGGCACTCGCAGACCGCTGTCATAGCACCAGTGAATGCCACGCGGCTCCAGCCTTCCGTTGTCCGCAAAGAAGATGACGATGGTATCATCCTCCAGCCCGTCCTTGCGCAGTTGATCCAGCACCCAGCCAATGCGCACATCCATGCCGGACACCGAGTTCAAATAACGCGCCCACTCCTCGCGCACCAGCGGCGCATCCGGGTAGTAGGGCGGTGGCGTCACGTTCTCCGCCGTCGCATGCTTCACATGCTCACGCTCGCCCACCCACTCCACACGTTCCTTCTTCGCACTCTGCCGGTCGTAGATGTCATACTCGGTCTCGTGCGAGTTGATCTGCGCAAAGAACGGCTGCTTCGCCTTCAGCGCGGCCCAGTCATCCGTCTGATAGATCGGCCCCTCGTTCACGAAGTTCAAATCCAGCTTCCCCGTCCCCACCGCTTTGTCGCCGATCGTCTTGAGGTTCACCGTCGTGTAACCCACGTCCTGCAGCCGATGCGTCATCGGTCGCACCCCCGGCGGCAGCTTGAAATCATCCGTGCGATGCGATCGCATGTGGTGCGTGTCCGTCGTCGTCTGATACATCCCCAGCATGAACGCGCTTCGGCTCGGCGCACAGGCCGGATTCGTCGAAAACACATTCGTAAACCGCACCCCCTCCTTCGCCAGCCCGTCCAGATTCGGCGTGTGCACATTCTTCGCACCATAGCAGCCCAGATCGTGCGAGATGTTCTCTCCCACAAGCCACAGAATGTTGGGCTGCTTCGCATACAGACTCGACGTCAGCCCCAAAAACAGCATCAAAAGAATGAATCGCATCATGCTGGGAGGAAACGTCTGAAAGAGTCGTTTCACTCCGCCGATTCTTTGTTCCATGCCCATCCTCGATCGCTTCAATCTCACTGGCCGCCGCGCCCTCATCACCGGCGGCTCCCGCGGCCTCGGCCTGGAAATGGCACGCGCCCTCGGCGAAGCCGGTGCGGAGATCATCATCGCCGGTTCGAATGCAGCGCAGTTGCACACGGCCTGCGAGGAGCTTTGCAGCGAAGATTTGCATGTCACTTCGATTCAGGCCGATCTCTCCAAGCCCGAAGAAGCCGAACGCCTCTGCGATGTCCTCCTGCGCGATCACCCGCCCATCGACATCCTCATCAACAACGTCGGCGGCCGCCGCATCAACACCCCCACCGAAGATCTCGCACTCGAAGACTGGCAGCGCATCCTTGATCTCAATCTCACCCAGGCCTTCATCCTCACCAAACGCATTGGCGGCGCGATGATCCCTCGCAAATGGGGCCGCATCATCAACATCTCCTCCATCAACGCCCTCTGGCCCGGCAAAGCCATGCGTGGCCGCAGCTACGAGACCTCCAAAGGCGCGCTCACCATGTTCACCAAAGCCGTCGCCGCCGATTGGGCCGCACACGGGATCACGGTCAACGCCATCGCCCCCGGCCCCTTCCTCACCGATGCCAACAAACGCTGGATCGGCGAACGCCCCGAATTCGAAGGCGAAGTCGCCACCAGCATCCCCATGGGCCGCTGGGGCAGCCCCGAAGAAATCGGCCCCCTCGCCCTCTACCTCGCCAGCGATGCCAGCAGCTACATGACCGGCAGCCTCCTCGTCATCGATGGCGGCAAACTGTTGTGGTGAACCCCGTCCAAAGAAGCTGCACGGGTCCATTGTCATTCGTCATTATTTTGGCATTCGGATTTACTCATTCGTCATTCAGCTAAGTTCCCTTCATCTACTTCTCCCCAAACGGATCATGACTCCCCCCAAACACCCACTCAGCGGCGTCCTCCCCGTCTTCCAAACCCCATGGCATGACGACGAAACCCTCGACCTCGAAACTCTCGAACGCGAAATCTCCTGGCTCTACGACTGCGGTGCCCACGGCATCGTCATGGCCATGGTTTCCGAAACCCTGCGCCTCGACAGCGAAGAACGCGAACAGCTCGCCGCCGCTTCGTGCAAGTTTGGCAAATCACGCGGTGCCGTCATCATCAGCGTCGGCGCAGAGTCCTCCAAGGTCGCCGAACGCTACGCCAAACACGCCGAAAGCGTCGGAGCCGATGCCGTGATGGCGATCCCGCCCGTGTCCATCGGCATCGGCGAAAGTGAGCTGCTCGCCTACTACACGCGCATCATTCACGCCATCCAGATTCCCGTCATCGTGCAGGACGCCAGCGGTTACGTCGGCAAGCCCATGCCCATCGCCATGCAGGCCAAACTGCTCGCCGAGTTCGGCCCCGACCGCGTTCAATACAAACCCGAAGCCTCCCCCATCGGCCCCAAGCTCAGCGAACTCCGCGATGCCACCCAAGGCCGCGCCCGAGTCTTCGAAGGCACCGGCGGCATCGCCCTCGTGGACTCCTTCAAGCGCGGCGTCGTCGGCACCATGCCCGGCGCCGACCTCATTCGCGGCCTCGTCCCGCTGTGGAACGCCCTCAAAGCCGGCGACACCGAAAAAGCCGATCGCATCCACGGCCCCCTCTCCGCCCTCATTTCCATGCAGACCAGCCTCGACGGCTTCCTCGCCGTCGAAAAGCACCTCCTCGTCCGCCAGGGCATCTTCAAAAACACCCTCGTCCGCGGCCCCGTCGGCTTCAAACTCGACGCTGAATCGCAACTCGAAGTCGAGCGCCAGTTCGACCGCATGCTCGCCGCCACCCTTTGATTCAAACCCATGATTATCGACGTCCACTCCCACGCCTGGAATTTCCCAGCCGACTTCTCCGAAGATTTCATCCATCAAGCCGGACGCGCCCGCCCCGGCGTGAAGGTGGACATCAGCGCAACCTACGAGGCCTATTGCGCCGCTGCTCCCGAAAACACCCGCACCTTCGTTTTCGGCGGCAAGGCAAAGCTCAGCGGCCTCTGGGTCAATGACCAGACCGTGGCAGACTACGTCGCGCACGATCCCGCACGCTTGATCGGCTTCCTCTCCATCGATCCCACTCAGGAAAACTGGCAGCGCGAGATGCAGTTCGGCCACGAAAGCCTCGGCCTGCGCGGCATCAAGCTTCTGCCCATGTACGCCGGCTTCAGCCCCGATGATCCCACACTCGAACCCCTCTGGCAGTATGCGGAAAAGCACCACCTGCCCGTGCTCCTGCACATGGGCACCACCTTCATCGCTCAGGCCCCGCTGGCCTTCACCCTGCCCCGCCTCATCGAGCCCGTGGCCCTCAAACATCCCGGCCTGAAGATCATCCTCGCCCATCTCGGCCATCCCTACGAAGGCGAATGCCTCGTGACCATCCGCAAGCACGACAACGTCTTCGCCGACGTCAGCGCCCTCCACTACCGCCCCTGGCAGCTCTACAATTCCCTCATGCTCGCCCAGGAATACGGCGTCTGGCACAAGCTCCTCTTCGGCACCGACTTCCCTTTCACCACCGTCAACGCCTCCATCGACGGCATCCGCAAACTCAACGACATGCTCGAAGGCACCAACCTCCCCCGTCTCGACGTGGCCCAAATCGAAGCCATGATCCACCGCGACAGCTTGCAGCTCCTCGGCTTGGACTGCTGAAGGCAGTACGATGGACACTCCTGTCCGTAGATCAGCGCTCCGCCACACCCAGCATCCCGGCGGTCCAACTACTGCTCGGCATCACCCCCAGCTCTCGTCCCGATACGTCGCCGGCGAGGTGTTCCGGTACTGCCGCAGCATGCGGCTGAAGTAGTAGCGGTTCGTCAGCCCGCACTGCTCGGAGATCGTCTCAATGCTCTCCTTCGTGTGCCTCAACTTGCGGCACGCTTCATCCAGCCGGTAATCCAGCAGCACGCGCATCGGCGGCTGCTGCAGCTCCTGCTGAAAGAGATGATTCAAGTTCCGCAGACTCAGCCCCGCATGCTTCGCCACCTGCTCGGCCGTCAGTTTGAGTCCGTGGTGCTGGTGCATGAACTCCATCGCCCGCAGCACCCGCGCATCCAGATGCTGCTTCTCCCACACACTCTCAGGCAGGCACTGCACCGCGGCGATGACGAGCTGGATCGTGGGCCACGGAAACCTCACCGCCACCTTCTCCTTGCTCATTTTGATCAGTCCAGGGATCAAACTCTGCATCAGCGCATTCGTCGGGAACTTGTGGATGCCCGGTGCCGCTCGGTCCGCCAGCGGACCCAGATTGAAATGCGCGTACCACTTGCTGAATGGCCGGCTTGTCGTCGTGCTGAAAGTCGTGTGTGGCGGAATCAGATACATGAAGCCCGGCTCCAGCAGCGTCTTTTCACCCTCGATTTCCACCACCCCTCCGGCACTCACCGGCCAGTACAACCGCCAGTACGGATCATTCAGCCGCCGCAGCTCCCACTGCTGCAGTTCGATCTTGCGTGTGGTCAGGATGTCCACCGTCACCCCCGGCAGCGCCACGGTCCGCTGACCCTGCACGCGATGTGCCGAGCCGGTGGGTACGAGGCTGAGGATGTTTTTGTTCGTCTGCATGGCCATTGCAAAATCCGACACAAATCTGGCGAGCCCGTGCATGGACGGCAAGCAGGGAGTGACTATGGGTTCAGGCTCAACCAAAATAATCAAATATCATGGCCGACATCCAAACCAGCGCTGCAGACAAGAAGGAAAAGGAATTCTTCACCGACGTCCCCCAGGAGGCCCCCGGCTTCTTCCTCAAGGGCTGCCACCAGTATGACTGGGGCCTCAAGAACCGCCTTGCCAAGGTGTTCAACCCCAAGGACGGCCGCACCGTCATGCTCGCCTTTGACCACGGCTACTTCCAAGGCCCAACCACCGGCCTGGAGCGCGTGGACCAGACCATCCTCCCCCTCGCACCCTACGCGGACTGCCTCATGCTCACCCGTGGCATCCAGCGCTCTGTCATTCCTGCCTCCACCACCAAGGCCATCGCCCTGCGCGCCTCCGGCGGCACCTCGATGATCAGCCCCATGGAAGAGTGGGAAGGCGAGATCGACGGCAAGAAGGCCAAGTTCGCCCGCCCCGGCTTTGAGCCCCTCTCCAACGAAAGCACCGCTCTCAATATCGAAGAAGCCATCCGCCTCAACGCCAGCATCCTCGCTGTGCAGGTGTTCATCGGCAGCGCCTACGAGCGCCAGTCCCTCAAGAACCTCACCGACCTCGTGGACGCCGCAAGCCGCTACGGCATCGCCGTCATGGGCGTGACCGCCGTGGGCCGTGCGATGGCCCGCACGCCGCAGTATTTCCGCCTCGCCACCCGCATCATGGCGGAACTGGGCGCGAACGTGGTGAAGTGCTACTACACGGAGAAGGAATTCGAAACGGTGACGAGCTGCTGCCCGGTGCCGATCGTGATCGCCGGTGGCAAGAAGCTGCCAGAACTCGACGCGCTGAAGATGTGCGCCAATGCAATCAAGCAGGGTGCCAGCGGCGTGGACATGGGCCGCAACATCTTCCAGAGCGATGCTCCTGTCTCCATGATGCAGGCCGTCCAAGGCGTGGTTCATGGCGGCCTCAACGCCAACAAGGCATTCGAACTCTACAACGACCTCAAGAAGAAAGAGCTGAAGAAGAAGTAAGCCTCAGCAGATCGAACGCATTCACAGAAGGGGGATCATCTTGATCCCCCTTCTTTCACTCACCTCTCCAGTCCTTCCCATTTCTCCTCCAACCATGGAACTCAAATCCAACCAGGTGCGGCTCATGCTGCTGCAAGTCGCCGATGCCATCATCGCCGCTGAACCCATGCTCTCCCAAGCCGACCGCGATCTCGGCGATGGCGACCACGGCCTCGGCATGAAGCGCGGCATGGAAGCTGTCAAAGCCCAGCTTGAGCCCATGGAACCCACCAGCGTGGAGCAGGTCTTCGTCACCACCGGCACCGCCATGATGACCAGCATGGGCGGAGCCTCCGGTGCTCTCTTCGGCACCGTTTACCGCGCCGGCGGCAAGGCCCTCGCAGGCCGTGAGTTCTTCGATGCTGAAGGTCTCGCCCTCCTCCTCGAAGCCGCCCTCGAAGGCGTCATGAAACGCGGTGGTGCCAAGCCCGGCGACAAAACCATGATCGACGCCCTCGCCCCCGCCGCCACCAAGGCCCGCGAATCCGTCGCCCTCTCACTCACCGCAGCCCTGACCGCCGTCGCCGCCGCTGCCGAGTCCGGCAAAGAAGCCAGCAAAGCCATGATCGCCCAGTTCGGCCGCGCCAAAACCCTCGGCGAAGCCTGCATCGGCTTCCCCGACGCCGGCGCCTGCTCCGTCGTCATCATGCTCAGCACGATGCGGGATTACGTGACGGTGTAGGGCACTGCCACACCTCTAAGCCCGTAGGGCTGGCACAATCGTAGCCGTGGGTGCCAACCCACGGACCGAGGTGCCAAAAGTGATTTTCAGCACGTGGAACCGCATAGCGGTGGCACAACACGCCGCATGCCGCCAGCGTACGACCTCCATCCATGGCGTCCTTTCACGTCTGCGTATTCAAGTCCTCAGCAAACGCGTCATTGTAGAGATCGACGTCAGCCTCTGAAATGCCGGCAGCTGCGAGGTATCGTTCAAAGATGGAACGGTCATTCAAATACCGAATGCACCATCCTATCTCTCCGGGTCCCATTCCCCAGGAAGCCAGAAATACGAATTTACCGTTCTTGTTAAATTCAGGAGCGATGGTTTTGAGCTTCGTCAAAAGAGGGGCGAACAACGGCGCTGTTTCCTCTGTTTGCATCAGCAAGCCTTCGATCTCATTCACCTTTTCCACAGCGAGTTCGGTCACCTGGTTAGGGCTGAAGCTGCCACCGATCCGATCGCAGGTGTAGAATCTCACACTCTCGAAAAGGGGATCGCCAATTCCTCCGAAGTTTCGTTCCACTTCCTCCGCCAGCTCATCAATCAGAAGATCGTAGCGTTCGAATATGAGATTGGTTGTGCTCATGGGATGATCGTCAAGGCTTTAACCTCCTAAGGTGTAATCGGCCTCGTTTCATCCGCAGGCAAAATGCGAACGAATTTTCCCTGTCCGGTTTCCCCTTCCCGCGTGAGATACTGCCAGACGCATGAACACGCATGAGACCCAGGCCGCGCAGGTTTTCCTCGCCCATCACGATTTTGTGAGGGGCGTGGCGCTGAAGTATGCACCCTGGCCGGGGCTGATGGAGGACATCGCGCAGCAGGTGTTTTTGGAGTTCATGGCCAAGGAGTCCCAGTGGGACCTCAGCACGGATGCTCGGCCTTTGCTGGCGACGATGACGCGGCACATTGCCATGCGGCAGTGGCGCGAGCGCACACGGCAGCAGCCCGAGGTCGTACAAAAACTGGCAGATCACATCCGCCTTCTGGCCGAGGAACGTGAAGCCCCACCGCGCTACGAAGAGGAGATCAGCGTGCTGCGCAACTGCCTGCAAAAGCTGCCAGAGAAAAGCCGCGAATTGGTGGAGCTCTACTACTACAACGACATCGGCACGCCGCAGATCGCCGATCAGATCCGCATGAAGGCGGACACCGTCTGCCGTGCCCTCTCCCGCGTGCGCGAAAAACTGCGCGAGTGCATCGAGCGCTCGACCAACCAAGGAGGCCCCGCACATGCCTGACACCGACACCTTGATCCAGCACTACCTCGAAGGCACGCTCACCACGGCCGAGGCGGAGGAACTGCACGAGTTGCTTCAAACACAGCCAGAACTCGGCGAGCGCCTGCTCCAGCACTTCGACATGGATGCCATGCTGCGCGCCACCAAGCCGCTGGTCGCCGACAACATCATCCGCCCCGCGCTGCTGCCCAAGCGCCGTTTCACCTTCGCCACAGTCACCAGTGTGGCAGCCATGGCCGCCTGCATTACCCTGCTGGGCACCTGGCTGATGAATGCGGCCCTGGACCTGCGGCCCGAGGCCGAGGAAACCACGGCCTCCGTGGCCGTGCTGACGCGTGGCGTAAATCTGGAATGGGGCTCTGCCACCATCACCCCCGGCACGCCGCTCTCGCCGGGCTGGCTGAAGCTGAAATCCGGCATCGCGCAGATCGAGTTTTATCAAGGCGCCCGCGTCTTGATCGAAGGCCCCGCCGAATTGCAGCTCGTGTCCTCCGGCGAGGCCACCTGCACACGCGGCAAACTCAGCGCCCAGGTGCCACCCCAGGCCAAAGGCTTCCGCATCAACACGCCGAAAGGAACCATCGTCGATCTCGGCACCGAGTTCGGCCTGGATGTCAGCGCCGCGAACGAGGAGGTGCATGTGTTCAAAGGCGAGGTGGAGCTTCATCAGCCTGCCGCGACGATGAAATCCCTCAAAGAAGGCCAGGCCATGGCCATCGCAGGCAACACCGCCGTCCTCACCGCGAATGCATCCAGCTTCGCCTCGCTCAACGAAATCGACGCCCGCAGCGCGATGTCCCAGCGCTTCCAGTTTGAAAAGTGGCTGGCCTCCAGCTCCAAACTAAACGCGGATGCCGGACTCCGGCTGCGCTTTGATTTTCAGGATGACGAAGGCTCGCGCTCCTTGCGCAATCACGCCATGAACGGCGGCCAGATCGAAGACGGCAGCATCGTCGGCGCTTCCTGGACCACCGGCCGCTGGCCGGGCAAACGCGCCCTCGAATTCCGCAATGTGAGCGACCGCGTGCGCCTGAACATTCCCGGCGAAACCAAGACCCTGACCATGGCCGTCTGGGTGCGCGTCAACGGTCTCGACCGCACCTTCAACTCCCTCTTCATGTCCGAAAGCTGGGGCGACCGCAAAGTCCATTGGCAGATCACGCGGGATGGCAAAGTGCGCCTCGGCATCGCCGGCAGCGCGGGTGCGCATCATGCCGACCATGACACGCCCGTCTTCTTCACCCCGGAACGCTTTGGCCGCTGGACGCATCTGGCCGTCGTCTTTGATCCCGCCGCCAAGGAGGTCCGCCATTACGCCAATGGCGAACTCCTGACACGTTCCACCCTCAAGACCACTGAAGCCCTTAAAATCGGCATCGCCGAACTCGGCAACTGGAACGACCGCCGCACCGGCGGCGTCGCCATCCGCCACCTCAGCGGTGCCATGGACGAATTCGCCCTCTGGGACCGTGCCCTCAGCGATGCGGAGATTGCAGTGCTGGCAAGGTGAGAGCGGATCATTGCGTGAACAATAGTATTCGGGGAGTCAAAGAGTAAAACATAGTTTTACCATTCGCAATAATCTGATTTTGAGTGACTCAACACGCACAGAATGCGCAGAGCATTTGAAATAATTTCGTGTCCGATAAACTCAGGGCAGCAAAAACAGCTCTCCCTCTCCCCGCCCCTGACGCGCCCACTACGAATATTTTTCTTCGGGGGAGAGGGCTGGGGTGAGGGGAGCACAAACAGCCTTCGCCATCGGCCTCTGATCATTGACAATTCGCTGGGTAAAACATAGTTTTACCCATGATCAAGACCATCAGCAAGATAGGCAACTCCCAAGGCCTCATCTTCGATGCCGCCCTCCTCCAGCTCGCCCGCCTCAAGGTGGGAGATGAGGTCAATGTCGAGGTCCATCCCGGCGGCACGATCACCATCACACCCATGGCACCCGCAGTCATTGAGGCCGCCAAAGCCGCCGAAACCGTCAAGCGCCTGATCCAGAAAAACAGCGAGCTCTTCCGCCGCCTCTCATGAGCACCGCCATTCTGCATCCGACTCTTGAGGCGGCGTTCGCCATCCACGCCGAAGTCCTCACCGCGCAGGGCGGCAACCCCGGTCTGCGTTCCCGCGAGCTGCTGGAATCCGCACTGGCCACTCCCCAAGCCGCGATGTCAGGAACTCCCCTGATCCATGACCCCGTCGAAATCGCTGCGGCCTATTTGTTCTACCTCTGCCGCAACGACCCCTTCCTCGTCGCCAGCAAACCCGCCGCTTTAGCCACCTGCCTGGTCTTCCTGAGTGAAAACGGCTTCCTGAAAACGGAAGTCCTCGATACAGATGCCTGGGAAAATCTCACTCTCGAAACCGCCGCTGGCATTCTGAGCCGTGATGAAGTGATCCAAAAGCTGCGCCACCTGGTGTCTTAGCCCACTATCTGCCCTCGGGCAGGCTCGCCTTGCTTCGTCGGCAGCGCTCGCTGCAAAACTTCACTTCATCCCACACCTTCTCCCACTTTTTGCGCCAGGCGAAGGGCCGCCCGCAGACAAGACAGGGCTTGGAAGGGAGATCCTGCTTTTTCACGCCTTTCATGCCGGATCTGATTCGTGGTTGGGTGCAGCGGCTTCGCTCTGATTCATGGCGTGAAGCGATTTCAAATACGCATTCTTGGGCGCAGGCTTGGCGGCTCGTTCCTCGGTCCCCAGCATCCCCTGCACTCGTCCCGCACTCTCGGCGATCAGGCTGGCGATCAGCGAGGCCTCGGGCAGATTCTTCCAGTACTTCTTCGGCATCTCCGACTGCATGGCGCTGATTTTGACCCGCGCAGGATTGAGGATGTTCCGGTAGTAGGTGCGCCACAGGTCATCCAGCGCGTCTTCATCCGGGGCGCTGCTGCGTGACACCCCTGCGGTGAAATGCAGCCGTGTGCCATCCCAGTGCGCGCACTCATACGGCGTCAGGATGGACCAGTCCATTCCGGCAAAGCGCTTCTCAAAAAACGGCGTGGCCAGTCGTACGATGCGGTGCTCTGGCTCAAACCACGCCACGAACTGCTCGCGCCCCGTAGCGGCATCCGTACCGACCAGTCGAAAGCGCACAAAGGCATGCATCTTGTGGATGTCCCGCCCCACCGCCTTGGACCAGTCCTGCAGCTGGCGCACATCGCGATCAGTCGCCATGGCCAGCAGGTGCCGCTCCGCCCCCCGCGTCAGCCGCCACAGCACCCGGTAGAGCATGCCCCAGCGCCGCGCATCCGTATGCGCCGCCACGCTCCGTGCCAGGTCCATGAAAGCCGCCGGCACTTTGATGGCATTGGCCCCCGGTGCCGATGCGGCAGGCGCTTCGCCGACAAACAACGAGGCCTCCTGGGCATCATCCGTCCACAGCACTTCCTCAGGGGACACGCCCTGCGCCAGCAATTGGCGGGCCGCAGCTCTCCAGGCGTCATATTCAGGCTCGATGACGATGGTGCGCATGCTCTGGTTTTATAGCTCCCCGGATCTCACCGAGAGGAAGTCGCTCGTGGCAGGTGCGGGCGGTGCGTCGAAGTTGATTTCCAGCTGCTCCGGGGGCGGCAAAAACCGCGCCCGCAGCGAGTCGCTGTCCAGCCCCAGTTTGGCTGGATGATGATCCGCCGTGCTGATAAAAGGCAGCAGCTTCTTCATCTGCAGCCGCAGCCGCACCAGATCCGCCAGCCGCAGCCGGGTGTACCGCCGCGCACCCAAGATACGCTCCACATTGCGCACGCCCAGACCCGGAATGCGCAGCAGCAGCTCCCGGGGCGCTTTGTTCACATCCACAGGAAAAGTGGCGCGGTTTCGCAGCGCCCAGGAGAGCTTGGGGTCCAGCGCCAGATCCAGATTGGGCGCGGCCGCAGAGGCGATCTCCTCCACCTTAAAATCATAAAACCGCAGCAGCCAGTCCGCCTGATACAGCCGGTGCTCGCGGATCAGCGGCGGTGCTTTCAGTGGCAAAATCGATGACGGCTCCGGGATCGGGCTGAAGGCCGAGTAATACACCCGGCGCAGGCGGTGCGAGGTGTAGAGCTTGTCAGCACAGCCGAGAATCACCGCATCGGTCGAGGCATCTGCCCCCACGAGCATTTGCGTGCTCTGGCCTGTGGCAAAGGGCGGCGGCTTCGGGGCATCAGGCTTGCGTTTCTCTGCATGCCTCTCGTCGATCTTTCCCCGGATGTGCCCCATGGCCTCCTCCGTGCGGGCCAGATTTTTCTCCGGTGCCAGCGTGTTCAGACTCTGCTGGCTGGGCAGCTCCACATTGATGCTGATGCGGTCCGCATAACGCCCGGCCAGGGCGATGAGCTCCTGCGAGGCCTCAGGAATGGTCTTCAAATGAATGTAGCCACGGAACTGGTGCACCTCCCGCAGCTTCCGCGCGACCTCGATCACCAGCTCCATCGTGTGATCCGCGCTGCGGATGATCCCGCTGCTCAGGAACAATCCCTCGATGTAGTTCCGCTTGTAGAAATCCAGCGTCAGCTGCACCACCTCGTCCGGCGTGAACCGTGCGCGGGTCACATTGCTGGACCGCCGGTTGATGCAGTAATGGCAGTCATACAGGCAGGCATTCGTCATGAGCACCTTCATCAGTGACACGCAGCGCCCGTCTGGCGTGTAGGAATGGCAGATCCCCATCCCGCCCGTGGAGCCCACTCCCTTCCCGCCCCGCGAGTCCTTCCGCGCCGCGCCACTGCTCGCGCACGAAGCATCATACTTCGCCGCATCGGCCAGGATTTCGAGTTTGCGGGTGATGTCCATGATGAGGTGGCTTTACGTGCCTGCCGTCTGCGCCGCCGATTTTTCAGTGCCCAATGCCTAGACTAAAACCACGAGAGCAGGCATACCGCATTCAATACTGTTCTTTAGAACATGTTCAATAACAAACGGGGGCTGCGCCTTGCCCATTTGCCCGAGCCCTCCGGCCAATGCATCTGAGCTTGACGGACGAAACCGCTCTGGATACAACCGGCGGCTTATGACCTTTAAATACATTCCTCTCCTCTCTCTCGCCGCCCTCACTCTCACCCTCTGCCAGTGCGCGGCACCCGCTGGCAATGACGGCAGCGCTTCGGCGCCGGCAGGGTCTTCTTCCAGTGACGGAACGATCAAGCCCGGAATGACCAAAGCCCAGGTGGTTGAGGCCTGGGGAGAACCCGATGAAAAGAAATCCACCGCCAGTGGCGAAACCTGGCGCTGGGCTCAGCAGGGCTGGAAACGCCATGTGCCGGTCTATGGCACCTGGGCCAAGGTCGAAGAGCACGTCGTGCGCTTCGGAGCAGACGGTAAAGTCATTGGCACCGGCACCGAGGACTACGGCAACGCCTTCCAGGAAGGCTGGCGCCGCTCCCGCGGGACCAACTGAGCTGCTGCGGGACTGACCAGTATCAAGGAGTTGCATGCCATGAATTGGGCCGACGCAGTCGGCCAAACTTCGGGCATGTAACCTCGTGCGCCCTGACGAATGCGCCGTTTCAACGTCACAGGCTGAGGTCTCGCATGCCTCCGTTCCAGCTCATTTCTCACCCCCACCCTCCATTTTTATTGTCCGGTTTCTCCAGGCCGTGCGGTATAAGCATTCCCCGCCAGTTTTTCCCAACCATGAAGCATCTCCTATTCACCCTCGCCCTGCTTGGCTCGGTCGCATCCGCGCAAGCGCAGGAATATCTCGAAGTCGCCGCCAATCCGGTCGGTGCCGGCAAAGGCAAAAAGATCGTCCTGGTGGCCGGTGACGAGGAATACCACACCGAAGAGAGCATGCCCATGCTGGCCAAGATCCTGGCCAAGACCCACGGCTTCAACTGCATCGTTCTCTTCTCCACGGACGAAAAGGCGGGCTACATCGACCCCAACAACCAGAAGAACATCCGCGGCACGGAAATGCTCGATGACGCGGATCTCCTCATCATCGGCACCCGCTTCCGCCAGCTCCCCGACGAGAGCCTGGCACACTTCGCCAAGTTCCTGAACTCCGGCAAACCCGTCATCGGCTTTCGCACCGCCACCCACGCCTTCACCGGCAGCGCTAAAACCGGCGACTTCAAGTGGAGCGAGTTTGGGCTGAAAATCCTCGGCGAAAAATGGGTCAGCCATCACGGCTCCCACAAAAAGGAAGGCACCCGCAGCGTGGTCGTGGAGGCCAACAGCAAGAATGAAATCCTGCGCGGTGTCGGCGAGATCTTCTGCACCACCGATGTCTACGGCGCCCCGGATGTGAAACCGGAGAGCGACACCATCCTGCTGCGCGGCGCTGTCACCGAGACCCTCGACCCAAAATCAAAGAACGTCGTCGGCCCAAAGAACGAGCCCATGCAGCCCATCGCCTGGCTGCATGATTACACGTCCCCGGATGGCAGCGCCAAGGGCCGCTCCTTCTGCACCACCATGGGTGCCTCGTTGGACTACACGGACGAAAACCTCCGCCGCCTCATCGTCAATGCGGTGCACTCCCTCCTGAAACTCCCCGTCGCCGCCAAGGCGGATGTCGCATTCATCGATCCCTTCAAACCCACCGCCTTCGGTTTCACCAAGGACGCCGGCTACTTCAAGCAGCGCAATCTGAAACCCGGCGACTTCGCCACCGGCAGCAGCCCTTCCATGGGCGTGCCCGAGGACAAATCCAAGCCGACCGCCGCCAAGAAGCCAGACGCGAAAAAGCCGGAAGATGTCAAAGCCCCGCATCAGCCCAGCGTTGAGCCAGTCGCAGCCACTTCCGCACGCCCCCAGGCCGTCGCACCACCCAGCAAGGGCGAGCACATCGTGCTCATTGGCAACGGTCTGGCCGAGCGCGACACCTGGTACAGCCGCATCGAGACCGAGCTGCAGCTCCGCTACCCTGACCGCGAGCTCTTCTTCCGCAACATGGGCCACGTGGGAGACACCCCCGGCTTCCGTCCGCATCCCTCCCGCGCCTCCCAGTGGGCCTTCCCCGGTGCGGAGAAGTTCCATCCCGACAAGCCCATCCACAACGGCCAGGGCTTCTATGCCACACCCGACCAGTGGCTCACCCATCTGCAGGCGGACACCATCGTCGGCTTCTTTGGCTACAATGAATCCTTCGACGGCCCCAGCAAGGTGGGCAATTTCGAAGCCGAACTCGACGCCTGGGTCGTCCACACCCTGAGCAAGGCCTACAACGGCAAGACCGCTCCCCGCGTCGTGCTCGTCAGCCCCATCGCCTACGAAAACCAGAGCGCCAAACGCGATCTGCCGAAGGGCGATGTCGAAAACTCAAACCTGCTTCTCTATGCGAGCTCCATCGAAAAAATCGCCAAAAAGCACGGCCTGACCTACATCGACCTCTTCTCCCCCACGCAGGAGATCGAAGCCAAGGGCGGCGAATCCTTCACCACCGGCGGTTTCGTCCCGACCGACAAAGGTTACGTGGAAGTGGCCAAGATGCTCGCCACCGGCCTCTATGGCCACGCAAGCTACGAGTCGAAGGCAGATCCCAAGCTGGTGCATGAAGCCGTGAAGGAGAAGGACTGGTTCTGGAACACCGACTACAACATCCTCAATGGCGTGCACGCCCACGGCCGCCGCTACAACCCCTACGGCCCGCAGAACTACCCGGATGAAGTGCAGAAGTCCCGCGAGATGACAATCCTGCGCGACAACCTCATCCATGCCGTCGCCACCGGCAAAACCACTAAACTCAAGGTGGACGACGACAAGACCCACTCTCTGCCACCCGTGCCGACCAACTACGTGCCAAGCGTCAAGAACGGCAGCGAGAAGTACCTCTACGGCGAGGACGCCCTGAAGTCCCTCAAAGTCCCCGAAGGCTACAAAGTCGAGCTGTTTGCCTCCGAGAAGGAGTTCCCGAACCTCGCGAACCCGATGCAGATGTCCTTCGACAACAAGGGCCGCCTCTGGGTCGCCACCATGCCCACCTATCCGCACTATCGCCCCGGCGATGCCATGCCGGATGACAAGATTCTCATCTACGAAGACACCAACAACGATGGCAAGGCCGACAAGGAAACCGTCTTTGCCGACAAGCTGCACCTCCCCATCGGCTTCGAATTCGCCACCGAAGGCGTCTATGTGACCCAAGAGCCGAACCTCGTCCTGCTGCGCGACACCAACGGCGACGACAAAGCCGACAGCATGGAAATCGTCCTCGGCGGCTTTGACACGCACGACACCCACCACGCTATCAGTGCCTTCACCGCCGACCCCAGCGGCGCCTTCATGCTGTGCGAGGGCGTCTTCCTCCACTCCAACGTCGAGACGCCCTACGGCCCCGTGCGCTGCGTCGATGGCGGCTTCTTCCGCTACAGCCCGCAGCGCGGCATGCTGGAGCGCACCATCCAGATGAGCATCCCCAATCCCTGGGGCTTCGTCTTTGACCAGTGGGGCCAGGATTTCCTTCTCCACACCTCCGGCACCACCATGAACTGGGCCCTGCCCGTCGAGGTGAAGCCCACCTTTGGCAGCAAGACCCCCTCCACCGCCGACCTCGTGCCGGACGGCCACAAAGTGCGCCCCACCAGCGGCCTTGAGATCGTCTCCTCCCGCAACTTCCCCGACGAAGTGCAGGGCGACCTCATCTACTGCAACGCCATCGGCTTCCTCGGCATCAAGCAGGTCAAAATTGAAGACAGCGGCACCGGCTTGAAAACAGCGCATCGCCAAGATCTCCTCGTCAGCACCGACGGCAACTTCCGCCCCGTCGATCTCGAATTTGCACCCGATGGCTCCCTCTTCGTCATCGACTGGCACAACGTCCTCATCGGCCACATGCAGCACAACGCCCGCGATCCCCTGCGCGACCACGTGCACGGCCGCATCTACCGCATCACCTACGCGGGCCGCCCTCTTGTGAAGCCAGTGCCCGTCGCCGGCGCACCGCTCGCCACTCTGTTCGAAGACCTCAAGGAACCCGAACTCCGCACCCGCTACCGCGCCCGCCGCGAACTCCGCGCCCACGACGCCAAGGAAGTCCTCCCCGCCATCAAAGCCTGGGCCTCCAAGCAGAAAGACACCCACGCCAAGCTCGAAGCCCTCTGGGTCACCTGGGGCCTCAACGAGGCCGATGAAGGCCTCCTGCGCGAGATGCTCGCCTCCCCCGACTTCCACGCCCGTGCCGCCGCCGTCCGCGTGCTCCGCTACAACACCCACCGCATCGCCGATCACGTGGCTCTCCTCGAAAAAGCCGCCGCCGATGAACACGGCCGCGTGCGTCTCGAAGCCGTCGTCGCTGCCTCCTGGCTGCCGAACATTCCTGCCGCGAAAAACATCGTCGCCATCGCCTCCAAGCTCCCGCTGGACGACTGGAACAAGGCCGCCACCAAAACCGCCGCCGACCGCCTCGCCGGCATCGCCGAAATCGTGAAGCCCGAGCATCCCGTGATTCAGCCGCCTGCTTACCTGAGCGACGCCGCCAAGAAGCAGTTCAAGCTCGGACAGGATGTTTACTTCCGCGAAGGCCACTGCGTCACCTGCCATCAGCCCAACGGCGCCGGCCTCGATCCCGCCTTCCCCAGCATCGCTAGCAGCCCCTGGGTCACCACCGATCGCGATCGCCTCATCAAGATCGCCATGTACGGTCTCATGGGCCCCCTCAAGGTCGGTGCCAAGGAATACAACGGCCAGGTCCCTATGACTCCGTTTGGTGGCATGCTCAAAGACGAAGAAATCGCCAGCGTCCTCACCTTCGTCCGCAACCACTTCGGCAACAAAGCCGACCCCATCTCCGCCGCCGAAGTCAAAGCCATCCGCGACGCCAACCCCGGCCGCATGATGCTCTACACCACCGATGAACTGCTGAAGCAGCATCCGATGAAGTAAGCAGCAGCTGCACAACGAATAATCCCCCAATGCCGGGCCCTCACAGGCCCGGCGTTGTCGTTTTGCTGAATCCGACACATCCTTTGCTGGTACGTTTGGAAAGTTGGACACGTTTAACCACGCGCCCAACCATGAATCGTCTCCTTCTCCTCCCTCTCCTGATTGCCTCCTTCGCTTCCGCGCAGGATGGCTTCAAACCGCTCTTCAACGGCAAAGACCTCACTGGCTGGGATGGCAATCCAGAACTCTGGAGCGTCGAAGACGGCTGCATCACCGGCAAAACCACCGGCCCCGAACAGCTCGCCTACAATCAGTTCCTCATCTGGCGCGGTGGCAAAGTGAAGAACTTTGAACTGCACGCGAAGATCAAAGAAACGGGCAACAACACCGGCATCCAGTACCGCTCCAAGGAACTGCCAGAGAACGGCAAGTGGTCCATCGGCGGCTACCAGTGCGACATTCATCCTGCACATCCGAACAACGCGATGGTCTATGAAGAACGCGGGCGCGGCATCATCGTTCAGAATGGGCAGGGAGTGGTCATCGATCCCGAAGGCAAACGCTGGCTCGCCTCCGAGCATGAACCGGTGAAAGTGGACATCGCCCAATGGCATGAGTACACCGTCATCGCGCAGGGCAATCACCTCATCCACAAAATCGACGGTCAGGTCACCATCGACCTGCTCGACTTCGAAGAATCGAAGCGCTCGCTCGAAGGTCTGATCGCCTTCCAGATTCATCGTGGCCCCGCCATGAACGTGCAGATCAAGGATGTGATGCTCAAGGAGCTGCCGGACGGCGGCGTGATCTCATTTGAGAAATCCGCCATCCCCAGCGATGCGCAGATCATCGAAGCCAAAGCACCCGCGAAGGGCAAAGGTAAAGGCAAAGCGCAGCCACCCGCCGCTCCAGTCCCCGCACCCGCTCCAGCCAAGGGCGATGCCAAAGCCAAGGCTGCCAAAGTGAAGCCGAAGCGTCCAGATGCCGTCGGTCCGGCCATCGGCGCGAATGTGGCCACACCGGTCACCAACATCAAAAGCCTGCCAGATTTCAAAGTGGAGCTGCTTTACTCTGTGCCCGGCGGTGATGAAGGCTCCTGGGTGAATCTTTGCACGGACGACAAAGGCCGCATCTACGCCAGCGATCAGTACGGCGGTCTCTATCGTTTCAATATGCCCGCCCCCGGCAAGACGCTGAGCCCGGGCGACGTGCAGAAAGTTCCCGCCGACATCCGTGCGGTGAACGGCATGCTGTTTGCCTTTGGCGCGCTCTACGTTGGCGTGAACGACTACGAAAAGAAAATCCCCAGCGGCCTGTACCGGATCACTGACAGCGACAACGACGACATGCCCGACAAGGTGGAAATGCTGCGCGCGATTGATTCCGGCGGCGACCACGGCGTGCACGCGGTTCTCCTCACCCCCGACGGCAAAGGCCTGTATCTCATCACGGGCAACAACGCCGTGCTCACAGAAACCGTCCCGACTTCGCCCGTGCAGAAGCTTTGGGGCGATGACCACCTGCTGCCACGCATGCCGGATGGTCGCGGTCACAATCGCAGCGTCATGGCCCCAGGCGGAAATGTTTATCGCGTCTCACCCGATGGGAAAGAGTTCATCCAATACGCCAACGGCTTCCGCAACATCTTCGACGGCGGCGTGAACCGCGCCGGCGAGCTCTTCGTCTATGACGCCGACATGGAGTATGACTTCAACACCTCGTGGTATCGCCCCACACGCATCAATCACGTCGTCAGCGGTGCGGAATTCGGCTGGCGCAACGGCGCAGGCAAGTACCCCGAGTTCTACTATGACAACCTGCCCGCCACGCTGAACATCGGCCCTGGCTCGCCCACCGGCACCACCTTTGGCTACGGCGCGAAGTTCCCCGCCAAGTACCAGGAGGCTTTCTTCGTGCTCGACTGGAGCTGGGGCAAAATCTATGCCGTGCATCTCAAGCCCAGCGGATCTACCTACACCGCCACGAAGGAAGAATTCGTCACCGGCGGCCCGCTGCCAGTCAGCGATGCCATCATCGGCCAAGACGGCTCGATGTATTTCACCATCGGCGGCCGCCGCGTGCAGTCGGGACTCTATCGCGTGACATATGTCGGCAGTGAAGATACTACTGTACGCAACCCTGAGAAAATTCGAATCGCAGGGATGGCTGGGACTCCTCAAGGGCCGCAAGGTATTCGCCGCTTCCTCGAATCCTTCCACGGCAAAGCAGATCCGAAAGCAGTCGAAACTGTCTGGCCGCATCTCAGTGACAAGGACCGCTTCATCCGCAGTGCCGCACGCACCGTGCTGGAGCACAACCCCGTCTCCGAATGGGAAACCAAGGCGCTCAATGAAAAGAACGCCACCGCGCAGCTCGAAGCCCTGTTGGCGCTGACTCGTATGACGGGCGTGTGCCCAACTCATCGCGCTCCTGATCACGTCGTGAACACCGCCATGCGCGACAAGCTCTGGGCCGCGCTGCTGAAGCGCGACTTCAAGAAGCTCAACAACGAGCAGCGCATGGCCTACGTGCGTCTCACCGAGATCGTGCTGCACCGCTTCGGCAACCCAGACGACGCCACGGTCGCCACGATCATCGCCAAGCTCGATCCCGCCTATCCAGCAGACAACTTTGAGCTCAACTGGCTGCTCACCGAAACACTCGCCTATCTCCAGGCACCGAACACCGCCGCCAAAGGCATGGCCCTCATCGCCGCAGCGGAAAGCCAGGAGCCTCAGATCGAATACGCCCGCAGCCTGCGCTTCCTGAAAACCGGCTGGACCAAGGAGCTTCGCACGCAGCAGCTCGAGTTCCTCCTCAAGGCCGCGAACTATAAAGGCGGCAGCAGCTTCGCCATCTTCATCGACTTCATTCGCAAAGACTCGCTCGCCACCTTCACACCTGAAGAAAATGCGCAGCTTGCCGAACTCATCGCCAAGAAGCCCGAGGCGAAAAGCGCCATCGAAAACGTCGGTGCCATGTTCGTGGGTCGCACGCCGACGATGTGGACGCTCGATGAACTCAGCGCCGCCGCCAAGACCGGCATGAAAAAACGCAGCTTCGACAACGGCCGCAAAATGTTCACCGCCGCCGCCTGCTACACCTGTCACCGCTTCGGCAACGCCGGCGGCATGACTGGACCTGATCTCACCGGTGCCGGCGGCCGCTACAGCTCGCACGACCTGCTCGACAACATCATCAACCCCAGCAAGGTCATTAACGAGCAGTTCGCACCCATCATCGTCACCAAAAATGACGGCTCCATCATGAGCGGCGTCGTGGTGAACCTCAGCGGCGACGGCGTCACCCTCAACACCGACCTCACCGATCCCAACCAGCGTGTGAACGTGGATCGCAAAGAAGTGAAGAGTATCGAGCTCAGCACCGTCTCCCCCATGCCACCGATGCTCCTCGCCATGCTCAAGAAAGACGAAATCCTCGACCTCCTCGCCTACGTCCTCAGCGGCGGCGACAAGACGAACGCGATGTTTGGGAAGTGAGTGCTATGTTGCGGTCGAAATGAAATATTCAGAGGAGCAACACGCTATTCGCCTTCAACGCGAGTTGGGGCACAAGCTCAAAAGCACTGTCCCAGCGGCGACACTTCACATGACGGGGGCTGGCGTACACTGGTATTGTGAAGCCTCAGCGGGTGATTCGACCTCTACTACCCACTGCTTTGACCTGAAAGGAACACCTGAATTTTACACCAAATTCGAAAGGGCGAACGCCCTGCAAGCAACTGCCCGAACAAACTCCCTCGCCGAAACGATCGCCGTAATCGTTGACTGGATGCGTGGCGTGTCGGTTCATCACATGCACGAGAGTTTTGCTTTTGTAGATCAAAACCAACGAGCCTTGCAGGCGCTTCTCGATCAGGTCGTGCTTTTAGTTCCCCGATTAAATTTGCTTCATGCGGAAATGGAGAACGTCGGGAGTGACATTTGGTATCTTTGGTTCAAGTCCGGCACTCGCTCATGCAAAGTATCTTTCTGGGCCAAGAACAGTGAACCAGACGCCAAATTTTTCTGGGATGAATGCCCTCTATTTCAGTTTCGTGTGACGGATGTTCCAAAATTTACGACCGTGCTTGATCGTTGGCTTGTCGATGACACCAGCCCGTCGAGCATGCGCCTCTTATTCCCGTGGTTGAGCATTGACGAACTGGCTGACTATTATGAAGCAGGCCGAGCCGTTGAAGGTGAGTTCATTATGAGCTGGAAGGCCATGTTTGAGTTTTACAATGAGAGTTGGGGCAAAGACCTCGCTCGAACGGCAAAGGCTTTCATGACTGAATTGGTCGAAAAGGGCTACAACAAGACTCTCAGGGCAGGCCAGTCACTTTCCAGCCTCATCTTCTCACGTTCGCGCAGGCATGGACTGGTTGAGGGTCAGTCCAGTATTCAGTTCTGGTTCCGAACCGAGGCAATCAATGTGAATGCTGTCATCAACGGCGAGGAACACACATTCGATGAGCCTGAAGCACGGCTGACACCGAGAATAGCAGAGTTGTTGAATCGTTTGGTGTCAATGCCAGTGGATTGACGGTTTCTCACCCCTAATCTAGGAAGACACAACCACGTCTGCTTGCCGTGAAGCGCATCAAAGCATCGGACGCACGGCCTTTAGAATGTCCGCTTTGACTTTGGCCCAGGTGGTTTTGACGAGGCTCTTCGGAGTCTCGGTTTCCTCCGCGTCTTCAAAGTAGATCATGCTGCGCAGCGGAATCAAGGGGTCGTGGTTGGGGAACTTGAGTGCATAGCAGCGCAAGATTTCATCCAGACCGATTTCCTTGAGCAGCGTGTGAAGATCGTAAAAATCCTTCTTCGCACCACGGTTGCTGATGGCCCCCAGCTTCATGGCCACCACATCCTGCAGACTCATCATTCGCACGCCCACAATGGTTTCGTAAGGATGCAGCAGCGGGTAGCGATAAGTGACAAAGTCCACCTTCACCTTCTCAATAAAGGCCATCATCCCATTGCTGTTGTCGTTGGTGAGCTGGAATGAAGGGAAATCTGCCGCAAGAGCCGCAGCAATGATCTTGTTGTCGAACTTCTCCGGCCGGAAAAAGTCGAGATCCACCGACATGCGATGCCCGAAGCGCAACGCCAGAGAGGTCTCCAAGGCGAAACCATCCAAGGCCTGGTGAGAACACAGGCTCTTCAGTAATGCCAGGGTGCCTGGGGGAACGGCTTCGCTGTGCAGCATCTAAAATCCTCCTTTTTTAAGTTCAGCGCCAGACAGAGCAGAGCGACATTCTGCGGACTGAGCGAGCGCAGTCCAGTTACTACCGCACTAAGTTTTTCATCGCCATAGTGCCGACGAATGGCACGCCAGCCTTCCATCGCACCAACGACCAGCACACGCTCAATGATTTGTGCTGCGTGCTTGTCAGGATTAAGCCGAGCGGGATTCACATCCCAAAACCATTCCGCCGGAAGCCCAAGAGGCGTCCGCGCTTTTTGGGCGGTTGGGGCGGCTGATTTCATTTTGCAAAGGCTACACGCCTCTCTCCAAAGCTCAACTCTCCTCTGCCAGAACTCCTTCTCTGCATCGTTATCTCTCGCCCATGAAACGCCTCGCCCTTTTCTTGATATTCTGTTCCGCTTCGCTGTTCGCGGCTCCGCAACCCAACATCCTCGTCATCGTCGCTGATGATCTGGGTTATGCAGACATCGGAGTTCATGGCGGCAAGACGGTGCCCACGCCGAACATCGATGCCCTCGCCGCCAGTGGCGTACGCTGCACGAACGGTTACGTCACCGCACCCTATTGCAGCCCCTCACGCGCGGGGTTTCTCACGGGCAAATCACAGACGCGTTTCGGCCATGAGTTCAATCCGCATGTCGGTGATGAAGCCACGCTGGGCCTGCCGCTGGATCAGCGCACCATCGCCAATGTGCTGCACGACGCCGGCTACGCCACATCACTCATCGGCAAATGGCATCAGGGCTTTGATGTCGCGCATCATCCGCTGTCGCGTGGCTTTGATGAGTTCCTGGGCTTCCTAGTTGGCGGGCACAATTTCCTGCTGCACAAGGACGCCGAGCCCGAGTTCGGCTCCGCGCATTCGCACAACATGATCTACCGTGGACGAGAGCTGCAGCACCTCGACGGCTACACGACGGATCTGTTTACGGATGAAGCCCTCGGCTTCATGAATCGCAACACGGCCAAGCCCTGGTTCCTCTATCTCGCCTACAATGCCGTTCACACACCGCTGGAGATCGCCGACAAACTCAAGGACCGCATTCCTGCCGACGTCACCGATCCAAATCGCCGTGGCTACCTTTCGCTCCTGCTCGGGCTTGACGACGACATCGGTCGCATCACCGCCGAACTCAAAGCGAAACACCCCAACACCCTCGTGTTCTTCTTCAGCGACAACGGCGGCTCCGGCCGGAAACCCTTCTTCGCCTACAACACCGGCGTCAATACCCCTCTGCGTGGTGACAAAGGCCAAACGCTGGAAGGCGGCATCCGCGTGCCGTTCTTTGTGAGCTGGTCCGGCAAGCTGCCCGCCGACAAAACCTACGACCAACCGGTGAGCGCCATGGACATCCTGCCCACGGCCTGCGCGGCGACTCAAGCGAAACAACCTGAGGGCGTCGAAGGCGTGAATCTCCTGCCGCATCTCAAAGGTGAAGTCACCACCGCACCGCATGACACCCTCGCCTGGCGTTTCGGTCCGCAGAAAGCCATCCGCCAGGGGAATTGGAAACTCGTGGATGTGCGCGACATGGAGGCCAAAACCCAGTCCGGCTGGCAGCTCTACGATTTGAGCACCGACATCGGCGAGCAGCACGACCTTGCCGCTGCCAAGCCCGAACTCGTCGCCCAACTCTCCAAGGCCTGGGACGAATGGAATGCCAAAAACATCGCCCAGCAATGGCATGGCAGCCCAAGCGAAGACCCCACCGCACCGGCAAAACCAGCAGCGAAGGCAGGCAAGGCAAAAAAGAAGTGAACAAACGGCCTTTGCACAGGCCGCAGGCATCATTCTACAAAGAGCAAACATTGCACTGAAAGCGTCCCGCGTTCAGCGTTGATGATTCGTCATTCCCCTCCTATGCCCGCTTTCTCCGACCCCTTCCGCGAAGTCCGCACCACCACCGGCGTGCTGCAGTGCCCCTTTCATGGCGAAGACATCACCATGATCCTGCGCCACGAAGACGTGCGCAAAGCGGCGAAAGACTGGCAGACCTTCAGCTCCGACGCGCCCTTTCGTGTACCGATCCCTTCGGAGGAAGCCGTGCGCACCATGCGCCAGCTGCCCATCGAGACCAATCCGCCGGAGCACACCGACTACCGCGCCATCGTGGAACCCTTTTTCCAACGCTCCAAAGATCCCGCGATGATCGCGCAGGTGGAGGCGCTGATGGACGGCATGCTCACGCAGGCGCTGAGCCGGGACTCGATTGAGATCGTCAACGAGTTCGCGCTGCCCATCCAGTCACGTGCCCTGACCCACCTGCTCAACGTGCCTGCGTCCGAAGGCGAAACCTGGATCGGCTGGGGCATCCATGTCTTCAAGGTCACCGGCGGCGAGTTTAAAACCGGCAACGTGCTGGAGGATTACCTCCACGCGCAGTTCGACCGCGCCGAGGCGAATCCCGGCGCAGACTTCTTCAGCGCTCTCACGCAGGCAGAGTATCGCGGCCGCAAGCTCACACGTGAGGAGATGATGGGCTTCGCCAACCTCGCCTTCGCCGGCGGGCGTGACACGATCATCCACACAATCTCATGCGCCCTGGGTTATCTGGCCGAACATCCTGAAGCCCTGGAATTTCTGCGCGAAGATCCCAAGCGCATCACCCTCGCCAGCGAGGAGTTCTTCCGCGTCTTCATGCCTCTCACTCACATCGGCCGCGTCTGTCCCGCAGACACGGATGTGAATGGCACCACCGTCAAAGCCGGCGACCGCATCTCCCTCGCCTGGGCCTCCGCCAACTTCGACTCCAACGCCTTCCCACAGCCCGAAGAAGTCCGCCTTGATCGCAAACCCAACCCGCATCTCTCCTTCGGCTTCGGCACCCACCTCTGCCTCGGCGCTCCGCATGCACGTCTCATCCTGCGCACCCTGCTGCGTCTGTGCTGTGAGCGCGTGAAGAGCATCACCATTCTCAAAGCCGAAGAACGCGTCGAGCATGAAGCCAAATTCGACCGCACCCTCGGCTACGATTCTCTGACGGTGAAGCTTGAGGCGCTTGCATGAACGTGGGATGGGTGTGGCGACAGCCCGCCCGTCGTCAGCGTGTGAAGACGCCCCATAACTCGCACCCTCCCAAAGTCGGGCGGTTTGGCGAAGCTGTCTCCAGGGGGTGAACACTCGCAACACTCCAAACACACCAACCTACGAAAGGAACCTCACCACCCGATGAGCCGCGTGATCGCGGCCCGCAGCGCGGTTTCGAGAATCACCGCCTCGGCATGCGTGACGGGAATCGTCACCTTCTTCACGCTCTTCGACGCCGCGTCCTGACGTGACATGCTCATGAAGTACGGCGCCTTCTGCGGATCATCGCGAAAGGTCAGCTCAAAGGCGCTGTTGGCCTTTTCCGACTGGTGGAAGAGCTTCGCCTGCTCCTGCCGTCCCTGCAGCGTCGCCAGCACCGCGCCAAGGTCCGAAAGCCCCCATTTCATGGTGATCTTCTGCTCCCAATCGAACTGCTTCTCCCCGCTCTGCGACGCCGCATCCACAAACACAGCGCCTTTGCTGCGATTGAACTCGAAACGAATCACCCCGCCGGTGCCACGTCCATTGGGCTTGTAGATGGCGTATTCAGCGGCCTGCTTGGTGGCGGCGGGAGTCGAGGAACCGGCGGTCGATTTCGAGGTCATGACAGCAAAGGGATAAAATACGACCCTGTGAATGGCAAGCCAAGTTCAAGCGCACACTAGGCTGCGACTCGTTAACAGTGGAGTTGACGCCCTTGTAAGTGATCTGTCTGATCAGCGCCATCTCTTGCTGTCCTCAGCTTCTCCTTGCTCCAGTTAAATCAAACAAATCTCGTGGCTGGGTTCGCCTGCCTTTGACGACATCGGTGATGATTCGCCGCAGAGCTTGGTTGACGGGATCTCCTTGATTTTGTTTCAAGGCAGCATCGATGGTTGCTTCCGCCTCCTTGTGCCTTCCGTCGATCAGATGGGCGAGGGCAAGGTTGCCAAGTAGTTCTGGATTCTGGGGTTCCAAGCCAATCGCATGCTCTGAAATACGTACGGCCTCACTCCCACGACCCAGTTCCAGACAAATACCACAGAGCTCTCTTGGAATCACGGATTCCTGTTTTTCGAGTTCAAATGCTTTGCTAAGCGACACAAATGCCAGCTCCGACTTTCCGAGTGCATGCCATGCTTTGCCAAGCATCCAGTGCGCACGCCAGCTGTCGGGGGAGCGCTCCACGACGGTTTCCAGCATTTCGATGGCTCGTTGAAGCTCAATCGCAATTTCAGCAGGGGCAGGTGATGAACCCGGATTTCTTAAATTTGCCGTAACAATTGCACCCGCTTGTTGAAATAGCATTTCCAGAGGCACCTGCGTCCTGCCGACATAAACTTCTTTCTCCGCCACACTGTCCCAGAACACCTGTACGTTGCCGTCATTGCGTAGATATTTGAGTCGTTTGGCCGCTTCTTCGGTTGTGGCATAGTTCAATCGCTGGCCTTCTGGATCCCAGCCAGGCGGCCCGGTTATGGTCCGAACTTCCTCGCCTTCAATCCAAGCGATCGTTCCTTGTTTGTATCTTCCCATCTGAAGCCAGTCACAATCGGGTCGAACTTCCTGACGAAAGGCATCGCAGATGACCGCATCGTTCCCTCCCCTGATATCCAGTCCCAACGATTCCAGTTCATCGAAGAACATTTTAGCATCGCTTTCGACCATAAAACTGACACACGAAAGTGAGCCATCTGCACAGAAAGTATTGTTGGGCACATTCATCTGAAAGGCCTCCGCCCCTCCAGGATACCGGTGTTGAATTGCCTCATTTCTAACCACGACAGTGAATGCTTCGATAGCTATGGCCATGGTTCAATCTGGGCAGCAGTTGGGAGGAGTCCAGCCGGACTGTGTCTGCTGAATCCGACACAGTTTTTGCTGAGATGTTCTGACAGAGCCCTTCGTTACACGCGCACCACCCACCATGCATCGCGTTCCGGCCATTCTTGTTTTGTCATTCTTCAGCGTGCTCTCGTCATTCGCGGCGGAGCAGCGCCCCAACATCCTCTTCATTCTCACCGAGGATCAAGGCGCGCACATGGGCCTTCTGGGCACGACAGATGTCAAAACACCCCACATGGATGCGTTGGCAGCCAGCGGTGCGTTGTTTCGCCGGGCCTATGTGGGGTATCCAGTGTGCTCGGCCTCAAAGGCTTGCATCATGACCAGCCTGCACTCGCACACGAACGGCTTGGTCAACAACACCAACAACTACCTCAAGCCCGCCGCCAAACTCACGGCAGCAGAGAAACAAGCTCCGCCCTACCTGCACACCCGCATCCGCTCCCAGGGCCCAACGATGGTGAAGTGCTCGCCGCGCAGGGCTATCACACCGCAGTGTGCGGGAAGCTCCACATCGCTCCGAACGAACGCTTTCCCTACAATGACTTCATCCCAAAGGCTGGCTCCAAGCAAGCCCTCACCGCAGTCATCAAACGCTCCGCAGGCAAGCCGTGGTTCCTGCTGCACAACAGCACGACCTACACGCACCGGCCGTTTGTGAACAGCGAGAAGCAGCCCATCACCATTGACCCCGCAAAAGTGAAACTGCCCGCGCATCTGCCAGACACACCCGTCGCACGCCGTGACTGGGCCGAGTATCTCGACGGTGTGCAGCACAACGACCATATCGTCGGCGAGGTCATGGCCGCGTTGCGGGAGTCCGGTCAGGAAGCAAACACCCTCGTCATCTTCATGGGGGATCACGGCCCGGCCTACCAGCATGGCAAGATGACACCGTTTCATCTGGGCCTGCACATTCCGCTCGTCATTCGCCTTCCCGGAGGCAAACCGCTCGTGAGCAATGCATTGGTCAGTGAGCTCGACCTCTTGCCCACTCTGCTAGATCTGCTCGGGATTCAGTATGATTCACCGCTTCACGGCATCAGCCTCAGACCCCTGCTTGAAGCCAAGCCAGACGCCAAAGGCCACGACTTCATCTTCAGCGAGGTCTCCGGCCGCTCCTTGAACCAGCAGCGCGGCATGGAGGAGCGCTTTGTGATCGACGCCACGCATCAGCTCATCGTCCGCAGCCATCTCGACGAGCCCAAGGTCATCAATGCCGACCTCCGTGACATGAAACCCTGGATCAATCGCATCTACGGCGAGACCGTGCGCGTCAAAGCCCAGTTTCCCGAGGCCTTTCGCATCCTGCAGGAAATGGACCCGCACGCCCTGGGTGGAAAACCCCCGCTGATCGAGCTCTACGATCACCAAAGCGATCCCGACGAACTCCACAACCTGGCCGCCGATCCCGCGCAGCGCCAGCACCTCGAACGTCTCTATGCTGCCCTGAAACAATGGCACGCAGACACCCAGGACAACACCATGATTCTGCCGCAACTTCCATGAAGATGCTCAGCCTGTCATCGACATCGCTCATTTTGAAAACTTCCACTCACGTCTTTAAACTGGCGGCACCATGTCGATTGCGATTCCGAAACTGCATTTGCTGAGATGTTGCGGCAGGGCCGTTCGTTACCGCCGCATGCCCATCCAGATCTTCGCGCTCCTTGTCGCCTTCTTCCTGAGCCTGCCGCTGTTCGCCGCCGGGAAACCCTCGCCGCTGCCGAACATCGTCGTCTTCATCTCGGATGATCACAGCATGCTGGATTCGGAGCCCTACGGCTCCACGGACATCCGCACGCCGAACATGGCCAAACTGGCGGCCGAGGGCATGAAGTTCACGCATGCCTTTGTCGCCACGCCTGCATGTGGCCCAAGCCGCACAGCACTGTGCACGGGCTTGTGGCCGGCGCGCAATGGCGCGGAGCCAAATCACAAGGCGAAAAACCCCGGGGTGCCTTCGCTGCCGCCGGCTCTGCATGCGCTGGGCTACGAAGTCGCGGCGTTTGGCAAAGTCGCGCATGGGAATTACGGCAAGGACCACGGATTTGATGTTCTGGGCGGCAACCAGATTGGGGACAGCGACACCGTCGAAGTCGCGAAGTTCCTCGCCAACCGCGATGCCTCCAAGCCGCTGTGCCTGTTCTTCGGTACGCGGCATCCGCATGTGCCCTGGGGTGAAAATGCAGGTTATGACGCGGCCGCCCTCAAGCTGCCGCCCAAGCATGTGGACACAGCGGAGACGCGAGAGCAGCGGACGCGCTACACCTCGGACATCACGCGTGCCGACACCCTGCTCGGTGAACTGCGGGCGCTGGCCAAGGACAAAGTGAAGGGAGACACTCTCTTCATCTACACCGCCGACCACGGCGGGCAGTGGCCGTTTGGGAAATGGAATCTCTACGATGCCGGCATACGCATCCCCTTCATCGCGGCATGGCCGGGCCATTTGAAAGCGGCATCCTCCAGCGACGCCATGATTTCCTGGCCGGACATGATCCCCACCTTCATCGAGCTCGGTGGCGGCACGGTGCCTGAGGGCATCGACGGCAAGTCTTTCGCCAGTGTCCTGCGCGGTACGGCCACGACGCATCGTGACCGCATCTTCACCACCCACAGCGGGGATGGCGACTTCAATGTCTATCCCATCCGCAGCGTCCGCACGCGTGACTGGAAGTACATCCGCAACCTGCATCCCGAGTTTCAGCATCAATCCCACATCTCACGTTCCAGCAATGTGACCAGCGGTTTCATCTACTGGCAAAGCTGGCTCGCTGCGGCGGAGACCAGCCCGGCGGCGGCAGAGATAGTGAAACGCTACTCCGTGCGTCCCGCAGAAGAACTCTACGACTTGAAGAACGATGCGAACGAACTGCACAACCTCGCGAACGACCCGGCACAAGCCGAACGCCTCAAACAGATGCGTGGTGAGGTGGATTCGTGGATGCAGCAGCAGGGCGACAAGCAGACGGTTTTTGGCAAACCGCTGCTGATCGGGGAACCCGTCACCATGGTTGATCCCGGAGCTGGCAAAAAGAAAAAGGCCAAAGGCCCGGGCAGATAAACACACCTCAAGATTCTCAAACTCCGACCCATCCTCCCATGAAAATCATCACGGCTCTTGCCCTGTCTTTCACTCTAGTTGCATCTTCCTACGGTGCGGAGAAACAACCCAACATCGTCTTCCTGTTGGTCGATGACCTTGGCTACGCAGACTGCGGCTTCAATGGCGGCAAAGACATCCACACACCCAGCATCGACAAACTGGCCGCTGCGGGAACGGTGCTGGAATCTCTCTATGTGCAGCCGGTGTGCTCGCCCACGCGCGCGACACTGATGACCGGCCGCTACGCCACGCACACGGGCGTTTACACCATCGTGCGCCCGCATGCCACCTGGGGCCTGCCGCTCACCGAACGCACCCTGGCCAATGCCCTGCATGATGCCGGCTACGCCACCGCCATCACCGGCAAATGGCATCTCGGTGAGTTTGAGCCCGCCTACCTTCCCACCACACGCGGCTTTGATCATCATTACGGCCACTACTTTGGCATGCTGGACTACTTCACGCATATGCGCGGGGAGGATCTCGACTGGTATCGCGACGGCAAACAGATCAAGGAAGAGGGCTATACCACGCATCTCCTCGCTCGTGAAGCCTGCCGCATCATCACGGAGAAGGACAAAACCAAGCCGCTCTTTCTCTACGTGCCTTTCAATGGGGTGCACTCGCCCTTTCTAGTGCCGGATGAGTACCTCAAGCCTTATGGCGAGCTGAAGGGCAACCGGCAAAAACTCGCCGGCATGCTGGCTGCGGTGGACGAGGCTGTGGGGCAGATCGTCGCCGCCTTGGAAAGCACCGGCCAGCGTGACAACACGCTCATCATCTTTTCCACGGACAACGGCGGCCCGCCTCCAGGCGACAACACACCGCTGCGCGGCTTCAAGGGCAGCATCTACGAAGGCGGTGTACGTGGCTGCGCCTTTGCCAACTGGCCGGGACACATTCCTGCAGGCAAACGCATCAAAGAACCCATGCACACGGTGGACTGGTATCCCACGCTCGTGAAGCTCGCCGGAGGCTCGTTGGAGCAGAAGACCGCTCTGGATGGCAAGGACGTCTGGCCCATGCTCACGCAAGGCGCACCCTCACCGCACGACGCCATCCTCTGTGTGCAATCCCCCACCGTCGCCGCTGTGCGCATGGGTGACTGGAAGCTCGTCATGAACGGCGGCCATACCGACAGCGAAGGAGCCCCCAAGGCGAAAGGCAAGAAGGGCAAAGCGAAGACCGCAGGGTCCGGCGAGACCCTCGCTCTCTACAACCTCGCGACGGACATCGGCGAGAAAGAAAACCTTGCTGCGAAAGAACCCGAACGTACCGCCGCCATGCGCGCCAGACTGGCCGAATTCCTCAAAGACGCCGTGGTGCCCGGCCACGTCGACCACGAAGCCGCAGCCATGGTTGAACAGCCGAAGAGAAAGACCAAATGAAGAACCTCCTCATCTATTGCTTATGCTTTGGCGGTCTCGTTGTCACATCCACCGCCGCCGACAAACCCAACATCATCGTCATCTACACAGATGACCACGGCTTTGCTGATCTCGGCTTTCGTGGTGTGGAGCCGGATGTGAAAACACCGCACCTCGATGCGCTGGCCCGCAGCGGCGTCATTGCCAAACATGGGTACAGCAGCGCACCGCAGTGCGTGCCTTCGCGCGGTGGATTGATGACGGGGAAATTCCAGGGGCGCTTCAATCTGGACAGCAACAATTCCTCGCTGGAAGGCTTCGACAAGGAGACCACCATCGCCACGCGCCTGCAGCGTTCAGGGTATGTCACAGCGCAGTTTGGCAAGTGGCACCTCGGCCCCATGGCGGCAATCCCGACTCACGGCTTCACGCATTCTTTTGCGCAGCACGGCCAGCAGAAGTTCTCCGCCAACATCACGCTTGAGGGCAAAGACAGGCCGATGGGAGATCTGCCGCCGGAGATGTATCACGTGGATGGTTGCGCGAAGGCTGCGGCATCGATAATCGACCGCTACAAGGAGCAGCCCTTCTTTCTCTACATCGCCTTCCGCGCCCCGCACACACCGCTGGACGCACCGCAGTCGTACAAGGACCGCTTCCCCGGCGCGATGCCTGAGCGCCGCCGTGCCGCGCTGGGCATGCTGGCAGCCGTGGACGATGGCGTGGGGCTCATCACGAGCACGCTGAAGAAAAACAGCCTCACGGAAAAGACACTCATCTTCGTCATCGGCGACAACGGTGCACCGTTGAAGATCCTCAAGACCGACTCGTCGCTGGATGGCGATGCCGGTGGCTGGGATGGCAGCCTGAACACACCGCTCAATGGTGAAAAAGGCATGCTGGCCGAAGGCGGCATGCATGTGCCGTTTCTGATCGCCTGGCCCGGCACCATTCCCGGTGGCCAGACCTATGAGCACCCCGTGAGCGCGCTGGATGTCGCCGCCACGGCGGCGGCTATGGCGGACATTGCCGTGAAGCCCGGCGATCTCGATGGCGTGAACCTTGTGCCTTATCTCAAAGGCGAGATCTCCGCGCCGCCGCATGCAGCGCTGATGTGGCGCTGGATGGCCCAGAGCGCCATCCGCGAGGGGAACTGGAAACTCCTGCGCGGCGGGGAGCGCGAGTATCTCTATGATCTGGCCACCGATCTTGAGGAGAAGCACAGCCTCGCCTCACAGCATCCAGAGATCGCCGCACGCCTGCGCACGAAGCTCACGGCTTGGTGCGCGGAACTCAATCCGCCAGGACTCGCACTTGGCCCGATGTCCCCCGTTTGGAATGATTATTTTGATTTCTACCTCGAAGGCAAACCCGCGCCGAAACCTGAGGCCGAATCCAACACCAGCGCCACGCGCGGCTGGCTGGCACGGGGAGGCAGATTGATCGAAAAAGATGGAGTGCTCGTGCTCACACCGGACAAAGGAGGCACAGGCACCTTCATTACCCGCAGCCAGCTCAAACTCCCCGGCCCTGTTACGGCCAAGCTCATCTTCAAAACCGCTGCGACAGGCCAAGGGGCCATCGCTTGGCGTGTGGATGGAGACAAAGATTTCCTCCCAGAGAACCGTGCCCTGTTTGAAGTGAAAGCGAGTGACGACTGGCAGACGCGTGAAATGCTCATTCCTGGCAAAGGACGTGTCATCCATGTGCGCGTGCATCTGCCCGCCGGCCCCGCTGAGTTCCGCACGATTGACCTCCAACCTGCTTCGCGATGACCCGATTTTTGTTCTGCTTCCTTGCCTTTTGTCCTGCGCTCTTTGCTGCCAGTCCACCGGACATCGTTTTCCTCCTTGCCGATGACCTGGGCAATGCGGACGTCGGCTGGCATGGCAGCGACATCAGGACGCCAAACCTCGACAAGCTTGCGGCAGACGGCGCAAAGCTGGAGCACTTTTATGTGCTGCCGGTGTGCACGCCGACGCGCGTGGCCTTCCTCACGGGGCGCTATCCGATTCGCTCGGGCATGCAGCTGAACGTGCTCCGGCAGCAATCCAAATACGGCATGCCGCTGGAGGAGCGCACCGTCGCCAATGCGCTTCACGATGCGGGCTACACCACGGCAATCTGTGGCAAGTGGCACGTCGGCCATTTTGACAAGGCGTACTGGCCGAATGCGCGCGGCTTTGACCACTCACTGGGCCATCTGGAGGGCATCGACTACTTCACGCACCACAACTACTTCAAAAACGGCGAACTGGACTGGCGGCGCAATGGCGAGGATGTGGTGGAGGAAGGCTACGCGACCACGCTGGAGGCCAATGAAGCAGCCTCTGTGATCCGGCGACAACCGAAGGACAAGCCGCTCTTCCTTTATGTGCCCTTCACGGGCGTGCATGGACCGCTGCAGGCACCCAGCAAGGAAGCCGTGGCCGCGTATCGACCCGCGATGAATGAGCAGCGCGCCACTCTGGCCGCCACGATGACGGCGGTCGATGAAGGCTGCGGCAGGATCTTTGCCGCACTCGATGAAACAGGTCGGCGGGAAAACACGCTCATCGTTTTCTGCAGTGACAACGGCGGCATGCCGCCGGGGCTTAATCTGCCCTATCGGGCCTTCAAATCTTCGCTCTACGAAGGCGGCATCCGCTCACCCGCACTCGCCGCGTGGCCGGGGCACATCAAACCCGGAACCGTCATCACCGAACCTCTGCACATCGTCGATCTCTTCCCTACCTTTGTGAAGCTCGCCGGTGGCAGTCTGGAGCAAAAGCTGCCGCTTGATGGTCGCGATATCATGCCTGTGCTCACCAATGGCAAACCCTCCCCGCACGAGGACATCCTGCTCAATGCCATCACGGCAAATGACGGTGCCATCCGCATGGGCGACTGGAAGCTCATCCTCAATGGCAACGACGGCGTCACGCCGTCCGTCGATCTGGCCACCGGCGAACGCAAAAAGGACGGCAGGAAGACAAAGAAAGAAAGGCGCAGCGAACCCAAGGCTGAACTCTTCAATCTGCGCGATGATCCTGGTGAAACCAAAGACCTCGCCGCCGCACAGCCGGAGAAAGTCAAAGAACTGCGGCAGCGCTATGACGCCTACTTAAAGGCGGCGGTGAAGCCCCTGCAGTTTCAAAACAGGAAGTAAATCCATGAACCGACTTCTGTTCATCCTACTTTTACTGAACGCGTCACTCCATGCGTCGCAGCCGAATGTGCTCTTCATTATCGTCGATGATCTGACGACCACACTCTCCTGCTACGGCAACACGCACGTCCATACGCCTGCCATGGACTCGCTGGCGGCACGCGGTGTACAATTTGACCATGCCTACACGCAGTTTGCGCTGTGCAATCCCTCCCGCTGCTCGTTTCTGACTGGCTGCTATCCGGAGAAAACGGGCGTGATGGATCTCACGACGAGCCTGCGCAAAGCGCTGCCGAATGTGGTGACGCTGCCGCAGCATTTCAAAGATCACGGCTACACCACCGGACGTGTGGGCAAGGTCTTCCATGTGGCTGATCCGAGGACGAAGCTGGATGTGGAACTTGGCCCCGCCCTGCACAAAGACAGCGAAATCCTCGTCGAAGCCAAGGCAGAGAACGACCCTGATGACAAGCCGCGCGCCAAGGCCAAGGGCGAAGGCTACAACCGCACTTTCGCTGCTTCAGCGCGACCGGCCGCCGATTTCACGGACTACCAGATCGCCGATGATGCCATGGCCACACTCGATGGATTCAAGACGAAGCCTTTCTTTCTTGCCGTCGGCTTCATCCGGCCACACACGCCCTATGTGGCGCCGAAAGCATTCTTTGGGGCCATCGACAAGACCCAGCTCATACTGCCGCCGTTCTATCGCGCAGGTGGCGAAGTGCTCACGCACCTGCCCAAATCGTCGCTGCGGCCCAACAACAACGTTTTTCGCTATGTGGACCCGACGCAGGAAGAAGCCCGTGATGCGCTGCAGGCCTACCTGGCCGCCACATCTTTTGTGGATTCGCAAATCGGCCGTGTGCTGGCCAGGCTCGAGGAACTAAAACTCGCGGATAACACCGTCGTCGTCCTCACCGGCGACCATGGCTATCAGCTCGGGGAGCATGGCCTGTGGGCGAAGCAGACGTTGTTTGAAGGTGCGAACCACGTCCCGCTGCTCATCGCCGCGCCCGGCGTGAAGCCCGGATCACGTGCGGGACTTGCGGAACAGGTCGACATTTATCCGACACTCTGCGATCTCGCCGGACTGCCAAAGCCCAAGCATCTTCAAGGGCGCAGTCTCAAGCCAATGCTCGATGATTCCGCAGCGAAAGGCCGCCAGATCGCCATCAGCACGATGGTGGCTCCGCACACGAAGCTGACCGGCCACAGCGTGCGCACGGATGCCTTTCGCTACATCGTCTGGGAACAACACGGCGGCGAACTCCTCTACGATCTCCGCTCAGATCCCGACGAACTTCACAACCTCGCTGCTCAACCTGCACAGGCTGAGCGGATGAACCGCATGCGCGAGCGACTCGCGGCACATTTGAAAGCCGTCTCTGCACCATGAAGCTTTTTCTCCTCACCACATTCCTTTCCCTGTTCGCCGTTCTGCCAGCGTCATTTTCGGCGCAGCCCAATGTGATCATCATTCTCGCCGATGACCTCGGCTGGAGTGACACGACGCTGTACGGCACCACGAAGTTTTACCAGACACCGAATGTGGAGCGGCTGGCGAAGCGCGGCATGACGTTCACACGGGCGTATTCGGCGAGTCCACTGTGTTCGCCGACGCGTTCTGCGCTTCTCACGGGGCTGAGTCCGGCGCGCACGGGCATCACCGTGCCCAACTGCCACATGCCGCAGGTGGTGCTGGAGGCGACGGTGGCCAAGAAGGGGCCGCCGAATCAGAAGGTGGTGCAGCCGGGTCCTCCGACACGATTGAAGACCGAGTACCGCACGCTGGCGGAGACGCTGCACGACGCGGGCTATGCCACGGGGCATTTTGGCAAATGGCATCTTGGCCCAGAACCTTTCTCCCCTTTGCAGCAGGGGTTTGATGTCGATGTGCCGCATCATCCGGGACCAGGACCGGCTGGCAGCTACGTGGCACCGTGGAAGTTTGCGGATTTTGACGCGGACCCAGATGTGCCGGACCAGCACATCGAAGACCGCATGGCGAAGGAGGCTGTGAAGTTCATGGAGCAGCACAAGGGTGGGCCGTTTTACCTGAACTACTGGATGTTCAGCGTGCACGCGCCGTTTGATGCGAAGAAGGCGCTCATTGAGAAGTATCGAGCTCGCGTGAATCCTGCCGATCCGCAGCATAGTCCGACTTATGCCGCGATGGTCGAGAGCATGGACGATGCTGTCGGCACTCTGCTGGATACACTCGATCGACTCAAGATCGCGGACAACACCATCATCATTTTCACCGCTGACAATGGTGGCAACATGTATGACAAGGTGGACGATACGACTCCCACCAGCAACGTGCCGCTACGCGGTGGCAAGGCCTGTTTGTTTGAAGGTGGTACGCGGGTGCCAGGCATTGTCGTCTGGCCTGGCATCACCAAGACAGGGGCACGCAGCGATGCGCTGGTGCAGAGTGAGGATTATTACCCCACTCTGCTCGAAGGTCTGTCGCTCAAGTCGGCACCTGAGCAGCGCTTTGACGGCAGCAGCATCCTACCTGCGCTGAAAGGCGGCGAACTGCCGGGCAAGGCGATCTTCCAATACTTCCCGCACTACGGCACCGTACCCGATTGGCTGCCACCAGCGGTGTCCGTCCACCGCGATGACTGGAAGCTCATCCGCATCGTTCACGGCGCTGAGAAAGGCGCGCATCGTCACCTGCTGTTTAATCTGAAGGCCGATCTCGGCGAGAAGAACAATCTCGCCGCACAGAAGCCCGAACTTGTGGCGGAGTTGGACGCGCTCATTGAAACCTTCCTCAAAGATACCCACGCCGTCGTGCCCGTGCCGAATCCGGCCTTTGATCCGAAGCAATACCATCCTGAACTTGAGGGCAAACAGCAGCCGAAGTCCAAGGCGAAAGCACCGGCCAAAGATGACAGCGATCCCGCCCTGCAAGGCTGGAAGGCCCGCGACTGCAAGGCGACTGTCAAAGACAGCATCGTACGTGTGACGAACATCGGCTTTGAATGCTTCCTCGGCTTCGGTGCCGGCAAGCACAGCGGTCCCAGCACCGCGACCTTCCGCATCAAGGCCAAACCCGGCACCTCGCACTTCGACTGGCTGCCCGGTGGCGGCAAGGCTGAACGCGCGCCCTTCACCCTGAAAGGTGACGACTGGCAGGAGATCACTGTTCAAATCCCAGCCACCGGTCCGCTGGGCATCGTACGTCTTTATCTGCCCATGCAGGAGCAGCCCGTCGAAGTTGATTGGATCGAGCTTCGATCCGAGAACGATAGTACGATGACGCGGACGGAGTTTTGAATGAAAGGCTTGCCCCTGCACCATTCAAAGATCAAAATACGACATGGGCCTCGATAGCGTTGAACTTGTGATGGCATTTGAGGAGGTTTTTCAGATTTCGATCTCGGATCAGGAAGCTGAAAAGATGCGTACTCCTCGCGATGTGATCGATTGCATCACTGCAAAGTTGGATGCGAAGGTGGGAGGTCCCGCCGTCGTGATTCGGGCCAAAGAAGAGACTGCATGGGGAGAACTAACTCATGCTCTGCAAGGTTTGGGCGTCATGGAAGGTCAGGGTACAAGAGATCAAAAACTTGATGAAGTGTTTGCTGATCGGAGCTCGCGCCAGCAGCAGTGGCGGCAGCTTAAAGAACAACTCGATGTCAAAGCATGGCCACGTCTTCGATGGTTCGGGCTGAGCACGGACTTTCCCTCTAACCTCAAAACACTCGGGGATCTGTCTGACTGGATGTCGCATCATCATCTGCAGCGTCTCACCGAAGATGAGCTCCAGGCTTTGACACGGGGAGACATCGCCTTGCTCGTTAAACACATCATTCTCGATCAGCTTGGGCTGCAGGAAGAAAAGTACGGCGAGGACAAAAGGTTTATCGAAGACCTGGGTTTGGATTGAATTCGGTGCAGGCCATCATGCGAAAAACAGCACTGAACTTTGAAACAGCTCCTTGCGCCTGAGCTGCTGAAGTGAATCATTCTCTTCAATGAAACACCTTTTACTGCCGCTTTTCCTTGCCCTTGCCAGTTGCACCACTCCGCAGTCCGGCGGCACGCCGGGGAGTCTGCCGCCGTCATCGTGGGGCCAGCCGCAAATCATCAATGTCTCGGCTTATGATCCGAAGGAGAAGCAGCGCGCAGGCCAGGGCTACTCGGAGCATGATGTGTCGGCGCTGCGGGCGAACGGGGCCAGCGGCTTGATCGCGCGGGCGGGCAAGGGCGGAAATCTGGATGAGAAGTGCGCGAACTTCCTGGCTGCGGCGGATCGCGTCGGTATGCTGCCGGGTGTTTACTACCGCCTGCAAAATCACGTGGATGCGGTGGCGCAGGCGGATCAATTCTGCGCACGTGCGCACTCGCTGGCACGGGGCCGCACGTGGAATGCACCGGCGCTGCTGCTGTGCGCGGACTTTGATGCAAACTCGCATCTCTCCGACATCCTGCGGTTCATGGACCGGGTGGAATCGCGCACGGGTGTGGTGCCTGTCGCGTATTTGGAAAACAGCACGCATCTGAAGCAGCTCCTCAGCAGCGCAGACCCAGCCACGAAAGCGAAGCTGCGTCGCATGCCGTATTGGCTGGCGCTGTATGCGCACGACAGTGGTGCGGGGCCGGTGTATCCGGCACCTGGAAATCCGAGGGGGCTGCTGCATCAATACCAGGTGTGGTCTGACTGGACGCTATGGCAATACGGCGGCGTGGACTGGGGGCACGGCCGCTCACAGCCGAAGGTGTACAATCACGGCCTGCACCGCAACAGCCTCTACTTTGGCAATCTCGACCGCCCAGTGGAGCGCAATGTGTTCAATGGCTCGCATGCAGCGCTGCAGTCCTTCTGGCAGCAGCATGGCCTGCGGCTGCATTGATCAGCGCAGTGTCACTGCGACCTGCTTCAGTGCCTCGACCAAGGCACGCGTGGCGGTGGAGGCGCGGCCTTTCTGCCAGAGGACGATGAAGTCCCAGCGAGCCTTCTCATCGCTGACGGGCACAAAGGTGACACCGGGATGCTGCAGTTTTTCAAAGTAGCCGGGCAGCAGCGTCACAGCCGACTCGGAGACGACCTGAGAAAGCACATTCGTGATGCCATCCACGATGACGACGAAGCGCGGCTTGAACCCGGCCTGTTTGCACAGGGCGGTCACCCAACGATTGCGTCCGGGCACCTGGTCTTCGTCCACACCGATGAAGTCCCGGCCCTTCAGCTCTTTGAGCGCAATGCTTTTCCGCGAGGCAATGGCATCATCATCCGACACCGCCACGCAGACATGCAGAGAGCAGAGTCTTGCGCTGTGAAACTCACGCGCCGCCATCACTCCTTCCTGGCCGATGAGCGCAAGATCGAGCTCTCCGGCACGCAGTCCATCGAGCTGCTCGCGCGGGGACATGTCGTGCAGTTTCAGCTTAACCTCCGGGTGTGACTTGCGCAGCTTTGCCAGAGCCGGGGTGAGCATGCTCTGCGCTGCGGAAAGCAGATAGCCCACGCGCAGCTCAGAGCGCTCGCCACGCGCCTGCCTGCGCAGCTCGGCCAGTGCTGCATCATAGCTGGCGACCAGAGGGCTCATGGATTTCACCAAGGCATGACCAAGACCCGTGGGCTTCACACCGCTCGTTTCGCGCTCCAGCAGCTTGCCGCCGAGTTCATTTTCCAAAGCCTGCATCTGGCGGCTCAGCGCGGGCTGCGTGATGCGCAGCCGCACTGCGGCGCGGTTGACGCTGCCTTCTTCGATCACGGTGAGCAGGGCTCGGATGCGGTCCATCATGCCGCAGAGGTTATGCACATCCGGCATAACAGCAACTGCCAACCGGCATTACCCGCAGCCTCACAGGCGCAGCAGTATCCGCTTGCTCACTCAAGAGCTCATCAACCCAAACATACCCTCCCATGAAACTCGCAATCATCATCACCTCCGATCCTAAAAACGGCGAAGAAGCCCTTGGCCGTGCTTTCAATGCCCTTGCTCTAGCAGCCGAAGCTCAGGAAAAGAACGACGAAGTCAGTATCGTGTTCGCCGGCACCGGCGTGCGCTGGCCTTCTGAATTTTCGAAGCCGACGCATCCGGCCCACGGTCTCTACAATGCCGTGCGTCCGGTCATCGCCGGCGCCTCCTGCGGCTGTTCCACCGTGTTTGGTGCGACGAAGGAAGTCGAAGCCTGTGGCCTGCCAGAGATCAAAGATTTCGCGCTGGCCGGCACCCCCGGATTTGCCAGCATCCGCCGCTATCTCGCCGAAGGCTGGCAGACGCTCGTATTCTAAAAAACATCCGGCAATCTTCCTGTCCACAACCCCTCGCTCCACCTCGATTATGGCTGACCGATTCATGCACACCGTGCTCACGCCTGCCGTGTTCGAGGCGGAGCGTCATTACTATGGGCGGACCTATCCCGCCTTTGACTCCACACCTGAGCGTGATGCGCTTACTGCCGCAGAGGCGACATTTATCTCCGAGCGTGACTCGTTTTACATGGCCACCATCACGGAAAATGGCTGGCCGTATCTCCAGCATCGCGGCGGGGCGAAGGGCTTTCTGCGTGTCACCGGACCGAACGAACTCATGTTTGCCGACCACGGTGGAAACCGACAGATGATCAGCGTGGGCAGCCTGACGAAGAATGACCGCGTGAGCCTGTTCCTCATGGACTACCCGGCCCGTGAGCGGCTGAAGATTCTCGGTTACGCCAAAGTACTGGATGCACGTGACCATCCCGATCTGGTCGCCAAGATCATGCCGCCCGGAGGTCACGCGGCGAAGGTGGAGCGCATCTTTGTGATCGACATTTTATCTTATGACTGGAACTGCCCCAAATTCATCACGCCGCGCTTCACCGCCGCTGAGGTGCAAGATGCCGTGGCGCCGCTGAAGGCGCGCATTGCCGAACTCGAATCCCAGCTCAAACTGCAAACACCATGAACCCACGCCCACCCCTGCCACCATTCACTGAAGAATCTGCGATCAAGAAAGTCCAGGCCGCTGAAGACGCCTGGAACAGCCGCGATCCTGAGCGCGTTTCGCTGGCCTACACACCAGATACGGAATGGCGCAACCGCGATGTCTTTCTCAATGGTCGTGCCGAAGTTGTCGAGTTCCTGAAAAAGAAGTGGGCCAGGGAACATGACTACCGCCTCAAGAAAACGCTCTGGGCTTTCACGGGAAACCGCATCGCCGTGCGCTTTGAATACGAGTGGCATGACGAGGCCGGCCAGTGGTGGCGCAGCCATGGCAATGAGAACTGGGAGTTCGATGAGAACGGCTACATGGCCAGGCGCTACGCCAGCATCAATGACCAACCGATCCGCGAGGAGGAGCGTAAGTTCCGCTGGGAGCGAGCCTGAGAGCTCGTGACCTTAATCTCTCTATGAAGCCCGTCATTCTCATCACCGGAGCCACGCGTGGCATTGGATTCGCTGCAGCCAGGCAACTGGCCGCACGCGGCGCGAAAGTCATCCTCGCCAGTCGTGATGGCGCACGCGCCGCTGAGGCCGCCGCACGGATTGGAAGCGGAACAAGCAGTGTTGCGCTCGACATCACAGATCAGGCAAGCGTGGAAGCTGCGGTGAAACAAATCGAGGACCAGTTTGGTCACCTCGATGTACTGGCCAACAATTCCGCCATCCTGCTGGACCACTATCAGGGCCTGCTCGAACTCAAGCCCGAGGTGCTGCTGGAGACGCTTAACACAAATGTGGTCGGCACGTTGCGGGTGTGTCAGGCGTTCGCGCCGCTGCTCGCCCAATCCAGTGCGCCGCGCATCGTCAATGTCTCCAGTGGTGCGGGGCAGCTGGATGGTGAGCCGCAGTCCTGGGCACCGGCCTATTGCATCAGCAAGACCGCGCTGAACATGCTCACGCAGCAGCTTACCGCCGCATTGCCAGACGTCATGGTGAACAGCATGTGCCCCGGCTGGTGCCGCACGGAGATGGGCGGCAGTGACGCGCCACGCTCACCGGACGAAGGCGCGGACACGCTGACATGGCTGGCACTGGATGCGCCCCATACGCTGCGCGGGAAGTTCGTGAAGGATCGTGCGGTGATTCCTTGGTAACAGACGCGCCGCTGCGGCGTTCTACGTGCCATGCAAAAGACCTTCCTCATCTGCTGGGCCGCCTGCGGCGCGCTCATTTCACTTCACGCCGCCGAACTGGCAGGGGCTCCGGGTCCGGTGGGCACCCAGGCAGGTGCGAAGTTCGTGCATCGGCTGGAAATCATAAAACCCGGTGTGTATGAAAACTTCCGTGTCGATGCGCAGGGTCAGGGCGGCAACATTGTGAAGATCACCGCTGATGATGTCACACTGCGCAACTGCGAGATCTTCAATGGCACGGGCAACGGCGTCGGCGTGTTTGGCACGCGTGTGGTGATCGAGAACTGCCGCATTCATCATCTCTTGAACGGCACCTTTGAAAAGCAGAACGACGCCCATGGCATCACGGGTCGGTGGGGCGATGTGACCATCCGCAACTGCGACATCTCTCACATCTCGGGAGACTGCATTCAGTTTGATCCCGACCGTCAGTCGCGCGGCAGTCTGACGATTGAACAATGCACCTTGTGGGCAGGCCCGCTCGCTGAAGACGCACCGGGATTCAAAGCGGGGCAGAGTCCGGGCGAGAACGCCTTTGATTCCAAGACCCAGCCCGATGGCGAGCGCTGCAAACTTATCATCCGCCAGTGCTACATGCATGGGTGGAACCAGCCGAGCCAGATCACGACACGTGCCGCGCTCAATTTGAAGGAGCACATTGATGCAGTGATCTCGCATTGCGTGTTTGATGACAATGAGGTGGCCATCCGCGCACGTGGCCCGGGTGGGCGTGGAGATGCCCGGGTGACGGTTGAGGATTGTGCAATCTACCGCACTCAGGTGGGCGTGAGAGCGGAGGACAAAATTGAAAACCTGAAAATTCTCCGCATGGCCTATGGGCCGGAGGTGAAGTCACGCGAAGAGCGGCATGGCGGCAAGGAACTGCCCAGCTACGAAAACTCAGGCGAGCATGAGGCGCCGCCGATGGAGAACCTCATCGTCAAACCCCGGTCTTGAGAGCATCACTTGAGCTGTGCCCGCTGCGACTTCGTGAGGAAGTTCAGCGCCTTGGCCGGATCCGTGCGGATCCATGCATTCACCTTCGTGGCCTGGGCTGGGGAAAGCGTCAGCTTCTCCGCCGGGGTGCCGCCGATCTGTTTTTTCTGATCGCTGCCGGGTGCCATGCGGTAGCCGGAAATGGTGCCGATCTTGAGCCGCGTGGTCTTCGCGGCGGGAAGATCCGTCGCGTGCACGGAGACGGCATTCGCGCATTCCACCTTTTCCGCTGCGGTGATCAACTGGGGCAGTGAAATGACCGCCGGGTCATAGTTGACCAGCGTGACCTCATGTCCGGCCATGAAACCAGCTTCGGTGGTGATCACGCCGTCGATCTGGCCCAGTTCCATCTCACCGGTCCAGAAGCAGTACATGGCAAACACAGCCTGCTTGAGCCGTGGCGAGTGCTCGGCGGCCAGCAGTGTCAGGTAGGCAGGCACGGGGCGTTTCACCTCAGTCAGCGTTGCGATCATGCGTTCCGCGATTCCGCCGGTGTCCCATACCTGATCTTTGCGGGGGATGATGTCCTCCGCGTTTGCATTCAGGAAGCGGACCACCTGGTAGTTCCACGCCGGTTCGCCAAACCGCTGCATCACCACGGCGTCCTGCCCCCCTTTGTTGTTATGAATAAGCAGCGGGGTGAACTCGGTTTCCACGGCCTCGACCAGCAGCGGGTTCGACATCACATCGCGGCCGAACTGCTTGCAGCCCGCGCAGCCGGGAATCTCCTGAAACAGGGCGAACACCGGTTTCCCTGTCTGAGCGCTGGAGGCCAGTGCGGTTTCCAGAATGCGGCTCCAGCGCACCTTTCCAGCCTCCTCGGGCTGTACGGGGGGGCTGGCGGTGCAGGACAGTGAAGGCAGCATGAGGGCGAGGACAAAAAAGACAGGCTTCATGGCCGTGAGAGGCGGAAGCCCGGCGAATATTTCACGAAAGACTTGGCCTCGCCAACGTTTGAGGGGGCTGCTCATGAAACTGCTGTGTTGCCTTTGGATCTTTTCAGCCGTCGCGATCTGCGCTGCTGAATCGATTCCGCTTTGGCCGGGCAAGCCGCCGCAGTTTCTTGAAAATGCACCCGCAGAGATTCAGGAAGAGCGCGGCACGATCCGCAATGTCACCGTGCCTGGCGTCACGCTCTTTCTGCCGCCTACGGACAAACGAACGGGCATGGCCATCATCGTGTGCGCGGGAGGTGGCTACGGCGCGCTGGACTGGAAGACACACGTCGAGTACGCCGCTGCTGTTTTCAATCCGAAGGGCGTCGCCATCATTGGCCTGAAGTACCGGCTTCGCCCGCCGCACAAGCTCGACAACGCCGGCATACAGGCGCTGACTTTACTGGATGCGAAGCGTGCGGTACGGCTGGTGCGGCATCGCGCAGCGGAGTGGGGCATTGATCCGCAGCAGATCGGCGTCGCCGGATATTCCGCCGGTGGAAATCTGAGCATGAACCTCGCGGCGAATTTTGATGGTGGCGATGCGCAATCGTCCGATCCCATAGAACGCGAAAGCAGCCGTCCTGCGTTTGCCGTCGGCCTCGCCACATGGCACTGGCGGCAGAAGAAGTCCCCGTTTGTATTTCGCTCGGATACGCCACCCGTTTTTCTTGTCCATGCCACGAACGATGGGATCGGCGGCGGCGCGCCCATCGAGATGCCACAGGCCATTAAGGCGGATCTGGAAAAGCTCGGTGTGCCCGTGCATATGGCTGTCTTCAATGAAGGAGCGCACGGAGTCGGCAATCTCATCCCACAGCGCGTGAAGAACGGCTTTCCGCCTGCGCAGTGGCCGGACCTGCTGCTGGATTGGCTCAAGAGTCTGCCAAAGACATAAGACGAAATCTTTCCCCATGAGAACACGCACCCTCCTCCTCTTGCTGCTAACTCCAATTCTTTCCTTGCAGGCAGCCGCTGCGCCGAAGACCAACGTGCTGCTGATCGTCATCGATGATCAAAACAGTTACGCCGGCCGCACCGATGTGGCACCGCAGCCAGTGACGCCACAGCTCGACCTCTTTGCGAAGAGTGGGATGACCTTTGCCAATGCGCAGTGCGCGGCCCCGGTGTGCAATCCTTCGCGCACGTCCTTTCTGTCCGGCCTGCGCCCCTCCACCACGGGCATCTATGATAACAGCCAGGACTCTTTGCCAAAAGATCATCTGCTGATGCGCTCGATCTCGCTGCCGACGTACTTCCGCGATCAAGGCTATCACCTCGCGGGAGCAGGCAAAGTTTTTAGTTCCGCCATCGCCGCTGCTGCTGGCAAACGCATCTGGGCCGAGACCATCGAGCTGGGCCGCAAGGCCAAGAAACATGCTCCCGCACCTCCGGAAGGCGAAGGCATGAACGCCATCGGCAAGCATGCGTGGGGCCCGCTCTACAAGAGCAAGGAGGAGATGGAGGACTGGAAGCTGGCCGGATGGGCGGCGGAGTTTTTGACGAAGCCGCATGAGGAGCCCTTCTTCCTCGCCTGCGGCATCGTGAAGCCTCACACGCCTTGGTACGTGCCGCAGGATTACTTCGATCTCTTCCCGCCCGGAAGCATAACCGTGCCCGATCTGGCTGCCGATGAAAGCGCGGGGCTGCCGGAGTCCGTGCGTGAAAAAACGCATAAGACCGAGGCGGAGCTGATTCAGCGGCGCAAGGAACTGATCTCGGCCTATCTCGCCTCCTCACGCTATGCGGACGATTGCGTGGGCCGCATCCTGAAGGGCCTGACCGAAGGCCCAAACCGTGAGCATACGGTCGTCGTGATCTGCGGCGACAACGGTTATGAGTTTGGCGAAAAGCACAACTGGTCCAAGGGCAGCCTGCGCGAAGGTTCAGCCCATGTGCCCTTGATCATCTCGGGGCCAGGGATTGCCGCGCAGCAGACCTGCGCCCATCCCGTCAGCCTGCTGGATCTTTACCCCACGCTCGTGGAACTGGCCGGACTGCCCGCCAAGGCTGGCCTCGATGGAGTGAGCCTCATGCCACTGCTCAATAATCCTGCGGCGGCTTGGGATCGTCCCGCACTCACCACTGCTGGCTTCAAAAACCACGCGCTGCGCAATGACCGCTGGCGCTACATCCGCTATGCAGACGGTGCGGAGGAATTGTATGACCACACCACTGATCCTCTGGAGCGCAGCAACCTCGCCACCAAGCCGGAATCTGCCAAAATCAAAGCCGATCTGCAGCAATGGCTGCCGAAGCATGATGAGCCGCGCAATCCGGACTCCACGGGTGGCAAAGGAGAGGATTGAAACTTTGGATGCATTATCGCCATGAAAATTCTGCTGCTAGTCTTCTGCCTTTTCGCACTGTGTGTTTCACTTCGCGCAGCGCCACCCAACATCATCTTCATCCTCGCCGATGACTTAGGCTGGGGGGATCTGCATTGCTACGGGCACCCGTATGCGAAGACGCCGAACCTCGACAAGCTGGCTGCGGAGGGCACCCGATTCACGAAGTTTCATGCCACGGGTGTCACGTGCTGTCCGGCGCGCACGGGGCTGATGACGGGGAAGTTTCCCGCCACGTTTCAAAAGTACCCGGCCAGCTATGGGTTTGGCAGTCGCGTCACCGTCACGGAGCTGCTGAAGAAGAAAGGCTATGCCACCGGGCACTTCGGCAAATGGCACATCGGCACCGTGCTGGAGCCGGGCACGTATGGGATTGATGTGATCGGTTCCGACCAGGGTGCTACGGGCAAGCACCGCCAGCTCGATGACAAGCGTGGACGCGATGCGCCGATCTATGACCAGGCGATCAGCTTCATCGAGAAGCACACTGAGGGGCCGTTTTACATCAACATCTGGGACCACATCTCGCATCATCCCATCCATCCCACTCAGGCAGTCCTGGATGCGTTTGGCCCGTTGGAACTGGATGAGTCGAAGTTCACGCCCGCGATGCAGGAGAAGTTTGCGACCTGCAAAAAACTCGGTGGAGATCCCACCGCACACCTGCGGGCTTTTCTCGCGGATGTAAAATCGATGGATGATGAAGTCGGTCGCCTTCTGCAGAAGCTGGATGAGCTCGGACTGCGGGAGAACACGCTGGTGGTTTTCTCCAGTGATCAGGGCGCGGCACCGCTGCGTGACACGGAAGGTGCAGATGCGAAACCCAAGAAGAAGGCCAAGGCTGGCAGTGACATGGATGAAATCCGTCTCAACGCGATGGGCTATGCGGGGCCGAACTTTCGTGGTGGAAAGCACACGGATCTGGAGGGCGGTGTGTGCGTGCCTTTCATCGCCCGCTGGCCGGCCAAAGTGCCTGCTGGCCGCGTGGATAAGCAGTCGGTGATCAGCGGCGCGGACTGGCTGCCTTCGCTTTGTGCCATCGTGGGCATTTCCATCAACGCGGCTGATTTCGATGGAGAGGATTCATCGAAGGCGCTGCTCGGCGGTGTGCATGTGCGCAGCAAGCCGCTGTTCTGGAAAACGAATAGCGAGCGGAGCGATCCCACAATGCTCGCGGACAACTGGAAGCTCCACAGTTCGAACCGGCGCAATGGCGAGGTCACGCTCTACGATCTGGCCGCGGATCCGGGCGAGAAGACGAATCTGGCGGACAAACAACCCGAAGTGCTGAAGCGCCTCACGGATCAGCTCGCTGGCTGGACGACCTCCCTGCCGAAGACCTACGAGCATGGCGATGACAAAGGCGATTGAGCACTGATGAGGAGATAAGACGCAGACGGCGATCACACTTCGCAAGCCATCAGGAGCCCTCTGCAGAACGCGCGAGCATTGGTGAAAGAGTGCCGACCTGGCTTCGTGAAGTACACGGCGCAGCCCAATCACGCACATGAAGACTCCTCTCATCACTCTGCTTTCCACCTTCGTCTTTTTGATTTCATCCTTGGCCGCGAAGCAGCCGAATGTGGTCATCATCCTCGCGGATGATCTCGGTTATGGCGATCTCGGCTGCTACGGGCATCCGCAGATCAAAACGCCAAATCTTGACCGCATGGCGGCAGAGGGTGCCAGGCTCACGCAGTTCAACTGCCCTGCACCGTTTTGCGCACCCACGCGCGCTGCTCTGATGACGGGACGTTATCCGTTTCGCTGCGGTATGACAGCCAATCCCGCCCCGGATGGCGGCCCGGCGGCGGATGCGCTGCATCTGCCGGAGAAGGAGGTCACGCTGGCGCAGGTTTTGAAATCCTCCGGTTATGCCACGGGCATGGTGGGCAAATGGCATCTCGGTCACAAGGCGGGATTCCTGCCCACGGAGCGCGGCTTTGATGAGTATTACGGCATCCCGTACTCGAATGACATGCGGCCGGTGCAGGTGCTGGAAAATACGCAGGTCATCGAATACCCCGTGGTGCAGGCCACGCTGACGCGGCGCTACACGGAGCGCGCGCTGGGCTTCATCGAGCGCAGCAAGGACAGGCCCTTTTTCCTCTACCTCGCGGAGGCGATGCCTCACAAACCGCTCGCGGCCTCTGAGGCATTTTACAAAAAGAGCGGCGCAGGACTTTATGGTGATGCCGTGGCCGAGCTCGACTGGAGCGTCGGCCAGGTGCTGGCGAAACTGAAAGAGCTGGGTCTGGATGAAAACACGCTCGTGCTTTTCAGCAGTGACAACGGTGCTTGGTTCGGCGGCAACACCGGAGGACTGCGCGGCATGAAGGGCTCGCAGTGGGAAGGCGGTTACCGTGTGCCGATGATCACCCGCTGGCCTGGCAAGATCCCCGCCGGACAGGTGAGCGATCAAATGGCGATCACGATGGACCTCTTTGCCACGGTGCTGGAGGTGACGGGTGCGAAGATGCCGGACGACCGCGTGCTAGATGGCCGCAACATCATGCCGCTTTTCACTAGCGCTGCCAAATCACCGCACGAGCACCTCTTCGGTCACTTCAACTCCAAGCTGGCCAACATCCGCGATGCACGCTGGAAGCTGCACGTGCTTGCTGCGAACCAGTTGAAGCTCAAGCCCGGCGCGGATGGCAAGTGGCTCGATCCACGCGCGCCGGATGGCGTCACGATCCTCGCGCCTTACGAGCAGTACAACATCGACGCCTTTCCCGGCCTCAACACGGGCGATGCCGCGGCGAAGATGCAGCTCTTTGATCTGCAGAATGATCCCGGTGAACAGCATGACGTGGCAGCCCAACACCCCGATGAAGTGAAACGACTCCTGGCCGCCTATGAGGCGATGAACAAGGACGTTCCTGTCATCGAAGAGGTGAAACGCACGCCATATAAAAAGTAGCTAGCGGAGCATCTGGCCGCATTGCGTTGAAAGAGCGTCGCTTGATCCGCGTCCTCACACTCCCGACCATGAAACTCGCCCTGACCCTTCTTTTTGTCCTAACCCTGCATGCCTTCGCGGATCTCGCGGGCGGCAAGCCAAACATCATTCTCATCATGACGGATGACCAGGGTTACGCTCAACTCGCATGTCATGGGCATCCCTGGCTGAAGACACCGAACATCGACGCGCTGCACGCCCAGAGCCTGCGCTTCACGCGCTTCCTCGTCAGCCCCACGTGCTCTCCCACGCGCAGTGCCATCATGACGGGCCGGCATGATCTCAAAAACGGCATCACGCACACCATTCTGGAGCGCGAGCGCATGACGCTGAATGCCACCATCCTGCCGCAGGTGCTCAAGACCGCAGGCTATACCTCCGGCATCTTCGGCAAATGGCACCTCGGTGATGAAGAAGCGTATCAGCCGAACAAGCGCGGCTTTGACGAGGCCTTCATTCACGGCGCAGGCGGCATCGGCCAGGCCTATCCTTGCTCCTGTGCGGATGCGCCGGACAACAAGTACATGGACCCCGTCATTCGTCACAACGGCAGCTTTGTGAAAACGCACGGCTTCTGCACGGATGTTTTCTTCACCGCCGCGCTCGGCTGGATGAAGCAGCAGAAGGACAGCGGCAAGCCGTTCTTCACTTACCTCACCACGAACGCGCCGCACGGCCCGTACATCGCGCCGGAGAAGAATGCGAAACGCTTCACCGATCTCGGCTTCGGCAAAGATCAGGCTGGATTCTACGGCATGATCGAAAACATCGACGAAAACATGGGCCGTCTCGCAGAGAAGCTGAAGGAGTGGGATCTGTACAAAAACACCGTCGTCATCTTCATGTCTGACAACGGCACCACGGGCGGCGGCTCCGGCTCCCCCGGCAAGGATCTCGCATCCGGCTATCCGTTCTTCAACGGCGATCAAGTCGGCCTGAAAGGCTCCACCGATGAAGGTGGCGTGCGCGTGCCATTTTTCATCCGCTGGGATGGACATATCAATGCCGGGCGTGACATTAGCACCGTCGCCGCACACATCGACCTGCTGCCGACTTTCGCGGCATTGGCCGGTGCGGAGCTGCCGAAAAACCAGGTGGAAGGCCGCAGCCTGCTGCCGCTGATCGAAGGCAAGGCCGACAAGTGGGAGGACCGCTTCCTTTTCACCCATGTAGCCCGCTGGCCCACGGGCATGGAACCAAACACACAGGAATTCCTCAACTACGGCGTGCGCAACCAGCGCTTCCGCTACGTGGGTCCGCGTGGTGGTGCTGGGAATCCGAAAAAGAAACAACAAGCCGCCGCCAAGCCCACGAAAGGCGCACTTTACGATCTTGAGGCTGACCCCTTTCAGAAGACCGATGTCAGCGCTGACTATCCCGAAGTGGTGCAGAAAATGAGCGCCGCCTATGACAGCTTCTGGAAGGAAGCACGCCCACTCATGGTGAATGAAACCGCACCCATGTCTCCCACGAAGCCCTACTGGGAGCTTTATGAGAAGCAGCTCAAGTCGGGTGGCATACCCGACTGGACGCCGCCTTCGCTCTAACTGAGCACGGCGCTGCCCTGCCGCGGCTGATACACACAGGCCGGATCTTCCGCGAAGGGATCTCCCGTCACGCCATAGGCGCGTGCGCGGGAGCCGCCGCAGACGGTGCGGAATTCGCAGCGGCCGCATTTGCCGCCCAGTGCATCGTTGTCGCGTAGCGAGACGAAGAGCGGATGATGCCGGTAGATCTCTGCAGGGTGCTCGTCGCGCACGTTGCCGCAGTCGAAGGGCAGGAAGCCGCTGGGAGACACCACACCGGTGTGGGAGATGAACATCACCCCGCGTCCATCGCGAATGCCGAGCGGTGAGCGCATGCCGGGGCGCTGCCTGCCACCCGCGCCGTGCTTCTGAATCAGCACGCGGCGGAAGTGATGCCCTTCCGTGGTTTTGATGGCAAAGGGGGCCTTGCCGACGAGGGAGGCCATGTCTTGAAACACGTGTTCGATGTCCAAGGGGTCCGGAAGATCCGCAATGCCAGCACGACCGGTGGGCACCAGCAGAAAGACGCTCCACATCGCAGGCTTAAGCTCAAACATGAGCTTCTTGAAGGCTTCGTACTCACGCAGATTGCCGCGCGTGAGCGTGGTGTTGATCTGCACACTCAGATCCGCCGCATGGGCTCGATGCACCGCCGCGATGGTGCGGTCAAACGTTCCCTTCACACCGCGAAAGGCATCGTGCGTTTCGCGCGAGGCACCGTCCAGACTCAGCGAGATACGGTCCACGCCCGCCGCTTTGATCTCTGCAAAATCCGCGTTCATGAGCCTCGCCGTCGCCGAAGGGCTCAATCCCACGTGCAGCCCGGCCGCCGTCGCCTCACGCACGAGATCCAGCGCGTCTGTGCGCATCAGCGGATCACCCCCGGTAAGAATGAGCATCGGCGGATTCAATTCAGCGAGCTGACGGATGAGGCGGCTCGATTCCTCACGATTCAATTCATCGGGATGACGATGCGACTGCGCCTCCGCCCGGCAGTGACGGCAAGCCAGCGCACAGGCGCGCGTGATTTCCCAAAAGACGAGGAAGGGGCGTTCATCAAAGCCATCGTAGGCCATCGAGGCCACCTTGGACCACTCGGGATTGCTCAGCGCTGTGTTCATGCGTGAGACTAACGGAAGGAGGGCGTGCCAATCCCTTCTAGGCGTGGGGAATACTGTGCTGATTTTGCGGAGAGGTTTGATCTAATCCTCCTCATCCCGCTTCACGAACCGCCTGCGGTGCCACAGCAGCCATAACAGCGCGAGCAACGCCCAGGTCACTGCGGCGTAGATGTGATGTGACACCGTCGTCGAAGGCACCCAGGCGGGCGTGGCGCGGGTGATGGCGGCCAGGACGCCAAGGAAGATGAGGAAGCGCACCCGCTTGCTCTTCACAAAGAAGCCGTCCAGATCGCCGCTATGGCCAAACAGCACCCGGCTGCCGACGATGAGCATGAGCATGCCAAAGCCGCCGATGTAGAGCAGGTGCTCCACGCTGACGTGCTGCGCATAGAAGAATCCGGCGAGCGCAAGACCGAGCCAGCCGAGGATCAGCGACCACAGCAATCCCGTGCTAAGTGAGCCGCTTTGGGATGTCTTCCAGCGCACCTCCAGCAGCAAATAACCCGCCGCCACAAGAGCCCGCAGCGCATAGCCCGATATGATCTGACCGCTGGCTTCGAGAAAGAAGCTGCCAACGAGCAGGACCGCCGCCACTAGGGCGCGCATGAGCTTCGTTCGGCTCTGCACCGCCGTTTTGGGATCACCAAAATCTCCGCCAAGCATGCGTGGAAAGACAAACGCGCCGATGCCGAGCACCGGCGGCAGAAGCAGGCCCTGATAGAGCAGCAGATTGGCGAGGCGCAGGCGCTGTGGATCGATCAGGGTCGCTGAAGACAGCAGCAGCGACGCACCTGTGATGCCACAGATCAGACCGGTAACAGCGAGAAGCAGCTGCGGTGGCGGTGCTTCCTTGCGGAACTTCATGACGCGAATCAGCAAACACAGCAGCAACGAACCAAGCAGCGCGATGAAAAACATATCCCCCCAGTCCAGGTGCAGGGTGAGATGGGAAAAGCCGCAGGCCTGATGCAGCGCGAAGAGCCAGATCAGCTCCAGAGGCGTGAGCTTAGGGGCCGTGGCCATGCGCGGCCCGGCGGTGCCGAGAAAGCCGACGACAAAGGCCGCACCGAAGGCCTCGATCATGATCCGTGCATGAACGAAGCTGGGATAAAAACCAAGCTGCTGCGCATAAAAGAGCGGCCACAGCGCCACGCCGATGATGCTCCACACCGCACCGCTGAAAAAGAACAGGCGGTAGGGCTCCGACGCGAGCCAGCGCAGGCCATCACGGCGCGTACCGGTGGCTTTGTGTTTCTTGTGTTTGCAGGCGGGGAACTGGCTCATGCGACAGGCTGCTGATAACGTGAATAACGCGCGCGTTGTTCCGGAGTGAGATTGGCGGGATCGAAACGGGAATCGGGCACCTGGTTGATGCGCGAGTAGATGACGTTGGCCATGTCTGCCGCGCAGCTTTTGATGTGCTCGGCGCGCTCACCGGCAAAGAGATCATCCACCGTGGTGCGAAAGAGCTGCAGCCAGTGGTCAAACTGCGCACGGCCCATGGGCGTCTGCGGTACGAGCTTTGCATGCGCGGCGATGGGATTTCCGGTGAAGCCGCCCGTGCGAAAAAGCACCGTTTCCCAGAAAGAGTACATCTTGGGCAGATGCGTGGTCCAGTTGGTCTGCGCGACGTCGTTGAAGATGAACCCCAGCACCTCATCCGTGCGGATGCGGTCGTAGAAAGTGTTCACCAGAGTTTCGATTTCGGCGCGTCCAGTGATGTCAGGTTTGGTCTCAAACATGCATTTACCATGCAACATTAACCACACCTGTCGCTTCTCTGTTTGTGCGGCCTTGTGCGCAGGAATTGGCGCGGGGGGACTGCGCGCAATAAACGCTCATCTCTGCGCAGGATCGGTGCATTGATGCATCGGCGATGCAACTTATTAAATAGCCCAACCAAACCATGAAACTTATTCTCTCATCCATCGTCACCATCACCGCTGTCATGACCCTGCTGGTCAATGCCGCCGCGCTCGCGGTCGAACCAGCCGCCGTCGCCACGGAAGCAGCCACGAACTCCGTCTGCCCGATCAGCGGCAAGCCGGTCGATCCTGCCATCACCACCGACTATGAAGGCCGGAAATGGTCCTTTGCCAAAGAAGCCTGCAAAACCAAATGGCTGAAGGCCCGTGAAGACAGCCTGTATCAAAAACTGGGTGGCAAACCCGCCATGGAGGCTGCGATTGACGCCTTCTATGTCAAAGTGCTGGCTGATGACCGCGTGAAGCACTTCTTTGATGACGTGAGCATGGACAAGCAGCGCCGGAAGCAGAAGGAATTCCTCAGCGCCGCCTTCGGTGGACCGCTGCCATGGACCGGCAAGGACATGCGCAAAGCCCACGAAGGCATGGGCCTCACCGAGGTGCATTTCAACGCCATCGCTGAAAATCTCGTGAACACTTTGAAGGATCTCAAGATCAAGCAGGAGCTTATCGATCAGGTCGTCGCCGTCGCGCTCACGACCAAGGACGATGTGCTTGGCCGTCCGAAGAAGGCCAACTGAGAGCCGTCCATCTCTCATTGACCCAAATAGACCGCCGTAGTGAGTGCCGGGAGTCGCTCGCTGCGGCGGTTTTGTTTTATTAAAGCGTCCTCGGGTGGAGGTTGGAATTTCCCGCAGGGTGTAGAGATAGGATTTTAGCCTGGTTAAATAATGGGTATGCCTAGGAAACTGAAAAGGAAATAGTTGAAATCTTGGGCGGAATTTCGTAATTCTGGCTGAATATGCTCCGACGATTTTTTGTCCCTGTTTTAACCCTCGTGCTACTGACCTTGGTCGGATGGTACCTTTTTGGGACAAGAGAAATTGCCTCACCTTTAGTGTCCAAGCCCCCTGCGGACCGCGGGGCGCTCAAATCCAGCCCGCCGAATTTAAAACCTGCCCCGACTGCAGCCCCCGCCGTTTTTGGCACACGCGAGGCCAATCCAGAGGTCAAAGCTCAGCCGGCACCGTATATCGCGCCGCAGAAGCCAGCGGATCTGGCGGCCACTACGGAGCGGGCCCGCTTCCTGCAAGACGCGCGCATTTTGCAGGAACGCGCCACGCCGCCGGATGCGCAGGGAAACTTCACCAAGAAGCGGGTGGTGGAGGCAAAGTTCAAATACCCGTTCCTGCGCATTGAGGAGTCATGGAAACGTGATGCGGCGACAGGTGTGGAAACCATGCAGGAGCAGAAGGTGATGGTGGCGGATCATTTTCTGCTGACGCTGAAAGACGGAGTGACCGCCGGGGAGCTGCAAACGGTGCTGGACGGCCTGGGCGGCAAGGTGCGCAGGCATCTGCCGAATTCGCAGGTTTACATCGTGGAAACGGGCAGTTCTGACCTGGACTTGTTCGACATCAAGCTGAGGGATTTCCGGCTGAGCGGGGCTGCGATGCAGATCGTGGAACCGGACTACGTGGTCTTTGCTTCACTGACGCCGAACGATCCTTCCTTCTCCTCCCTGTGGGGCATGAACAACACCGGCCAGAGTGGTGGAGTGGGCGACGCGGACATTGACGCGCCGGAGGCCTGGGATGTCGCGCGGGGCAGCTCTGCCGTCGTGGTCGGGATCATCGACACTGGAATTGACCATACCCATCCTGATCTGGCGGCAAACATGTGGCTGAATGCCGGCGAAACCCCGGGGAACGGGATTGATGACGATGGCAATGGCTACATCGACGACATGAGGGGCTGGGATTTCGTGTCGAATGACAATGATCCGGCCGATGATCATTATCACGGGACGCACTGTGCAGGGACCATCGGCGCGGTGGGAGACAACGGCATCGGAGTCGCTGGGGTTTGTCATACGGTGCGGCTGATGGCGCTGAAATTCCTCTCCGGCAGCGGCGGAGGTTCGACTTCAGACGCCATCGAGGCCGTGCTGTATGCGACGGCGAACCACGTGACCCTGACCTCCAACAGCTGGGGCGGTGGCGGCTATTCGCAGACCTTGAAAAATGCGATCGATGCGGCAGGGACGGCCGGCATTCTGTTTGTGGCGGCGGCAGGGAACAGCGGCATCAACACGGACCTGTCTGCCTCCTATCCCGCCTCCTATGACTCGGCGAACATCATCTCCGTGGCCGCCAGCGACAACGCGGATGTGCTGGCCAGCTTCACCAACTATGGTGCCACCACGGTGGATCTGGCGGCACCTGGGGTGAGCATTTACTCCACCAGTCCGGGTGGTGGTTACCGCACGCTGAGCGGCACCTCCATGGCGTGTCCGCACGTGGCAGGCGCCTGTGCCTTGATCAAATCAGCCCGTCCCGCGATGAACTGGTCGGACATCAAGAGCTCGCTGATGAACAATGTCGATGGGGTGGCGGGGATGACCGGCAAGGTGGCGGCGAACGGGCGCATGAACCTGGCACGCGCCTTGATCATCGCATCGGAGCCGTATGTGACACTGACTGCACTGCAGGCCTCTGACAGCGGCCTGCAGGGAGGTGCTGGCAACAACGACGGTGTACTGAATTCCGGCGAGGACATCACGCTCGCGGTGACATTGAAAAATGTGGGGGCGAAAACTGCCAAGGGCGCCGCGAGTATGCTGACGGTGACGTCTGCGGGGAACAAGGTGACCGTGCTTCAGGGCAGCAAATCGTGGGGCGATCTTGCCGTGGGTGGCACTGCATCCACCGGCGGCACACCTTTTCTCATCCGGATCGCCGCAGACACCCCTACGCCGCATGTTTTTTCGCTGATTTTGAACACGACGGACACCGACGGCCACTCGTGGACCTCCCAGGCACAGCTCACGGTTTTCACCAGCAGCACCGTGTCCGGCCGGGTGACGGCGGTGACGGGCGGCTCGGGCATCGCAGCGGCTTTGATCAACTACACCGGGACGTCCACGGGCAGCGTCGTGGCGGCGGCCGATGGCACCTACAGTGTGAAACTTACCGACGGAACTTATGAGTTCCGCGCCACAGCGCCCGGCTACAATCCGTCCGCGAGCACCTCCCTGACAGTGCCGCCGAATCCTGCCGCGGTTGATTTCGCGCTCGGGAAATCTCGCATCCAGGTTGCACCTTCCACCCTTGCCTCCACCCAGTATGAGGATGCCGTGGCGACGAAAACCCTGACGCTGACCAACAATGGTGACCAGCCGCTGACATTTGACGTCAATTCGGTGCCGCGCAGCTCGGTGCTTTCCTTGGCCCCAGGCACGGCCAGCATTCAGGCCCCGCCGATCCTGGGTGTGCTGGATGCGGCGGCGGAGACGCAGCCTGCAGGCGTGAAGCAGCTCATGCGCATCGCGTCGGGATCGACGCCACTGCCTTTTTCGGACAGCTTCGAAAGCGGCACCTTGAGCGGATGGGCAAGCGGTTCCGGCGCCGGCACACGAGAAATCGTGTCCACCACCGCCGCCTCAGGCAGCAAGAGTTTTCACTACAACTACCAGGGAAGCACCGATCACTTTCATGGCATCAACCGTGACTTCAGCCCTGGCTCCAAGCCCAAAAACATCTCCTTCTGGGTGAGATCCGGCTCCACGACCACGCATGATGGCTACTTCGTGCTCACAGACGGCACCTATGGTGATGACTTGATCTGGTTCTTTGCACGGGGTTCGGGCTGTTTTTACGTCAATGGCGACGTCGGCGGCGACGAGACCTTCAGCTATCAGGCCAATGTGTGGTACCACGTCGAGTTTCAGGATCTCGACTGGACGGCGAAAAATTTCGACTACTACGTCAACGGCACGCTGGTGAAGGCCAACATTCCATTCCGCAATGCGGCGTACGTGGACGAAGTTTCTCAGCTGTGGCTTTATAACTTCAGCACGGGGTCCGAAGCTTGGTGGGATGACATCCGCATGATGGATTCCAGCCTGAGCTGGCTGTCCCAGACACCCACCGGTGCCACGCTGGCGCCAGGGCAGTCCACCACGCTCACGGTGACCTTTGATGCGACCGGCAAGCTCGCGGGAGATTATCTGGGCCAGATTGACATCAGTTCAAATGATCCTGCCAGCCCCGTGGTGTCCGTGCCGGTGACCATGACGGTGCAGCAGCAGCCCAACACGCCGCCCGTGGCGGATGCGCAAACGGTGACGCTGAATGAGGATGCGCAGGCGGTCATCACGCTCACTGGCAGTGATGCTGATGGAAATGCGCTCACTGCGCAAATCCAGACGCTGCCAATCCAGGGCAGTCTGTACCAGACGAGCGATGGCACCAGCCTGGGCGAACGCATTGTCACCGTACCGGCGATCGTTTCCAACAGCGCGAAAAAAGTCATCTTTGTGCCGCCGCCGAACGCAAACGGTACGCCGTTTGCCAGCTTCCAGTTTGTGCTGAATGACAAGCGCTCCCAGTCCACAGCGGCCACGGTGACGCTCAATGTCACGGCGGTGAATGACCTCCCGGTGGCCTTCAATGATTTTGCCTCGGGCCTGCCGGGGCAGATGATCACGCCCATCACGGTGCTGGCGAATGACATCGATCCCGATGGCCAGACTTTGACGGTCAGTTCCTTCACCCAGGGTCTCAAAGGAACCGTGGCCAGCAATGGGGACGGCACGTTGAGCTTCATGCCGAATGGCAGCTTCACCAGCGGGGAGGATTCTTTCACCTACACCATCAATGATGGAGCCGGCGGCACTTCCACCGCCACGGTGACAGTGGCCGTGGGCCTCCTGGCCGCAGGCCCCTGGCCGATGATGGGCAGGGACGCGGCGCACACCGGCTTTTATCCTGGCTCGCTGAACGGACAGACGCTGTCTCAGGCGTGGACGCTGCAGGTGGCCCCGCAGGCGCTCAACCAGGTGTCCATCGCGGAAGGGAAGGTCTTTGCGACTCCGGACATCTATTTAAACGAGACGCAGCTGAGTGCGGTGGATCTGACGACAGGCACTCTGGCGTGGAAGAAGCTTTGGCCGGTGCAGGCGCGCTCGCTCAACGGCCCTGCTTATTTCGGCGGCGTGCTGTATGTGCAGCGTGGCAACCACAGCAGCGACAGCCAGCTCTGGGCACTGAATGCGACTGACGGCAGCACGAAATGGAGCACCCCGTTCAGCGCCCAGTGGGAGGAATACCTGCCTCCCACAGTGACCGACACCTCCGTATTTACGGCCGGTGGCTCCTACGGCGGCACGTATGGCTACAACCGCACGACGGGCTCCCAGTTGTTTTTCACCAGCCTTGACCAGTATGACGGCTGGACTCCCTCCTTCTACAACGGCAAGGCTTACTCCTTCGTGACAGGGAAGTTCCGCCAGCACAATCCCACCTTGGGAACCATCGACTGGACCTTGGACCTGACCTGGAACTGGAACGGCTATACCATGGGGCGCACCATGGCGATCGCCTCGGGTGCCGCCTTCGTCGTGAACAATCGTTCTCCATCAAATGAACTGGTCTGCATTGATTTGACCACGCAGGCGGTGCGCTGGCGTGTGCAGACTGGGTTTGCCGCCGCGACGCCGGCAGTTGCGGGTTCGTCGGTGTACGCCTTTGACGCAGCTGGAAACGTCCAGGCCTATGACATCACCAGCGGCGCTCTGCTTCGAACCTACACCACGGGCATCGGCACCTCAGGTCTCTACCAGCCCATCATCACTAACGATACGCTCTTTGCCTGTTCTTCAACGAGCACCGCCATTCACACGCTGAGCACCGGCACCAAGACGCAGACGATCGCGGCGGGGGGCATCCCCAGCCTGAGCAACAGCTATCTGCTGCTGGCCGGCACGGATGGCGTGCTGCGCTGCTATGCCGTGATGGGGGCCAACACCGCCCCCGTCGCCACGGCGCTGACGGCCACCTGTGTGGAGGATCAATCCGTCACCCTGACTCTCCCCGGCACGGACGCGAATAACAACCCCTTGGTGGGGCTCATCACCACCCTGCCGGCCAAAGGCACGCTGTACCAGACCGCAGACGGCGTGCAGGTCGGGGATCCGATCACGCTGGCTCCTGTCGTCGTGAAAAATCCCCAGCGCCAGGTGATCTACCGTCCTGCGCCCGATGGTTTCGGGGCGCCTTACACCACCTTCAAATTCAAGGTCAACGATGGTACGATCAGCTCCGCCGAGGCCACGGCGACGATCAATGTCACCAACGTCAATGACGCTCCTGTGGCAATGGATGACACCGCCTACCTGAGGGCAGGCAACGTGCTGACTTCCTACCGGCCCACGGCTAACGATGTGGACGTGGACAACGAAGCGCTGCAGATCGTCTCCTTCACGGCTCCGGCCAAGGGGAGCCTGAACCAGAACGGCGATGGCTCGGTGAACTACGCACCGCAGGCGGATTTCACCGAGGGCATGGACAGCTTCCAGTACACAGTCCGGGATGGAGCCGGAGCACAAAGCACCGCAACCGTGCAGGTGTTTGTCAGTGCGTCCTACGGCCGGGAGTGGACGCAGTTTGGCAACGGGCCTGACCATGCAGGGCGCTATCCCGGGTCACTCGGCACTCAGACATGGGTGCAGCGCTGGGAATATGCCTTCCCCTCCAGCATCAATCCCCTCGCCGTGGCCGGAGGCAAGGTTTACGTCACGCAAACAGGCAACTGGAACAACTACATGTACGCGGTGGCTTTGGACGCCGTCACCGGGGGCGAGGTCTGGCGCGCGCAGTTCCAGCCGGGGAACTCACTGAATCCGCCGAGCTATTATGGTGGCAATGTTTACATCCAGCGCGGCAACAACGGCGGAGACACCCAGCTGTGGGCGCTCAAGGCTGCCGACGGCACCGTCCTCTGGAACGCCCCTCATAATGCCCAGTGGGAGCGCTACTTCTCACCCGCAGTTTCCGACCTGGGGGTCTATGTCGATGGTGGAACTTATGGCGGGATTTACGGCTTCAACAGCCAGAGCGGGGCGCAGAAATTCTTTCTCAGTCTGGATCAGGTGGACCAGTGGACCCCGGCCATCCTTGACGGGAAGGTGTATTCCTTTGTCAACAGCACCTTCCGCAACCACCACCCGGAGACCGGCGTGGTGCAGTGGTCCGTCAATTTGAACGGCGCGCTGGGCGGTTCGATGAACCGCACGATTTGCGCTGACTCCGGCCGTGCTTTTGTGGTGAACACACTGTCATCGGGTGCGGAACTTGTGGGTCTGGATCTGCAGACAAAGAGCGTGCTGTGGAGGACGGCGGGGACGTTCAGCGGCACACCGGCCACGGCCAACGGGATCGTCTATGCCTGCAGCGGCGGCGTGGTCAAAGCCTGCAACGCCTCCACTGGTGTCTGGCTGGCGGATTTCAAGGCCGGAACGGAAACAAGCCTCAATGGCAGCCCCGTGGTAAGCAACGATCTGCTCATCATTGGCTCCAGCACGAAGACGTATCTTTTCAATCTGACCACCAACGCCTTGGTCCAGACCCTGACGTTTGGCAGCCAGGCCGCTGTCGCCAACGATCTGCTCTATTTCTCCTGCTCGGACAACAAAGTGCGGTTGTATGGACATACCGTGACATCGAACCACGCGCCGGTGGCGCTGGCAGCGCAGGCAGGGATATTGGAGGAGGCGCAGGCCGCCATCACGCTTGAAGGCACCGATGCCGACGGCGAGTCCTTGAGCTACGTGGTGCGTACGCTGCCCGCCCAGGGGACGTTGTATCAGAGCGTGGACGGGACGACCAAAGGCAATGCCATCACCCAGGTGCCGGCCCAGGTGCTCAATGCCTCAGGCGCGGTCATCTATGTGGCTCCGCTGAATGTCTTTGGCAGCGGCGCAGGCTCCTTCACCTTTACGGCCAGCGATCAGGTCTCCACCTCCGCCGCGGCCACGATCACCATCAACATCGCGCCCGTCAATGACCCGCCGGTGGCCGTTGACGATTTCGTGGCCCTCCGCCCCGGCGAGTCTCTGACGGGCTTCCACCCTGAGGCCAATGATCGTGATCCGGACGGCGATGCACTCAAGGTCGTGGCATGCACCCAGGGTGCATCCGGCCAGGTTCAACAAAGCGCGGACGGATCTCTGCAGTATGTGCCCAACGCGGGCTTCACCTCCGGCACGGACACCTTCACCTACACCGTCAGCGACGCCGCGAACGTGCAGTCCTCCGCGACGATAAACATCACCATCAGTACCACCCTGGGGCGTTCCTGGCCCACCTTTGGCGCAGGGCCGGACCATACCGGCTTCCTGCCCGTCAGGCTGGGTACCACTGCCTTCACACAGAACTGGCAGACAAACCTGACCAAGCCCGCCTATCAGCTCGCGGTTTCGGATGGGAAGGTTTTTGCCAGTTTGCAGGTCTATTTTCAGGACTCCAGCCTGGTGGCGCTGGACAGCGCGAGCGGCGGCGAGTTGTGGAGGTCAAACTTTACCCAGCCGGCCTACATGAGCCCGCCGACCGCGTTCAATGGGAGTGTTTTCCTGCAGTACACCTACTCCACGAGCAGCAAGCTCTACTGCCTCAACGGGACAACCGGGGCGACGACGTGGAACGCGCCGTTTAGCAGCCAGTGGGGCCAGTATTTCGCACCGGCGGCGGAAGCCTCGGGTGTGTACATCAGCGGCGGCTACTATGGCGGCATCTACGGCTTCAATCCTGCCTCGGGAGCACAGTTGTTTTTCCAACAGCTCCCCATGGAGGACAAATGGAATCCCACCCTCTACAACGGTGGCTTGTATACCTTTATTGATGGAACCTTTATCAGCCATAACAAGACTTCTGGAGCCACCTTGTGGAGCCTGAATTTTGGCTGGGCGGGTTACTCCCTGTACCGCACCACGGCCTGCGCCTACAACAGTGCCTTCCTGGTCAACGACTCGGTAACCATTCCTTCAGGCAGCCAGGAACTGATCTGTGTGGATCTCCTCCAGAAAAAGGCTGCATGGAAGGTCATGGGCAGCTTCACGGGTACTCCGGCTGTGGCGCATCAGTCAGCGTTTGTCATCTCCAACACCAACTCCATCAAGGCTTACGATACAGCCACCGGCATGTATTTGGGAGCCTACAACCTCCCGGGAACGGACACCGGCCTGGTCAACCAGCCCATTGTGACCAACGACTCGGTCATTGCCTCCTCGTCGTCGAAGACGTACATTTTTGATCTCGCCAGCCACGCCCTGAGGCAAACCATCGCCTACGGTGGAAACCTCAGTCTCGCGGGCAATACCCTCTACATCGCTTCCAGCGACGGGTACATTCGTGCTTACGGTGTCCCTGACGTAACAAACCATCCGCCAGCAGCCCTGGCGCAGACCGCAACCACGCAGGAGGACACACGAAGGGCGGTCAGCCTTCAGGGTACGGATGCGGACGGTGATGCTCTGAATTACGTCATAACCACCCTGCCGGCGGCCGGCACCCTCTATCAGACCAGCGATGGCACCGCTCTCGGCAACCTTATCTCCACGGTACCTGCGCTGGTCACCAATGCACAGGGCAAGGTGATCTTTCTGCCGATGGCCGACCGCAATGGCTCGCCACTCACGAGCTTCCAGTTTGCTGCGAGCGATGGCAAAAGTCTTTCCTCGTCTGCCACGGTCACGCTCAATGTGCTGCCTGTGAATGATGCGCCCGTGGCGCGTGCAGATGCCCGGGTGGCTCAACCCGGACAGATCGTCAGCCCCATTCGTGAGCGGCTCAATGACTTCGACGTGGACGGAGATGTGGTCACCGTTTTGTCGTTCACCCAGCCTTCCCTGGGCTCCGTGGTACGCAATGACGACGGCACTTTGCGCTATCACTCTCCTGCAGATGTGAGCGAAGGCAGCACCCAGTTCAGCTACACCATCACTGATCCTTCGGGAGCCACCGCCACGGCGTCCGTCTCCATCTCCATCATGCAGAGCATCACGGGATCCTGGTCCACCTTTGGCAACGGACCGGCGCATACGGGCTATGCCTCATCTGCGCTCGGCCGCACCGGCTGGGCACAGCGCTGGAGCTACAGCGCCAGCGGCAGCGGCTCCAGCCTGCAACCTGTGGCCAGCGCGGGTGGCAGCGTCTTTGCCTCCTTCCGCGATTCCACCTCCAGCCGCGTCGTCGCCCTGGATGCCGGCAGCGGGGCGCAGCTCTGGTCACGAAGCTTTGCCAGTGCCTCCTCCATGAATCCGCCAAGCTGGTACAACGGGCGCGTGTATGTGCAGCGTGGCAATCATTCCAGCGACACCCAGCTCATCGCCCTGCAGGATGACACCGGTGCCACCCTCTGGTCAGCGCCGCATGCCGCGCAGTGGGACAGCTACATGGCGCCGGCGGTGTTTGATACCGGCGTCTTTGTGGATGGCGGTTATTACGGCGGCATGTACGGATTCTCCCTCAGCGGCGGTTCCCAGAAGTTCTTTGTGAGCAAGGCGCAGTCAGACAGCTGGACCCCTTCCATCCTGGACTCCGAGCTCTATGCTTTTGTGAATGGCGACTTTGT
>CALRWM010000004.1:0-164001 GCA_943371875.1 Prosthecobacter debontii | reverse complement strand
TAGGCGGTTGGATCAGCCAGCACGCACGCAAAGCGGTGCTCAATCTCTCACTGCCGCGCAAAAAACGCCCCTGGATGGACGCCATCTTCCACAAAATCGACTCCCTCGTCGCTCCTCTGACCTACTCTACTGCATGATCCGGGTTTATTGTCAGTGCACCTTGGGTTCCTTTTTCGGCCTGGGCCTTCGCCCGAGATTGCTGCTGTGAAATCACAGGTGAGGACATTGAGCACCCCATCTTAGCTCATCCCTGCGACAAAAGTTCCCCTCCCCACCTGATCAATAATCCCGCTTCAAAGCCGGTGGTCGGCAGTTGGCGAAAGGATGGCCGCTGCATCAACTACCTGCCAACTCCGTATACCGAGGCCTGTCGACTGGCCAAGATGCAGGGTTCATCTGCATTGAGTACTTACATCAACACGATAAGCGAGGCTTTTTCAAGCAACGGTGCCGATTCCTCAGGCTGAGGAGCCGAGAGTCGTGACAGCTGGCGACAAGGGCGAAATTGAACCGAAAAAATGCACAGCAAGTGCACAGCCGAATTTTCACCTCATCTAACATCACTCCCTTTCGGGAGGCTTAACTCACTCAGAATGAAGATGGTGGGCAGGGCTGGATTCGAACCAGCGTAGGCGTAAGCCAGCAGATTTACAGTCTTCGGCTCAGGTGTCCAAGAATGTTCGACGATGTTTGCGAACGTTTCTTCTAATTCATTGTATTCCAATGCTTTCTGTGCTATTTGATGCAAAGCATTGAAAACCATGATTCAAATTCGGAACCAAAAAAGTGGCCAAGAAGTGGCCAAGCATGAAAAGAAGAAGAGCTTTGCCAAATCAGATGTGCGATACTGGCATTCTCGCCTTTTTAAAAACTCGTTCACACGTTCAGGCCAAAGGCAAGAAACCACCGATTGGTGCATCCGAATTGCTCGAAATGGCCGTCGTGAGACATTCAACCTGGAGAGTCCGAACAAGGAGGAAGCCGCTAAGGGGGCCCAAAGGATTTATCTTGCCATCGTCGCCAAGGGCTGGGAACAAGCCCTTGCCGAGTTTAAGCCGACCGTTACCAAGAAATGCACAGGGGCCGACATTGGAGCGCTTATCAGCGTCTGCCAAAGATTGTCAACCAAGCGACCGGAGACATTGGATGCTTACGTAAAGGCTCTGCGTCGGATTGTTGCTGGTGCATTTGAAATCGATGATGGACGTAAATTTGATGCCTTTATGGGTGGGAGGGCAGCGTGGGTGAAGCAGATCGATTCCACGCCGATTGCCGAACTCACCCCCAGCAGAGTGCAATCCTGGAAAACTCGTTTTCTGGCGAAGGCCAAGACACATCAGGAACGGAATCGCGCGGTGGTGACGGTGAATTCCCTTGTGCGAAATGCAAAAGCTCTTCTGTCAAAAAAGCTTCTACCCTTCATTCGAGAAGAGATTGAACTCCCCTCCCCTCTTTTCTTCGAAGGTGTCACAGCAGAGAAAGAACCGTCATTGCGCTACAAATCGAGAATCGACGCGTCCGAGATTCTTCGCTGCGCAAAAGCAGACTTGGCGGTAGTGAACCCCGAAGCCTACAAGTTGCTGCTGCTTACGCTCGTGTTTGGCTTACGGCGAAGTGAGGCTGATGCTTTGTTGTGGGCGCAATTTGATTTTCAGAAGCGCTTGCTTGTCATTGAGGACACCGACTACAAGCGGCTGAAGAGTCAGGATTCAGCCGGCGAAATTGATCTTGAACCTGAACTCTGTGCCATTTTTAAATCCTTCCGTGAAAAAGCTGCAGGAGATTTTGTCTTGGAAAATCCCAGCCGACTTCGAATACTTGAGGCATCTGAGCGCAAAAGCCGTGGCTACAGGTGCAACGAAACACACATTATCCTGCTGAACTGGCTCCGGACAAAAGGTGTGAATGACCGGCGTCCTATACATACAATGCGCAAAGAAATCGGTTCGATTATCGCTAGCAGAGATGGAATTTGGAAGGCATCGCGCTACCTGCGTCACTCGGACATCCGCATAACAAGCAAGCTGTACGCGGACAAGAAGCTTCCTGTCACAGCTGGTCTTGGCAGCATTTTGACCTGAGGCGTGCTCGCACGTAGGCAGCGAAGAACTCAAGAAGGCTGCCGAGTCCTTGCCGGATCTGCTGACTGCCTCAGAAAACGGCGCGTGACTTTTTCGAATAGTTGGCGCCACAAATTACTTGGGCTTCCCCTTTTTTGAAGGTGCTTTCAATAGCCTCTCAAAATCATCGGCCAGAGATGGGATTCCTGATTCCGCACACGCAGTTCTATACGAAATCAAAGACCGCTCAAGGTTTGTCCAATCTCTCTTGCTTAGCACCACCTCTTTCGATCCCATGTAATGCACCCGGTCCATCGCCTCTAAAAGCCCCCATTTTCCTTTGATGCTGCTGGAGTCCTTTGCTGCATCCATGGCTCCACTATCGCTATCAGTCGTTTTGTCCAAGGCCTCCTTTTGTATCCCTACCACATGCATCAGTTCTTTTGATACAGCTTTCCATTCCTTGGTCACTTGGGCGAGAACGTCGTTCAGAGGGCTGGCAAGTGACACCTCGATGGTGTAGGCAGATTTCAACGCGGGAATGGCGAACGCGGACAGGCCTTTCCTTATTGTGGGCCGCTTTTTAATGTTGTGTGCATTGAGTGGTGGCCACAGGAAATACAGAACATTTTTCTCGCCTCTGTTTAGATAGGCCCATGGACGGCCAAATCCATCCCATTTTGGAGGGGATTCATAGTAGGAAAGTCGAGCCCGCAGCTCGTAGAAAAAGGAGCTCATTTCCCATGTTGCGACAAACTTGCTCCAAGTTGCCGCACTTCTATTGCTGTACATATTCCGCCACCACCATAGACCTGACTTTTGCAAATCAGTCTCGGTGGCGATCTTTCCTTTGACCGGAGGCTGCCAAATTTGCGGCAGGGGGCTGGATTTGTTTTTTTCACCACTGTCTCCAATTGACCGTAAACCACGACGAAGCTGGTTCGCCACAGTCGGCGGAGAAAAATCGAGCAACGTTCGTGCTTCAATTTTAACGTGAGTTTCAGAGAAGATTTCCTTGAGTCGAGCGTCAGTTGAAAGTTCAATTTCTTCCCACCGCTCCCAAGAAATTGCAATCTGCCAAGCCAACTGATCCGCAGCGTCGCTGAATACAACCTCAGGACGCGCAAAGCTGGAGCACATTGCAGCAAACTCATGGTTGATGCATTTTTTTACCCATTCAACGCTGGGCTGAAAATGAAGCAGTGGCCGTAATGCCTTGGATGCCAGCCTGCACAGAACCTCCACCCATGCGTCTTCAATCTGAACGATAGCCGCACAACGCTGATCAGCCAAATCAAGCATTCTGGGACGAACTGACCATTCATCACAACCACGCTTTACGTTGTGTCGGAATGCCACAGTCAGAACAATGGTTTTTGTGCCGGCATCCGGGGCGATGAAAACATGGATCTGAGATGAACTGCTCGAAGAACTCCATCCACCAGTGGCGAATGCAAACGGGTCTTGTTCAGGAGCGTCGGCGGGAATCAGGCAAAGCGCCTGGCCCGTGAATGCTGGCTTGCATGGATCGGTGCGCTTGGCCTTGAGCAGCTTCGAGATGGAAATGGCTCCCTCAAAGTACTTTTCCAAAGCCTTCATTCGAAGGGAGGCAACGGGCTGCTGAATGATCGTCCCGCCCACCTCGGTAAAGCAGTTGGGCGTGACCTTGAGCTTAGCTGTTGTTTTGCGCCACTGCACAGCCTCATTCGAGTCAGGAGGTTGGGGATTTCAATTTGATTCTCACTGTCAAATGCAAAAAAGCGTTTTTGACCTCACCCCTTGTGGAGGGGGTGAGGTCGCTTCCAGCCGAAGTGCCCTGACCGAATTCTGCACGAGTGCTTTCATTCGGCATGGCAACAGAACAAGAACAGCACCCAAAAAATCCCACAGCCCCACTCGATGAACCCTCCATCGTGATGCCGGACGACGCGGACGACCTTTCGCCACAAAATGCATCCAGCGCGATCCCGAATGAGGAGTCTCAATGTGGCCCTTACGGTTCCATCGTCTTTGTTAAGGGCGACAATGGTGTGATCAATCAGCCGGCCGCAGCTGCCGATTTCAGCGCGAAATACAAATATCGCTTTTGCCCTCTGCGCCGCGAGTTTTTCAAGTTCTCTAGCCTCAGCGGCATTTGGGAACAGAAAACACCCAAGGAAGCCCTCTGGGATGTCACTGCCCACATCAAGGGGCTTTCTGACTGGATTCAGTTGCCGCAGCTGTCGGCTAAATGCACGCCTGGTTTCCTCAAAAACATCCTGCAACTTGTTGAAGGGCATGCTCCGCTCCCACAACCGACGTCATCGAAGTTGATTCCTGTCGCGAATGGTGTCCTGGACCTGTCGAGCGGAAAAGCCGTTTTGCGTCCATTTGCAGAGGAGGATTATTTCACATTCAAGCTGCCGATTCCCTATGTGTCGGGAGCAAAATGTGAGCGTTTCTTGAACGAACTGATCCGGCCTGCACTTGGTTCCGAGGACGAAGATCTCCTCAAACGTGATCTGGGCCGCATGCTCATCCGTGGCAACGACGCTCAGACTCTCAGCATCTACACTGGACCGGGAGGCACAGGGAAAAGCGTTCTCGTGTCGACTATAGAAGGCGTCATCAGCAAGCGCATCTTCGCGCATCTGCGGAGTGACTATGTTGGTGGCCGCTTTGAAACTCATGCGTATCAGGGCAGGTCGATTCTCGTCGGTAAGGATGTGAGCCCCGACTACCTGTTGAAGAACGGTGCCGCCATGATCAAATCGCTGACAGGTGGTGACTGGTTTGAAACCGAGCAGAAATACGGCGGCAAGTTTGAGATGCGAGGGAACTTTAACGTCATCATCACGGCGAATAGCAGGTTGCCCATTGCCATTAACGGTGATGCAACTGCCTGGCGCAGACGCTTGGTGTGTTACGAGTTCAGTCGCAAGACAGCTCCGAAGCGCATCCCAAACTTCGACCAAGTGTTAATCCGTGAAGAGGGGGAGGGCATTTTGGCTTGGCTGGTGGAGGGGTGTCTGGTCCATCAAGCGGAGCTGACGGAGCATGGTACACTGAAGCTCACGGAGGCGCAGAAGAAGCGCGTCGATGACTGGATCATGGAGTCCGAACCGGAACGTTCATTCGTGGAGCAGTGCATCGTCCAACAGCCAGGAACCTTGTCTGTGGAGGAGATCTGGGAGTCATACGTTGCCTTCGCACGTGAACGGAAATGGCGTGTGCCGTCCATGCAGGCTTTTTGCACCAAGCTGCCCCATATCCTTATGGAGATGTTCGGCGTTCAGCGCAGCAACCACATCAAACGCGGTGATACGGCTGTTCGTGGCTTCAAGGGCATCAGCTTCAAGCATGAGGAGCCTGAGGACAAACCCGCGATGGCCAAGCCGACGGATGCCCAATCTGCAGGTGCCTAAATGCCCTGGAGCAACAGTCAATACTGCTCACTCCACATACCCAACCCATTTCTTAACAGCCATCAGTCATGCAAAAACCGCAAGAATCGACCACTACCACTACTTCAGGCACACCATGCGCGGTGTTGCCCCTTTGGTTACAGCTCCCCAAGCCTCCTGCAAGATGCCCGTTAACAATGCTATCGCGCTCAAAGCTGAACGAGCTCATTTTGCCTTGCGAGGCGAATGGGTACAAGCCTCCGGTGCTCAGCAAGTCCCTCAAGGCGTCGAAATGGGCGACACGTGGTATCCGCTTATACAGCGTGCCGTCATTACTGGCATGGATCGAAGCCCAGGACTCCGGTGCTTCCACCTCCGGCTCTATCGCGACTGAAGGCTGATCTGCATACCGCGATGAACCCAATTTCCACACGCTGCTTGCTGGCCTGCGTGAGGAATAAATAGCCAGCTCCTCAAAACACCAACATGCAAACCACCACAGCCGAAGAGGCGCCGTCAGTACCAGTCGTTACAGCACCAAAGAAGTCCCTCAAAGAAATCGTACTCGAAGCTCAACAGGAGCTCCGCACAGAGATCAATGCCTTGCGCCGCAAGACCTCCAACCTGCTCGATGAGCTGGAACAGATTGGCGGCGTAGATCTGTATGAAGACGTAGTCCTGGCTTTTGTAAACGAGGCAGGATCCAAAGGAATCACCGTTTCAAAGATCCACGCCGTCCTGCCTGACAGCGTAGCTCTGACCAAAGCGCGCGACGAGTTGGTCAAAAAGAACAAAATCAAAGCCGTAAAATCCGGGGTGACTTTCCTGCTCACTCCGATGGAAGGCATTGCAGTGGAAGCATAACAGAATTTTTCCCGCTCTCCCTTACTGGGAGGGCGGGAACCCACCCGAGCCTCTGATGCATGGCCAATCACTGTGTCAGCGGCTCTACCACCTCCTCCATTTATGAACAATAATTCCGTTTCTTATGGCCCGACCTTTATCAAGTCCGGCAACAAAATAAAACTCAGCCACGTCGAGGCCGCACGTTCATTCGTCAACACGATGGGAATCTCTTGGGATGCCAATACACGCTGCTTCCTCCACTTCAACAAGACAAACAAGACCTTCCAGCCCATATCCATTCTGGATACCAAGGAATTGCTTGTCACGCATATCAGCGCACAGGCCAGGAAAGCCGCTCTCTCCACAGCAATCCTAAACCCGAGCAATGCCAAGTTGAACGACGTGCTTGAGTTCGCCAAGAGTCTGAACCCTGCCGTCGTTTGTGATGCTAATGGCCTTCTCGCTGTGGCAAATGGAGTGGTGCGCTTTCGGAAGACGAAGGTCTCACTGCTCCGCCACAACGCGAAGTATGGCCTCCGCACTTGCCTTTCGTACGACTACAATCCCGCAGCAGAATGCCCCAGATTCACTGAAATGGTTCAACGGGTTTTGCCGTCAGCAGAAGACCGGCGTCTGCTTCAGATGTATTTGGGCGGGCCATTTACAGGTCTTAACCAGACACGCCGCATGCTTTGGATGCATGGTCCTACTGGCACCAGCAAGTCAACCATCCTCAAGATTCAGGAGGCCATTCTTGGACATGGTTTCATTGGTGACCTGCGTACAGGGCTACTAGAGTCGAGGTTTGAAAAATCGCATCTGATCGGTAAGCGCCAGTTGTCAGCCAAAGATGTGCCCGCGAACTTCCTCAAAAGCCAAGGTGCCAAATCACTGAAGCATCTTGTTGGCGGGGATGGCACCCAAGCCGAGATCAAATTCGGTGGCAAGGTCAACATCCACGGCAGCTTTTTTGTCGTCATGCCTTCCAACAGTGAGCTCCGGGTGTCACTGGAGGGCGATGAAGATGCGTGGATGGAACGCTTCATAGTGCTCGATTTTGTTGCGGCGAAGCCGAAGAAGGTGACTGCCAACTTTGCTGATGTCCTTCTGGCAGAGGAAGGGCCGGGCATTCTTCGCTGGTTGGTGGAAGGAGGCATGCAGTACCTGATCGAAGTGGGCAAGCATGGGGACATCCAATTAAATCGTGCCAAGCAGCAGCGTGTCGAGGATTTGGTGCTCGCCTCCAAAAGCCTCGAAGTGTTTGCCTCAAGCAAAGTCGGATTCATCGAGGGGCAGAGCCTTACCAACGAGGAATTGATCCGGGCATACTCGGAGTTCTGCAAAAAGCGTGCATGGGAGCCTGTGTCTTCACATGTGCTGTATTCCCGATTGCCGGACCTGATGCTCCATAGACACGGAGCATTAAAAGCAGCCGACATCATGCGCAACGGGGTCAAGCAGAAGGGCTACCACAACGTCATCCTCTTGCCACGCTAACACTGACACACAAGGCATGACCACCTCAACTTAAAAAATAGGTGTGAGGTGGTCATTCTCATTTTCCAAATTCCATGTCCATGTCTAAATTTCCGGCCCGTGCGCTGTTAGATAATAAGTACTCCTCTCCCATATCTGATCCCCTTCCCAATATTCTCGTCTCTGCTCCCTCATCCTCGCTATCCATTTCTGGTCCCCCTTCATGCTCCACTGCCGATGAGCCAGCATCAACGAGCCCCGAACCTGGCCCAGAGGTTAGCGCTTTGGATGCCGGGAACCCTCGATCTTTAGCGCAAATAACACGCTCAGAGGATCTGAACTGGTGTGATCGTGAAGAGATACTAACACATTCGGTATTGCTTGATGGTAGGGCTCAGAGGCTTCTCAGGACTACAGAAACTAAACGCCTGCAATTTAGCAAGGGGTTCGATGACCGATATTTCGATAACCTGCTGCCAATCATTCTCAGTGGCTATGAACGTGCCGAAAAAATTGTCTGTTGTAAGAAGCTACATGGTGGGACTCCGCTTCCTTGCGATCAGTGGGCATTGTGCTCAAGATGTTCGAGTGATCGTGCTGTTGCGGCCGCGAAGAGGTACACGGGCATTTTCGATAAGATGTCCTACTACCATCTGACGCTGGCGTTTGATGGCGATATTGTCTTTAGTCAGACAACTTCACAGAATTCCCGTCCGTTCTGGCTGGCTAATCAGCATGTCGTTGAGCATTTGATAAAGACGGGCATCATCCAAGGTGCATATATTTCGCATGAGTTGAGCATTCGCAGCTTCCTCCCGTTACGTGTGCATCCTCATAGTCACGTTATTGTTGCTGCTCACGAGTTCGATGATGAAGCAGTTATCGCAATTCAGGCGATGATCACTGACAGCCCAGGCGTCACTTTGGTCCCTTCCATTCGTCTCAACCAATTTCCCAACAAAGCGGAAATGGACAAGGGTATTCGCTACCTCACCAAACCCATCAATCTCCAGGCGGCATATCAGACTGCATGGAACGCGCACTGTGAACAGAATCGTCAAAGGGCTCGTGAGTTGAATCTTCAAATGAAAGAGTTCCTGGATTCACAGGCTGCCGCATTCAGTGGCTTTGTGCGCAGCGTTTACCGGGGTGTCTTGATGCCGCAGAAGGGAAGGCACTTCATCGGCGTAAAACGGGAAAAGCGGAAGAATAAGAAGCGCAAAAGCAATAAGCGCTGATCTTCGCATTCTGAGGCCTGTTTTACCTCCTTGGGGTCTCATCCGCTGTAGGGACCTTCAAGGAGGCATCAGAAGCCCGCCAAGAATTTCTGTGTGCAATCTGGCGGCATGAGAATCAATCCCCCCTCCAACTTGGTAGTGATCGCGATATGGACAGTTGCGCACAAGCAGGTTTTGCATTTGGGCAACCCTTTCTTGAAGTTTCAGGCACCACAGGAAATACCCATGCAAAATGGTTTCTCAGAAATGCAAAATCTTGCTTGCAAGTTTCTCCTAGTTATGGTATCTATATACTATGGAAGCAAATAAGGGAAAACACACACTTCGGGCTCATGAGGCTTTCTACCGAATCTATTGATTAGAAAGGAGAAACACAAATATGATTTATATCCAAAAAGAAGAAAATTGGGAAGCGCCGGAAGGCATTCTCCCAGCATTCCTAAAGGACATTCGTGTGATGGAGAAAATGATCAATGGGAATGTCGAAACAATCGTTCGCCCCATTTTTCAAATCACTTCACTGCACAGTCCTCGTTACAACTATCTGGTTGCGAAAAGCTACCCCCTGTCAGATCCTCAGAAGTTCAGTGCAGACTTCACAAACTGGCTAGGTGATCGGTTTTATGACCTGGCTGATGAAAAGGGGAAAATTGAACTTAAGAAGCTGGAATCACTCATCGGTGACAAGGCCGACCTTCAAGTGGTCCACATCCATAACGATGGACACAAGGGACCGTTCCGTCATCTGCAAACAATTGCACCAGCCGGATCGCTAATAGCTCAGAACTGAAGAATGGTAGTGTTGATTGCACATCCAACCTCGACTCCGGAAAAACCCTCATCGCTTAACCGCATGAGGGTTTTCTGTTTTAATGGATCCGATACTGGAAGGACAACAAACGGCGCATCACTTCTTCTGCTTCGCCTAATGTTTTCTGTGAGCGCTTCAATTTTCAAATTTTATTCAAGAAACAGCTAACGATTATGCTTAACGCTCAGTGCCTCATATGCGTGATTAATCTTCTTTGTCATTGTTTCGGCTAGCCTCTGAAGCTCAATACCCAAGCCTGCCACTTTGTCTGGGTGGTACGCTTTTACTTTTTGGCGGTAGGCCTTTTTGATCTCGTTAAAATCAGCGTTCTCAGCCACTTCGAGGATTTGATAAGGACAATGATCTGCTGGTGGCACATCAACTGACTTTTTTTCATTTTTAGGCTTCCTCTTATTCGCACGCTTTGGCTCCTCGCTATTTGCACGTGCCCTGGCTTTTTCGTCTCTGCGATTGATACGATCCCAATATCCAAGAATCATCCCCTTCATGACTTCAGGCTCATAAACTTCGTCAGTGGACCGGTAATATTGACGTTGAAAAATCCACCACATGCTACGTCCGATAGACAAGCTAATGTACACGGGCACCGTTTTCTGTAACGACATCAATTCATCAAATTCTTGCTCTGTGTAACTTTTGCAGGACACGTGCTTTATGCCATTGTGCGTGGCCCAAAATGTTTTGGTGGTTGGGAAAATTTCATCTTCGCCAAAGAAGATATATTTCTTGCGAGTGTAGCCATACATGTTCCTCACTCCACAAATCGTGTCGGTGTAGATTGGCATGTCATTAACGGAATATCAGTAACAGTCTCGATTTGCCGTCCACGCGAGTTCGGTGCTCTAGAACCCAACGAAGAGCCTCAAGCCTTCTTTGACTTCGCCCAACGCTTCCTCTGTGCAGCCGCGATCTTCTCACGCGCTTCAGGAGACATGACACGTTTCGTCTTCTTCGGTTTTTCTGCCTTGGGTTCCTTTGCAGCTTTGGCCGGCTTTGATGAACCTCCAAGGAGAGCGGCGAGTTCGGCTTCGAGTGCATCAAGCTTTTCGCTGATGATGACGGCTTTTTTGAGTTGGGCAGTGGTGGGCATGGCAGAAATATTAAAGGGAATAGCTCTGGCTGACAAGGGGAACAATCGAATCCTAAAATCTATGAGATGGTTTACTCCGATTATATTTTCCACGGAGTAATGTTTATTTCAAGAAATAGAGTCACAGCCATGCCCATAAATATGAGATCTAGTTCAAAATGGTTTGTGAAAGAATTGAGAGAGCGCCCACACTACAGAAAGCACCATGCAAATAAAGGCAATTATGCACCCTATGTTTTCTCCACGCTCCTTCTTCACATGCGCAGCATATGCTTTAGCTTCTTTCTCTTCTTCCCTACGTCTTGCCAAACTTGCAGATTCTTTCCTGAGACGTTCCTGAGGAACTAATACGTCGTGATAGTGACGTGATGCCTTTGTTCCCGCTTCTGGCAGGCCACAATTAGGACAGACAGCGGCCTGCCCAGAAATATCATGATTACATTCAGGGCATGGATAGGTCATGGGTCACAAATATGAGCTAGTTGTTTTATACGAGTTGAACGTGCTACGAAAAGCGCTGATTTTTAATTGGTGTCGACTGAATTCGAGGTCGGTGAGAATAGTGATTCTTTTTGAGGGCGATAGAATCCCTGATACAGATAAGGATAAATCCTCCAGTCGGAAGTGTCAAACAATGGGCTTCAACCTCGGTGCCGGGCCCGTTTTCTTGGCGGTTTCTCCGATATTTTTGGGTTTCACCTCAAAAGCTAATCCATGTGACGGTGCGGCAGAACTCTCGTGACCGATACCGACCATTCAATCAGGGTCTCTGTTTAGATGTTAGCTCATTTCGTTTCACTGTGAGGTTCAGCCCCGTAAATCGCCTCAAACACAGGATCATCCAAGCTCTGCATTCTGAGGTCTGGCTCGATTCGGTGTGCCTCGCGCAGGGCAAATCTACATGCCTCCAAGTCTACCAAGGATGCATGACACTTGGCGCGCAGTAGGTGGAATTGAGCAGAATCCCAGCACTTACTCTCCACACTCATCAGCCATTTCAGTGCATCCGTGAACTCGCCGGCGTCATGCTTCAACTGACCAACTTCAATCATCAGAGGAATGTTCTCCGGATCGCCAAAGCACAGATTCTCGCCCAGGTATGAAGCCTTGAGCGGCTGGCCGGATTTCACGAGAATGCGAATGTGAAGAATGATCACCTGCTTGGAGATCTTCGCCTGCGTGGGAAGATCCTCCAACATGTTCAGTGCTTCGTCTAAAAGACCCAGCTCGATGTAGCCTTCGGTGGTCTCACAGATTCTTTTGAATTCTTGGGCGGTCATCATTCTTTCGATCCTCCCAAACTCTCGGTGGAAAACAAAGCCCGATTCAAGACCTGCTGCACCCATTCGTTGATGCCCGGTTCCTTGCTCTCTCGTGATCCGGCAATGTTAAGCAATTTGATCCCGTGCTGATTGATGAAGTCTGTCACTTCTGATTCAGGCTGGTTCGAATCTGCTTTGGACACATGGAGGCAGGGTTTATTGTGCTTCTTGGCAAATTCAACAGTTCGCATTGATCCACCTGTGATTTCCTTGGCCATCGTGAAGACAATGGTGCCATCCGTATCACGCAAATTCCATTCGGTGCGTTGGAGATAATTTGCGCTTGGGGTCTCGGTGAGCTCGTATTTCGTATCAATCGAACCATCCTCTGCCTTCCTTCCTTTCGGACACCAGCCACCATGAGGAAAAGCATGGGCAAGGGCAACATCAAGACCAGCTCTGTCTGCGCCTGTCTGTCCTCCTGAGATGATTTTGGTGATGCCCATGGATCGATTACAGATTCAGCAGATGCACATTTCTGGCTTTGATCCTGCAGAAATCCAGACAAAGACCTAATTCTCCCTCCTCCATTCGATGTATTCGGCGTCTGGAAAGTGCATTGTTTTTACCCGCCATTCAAATTGGGGGAGATCAGTCTGTAAACGAATTAAAAACTGTTCGGCTTCAGCAAGTGTTTCAACTAGCGGAGATGCAGTTTTGAGTTGTGTCTGTGTGGGGTCAATTGGAATGTGCAATTCTGGAGGAATCATGGAATACCCCAGTTCTTCACGCCTCAATTCCATGTACCGTTGATAAATTGCGCTGTCGACCTCTGAGGCGTCCGGAGCAAGAAAATAGCCTGTAACCATTGCGCAATTGGCATCGGATGGGCTTAAAACGCAAGTCAATTGCCTGCTACAGATGCGGATTACGCATGTGCAATCGCCCGCTCATTTGGTTTCAAATACGAGATCCACGACCACCGGAAAATGATCGCTGCCGGGTGTGTCCTTCAGCACCATTGCAGCGGGTTTTCCCAGATCCCTCACGAAGATGTGGTCGAAACATGCATCCGGGTATGAGCCTTTCCTTGGGATAGTGATGCGATGCTCAAGCGGGATTCCTTCAAACGTCCAAAAGAATCCTGCCGACTCGATCTTCTTCAACGTCGTGTCACCAGCCATATTGACCTGCTCCTTGGACGTGTTGAAATCACCAACCACAACCACTCCTTCACCCGGTTTGCTGTATTCCTTGGTGTGTTCGATTAGCTGTTCCATCGCATCCTCCCGTTTGGACGTGTTTTCAACTGGATTGCCGAGGTTGCTCTTCAGATGCAGCCCATAAACATGCAATGGCTTCCCAGAGATCAACAGCTTCGCATAGGCATAGCCACGCGGAGCATGGGCCCAACCCCTCTTCCAGGACTCAGACCACGCAGAATCAGCCTTAAAACGCGAAAGAATGGTGATCTGTTGTTCTCCCAGCGTGTGCGTGAAGCTGTCCAGGAATCGACTGGTCACATGCACAGAGAAGCCAGGCATCAGCTTCGCCAGTCGTTGCGCAGCTTCATCATTCCTCACCTCCTGCAAAACGATGATGTCTGCACGCATCTGAGGCAAGACAGCAGCCACCTCCATAAAATGCTTGTCCCGTTCCTCCTGGGATGCCGCTGGTTTCTTTCCGGGGAACCACTCAAGATTCCAAGTGACGACGCGAACGACATCAGTCGCATTCGCAGATCCCAGAAGCAGGACAAAGAGAATTAGCCTCCGCAAATTTTGCATGCGATTCCGTCAGTTGGTCCACAGGATCTGCCACTGCCAAAATATCGACACCCTGAATTGTGCCGTTTGCCTGTTGAGCTGATGGTGTGGCTTACACCTGCTGCTGGTTGTGTTGTCGATCCCTGAGGTGTTAGTGATTGTGCTCCTGATGGTGGACGATAGGTAGGAGTTGCTACAGCCTGCCGGCGCAGAGATTCATTTTCCTGTTGGAGCTGAGAGACCTTGGCTTCGAGCTCTGAAACCCGCCGCAAAAGAGCATCCACGTCTGGCTTGGCTCCCATAGTGACAGCCTGCTTCGATTCCGGGGTCAGCTTTTCGAGAGGTATACGCGAGACACCAAAATCTGTCATGAATGTGAGCTCTGAGGCGCTTGCAGACATCACACGCCCCTTGATACGGGATCCATCCAAGAGATTGATTACAATGGGTGTATCAGCTCCAAATGAGGTCAGTGCTCCCAGAATTAGGCAGACGTAAAGCAGAATGGATTTCATTGGGGCAGGCGAGGATCGAATGTGAATCTATGGAATGAACCAGACGAATGCCAGCACAAAGGAGTCTGTTCTTTTTGCGTTTTCTTAAGAACGTTTGACGAACTTTATGCACTACGCCTTGATGCGTCGACATGATCTTTCAATTCACTCTTTCAAAACCCCAAGCAGCCACATTAGGTGTCTGATCAAGCGGTGTCTTCGTTGGTTCGTTTGATGATTTGCAGCAGTGAAAGAATATGATCCTTCATTGCAGTAGCTGTGGATTGCAGATGGTCGCGTAGCAGCTCTGTGTCTGCCGCTAGAAGATCCACTGTTACTGGGTAGACATCTACGAATCTCAACACCTCTTCGACATTCAGCTTTCGAAGGGCGGCAATTAGAGCCTCATAAAGCGACGGATTCCTCGACCTCATGAGCTCCGCGAAAGTGGTGCTGCAGCTTTGATCAAAGGTCGTGTGGCATGACAACGTCATGTCGATGAGGACCAACGTTGAGACAAACAAGCGTGTCTCGTAAGGAGCTGCGCCGGAGGCAGTGCGAGTCTGCCAACTCAGGAGTTCCATTTGAGCACGAGTTAGCAATATTCCTGATCCACCATCATTCCCAATAGCAGCCTCCGCAAAATGATCGATGTTTTGATGGAGCTGCTTAAACCAATCCGAAATCATTCCATTCCAGGTGATCCGATTGATGCAATGTTCTGCATGCATGGCGAACCAGTTCTCAGTGTTCTGTATGGCCCGCTGTCGTTGAAGGTCGACAAAGTCCATTTCTTCCGGTGTCTGCGAGGCATATGGAACAGAGTCGTCCGCAGTCAGGGCATTCAGGATTTGAGTGCTTGGCATCAGGTTGAGCGCGGCGCCAAGGAGTTCTCGGTGTTCAAGGCTTGGGTGCATATGGCTGGCGTCATTCAGCACCTTATCAAGTCATGAGTGCCAGATCTTGGCACTTCATCTAAAATATAGAACCTCAAATGAGAGTCCCCGTTGATTGAAATTCAAAAATTGAACGGATTTCTAATGTGCCTGAACGATGCCTAAACGTAAATGGTTTTGGTTGATAATGGTCGCCACGATTACATCACCCTCTTTATAGATCGCATGCTTCCACTCTTGAAAAGCATCACCTTGCGGCCGTGGCAAATACAAGCGAGGCGTGCCATTAACGTTTGCTGTTCGGCTAATCGCGGCCTGATAAGACAAGATGGTTCCATCGGGTTGAACCAGATCAACTTGGGCTGCCGTCTGGTGCTCGCCAAAGCGCTGCTGAAACTCAACGGGAATATTAATTACCGGAAGCCTCCAATACGTCTTGTTCAGCGTGTAGTCGAAAGAAGCGTTATCATTTATTTGGATAGCTTCACCATTGTAATTAATCTCCTCAGCAATTAATTCATCATTTTCATCAACATCCATTCTGGCTTCTCGTCTTGGATTTCCAGCGATGTTGAGCAAAGGAGGGTGCTGCAATTGATTATTGAGATTTGAATAGTACCTTATTAGCGAATATTCCAAACCCGCAGCCACATCCACTTCCAAGTCGTGCATGCTCATATTGAAATGATTCGGCATGCAATAAACATGAACCATTCTGTCATTTTGTAGCTGTTGAGTGATCGCTATGTGAATTCGATTGTTTACCTGTTGTCCATTCCCCAACTGATAACCATACATTCGGTTTCGAAAGCTTTTACGGGTATGTCCGATATAGCGCACTTGAGGATACTCGTCATTTGCATGGTTCAAAAATACGAGTGCGTAAAGGATATTGAGAGAGTTCTCATTCTGTTGGTACTCAAATGTGAAACCATTCCCTGCGTAATGAGCAAGAGCTGACTTTTTAAAACCGAGAGCAAGTAGTTTGTCCATATGTGTGTATTTGATGTTGAGCTTATAATTCAGTCTAATTTGGCGAATATCGATGGATGCGTAAAGTTTGGCAGTGTGCTTGTAATACAGTTTCAGACCATGAGGGACTTCGCCCAATTCTCAGATCTCTCACTTGCCATATGCCTAAATGCAATGGCAGCAACGCCCGATTGATCATATTCCAAGATCGTCAGGCCGTGACCGGGTGCTTCCGCCAAGGAGACAGACTCGGGAATCGTCATCGGGTAGGCCACATTGCCATAGACGTAAGATTGTGCGAGGACATGCAATGCATGGGCAATTTCACTGAGTTGATCCGAATCGCCATTGAACCTGTTGATCACGAAGCCTCCCATGTGCAATTCCGGATTGACCCCGCTGTCGATGAGAAGCTGTATCTGCGCTAGTAAACAGCTCACAACAGGCCACATCATAAATCCAGGCTGCAGCGGGACGAGCACTTCATCAGCTGCAGCCATGGCCGCACTCGTCATGATTCCCATGGATGGCGGGCAGTCCAAGAGGATGCATTCAAAGTCCGGGAGCGCACGCAGTTCCACCAAGACCTCACGCAGCCGAGTCTGGTGTTGATCGCGGTGCACGGCTCGGATATCCACTTCCAAGAGCTCTATGTGAGAGCGAATGACGAACAGGTTCGGCAAGCGTGTGCTGCGGATGACCGCCCTAGGGGACGTGCCGTCCATCAACGCCGAATACAGGCTGCCTCCGGATTCCGTGGCAAGCCCCAGGGCTGTGGTGGCGCTGGACTGGGCATCCAGATCAACGAGGAGGACACGTTTACCCAACTCGGCCAAGCTGGCGGCGAGATTGACGGCGATGGTGGTTTTGCCCACACCTCCTAATGGGCTGGCAATCGCAATGATGCGCATGGTCAAATGATTCAGGGTGATAGTTTTTGATGATGAGATGAGGAACGTAATTCAGCCACCCTGCTGCTGATGGGCGATCAGGTCTTCGAGGGTCATAAGCCAGTTGATCTTGTGTGCACGTTCTTCGGGACTCTCCTGCGTTTCTTGGAGGGACCGAATGACTTCGGCCAAGTAGTTCCGGCCCTCGGGCGGGGTCCAGCGAATGATTCTTTGATCGTAGCGATTCTTGTACTCAGTGCTTCGCTCCGGCAGGATGTCTCTGGTGATGAGGAATGAGTACACCAGGACCTTGCAACTACAGGGCAGGCAGTCCCTGTGGGTCTCACCCATTTCATCGATCAGATTCATCCATGGTTCAAGATCTGTAGCTGGCAGAGCCCGCAGCACGGGCAGCAGGCGGTTGAAGTCACTCATCCCGGCGTGTCCCGCCCGGAAGGCGTGGGGCGTGTATTCCTCGTTCTGATTGGTGATGAGTCGGCGGATGGTCTCTGGATCACGGGCGTGGAGCCGGGCGTTTTCAGAGCTGGGGAATGGTGTCATGATAAATCTTCGCACGAAATGAGTGCCAGATCATGGCACTCAGAGGCAGAATGTCATCTCGCCTATCGCACATAGCCGGTCCAGTGTGCCCAGATCATCACCATCGCGGCGGTGTCGAGTTCGCAGTATTGCAGCAGCAACTGCTTGCGATTGTTTTTGAATTCCTCAGTCAGCCCCTGAAGGAAGATGAGCTCCTGGTAGATACGAATGGCTCCGGTGCCTTCCTTGACAGACTCATCATCGTCTTTCTCCTCACCCAAAGGGAGTTCCGGCAAGGTCTTGTAGGGATCAAGAACATGATCGGATGCATCCGCCCGGTAATACTTGGCGAACCACGGATGCTGCCCTAAAGCCGCTGAATGCCTCCAAACGGCCGGGAGTACCGCCTTGATGGATGTTCGCCCCAGCATCTCCGGATGGAAATAGTGCGCCAGGGCGAGCTTGTGCAGGTCACGGATGCGTGGTGAATGGTCACGTTTGCCTTTGGTATTCTCTGGACCTAGAAGTCTGTTGATCCAGTCAGCCAGATCGTTGAGCTGCTTCACATCGGAGAGGCCTGACAGGCGCAGTGCTTCGCCTTGATCGGCGGCAATCCATTCATCGACCTGTTCCATCACCTTGCGGAGCGTAGTTTGCTCATAAGGTGACCACACATAAACTGTGCCAGTATCACCTATGCAGTCGCGCAAAGTCTGGGCGAATTTGAAGTTCGGAAAATTGCGCTCGGTGTTGAGCCATTCCTGGTGAAACAGCTCGCCCTGCTGGTTGATGGAATGGCAGCTCCACTGGAAGGCAATCCTCTCATAAGGCCGAAGCCCTGCGTGATGTGGCAGAACCACATCACAGGCTTCAAAGTCCAGAAAGTGCAAGGGGCGACCGGGATTGGTCTCGTGACTCTTCAGTTCGCTCTGAAGTGACCTTGGTAGATGCTCGCTACCCTTCCCGAATGAGTTCGACCACTGCATATGCCGGCGCTTCGTGTAGGAACCCTCGTTGCCGAGTTGGTCTTCCTTGAGATCAAGCAACGAGGCTTTCCCTCCTCGGATGAGTTCAGGCACTGGATCGGGAGATTTGGTCGTTCCGATCTGCCCAACGCGATGCATGTCTAGAATGTGAGGCTGGACTGAGGCCATGCCACCCCAGCATTCGGCAAAACCGTGAGGGTCTTTCCCTTTGCCGGGGCCGAAGTGGAATTCGCATTTTCGGCATGTCTTGTAGTGATCAGCCACCGACTCCTGGACACGCACAACTTGACCATCGGGAGCGATCAATGATGCAAGTTGGTCGGCACGTTGCATAACGCGGTCCATGAGAAGACCGGTTTCGTTCGTCACATCCCGCAAAGTCAGCAACGACGTGTCCTTCAATTGTTCAAGATCACCCGAGTAGTGGACACTGGGGCGAGCCTTGGGCTTATCATTGTCCCGGACGGCGCTAAAGTGGGCCAGCGTTTCGTTGGCTGTTGCCTTGCAGCCCTTGTTGATCACGCATAGCCAGGGTTTCACCTCAAACCCCGGAAATGACAGCCTCAGCACATGAAGCTGAAACGTCACATCCAGAAGATAGGACATCCACTTGGCGGCGACATCTCCATTCTGCTTCAAGAAGGGGGAGACATTATCTTCCTCATCCTCATCGTTGATCGAAGAAGATTTCACTTCAATCAGGTGAAGGGTGTTGCCCTCGCGCCGCAGGATGTCGATCCGGGCATAAAACTTCCCAAACAGTGCGGCGGCCTCAAACACCACTGCATCTTCATTCGCAAGCAGGAGCTCCCGTGTCCTGCTGAAGGCGATCTGTGGATCACGTTGATCCACCAGATCCACACCCTGAGGATACCTGGCTTTCGCAACGGTTTCGATCATGAACCCCGAATTTGCGAGGAACTTCATGTACTCGTTATCTTCGAGCGAGGTGGGATACCCCAGCTTGCGATAGTACAGCTTGGTGCGGCAGTCGTAGGCGGCCTTGAAGTCAGTCTTGGTGAGAAATGGAGAAGGCATGTCTGTGAGAGTGGAAGCGTTTAGCAGAAGAACAAAACTAAAACCCACAGGAGCACTCCGAGGACGACCACGCCGCAGACGAACCAGGTAGGTACCAGGATGAGTCCCCAGCCAGCGGAAAATTCACCGGTGAGTTTCAGGACGATCAACAGCGCCTGCACAAACAGGACAGCCACTGCGAAAATAATGGTCAGGAGGTATTGCATCAGGGTTAGGAATGAATGGATTCAACAATAACCTTTGCCGAGTGCCATATCCTGGCATCCAGCATGCCGATTTCTCACTCAGGCCGTGAGACCCAAGGAGGAGGAAGAGGGAAGATGTTTGTCCAAGATGAACCGGAAGAAACGTTCTCCCACCTTCGCGTATCCTCCAAACGACTCCCTTGTTTTGCAGAAGACGACACATTCGCCGATTTTGTTTGTTTTGATCATACCCCGATCATAATGGTGGATGAGTGCCAGATGTTGGCACCCATGAGAAACCTCAAAAACCTCTCCCATGCCAGCTTCACCCGGAAAAACCCTAAAATCTCACCGTGGCGCATCAAAACCGATGTTTGAGAGAGTCAGTGCGTTGCTGGTCCTGCTGAAAACGAAAGGAGCAGCGACTTCGAGGGATGATTTGGCCAAGCGGCTCAAAAGGAATGGATACCAGGCCAGCGAGCGTACCGTGCAGCGGGACATCAACTTTTTAAAACAACAGGGCTATGACATCACATGTTCGAAAAACGGAGGATATTCCTGTTCGGAGGCAAAGGACAAACTGAGGGGCTTGTTAAGCTCCAGGGAGGAGATGTTGCCGAGCCTGGTCTTGATGCGCGGAATGCTAAACGCAGTCGGCAAACTGGATCCATCATCAGGAGCTGATGTGCTCCTTTCCCACGCTGGCGATCTGCTGGAAAAACAAGGCCTGACCTTGGGCGACCTGGGCAACTACATTTCAAGCACCGCGCTGCCCATGCTGCATCGCCAAGTTCCCATCTTCAGGAACCTGGTAAAAGGGGTAATTGAAAAGCGTGCAACGCAAATCCTCTACAAAGGCAACAAGGATAGGGAGCCTCGTTCCAGGGTCATCCTGCCTTATCACCTGTTTGAGTTTGAGGGGCGGTGGTATTGCATTGCGCATTGCCTACAAGCAGATGCCGTTCGGACCTTTGTGCTATGGCGTATGGAAAAAGCAGAAACGCTTGAAGAAACCTTCAAGCGACCAGCAAGGTTCAACGATCCCAAGACATGGGAAAGGCAGGCGCAAATCTTCGGCGTTTGGTCCACTGAGAATGAGCCGATGCGTATTCGACTGAAAATGTCAGGCTATGCCGCGAGACTGGTTCAGGAGGCTGCGTATCGGCCCGCAGCCATGCAAATCATTGAGTGCAAGGATGATGTGGAGGCTGTGGAAGTGCGGTTTCAAAGCCACGCCTTTGAAGACATCCTGCCTTGGATTCTTCGGTGGGGACCCTACTGCAAGGTTTTGTCGCCTTCGCTATTGGTGAGCCAGGTACAAACGCACGTGAGACGCATTGCAGATTTATATGAAGAGCCAAGCTAAAATAATTCTCCCTCTAATCTTGAGCATTCCAGCCTGTTATTTTTGAGTTTTCTTAAGAATGTCCGAGGAATTCTCTGCGCGAGAAATGGACATATCGAGGATTTGCGCCAAGTCATGCCGCCATGATCCTTGAAGCCATGTTCCAGCGGCTGTTCGCCAGCCTTGTCCACGGGCCATCCATGAATGCCCGCCCTCATCGTTCACGGCAGCGCTGTGACTGGATGGAGCTGAGTCTGCTCAATGGAGTCGAGCCTGCATCTGCGCTCAAAACATTGTTGGTGAAGCGGCAGATTGAACTTCTGGTCAGAGTTAAAGCTGGTCAAAAAGGTTCAATTCAAACATTTATGCTTATGGCCAGTCATTTAATTGGAGCCTTGATAATATTTCTTTCTCTTTCTGCTCAAGCCCAAACTGGAGCATCCCCAGGGCTAGCCGAACTTGAGTTGAATGGAGGGGCTTGGCCCCTCGGGGTTAACGCACGTTGGCCCGCCGGTATATCTGAAGAGCAGATGGGAGCCTTAGCCGCTAAAGGTAATGCGAATGCTCAGTATTTGATCGCTCAGCCTTTAATGGCAACGCGGATTGAGGTCATCGTACCAGGTAGCCCAATTGGAGTAGGTGTGAACGCTTCAACACTGGGTAGGCCCGCTGAAACCCGAAGGGTGTACAATAACGTGGCAAACGCGATAGAGGGAACTCGGTTGCTGATCAAAGCTGGACAGCAAGGGCATATCCTTGCGCAAATAGATTTGGGGCACTTATATGAAAGAGAGAATAATCCACAAGAGGCCGTGAAGTGGTATGTTAAAGCGGCTGAGCAGGGCTCAGAGGATGCGATGCAGGCCCTCGGAACAATTTACCGTGATAGTTACTTGTTGATCGATGCTTACATGTGGTACGCCTTAGCGTCGGCTAAATGTGTCCAGCGAAACGGGAACATCAACTTTTACATCGACCAAAAAAACTATTTGATTAGGTGGCTGAAGCCAGAGGAAATAGAAGAAGCGCAAAAGCTTATCGACGATTGGAATCGAGAGCACACTAAATGACTGACCAGCGTAATTTCTAGATCTGCGGTGTTTGATTGTTTTGTTGCACCTGGCTCACCACCGCCACAATGATCTGCGCCGTTAAGCGGAGACTGGTCGGAGCATCTAGAACATTTCGACACGTTCTCGGTCGTTCCGATGAATGGAACAATACTTGAAATCCACCTCTGGAATCCAATGACGGTGTCAATCTCGGTCATGAATTAAAGACCCAGAATTAATCCCGCCGTGGTTTCCCCACTCGATGCACGTGAAGGGAGAAGCCACGCCCATTTTCATACGGTTCGACGGTCGCATGCACTTCCAGAACAGGATAGCGAACGGTGACGATGCCAAAGCTGCGATAGGTGTCTGCAAACAGTTCTGTCTCGGCGATGCCAGTATGGTCTGCGAGGGTCATGAACTTCATGACCTCTCCCGTGATTTGATGATGTAATCGTTGCTCAATCACCAGACCGCAGCAAACCACACGCTGGCCGATGTATTCCTTCAGACGTGTGACCGAGCAATACGTGTCCCAGGCAACATCAGGGTAGAGGTCCAGGGGGTGACCAGAAATCGTGAAGCCAAACAGATCTGTTTCCCATTCCAGCCGTTCTCTGAGGGATGGTTCATTGAGGCCTGCTTTAAGCCTTTCAGCAACATTGGGCGGTGGCAATAGCCATCCTTGGTCGCTTTCAGATGGTGAGGATGACATGTATGCCTTCGACTGCCAGAACTGGTGCGTTCTCGGATCGCCGAACACATCACAGGCGCCGGCACGAATGAGGTTCTGGATTTCGTCGGAGCTTGGGTGTATCCGGTCACAGAAGTCCCGCAGTGAATCGAATTGCTTTCTTGTTGCCTCTTTATGGATGGTCTTGGCTGTCCTCTCACTCAATCCCTTGATGCTACGCACAGGCACCCGGATTTGATTCCCCTCAGCTTCGAACGATTCGGAAGTGTTGTTGACCGTGGGCGGCAGAAACGACAGGCCCAAATGGTAGCATTCCAGCGCATAAACCAGCGATGAATAAAAGCCCTTCCCATTGCTCAAAACTCCCGCCATAAACTCCGCAGGATGATAACGCTTCAACCATGCAGCCTGATACGCCTCGACGCCGTAGGCCGTGCTGTGAGCCTTGCAGAAGGCATAGCCACTGAATCCTGAAACCAGATCCCAAACCTCCTCAATCTTTGCCTTGTGGTGACCTCTCGCCAATGCGCAAGCCACGAACTCACGCATCAGTTCCTCGATGACACTGCTTTTCCGCTTCACCAATGCTCTTCGGAGAATGTCCGCTCGACCTGCTGACATCCCTGCAAATGCTTCACAAATTTGCAGAATGTGCTCCTCGTAAACGACCAGACCAAAGGTTCTACGCAAACAACTCTCCAGTGAGGGGTGCGGATAATAAACCGGTTCCAGCCCCTGATACCGCCGCGTGAAACTGAGTTTTTTGGTTCCGTTTGAAGCTCCAGGTCTGATCACGCTGACAATTGCCACCAATCCATCAATCTCCCTGACGTTGGTCATTTTGCACAGTGAGATCATGGCTGGCGATTCGATGTGATGCACTGCCCTGGCTCCTCCACTGGCAATCATTTCCCACACCTCAGGATCTTCCCAGGGTTCCAGTGCCTCCAGATCCACAACAACACCACGTCTAGAAAGAGCGTTCACTGCATCTCGCATCACCGCCAATCCTCCCTGCGCAAGAATGTCCATTTTGATCAATCCGACCGCTTCAACCGCATCCATGTCCAAATGCGTGGTCGGATAGCCCTTGGAGCTGATGAATGTCGGGGTCAGTGAATGGATGGCATCACGCGAAACCACGACACCGCAGGGATGCATTTTGGGGTAGCGAGGGAATCCATCCAAGAAGGCTGCCATCTCCAGTGCCGTTTTATAGGGCTCTTCCTCCCACGGGCTGTCTTGGCATTCCTCACTTTGCTGGACGGCGTCAGACAGGTTCTTTGCGCTGGTGTGAGGCACGTTCTCTGTGAGGCGTCGTATTTGGTGATCAGCCACGCCTAGGACCTTTGCAATATCAGCCACTGCCGATCTGCCTCGAAACGTGTTAAACCCACCAACAATCGCTGCATGCTGGATTCCATAGCGACGGAAGATAAGATCCACGACATCATCCTTTTTGTCGTGAGGAAAGTCGATGTCGATGTCAGGCAACTTGTTTAATGCCATGCGTTCACGATTCAAAAATCTGCGAAAATATAGTTCAAAGCGAATGGGGCACACACCACTGATGCCAAGGCAGTAGCAAACCAATGAATCCGCCGCACTGCCTCTCGTGATCCAGTCGATACCCAGGCTCCGGCATTCCTGCAGCAGTTCCCAGACCGCCAGAAAATATTCTTCGTAACCCACTTCTCCAATAATCCCCAACTCCTCTTCAAGCTGTGCCACGTGCTTTGATGCTTTGTTCCGGTAACGTCGATGCAAGCCTTCGGTCGCCAGTTGATGCAGCAGGTGTTTGGGTGAGACGCCTGAGGCTGGGATGAAACGAGGAAATCGCAGGATGTTGAAATCGAAAGAAAAGTCGCACTGTTCAGCCAAGCGATTAGACGCTGCGATCTGTTCTATGGAAAACATGCCACCCCATTCTCGTGATGACTTCAATCCATAGTGGCCAGTCCGTTTTTCAGGGTGCTTTTCGTTCAACCGTGTCAGTGTACGTATGCTTTGAATGATCCCGTATTTGCGTCTGTCTTCGGGGTTTTTATACCGGACTTCTGGCAGGGCATGTGTGGCTGGTGACGCGAATAGCAGACCATCACGATGATTTCTTACCGCTTCGTCTGTCAGCTTCTCCATGCTCAGCAACTGACACAGGTTGCCGTATCCAGTGCTGTTTTGAACGTATGCAAAAGTGGACCCTGATGGCGTTCGCAGATCCGCCGCTATCAATGCCTTGATGCCTGCTGCCTTGGCCGCTTGAAAAAAGGCAACAGCTCCATGGAGGTTTGGATCTGTAATTGCCACTGCATTCAGCCCATTCGCCTTTGCCAGTTCGACAACATCCTCTGGTGAAAGCAGTGAGTCGAGGAAACTGAAATACGATTTGAAATTGAGGCCCACCAACAATTGCTGCTCGATTTGGCTGGGTGGTGCTGGCTTTGCGAATGTGGTGATTGCTTGTGGCTTTTTCCGGTGCTGAATGACCATTTCAGTGCCACGCATGATCTGCTTATCCCTTCGAAGCTGGTCAAACACCGGAGCGAGTTGCTGCATTTTAAGCCTCTTCTGTGCATCTGCTTCTAACGGCAGCTCTGAGCGAAACACTGACCCGTAGATGTGGCTCAGCTTCAAGCCAATCAGACGAACGCTCACTCTTCGGTCCCATGCCTTTTTTAACAAACCTGGCAGAGTGAGGAAAATGTCTTCGGCCAGATCTGACGGTTCTTCGAGACTCACACTTCGACTGACGTCCTGCATGTCATTGTAGCGGAGCTTCAATGTGATGGTGCGATAGCTGCGACGATCCTCACGCACCTTGCCTGTGAGGTTGTCTGCCATCTTGTAGAGCTGTGAGATCAACACAGATTCCTCAGTCACATCAACAGCGAAAGTGTGTTGTTCGCCGTAGGATCTTGCAGGCTGCTTCTCCATAACCAGCGGCCGGCAATCAATGCCCTGAGCGTATTCGCGGAGCTGGGAACCATAGCCACCCACGAGCAGAGCCAACATCTCCACGGGTGTCTCAGCGATTTCACGGATAAAAGCCAGTCCTGCTGATTTGAGGGTGCCTGAAAGTTTAGGGCCGACATTGGGAAGCCAGTGATTGGGCAACGGAGCCAGAAATTCTCGCTCATGTCCCAATGGCACCTGTATCAAACTCGCAGGCTTTTTGAGCTTCGATGCCACCTGAGAAACTAGCTTGTTGCTGGCAATGCCTTCCGAGACGGTGATCTTCAATCTCTGTGCGATGGCCTTACGGATCGTTTGAGCCACTGCCTCCGGAGTGCCTTTGCGCAATCCTTTCAGATCGAAATAGCCCTCATCAATGGAAGTGATTTCAACATCCGGCGTGAAATCGAAAGCATAGCTGAACATGAAGCGGCTGAACCGTTCATACTTCTCGAAATCCCCCGGCAGGACGATCAGCTTCGGACACAGCTTCCTAGCCCTTGCTGTTGGCATCGGTGTGTAGATGCCGAGCTTTCTGGCTTCGTAGCTGGCTGATGCGATAATGCCTCGTTTTTCACCCCCGACAGCGATAGCCCGTCCTCGCAATGTTGGGTCAGCTGCTTGTTCAACAGAAGCAAAATAAGCGTCTGCGTCGAGGTGGACAATCATGGCGTGTCACCAATCCGCTTATGTCACCTGCCGGAACAAGGCCACCAGCACGCCTTGGATGACCAACTCTTGTGCTGGAATGAGGGAAGGGTATGCAGGATTCTCGGCCTTCAGAAAGGGTCTTCCACGCTGCACGATGTAGCGTTTAAGGGTGGAGTCCCCGTCAATGAGTGCCGCCACAATGTCTCGGTTCTTGGGCTCCTTTTCGAAATCCAGAATGACAACGTCTCCGGTATGGATTCCGGCGTTGATCATGGAATCACCTCTGACCTTCAGAGCAAAAGTCCGCATGCCTTTGGGGATACGAAGGTTCTCAACGTCGAATGAATCAAGCCGGTCAGGCCTGGCAGATTCAGAGACAGGTGCACCCGCTTGAATTGCTCCGAGCACTGAGATGCTTCCCAGGAGTTCGGAGAGTTTTAAGAGTGGATCCATTTTGCTAGACGTGTTCGAATGAACATTGCCCAGTGCGAGCCGACTGCAAGCCTAAAGTTCTGGAATGGATAACGGCGAATCTGGACCCCAACCATTGAGTGACCACAATGGGCAAACCCTTCTCCTCCTTCTAAAGTCCAGGATCAAAGGAGCATCACTTTTTGGATTTCGCCTTCTTGAGGTTTTGTGCGTTGTCTGCGAGTGCCTCATCAAAGAGGAAACGGATGAATTCGGCTTTGTTGGCGTAGCCCTTCAAAGCAGCGAGTTTAGCAAGAGCCTCATCTTTTTCGGCACTGATGTAGGCTCCGGCCAGCTTCGTTCCGGGTTGTCTTTGGTTTGGCATGATTGTTAAACAGGAAAACGATTCAGAGTGATTAGCGCCCAACAAAAGCGGCCGCAATCATCCATGCAAAGCTTGTTTTAAGGGGCACCATTGTTCCATCAAAAGCACACCCACTTTTTGAGCATGGCGGTGGGGGTGGTAACTTTTCAGCAAAAACCCTCGTGTCATTTTCACCCTGAGAAGGCCCAGAATGCTCATTTTCAGAGGATTTTGACCGTTTTAGCCCTCAGGTTGATCCAGAGAAGGTGTGAAATGGCCCAGATGCTAAGCAGAACGACGTTTAACCAAGGCGGTAGGGGTCCTCCATGGAACGGATGTAAATGAGCGTTCACCCTGCTAACAAACTCATTTTCAACGGAAGGCTGGCACAGTGAGCAATGGGCTAATTCTCGAAAACGTCACTCGGTTTGCACTTCAGCTTTTCGAGGAGCCCCTGCAGTTTGATCAAGGTGATGCTCTGTTGTCCCTGCTCAAGGCGGTGAAGCGTGGACGGCGGTAGCCCGACCTTCTGAGAGAACGCCTTGAACGTCATGTCACCACGCTTTCGGCGCAGAAATGAGGCTAGGGCTTGATCCAAGGATGACACCCCACGGAAATTAAACACATTCCATTCCGTATCCGGAATGTTTTCCTTGTGCGTCTGTGTCTTGCCAAATATCAGTTGGATGGTCTGGATCACCGCCACGAAATCTGAAGAACAGAAAGCGGTCGGTCTGGCTTGAAGCATCACACCCAACGAGAAGATGAAGCACCTGATCACATTCCTGGTATCGCTATTCTTGCTTTCGACTGCCCCATCACTCACTGCTGCTGGTGTCGTATTGACCAAAAAGACACCCACTGATTCGGAGGAATATTGGAACCCCATCGAGTTTGGCAGCATCGAGAACTTTCCAACCTCTGTGGTCATTACGTCGAAGGGAACGAAACAGACCAGCACGATCCCCAGACATCAAATCGGCGAAGTCATCGAATTCGTGGATTTCAATGCTACGTCCATTGTCAGTGAAGATGGACTCAGCAAGATCAAGGCAGCAAGGGATTCAGTGGCAAAGCATGCCAGCAAATGCAAACAAGCAGCAGGCATCCTCGCAGCAGTGGTGCAGAATTATGATCAAGTGCTCAGTCAATATGCGGACGGCAATGTTTTGGTCGCCGGCAGGTGGATCAACAAACACGATTATGCTGCGAAGCTGAAAGCCGATGCACTGGCCTCAACCGCTGGATCAATTCCTGAGGTTATCGCTGGAGCCAAAACCTTCAAAAATGTGCGGGTGACCAAGGTGGTTGATGATCGCATCAGCATCATGCACGAAGGCGGCATTGCATCCTTCAACTCGGGAGACCTTTCAGATGAGACACGACTAAGAATGGAAACTGCGTTTCCAAAATATTTCCAGAAGACGCAGCAGACACCGGCAAACGAAAATGCCCCGGCGTCAAAAGGCACGGAAAAAACGGCGTTCGTTGATTCACCGCCGCAAATGCAGATCGGATCAGGCACACTTCCCCCCAGTCCTTTAGAAACCAACGCGCTCAAACCGCAGACTTTACAAAATCAGCAAGATGCAATTGCTGCAGCTTTTCAGCTACGCGCTGTTGCTCCACTTGATAAAACCATTTTGGAAAAGGAAAAATCCACAATAATTGAGGCGGTCGAATCAATTGGGAAGCGGGTGGCAGCAACTAAATACAATGGCTCTCTGAATATCAGACTCAGCTTCGATCCACTGATTGGAAAAATGACCATCGGGGATCAATTGGCTTCAATTTTGAACAATCGCACGTACTTGTTTTTGTTCGGAGATCTGGACCCTGAGCGCATTTATGCTGACTCATTTACGCAGGATGGAAAAGTGATCTATTACACTGAGGCGCATACAATAAACGATGCAAATAGTGTTCGAGTCTTTTCTGGAACTGAGAACGGGACTGAATATTCTGTTGTTCTTTTCGCGAGTGATGAGGTGGATGCTAAGAAAAATGCCAAAGCAATGCAGTTCTTGGCAGCGATCTACAAAACATCCGACAAAGCCCTTCCAAGTGATCCGCTAGTTAAGCTTAATTTGCTGCTCAACAAATATGGCAATGGCGTGACAAAAGTCAGTCTTAACAATGATGAACTGGTTTTTGAATCAATCTGGGGAGATGGAAAGCCGGGAGCTGATTCGACAATACAAAAAATTAATCTCACGCAGCTCGATCCTGAGAAGTTTACGTTTAAGGACACAGGAGAAAAGCATTCTTACGTGGAGTTAATCTGTTCCACCGGGAATCTTGCTCGCATAAATCACATTGTCAGAGGTGCAGAAAAATCAACCACTGCAGACGGTGTAGCTTTTCGTGCCCTTAACAGCATGGATGCGCGTCAAATCCTCGATATCGTTGTTGATCTCTGCGTCAAAGCTGGCTGGAAGAAACCACGATTCTAAAAAGATCCGGCACCAAAATTCTGCTAAAAATTGTGGTATAATAATCTGAAGCGGAAAACATTCATTCTGCTCCAGATCAGCAAGGAGAACCCATGGCAAGACCACGTCATTATTCTCCGCACATCAGCAGGTTCCTCGTTGCTGTCCTGTATCACGAGGCAAAGAACAGACAGATCCCCATGACAAAACTCACGGATGATCTTCTGCTCAATGCCCTTCGTGGTTCCCCAGGATGGATCACAGCGACTACTCTGCATTCAGCGGACATCACACCACCACCACGTTCTGAGCTGTTAAACGCAGCCTAGAGCTCAAACAGCAGCCAATCCCACGCATCAAGCCAGGCTCCCAAGGTCTGGCTTTTTTCGTGCCTTCAAAACAACACCACACACAGCACCTCAAACACCATGGCCATCAAACTCAGCGCCAACTACAGCAAGAAGCTCGGTCTGCCACAATACAGCAGCCACAGCTTCGCAGCATCCGTCGAAGTCGAACTCAGCGACATCACCCAAGTCGAAGCTGAAGTGCAGAAGCTTTACGCCCTTCTGCAGCAAAGCGTCGATCAGGAAATCCAACACCCCGGCTTTGTTCCTCAAGCCAATGACCGCCCAAACAACAACGGAAACGGTCATCTTCAAAATGGACGCACCTACCAGATCAATGGCAATGGCCGTCAGCACAGCAACGGTCAACACCAGCAGGCTAAACCTGTCGGTGATGCCTGGAACTGCACCGACGGTCAGAAGGGATTCATCCTTCGGATCGTCAACGAGAACGACAACATCACCAAACAGGATGCGGAAGATCTGTCCCAGCAGCTCTTCGGTATCGGCGTCAAGCAGCTCAACAAGATGCAAGCTTCACAGCTCATCGAAGATCTGCTGGTGAAGGTAGGCAAACCAGCACCTCGTCAAACACGCTGGCAACAACAACGAACCCAGCACCAAGCAGCATGAACACACTCGCTGAAGCTCCGCCCAAAGAGCCCAGCGAGAAGGAAATCCTCACCGGTTTGCAGGAACAGATATCAGCCTCACGGCTTTCACTGTTTCTGCAATGCCGGCTGAAGTTCTTCTTCCGCTACGTGCTCAGGCTCAAAAAGCCAAAAACACCAGCTCTCCATCTCGGAAATTCGGTTCATGCCGTTTTGAAGGAATGGAACAAATCGAGGTGGCTGCTCAAACCGTTAACGCTCAAGGAGGCTCACGATGCCTACCAGAAGGCGTGGACGGATGAAACCGAAGGTAAGGTGGTGTGGGAACCCGGTGAGGAGAATGACGACAAAACCACAGGATGGCGGCTCGTGGATACATATCTCCGCGAATCTCACGTCCCCGCATCAGTCAAACCTGAAGCCGTGGAAGTCCCTGTGGAAGTCGATCTGGTCAACCATGGTTTACCCCGGTTGATCGGGGTTCTCGATCTGGTGCAGCAACGCCAGGTCATTGATTACAAAACCTCCGCGACTACCCCCAATCCTGAAAAAGTCGCTCACTCTCACGAAATCCAGACCACCAGCTATGCAATCCTCTACCGGCACAACACTGGCAACAAAGAGGAAGGCATCCAGCTTCATCACCTGGTCAAAACCAAAAACCCCAAGGTCGTCATCACACGACTTCCTTCCATGAGCCAGCAGCAGGAAACCCGGCTGTATCGACAAATGGAGGCATTCCTCACAGGACTCCAGCATGAGCAATTCGTTCCTTCACCTGGGATGCACTGCTCAAGCTGCGAGTTCTTCAATGAATGCCGAAGACATTAAACCCCAAAGGAAAGCCGGTTCTCATCAGGGGCACCGGCTTTTCTTCACCACCACAACAACCCATGAAAAAACTCATTCAACTGCTTCTGCTCAGCATCATTCTTGTCAGCTGTACTCCCGCCCATGCCTCTTGGTTTGGGGGTTCAGATCTCAATATGAAGTTGGGTAATCTCGAACATCAGCTCAAAATCCAACAGGGAAAGACCCATGAACTCAGCCAGATCGCATGCTTCCTCGGCATCGCGTGTGTGCTGTTCTTCATAGTCGGAACCGCCATAGGAGCCAAAACACGTCATGATGCCACACAACCCACCGCCTGACGAATGGGAGGAAGATTCTTCACTGGATCAGTCTCCTCAACGTCCCAAAAACTGGGTCTCCAACTGCCGTGTGTTCTTCGGAAAACACTGGCAGCCCAAGACACTAACACCTCCCAAGGTCGATCCTCATCTGCAGGAGCTATCCTTCGCTGAACGTCCCGCCGAGGTGCTGCGCTACACCGTGCGCAAAGCTGAATACTGGCTCTCACCCAAGGGTCATCTGCGTGAGTGGCTGCGATTCAACATCAAAGCTGCCGTCCTGCTTGGTATTCCTGCATTGCTCGTGGTGCCGCTTGTGACATTCGCGCTTGGCCAGTTCAACACCTGGACAACCCTGCTCGCACAAACAACTTCCAACATGGTGCTTTTTCCAATGTCGGCGTTGCTTGTCGTCGGGTTGATCAGTGGACTGATCTACATTGTGAAGTCTGCGATGATCCTGCGCCTGCGTTCAAGTCAGCAAAGGCGTGATCCCTACGGCTACTGACACTCCCAACAACAAAACCCAAGGGCCGGATGATCTGTCACAGGATTGTCCGGCCCTTTTCAATCAGGAATGCGCTCGCGAGGAAAAGCCCAAAGCAAAGCAGCTCCTCCAATTAAGCAGCTCAGCGTATCGGCCGCCAGCAACCAAGTGGGCATTCCAGTTCGACTGGTGATCCACCAATACGCCACAGACGCAATCAAGCAGATGCAACCCATGAACCTGCCCAAAGGACGATAGCGAGCCACATCGCACGAAATCATCCACATGATCGCGGAGAGGGCCAGATAAAGAAACGATCCAGCGGCTCCAAAATAATAGAGCAGCGGAACATTTGGAGGCTGGCGAAACCCCACGAGCCACGAGAACTTCTCTACCCCGAAATGCGGTGAGAAAATGGCAGGCAAAACGGGCAGCGCGACGATCGACAAAATACGCAGGACAATCTTCTGAATGCGTGGGTCATCTCGTTTCATGGTGATGTCGCATACTAATTAGCTCTCTCGGCTTGTCTAAACTTTTCCACAAGCACCCAACCCTTCGCATCCAAGCCCATGTGTCCCTAACCGGCGCATGGGCTTTTTGCGTTCAACCCAAACCCACAACCCCAAACCAAACATGCAACCCATCACACTGCCCGTAGCTGAGCTTAAACCGGCACTGGCAGGAATTGGTAAAGTGATCAACCCCAGAGCCACCTTGCCAGTTCTTCATCACATCAAAGTGGAGCGAACGTCTGATGGTTGGATTGCCCTTACCGGTACCGACCTCGACCGCTTCATAACAGTTCGTTTTGAGCATCCAGCAGAAGGTCCCCCGACTGCTGTGCTCATTCCGTATGACCAACTCGCCCAGATTACCAAAAACTGTGGTCGCGGTGAAAATGTCATTATCGACCAAACTCCCCACGGACCCGTTATCAAATTCACCCTGGCCGACAGTCTTGGTGAACAGAAGGTGCCGCCTGTTCCTGTGAGTGAGTTTCCGGTCACACCACGCATCAAAACAGACGCTATTCCACTACCTGCTGAACTGCGTCAATCCATCCACGAAGCGATGGATTGCGCCAGCACGGACGAAACCCGTTACATCCTTAACGGCACCTTCATCGATACCAGTAATCCCAAGGCCAACTACATTGTGGGCACTGACGGAAAGCACTTGTACAGCGCAAACTCGTTCACGCTGCCGTTGAAGAAATCCGCCATCATCCCGAATCACAAGTTCTTGGGGTGGAAGGAGTTCAACAACGACGGTGAATGGCAACTACGGACCGACGACACAAACCTCCAGATCAGCAGCCGTAGGTGGAGGTTCATCAGTAAACAGATCGACGGCAACTATCCCAACTGGCGGCAAACAATCCCCAGTCCGGATGCTGCCAAAACCCACATAACCATCGACCCGGCAAAACTGGAATCGCTCATCAAGCTCATCCAGCGCATGCCATGTCACGACACAGAAGGTTACCGCACCATCGGGCTTGAATGGCAAAACGGTCAATTCCTGCTTCTGGGAAAAGATCAGCCAAACGAACCTTGGCTGCGTGTTCCTGTGCCCGACATTAAAGGCACTGGTCCCGAAATGACGATCTTCCTGAATCGTCTTTTCCTCATCAAAGCACTGCAATACGGGCTCAACACCATCAGCCTCATCTCATTTGTCTCGCCGCTTCGTTTTCACAACAAGGGCCGGCAGATGATTGTGATGCCTCTTCGACCAGATGGAGGCAGCACCCAGCCACAAGTACACCAGCAACCCGCTCCGGTGAATTTGCCACAAACACGGCAAGTTCCACCGCCAGCACCACCCACACCTAAACCTATGATCACAAACCCTACATCCGAAGGACCAACGCCATCCAACGAACAGAAAAACGCCGTGGAAGAAGCCATCGACATGACCTTGCTCATTCGTGACAAGCTCAACGAAGGATTCAACATGCTGCGCGATCTGTCCGTGAAGCTCAAAACCATCAACCGTGACCAAAAGGCCAGCGCACGTGAAATGCAGTCGGTCAGATCAACTCTGCGCAGTCTGCAAGGCCTTAAAATCTAAACGATCCCCAACGACAAAACCCGGAGGAGAGCCAGATGCGTTTCACACGTGCCTGGTTCTCCTTCTTCTTTTTATTAATCTCGGACTTCTCGGACGGGTATTTTGATGTTCTGAATTCTAAAATATATCTCTTCTCTTATCTAAAGAGAGGATTCGTTCAGTCAGACAAAACCACGGTCAGCAAGCAGTAGCAAACACACGTCCGACAGGTCCGAACAACCCTACAGAGCCAGTCATGCCTACGTCGGTGTGTCTGGCTCTCGTCATTTATGAAGCGCATCTCGTCCATCGTCTTCGACAGAAACGAGCAGCTAAAGAGAGCCACGATCATCACTCCTCTCGGCACCATCAAAGTCGAATGGAGGAATGTGGCTGGTGATCGCTACTGGACATCCTCGGGTGATCTAGCAGCCAAACAACTCGCTGTTCCTGTCATCCAAAGAATCGAGCGTCTGTTTCCCTGACGCTTTCAACCCCAAACCCAAACACCACCACCATGATTGCAAACCTTGATCCTCTGCCCGTCATCGCCACACGTAAAACCCCCAATCTCATCCTTCATTGCGGCGCTCAAAACGTCGAAATGGATGAAGTGCGTAAAGTCAGGACACCACGCTCCACAAATAGCTGGTGTCCGATCCCACATCACCAGCTCATTAGCCAGGTTCAAAACACCCTGAAGACCACCAACCTGCGTATCGGCACTCAAGCGCATTCATTGTCGCATGAAGGTCAACGCTATTTTGGTCTGATGGAGATTCATGCCCAGAAATCCAACGACGATTATTGCTGGGTTCTGGGTCTCCGAAACAGCCACGATAAAACATTCCCTGCTGGTATTGTTGCAGGAGCCAGTGTCTTCGTTTGCGATAATCTCTCGTTTTCAGGGGAGATTAAATTCGCACGCAAACACACTCGGTTCATCGTTCGTGATCTGCCGCAATTGGTCAGTCGGTCCATCGGACTCCTGCTCGCAAAATGGCATGACCAAGACAAACGCATCGCCGCCTACAAAGAAGCGGAAATCAGTGACATCGAAGCGCATGACCTGATCATTCGCGCTACTGATGTCGGGGTCTGTTCCAACCGTCTGATTCCTCCGGTGCTCAGTGAATGGCGCGAACCCAGACACGATGCATTTGAAGGGCGCAACGTATGGAGCCTGTTCAACGCGTTCACCGAGTCTCTGAAAGATGGAAATCTGTCAGAGCTGCCCAAACGCACAGAAGCCCTCCATGGACTGCTGGATACGCATGTTGGACTGAGCGCGTGAAAGGGATGAGTCTCTGTTTTCGCCTTCGGCTTGAACAGGGGCTCTTTTCTTTAGCTGGGAACGAAGGTGGATGGCAGAACTCTTTGGTTTTTAGTCATTCACTGCCCCCAACACTTCTTTGAGCGGAGAGAGATCCAAACGCCCTTGTGTAGCTCTCTGTGCCAGCGCGTTCGGCAAGCATGTGGAAAACTTAAGCTGGTCGATCAGTTCCTGGTTTGCTGGTATCAGTGCCGCGAGATTAGGAGCCGAGAGCAACTCCGCAGCCATAGTACGAACAGCGGCGACATCGGTTGTTGGCGGTAACGAGATTTCGAAATCATCCCAGGTCGCTTCCAATGACAGCCTGGCCTCAAGGATGCGACCGATGACCCCATTGAGGGCTGAGCCTGCGAAGGTGGTCCAATTGATGCAATCCTCTTCCGAGTCACGCCAGATGTGACCACATTGATCAGCGAGCCCCCCAAGCTCCTGCCTCTGCGTTTTCAGTTGTTCATGGGCACGAGTGGACCACCGTTTTGACTGGTTGCCGGAAAGGAGAATGGCGCAAATACTCTGCGCCACAGCAAACGACAGCCCCCTCTTGAGGCCCGTCCAGCGGACCTTTCCTTTGGTCTCTGATGGGGTGACGAATATACGGCGGGTCTTCCATTCGATGCTCTGCACATCCCAACTTCTTCCAGCAAGAATAATGGGGTGCCTCCTCTCGCCATCTCCTTGAGCGAGAGCCAACCAATCCAATGTTCCAATTGAACTCGTTCCGTGTAAAACCTCGAAGCTTGGTGAGGAGGTGAAAACAGACATCAACTCCAAGAAATGACGGCGACCAAATTGCTTCTCTCCCTCGTCACCCATAGACAGCCACACGCCATCAAAAGCCACGAAGTTGCCGGTGATAAGGTGCTCGATAATCGCCTCGATGTCGTCATGGTCCATTCCCTCAAAAGCAGACAACCGCCCAATGGTGTCTTTCCAGCCAGACTTTGAAATCCCACGATTCTGAAGTGTTAGAGCTAGCAATTGCTGAGCAAACAAATGGAACGGTTCCTTGGGTGCACTGATCGGCTCAACGAAGCCATCTTCCCATAAGCTGATGATTGCCGCCGCGTGAAGCAATGCATCTGGAGTCGTGGCGAGAAACAGGCAGTTGCGGGTAGCCCCCTGACGACGGCCAGTGCGACCGATACGCTGAAGAAATGATGCAACCGTTGAAGGCGCATCAATTTGAATGACACGATCCAAGTCTCCGACATCAATGCCCAGCTCCAGTGTGCTGGTTGAGACAATGACACAGTTCTCACCTTCCTGAAAGGCTCGCTCCGCTTCTCTACGCTGCTCCAAACTGATCGAGCTATGCGAAACAAAGGTGCTGACGCCAAGTCCCTTTAGATTGACCGCCAGCTCTTCGACGCGTCTCCTGCTGTCGCAGAACACCAGACGCTTCTCACCTTCGTGAAGCCTGGAAATGACCAGGGCAGCATTTTCCAAACTGCCAACATAATCCAAGGTCACTTCGGCCGTTGCGGCTGCTGAGGGCACGGTTACAGACTTCTTTGAGCCCGCACAGTGCCCGGCTAGCCATGCCAACAGTTCGTCGGGATTGCCAACCGTAGCGGAAAGGCCAATGCGTTGAATCTCCCTCCCTGCGAGTTTGGTGATTCGCTCCGTTACAGCCAACAGGTGTGTGCCTCGATCATCACCAGCAAAAGCGTGAATCTCATCCACGATTAGCACCCGGACATTTCTGAGCATGTGTCGAGGTTCCTGACGCGAAGAAATCAACATCACCTCCAACGACTCTGGTGTCGTCATAAGGCAAGCTGGGTGCTCCGATTCGATTCGCCGTCTCTCTCCGGTGGTCGTGTCACCATGCCAGAGGCCGATCTTGTGACCAACCATGCCAAAATAGGTCTCAAGACGTTGGTGGAGATTATTGAGGAGGGCCTTCAGCGGGCACAGATATAAAATTGACGTGCCTTCCCATTCTTCAGCAAGCAACCTTGATATGATCGGAAGGATGGCAGCCTCGGTCTTCCCTCCAGCCGTTGGAGCAAGTACCAGAACATGAAATCCTTGAAGAATTGGTTCAGCAGCAAGCTCTTGAAGTGGCCGAAGACTGCGCCATCCCAGAGTGTTAACCAGGTGATGGCGAATCAGTGGGTGAAAACCTTCGGAGGGGCTTGGCATCAGAGTTTTAGGGAAATGTCATCCACCGTAGCAGGGCCGGCGACGGCTTGTTCTGCCTCATTCATTTCCAGCCCGTCGATGACTGGTTTGTAATGCTGGGTGGGATCGAAATCCTCATGTAGCTCCACACGATCCAGAACGTCAGCGACCAATTTCTTGAGAAATAATCGTGGAGCCAAGCCGACCTGACCGCCAAGCTTACCAGCAATGCCGTCAGCAAGGGATGCAATTAAGCCATTATCGACGACCTTTAGAACCCTGTCTTTTTGTTGGCTTTGTGTGGCGAAGATGTCTCGAATCTTCTTCCCGACCTCAATCAATGAATCCCTGCTAAAGGGCAACAACCGAAGCTGAGGTGCACGTGGATTGTCGAAACGTCCGTCCGTGTCAAAATCTGTATGGAGGCGTTGGGCCAGTGGCGGCAGCTTTTTAACGCCTTGGGGACCATCGAAAAATGAGGGGGTTCCGGTGATTACCAAGAATAGTCCAGGGAATCGTCCCCCATCCACTTCATCAATCAACTGGCGAAGCGCATTCAATGCTTTCTCGCGCACGTCGGAACGAACCCGTTGGAGTGTCTCGATCTCATCCAGGACAACGATCAGCCCTGAATACGAGGAGTCTTTGAGCACTTTCAAAAAGCCCTGGAGGAAGCTCAAGGCGGTAAAGTGATCCACATCACCTTTCACATTGGCCTTCACCTTGATCCCACTGGTGACATTGGGTTGTCCAGCCACCCAAGAAAGCAGCCCTTCAGCCGTTGGTTGATCACCTTGGCCTAAAGCCCTGCGATAGGCTCTAAGAACGCTCGCAAACTGAGGCACCACTCGGGCCACCTCACCCAGACGTTTCTCCATCAGTTCTCCGGTTTGCGTCAACAATGCGTCCTCGTCATCCGATGAAGCAAGCCCAGATTCAATAACCTCTTCCTCCAATGCGAAGAACCAGCCCTCAATCACCTGACGGAAGGCCCCAAGGTCGGTTCCGGAAGTGCTTAGCCGCTCCATCATCCGGCGATAAACCGTTTCAAGACGATGCAGGGGAGTTTCGGTTTCAGAGATTTGAACCTCGCTACAGGCGAAATTCCGGCTCTTCGCTCTCTCCTGCAGCCACCGGGAAAAGAAGGTCTTGCCGCAGCCATAATCGCCACGCACCGCCTTGAATGCCGAGCCGCCAGCCTCCACATGACTCAAGAGGTCATCAACAGTCGGCATAAATCTGTCCAGGCCGACAGCTAGTTCTCCCAGCCCCTTGCTGGGCACAGTTCCCCGCCGAAGTGCTTCAAGCAGTTCTGTTCGTTTGCGAGCTGAGAGAGGTGGTGTTGTCATGCTCAGACGTTAATTTCAAATTGCTTGGCAAGGAGTTTGCGATCCAGTGTAATGGTTTCGGAATCTCTGTCCTCCTGCACCACTGCATATCCATCCACATTCAGGAGGCGGCACAAGGTGGACAACAAACCTCGCAGTCTGAACACAGGCATCCCCAGATCGGCTGAGAGGGTGGCAAGAAGCACCGAGTTTCCTCGCTTCTCCATCGAACCGAGGAAAGCAGTGATCTGCTCGATTTTTGGAGCCTGCTTTCCCATGATTTCAGCTTGCTGCGCGAATACGGCTGAACGAAACAAATCTGTAATCCAGGTGCCAGACGGCTCTTGTTCGACCTTTTTAACAGTCGTCCCAAACATCGGTAGGTCTTCCTGATTGCTATCGACTTTGGCTGCCTTGGCCTTGGTGCGCTTTTGAATGGGTTTGTACACTTGCTCGTCGCTGCCCCCCAGGGACTCCTTCCACTTCCACCATGATGGTGAGGCAAGATCATGAGCCGTCCAGTTCTCCATGACCTCGTTTTGGGAATCAAGGATCACCAGCGGAATGATGACTTCGAGATCGGCTATCCCGCCGTGGTATCCTGCTTTCTTGGAACCGTAACGCACGGTTTCCTCGCAGGCCAGAATGATGGAGTCTTTGCCAGTGGCGGCTTGAATACGTTCGCCTTGAATCACCATCTCTCCAGCGCCTACGGGTTTACCGGTTGTGGTGCGATAGCGATCCCCACCGCCCGCATTTTCAGCCGCTTTCGAGGTCTGATTAAGGTCAGGGATGTGGCCGTGATCACTGGTCAATACAATCAGCCGTTCCGCTTGAGATGCCGCCTCCAGGATGGCTTCGAGGAAACGAATCTGGCTAATGCGCCAGAGGACTTCCAATTGGTCTGCTGCGCTCAACTGATCGTCCACGACATTCAAAAGGACAGCCACCACCCTTTGCGCAGGAGATGCAATGGACTCCCTCACGGAGTCACTGAGGAACGACTGTCCTGCATTCGAGAGGTCCCCCTTCAGGAAAAGCTGCGGTTTGCTCTTGGCACTGAGATGGGCCAGAGCCGGATGATCTCTGAATGCGACCTGTTCAGAAGTCTTGTCGCCGTGATCCAGTTTGCCCGAAAACAATGCCTTTCGAGAAACCTCTGTGATCGATGGCAGAGCGGCAAGAACAGGTCTCGCGTACGACACAGTTCCCTTGGAAACCGGCATCCACTCACGCTGAGCGAACTCTTCCAAAAGCTCATGAAAAACCGGACCGCTCATTCCATCAAGCACCAGCAGCAAAACAGGGCGCTCTTTGGACAATGGGGCAACGACCTCACCAATGACATTTTCGACAGGCAGGAGCTTTCCATGACTTCCTGTTTCGTTCCAGGAAGCAAGGAGCCCACCAAAAGTGCGCTGCTGCTCTTGCCGAAGCTTTGCCGCCTGCTTCGTGAGCTGGTGGTAAACCTGTGACAGCGAAGCATCCGTTGCGTCTCCACCACACAGGTTAAATCTCGCACGATCAACAAATGCATTCTGCTCCAGGTAGTTCGTCATGGCTGCTTCTAACGATGCAGGCTCAACCACCTCGGAGGATCTGCCTTTCAGCCATACGGCAAGCCGCATCCCCATTTCTGCACGGTGGAGTCTCTGCTTATGCTTGGGATCATTGGCGAGAACATGATTGCGAACAGCGAGGAAGGCACCACCCAACTCTCGGCCAGCTTCTTCAACCTTCCTCCGGCCGTAGCTCTGAAGATGCTCAGCGAAATTTTGCACCCGTTCGCCGAAGCCCATTTCAGAATAGTCGGAGTGGACAGCCAGGCTCTCAATCTTGACTGCCTTGAGCAGGTGATCGAGACGCTTCGCAACCGCCGCTTTGTCCATAGGAGGCAGTTCCTTCAACACCGCCACGGCGGCTAAGTGCCAGGCCATGGCAGGGCTCGCGGGGATTTTTTGTTTGCCTAGGAAATCCTCAACTCTGACACGCCCTTCAATCTGGTCATTACCGTTAGGCAGACCATTCTGAAAGAGGACTCCCAGAGCCAGGCCAATGGGAATCAGAGTCTCGGAGTGTCCCGTTGCCTCGGCAATTTCCAAATACCGAGCGGCATCACCGGCACGATCCGCGACCCATTCAAAGAAAGCGATCCTTACTTCCGGTTCCAAATTGCGAACACAGAACCAGTCGTCATCCGACAATGACCATTTAAGCAAGGTAACAAGGTCAGGCCGACGGTGCATGATTTCAGGCCGCCCCAGCAAAACACTCCAGGCCAGATCCATGTCCAGAACACCCACCGCTGAGGCAATACCGCCCTTGGCAGCAGCGGCAGCGACAAGCGCGTCCACAAGCTTGGGATTGCTCAGGATTCGAGGATCAATGCTCGCTGCCTGAAACAGCTCACGAAGGCTCTGGCGGCTATCTACGGACAGCAGACGTTCTTTTGACAGCCTTGCTAGTAGGTCTTCTCCCAATTGTTGGTGGCCCACACGGAAAAGCATCACCAGTCCTTTGTCGCCCGCCTCAGCCAGCAACTCACGCGCCTCAAGGTCAGACTGACAGTCAGCGACCGTGTAGGTTGTGCCATCTATCTCCAGCCTTGGATTGCCGCTAAACTCCTGATCCGTCCTGATGCCATAGGCCGGACCGTCGATCTTCTTTTTCCTCCAGTTCCGAATCTGGGCGGTGAGTTGTTTGTCAGTTAAAGCAGCCATGGTTCACCTCAGGTATTTGGTCCTGGTTCGCTGTCGATCTGGCAGTCAATTGACTGGCTAGGAATCCGAAGGCGTCCCGATTTGAGATCCACCTCAAGGTCTGTCGCATCTGCGACCAGTGCTTCCAGATTCCTCGTCACGACAACATCAATCAGCTTACCCGCGTTCGTGAGATCCTTGGCCTGAATCACGGTGAGCAACTTGTTCTTCAGTTTTGCTGGAACCCATGAGGGAACATCGTCGCCTTTGACCTGACTACGACCCCATTTCGAGATGGCACTTTCTGCCTGAGGTGCAGGTGGATTGGTTTTGGCTGGTGGCGCTGGCTCTGGGGTCGGGACGGCATTCTTCGGGACCAGCGAACTCAGCAGTTGGATGGCTGCATGGTTGATGGTGTCAAAAGTTTGCCCAAATGGAACGGCATACTCATTGCGACGAAATGCTTCAAAAAGCTGCTCCCGTAATTCCCTGCCTTTTTCACCTGCTTGTCCTTCCAGAGCAGCGATGGAGTTGATCGCCGTCAGATCACAAGTCTTGAGTCTGGAAGCGATGTCCGCAGCCTTTTTCAGACTGGTGCCAATGGCTTCACCAGGTGTATTCAGTTCCAATTCTGCCAGTGCTTGAATCAATGGCGTGTCACTACGATCCTTCACCATCGTTAGCAGCTTCACGGAGTCCTTGGCGGTTTTAAGCCGTTCAAAATCGCCTGTCTCGCCGAAGTCCAGTGCGCGTTCTTGGAGCGCGGTTCGCAGCTTTTGAGCGAGGTCAAGATTCTGTGATACCTCCATTTTCACGAGTTCGCTGAACTTAAGCACGCTCTGCCCACTCAAGAAGTTTGGAAGTCCTGAGATACCAAGTGCGGTCTGAGCCAGTTCCACTGCTTTCAGCCATTCACTTTCCAAAGGGAGAGCCTGCTGTTTAAGCACGCACTGTTCATGGATCTTTCCCAACTCAGGCTCAACAGGTCCACCATGCAATGTGAAGGCCCGGTTGGTCTGCTGGGAAAAAACCATGATGATCAAATCCTGCAGCAGTGACGGCAGGCCCATAGCTTCAGGTTCATCAATCCAGGCGCTCAAGTCGGTGATTCGGATCTTGTCGAGTCCTTCACCCTTGGCTGCCATGCGATGGAAATGATCCTTCCACTTCTCACCAATGACAAAGTGGGTTTCCCCCATCTCGCCGAGTTTCAGCGTATTGGCGATCTGCCGCATGATCACACGATCAGGCTTCTCAACATGCAGCCGACGTTCTTTGGTGCGTAGGGTTTCGCTGACGATCTCCAAAACCCGCTGCACGTTGCCTTTGGTTAGCTTGAGGTCTTCTTCAAACTTAGGGTGCTCGGGATACTGGTTCGCAAGAGCTTGGGTGAGCACCTCTTTCAGCGCCGGGCCGAGATGAGTTTCACCAGGAACCTTGAGTTCCAAACCAGATGCGAGAGACTGGAAATGCTCCTCACCAGAGAGAGACTGCATTCCATCCAGCACGCCGCCAGTGTCGTTTTGAAGCCCGTAGGCAACTCCGAGGTAAATAACCAACCGCTGTCGCAGGGCATCCCGCTTGTTGGTCAGGATGGACCTGGCTGATTCGCGATCCATGGGTGACAGATCTCTCACATACTCCGAGAACCTGTTTTCGGACAAGATGTGTTCCAGACGCACAAGCTGGCCGATGTCACGCTGCGTTTGTGAACTCAGGAAGGAAGGAAGCCAAACGAGGGTTCGGGCGGTGCCGTATTCTTTGCGAAACCGCTCCAACCGCGCCATGTCATCTTTTGGGCCACGGTTCTCGATGTCGATGGGGTAGTCGATGACCAGTTTCCATTCATCACCTGCTTCTTCGAGGGTTCCGTCTTCTGCCTGCCAGACGTTGCTGAAGAAAACTTTGCAACGCCGCTCTGTGCCCCGCCAGCGGAACTTGTGCTCCATCCACAGATCATCACTGGCCGAGATGCCCAGTTGATCAAACATCATGGATTTAAGCAGGCGAATTCGATTGCCAAAATTGTCCTGGGTGTCCGCCTTGGCGAGAATGCTGTCCACATCGACACCGGTAAGCTGGATGGAGATAATCGGTTGGGATGCTCCTTCGCTAATCTTGATCTGCCCGAGGTGCCCGGCCCACTTGCGGACCTTGTTCAGCACAATCGTTGCCTCCTGTCCTGGGATGGGACTCTTGATGGTGCCGTGGTTCAGCGCGGCTAGACGCTGAGGTGTCAGGTTCTTGAGCGACTCCACCTCAGGTGCCAGCGAAGCCAGCAACAAGGTCTTGAGCAGGCGATCATCATTTCTCAGTGCTTCACGCTTTGGATCTCGATAATCCAGCTTTTCAGCCTCCTCAAAAGTGGTGCCATGATCTTCTTCCAGCATTGGGCGCAACTGCTGACGATACAGGCGATGAGCCGTATCAAAATAGCGCTTCATGTCGGAACTGAACGCCTCATCTCCTTGAGCAATCTCATCATAAAGGTCGCCCACTGGCACCAATTCACCAAGACGCAGGGTATCCTTTTGATCGACCAGCAGTTGAAGCATGATCTTCAAGGCCGTGCGTTCGCGCTGGAGGAGTGACGACACCGCCACCAGGGTCTCCACCAAGGCAGGACTGAAGGGGTAAAGCCTGCGGAATGATTTCTGGTCCGATTTGCTTGTGAGCAGGACATTCATCACCTCCGTCCGAATGTGGCTATTGCGCTCAAACTCTTCGTCGATCTGTCTCCGTGCGCCCTCGGATTTAGGTCTGAGCACCCGCTTTTCCGCGATGAAGGGAAGGTTGGCGTCCTCCAGCGTGATCGTATTGAAGCGTCCTTCCCAATATTTGAGCTGGTCTGCAAAGTTGAGACTGTCTGAACCCGTGACGTTTTGGCCGATCAGTTCACGCAAATCTCTCTGTCTGGCAATGAACGTGATAAGAGGGATGGGCCTCCCGCCTTTTTCAGATTCAACAAGCTTGCTGACTTTGGGAACTTCTGAGGTGAGAAACTGCACATCTCCGGCTTTGCTTGCGAGCCAGAGAATCATTTCATCTAGGAACAGGATGAGGGCGTCGTACCCTAGGCTCTTCGCGTGCTGGGTAATGATCGAGAGCCCTTCGTCAATACGCACGAACTCGCCTTCCTTGCGGATGGACGGGAAAAAGGCGTCGATCAGGTCACCACTCAGAAGGCGATACTCACTGGACTCGGGCCCATCGGTCTTGGCTTTCTCGTAGCGGCCGACAGACCATCCTGCACTGAGTTCTCCCCAGCCATCATTGGCTGAATTTTCGCCCTTTTTGCTGTTCAGTTCGGTAAAAAACTTCTCGTCACCGAGCTGTTTTCTCAAACCATCCGCATTGTTTACCAGTGCCTGAGAACGAAACACCGCAGGTGTGGGTGCATCAGGATGAATTTCGCGAACATGCTCCACATATTTGCTGAAAATTGCGCTTTCCAGGCTTGTGGCACCGATCATGTGGTAAGGCACCATCAGGAATCTTTTCTTGCCGAGCCAGCCGTCATTCTTGGTCACCACGCCGGCGAGTTCATGAATAGAGCGTGCCTTCAGATTTCCCTGAAGCAGCAGATGCAGCACGGCCATGAAATGACTTTTACCACTGCCGAAGCTGCCGTGCAGGTAGGTGCCACGGCTCTTCCCCGTTGCCATGCCACCGTTGATAAAGGTCAGAGCCTCATCGAAGCGCTCGACGAGCTTGGGGGTGATGACGTAGTCCTTCAGCGTAGAGTCCGCTTGTTTGACGCCATTGCTGAGCTCCATCACAAAGTCGCCACGGGTGACTTGTTCGGGTAGGTCGATGAGATCGCGGAGAAGGGTCATGTTTTGCTAGTGTCAGAATTCAGTTTCATGCCGTCCCATAGCTGGCCGTCGTTCAGAGCCTCACGCATAGCTTGGTTGCGTGCAGCGAACTCAGGCAGCGAAATCCGGTCGTAGTCGGCGACGCAAAATAGGCGCTCATGAGGAGAGGCTTGAGAGATGAGCTTGGCAGTCTCCTCTAGGAGCATTTTTGCACGATCCACATCACCTGTGCAGGCATACGCGATGTGCATGGCTTGAAGACGGTTGGCACGTTGGGGCAACGGTGAAGAGCGAATTTCCGGCAGTGCTTTCTCAAACCTATGGATGACCGGCATCCACTCCCCCTGCCTGATTTCTTTTGAGGCACGACGTTTGGATTCCGCGATATTGAAAAGAGTGCTGAACTGCTCCGCATCGCTAACCTCACGCAAAGTGTTCTCAATATCGAGGCATGCTTCAAAGCGCTCACCGGCCTCCCAATACTTGCGCATCTTCATCAGCAGCCGTCCTGCCGATTTATGAAGGTTGGCGATCTCTGCAAAATTGGGTCGCTTCGGCTGATCAATAATCCACATGAGGACTTTCAAAAAGTCTTCATGGCGCTTTTGTCCCACTAGAAGAGCTTCGAGCCGTTGGAGAGCCAGACTCGCGCCCGTAGATAGCTCCACTGCTTTCCGAAGCACCTCTTCATAGCGCTTCATATCGCCCTGGGTTTTAGCAACATCGCTGATGCCCAGCCATGTGTCAGGGCGATCCGCGTAGTCGGCTAGGAGGAGAGAGGCCAATTCTTCTACGCGTTCAAACTCAAAGGAGTCCAAAGCCGCTTTTAGCTCCCTCAGAAGGAAGTCCAGACCTCCAGGGTCGGAGAGAGAGATCTTGTTCGCTAGGTCCTCATACTGGGCCGTTAGCTGAGAAGGTTCTTCCCATACAATCACCTTCTCCTTGAGTGCCAGGTCTGGAACGTAAGCCAGCGACAAAGATACCTCCGTGCCAAGGAGGTGCTTGGCACGCTGGAACCGTTGCTCAAGAGGGCTACCATCCTCACGTGGCAGGTTAGGCACGGGTGTTGCCACAGGAACAATCTGAGGAAGCCTTTCCGACTCTCTGAGCAGTCGAGCCACCGCTGCGATGCCTTCCAGGTTCTGCTCGTTGAGCGCAAATAACAGCACTACCAAGTCAGGCAGATGGAGGGTGCAGACGCCTCCGATGTCTGTGAGACCCGTCCTTGAGTCCACCAGAACGTAATCGGGTTTAAAGGTATCCTCGATGTCGGCTTTGAAATTCTCAAAAAACGCCACTCCATCATGCTTGTCGTAAAGCTCGGCCCAATTGATGGCGGTACGTTTGCGATTGTAGGATTCGTTCTTGGCACCGCTGGTCATCAGCCAAAGTCCTCCTTCGAGGAAGCGGTCCGTTTTTTGGTCTCGGACCAGTGTTTTGGGTGTGAGAGGGAGGACAAATTCTTTCACTGGAGCAGGCCTTTGGTGCTCCAAATAGTGGCTGACATATTCCACCACACCTGAAGTTGCTTGTGGCAGATCAAACTCCTCAAAGCTGTCCAATCCTGGGGCTTCTAAATCGAAGTCCACCATAACTACTTTGCGTCCTATGGAGGCCAAATAGGCAGCCACGTTTGCCAAGGCCATCGACCTACCCACGCCGCCCTTGTAAGAATAGAAGGTTACCCAAAAGGTGTGCATAAAAAAGGCTTAGCAATGCACCGTTTCCAAGACAAACTGCTTAGCGGGGTTCCCACTGAACTGAGGAACCCCGGCACTCGTTTTCGCGGTTCGCAGTTTCAGAGCAGCAAAGACGACTTTGGTCTTCATCGTCCTCCTGATTGGCGCTCGCCAGCTTCTATTTTTCACCCATTCAAACACATCCGGGGAGTGGTCCATGGCTCTAAGGTAGTAGCCCATGGAGCGGGAGACGACCTGGGTTCCTTTTAGCCAACGGTGGAAGGTCTTTTCGCCCAAGCCAAGCGCTTCGGCATAGTCTTTCTGATTCAGGCCACTCGCCTCTAAATATTCATAAAGCTCCGCCTTGTTCAGTTGCTCCAAGTCCTGGGCTTGAAACTCGCTGATGTATCGGCTGCTCTTCGCCGGGAGCAACGTCACGCCGCATTTGTCACAGCGTAATTTGCTCACTTTCGGAACGACGACAGTATTGCCGTCCTGAGCATGGACAGTGTAGTCCTCGACAACTGTTTGGAGTGTTCCAGTCTCGCATTCAGGGCATTTGGTAATTGTATTCATGAGGCTACGCAGGAAGGGGCCGATGCCCGGTGTCATGTTTGTGAAAAGAGAGGGTCAAGAAGGCTGAGACCTCTCCATTGGCTTCTTCAGAAATGGTGATCTTTGCATGCACATAAATGTCATCATCGCCATCATCATAAGGGATACAGCATTGGTATTTGAAGCCGATGATTCCAGGTCCTTGGAGCTCATAGAGCCTGCGGCCGTCTTCCAAGTACCCGAGCAGATGGTCTGGCAGTTGGGCCAGATCGAATCCCATGCGTTCAAGTATCCGACTTCCGGCATTTTCGGTTTGAGTGAAATAGTGATTTTGGCTGAGCGCGGTGATGATCACAATCCGCACCTCTTCCGGAGCCTCACGAGGGAGCGGATTCATGGTGCGGAAAGGATTCTAGTGCTTATTGATACCAAATCAATCACGGTGTTCAAAGAAAGTGCTGATTGATACTCATTTATCCCCGATGCGAATTTCCTCAACCTGGGCCTCATTCATCCCCAATTCGTGGATCTGGTCGCGAACGAACTCTTCGTAGAAGTCGCCGAGGCGAAGTTGGAACTGGGGGTCGATGTCGTTGTGCCACTGTTTGAGCCAGGGGAGCAGGTCTTTGACGCCTGCGATCAGAGGTGCCAGCCGTTCCTTGGACCAGCCGTCCTGGTCTTTGCGGTCTTGGTAATAGCCGGCCAGGGCTTGAGCTTGCTGTTTGTGGTTCCAGCCTGCCCAAGCGATCACGGAGGGGGTATCGGTTCCTGAGTAGATGATCCAGCGTTCTTTGGGCACATCGAGCTTGCCGCGCAGTTTCCACCAGTGGGGCTTCTTGAAATCGGCGCTGGCATACTTGGGCGGGACTGGGATGTCTCCTACCAGCTCCTTTTGCTTGGATTGGATGAGGGGTTTGAGCTTTTCCTCGCTGAGTTCTTTGTCGGCGTTCTCTTTGCGGACATCGGCCTCGATCTGATCCTCCTGGCGCTGGAGATCCCAGGTGCGTTCCCAAATGACACGCTTGCGCAGGCCACTGTCCTTGTAGCGCTGGATGGGGAGGAAGGGGACGGATTCATCCTCCACCAGTTCTTGGACCAGTTTGGGCAGGTCAAAGTCCTCGCGATCCCGATAGACGTTGGCGGCCTGCATGAAGGCAGGATCAAGAGACACTACATCTGCCAGTTGGCGGGTGGTGCAGAGTCGTGGATCTCTGCCTGCGGTAAATCCGTTCCGCAGGTTGGCGGGAACGGTGTTCTGCCCATTCTCGGCGATGCGTTCACCTTCAAAAAAGGCTGTCTCCAATCGTGCCAGCAACCAGTGTCGCAGAGCGTTCTTGAGCTGCCCATCCCAGGGTTCGGTATTCCAGCGGCGTTTGTATTCAGGCTGCTCGATAAGACGGATGTTGGAATCCGTCTCGATACGATGTATGCGCTTCTCGACGAGTTCTCGGTATCGGCTCGGCCAATGGCGAGGAAGCTCCGTGATGGGTGTGGAGCCATGACGTTCAAACCAGGTCGTCTGCACTTTTCCTGCCGCCATCTTGCGGGCCAGGACAATCTCGAAGGCTCGCTGGCCCAGCTCCAGTCCAAGGTCATAAACCAAGTCCATACCTTCACCTTCTGGCACACTCACACCATCATCTGCCTCCACGAGATCGAAGGCTTCATAGATTTGCCAATCCAGCTCTTCCTGCCAAGCCAAAAGCTTGCATCGATGCTCCGAATAAGTGCCGATAGCGCTCGACAATTGTTCACACAAGGCCCCGCTACTAGGTCCAGCCCAATTTGTCAGCGTAGCCGCAGGTAAGTGAGACTGCATGGCCGCGCTGTATTTGATGAGAGCAGTTGGAAGCTGCTGGGGCTGCCGTGCAGGTATTGGGATCTTCGAGACCTTTGTGCCGTCGAATTCAAATCGGCGTTCCCAAATCTCTGAGGATATTCCTCCACCTATTCCACCGGCCCCCTTGTCTTGACAAACCTGCTTCAGCCAGAACCCGGTGGTGGACGAGTTCAACACTCCGAGCAGTTGATAGTGCTCAGTTTCCGTTGAGCCGTCTTTGAGTTTAATAAGCGGTGCGTGCCGATTGAAAAGCTTCGGTCCAGATTTAAGAACGAAGCTGTTGTGGGTTGCGACATCTGAGAAGACAAAGAGTATGTCCGAACGATTTCTATCTTGGGGGATTTGGTGGAATTCCCAGTAGGGGCGGCCACAATGCATATAAGTCTGGCCTCCAAAGTCAGCTCGATTGGCGAGAACAGTTCGGGAAGACCAGAGACATCTTTGTATTTCTGGTTCCAGTGCCAATTCAATCCGTTCGTCATATGGGAAGATTACCTCCATGTCCCAGATCATTGTCCAATTCCGAACGAGGTCTCCGTCGATGAGTGGTCGCCGAAACTCAGGAGGTATTCGAGAACAACTCACATTACCAAGTGGGCGAATAAAGGCATCATCTTCCCCAAGAATTGCCGCCGGACCTATAACCGGTTTGCCCCTTCGCACTTCGACATAGTCCACAAGTGCTTTCCCCGCCGCTTCTTCAATTACCTCTTTTAACTCAGCCGCGCCGCCGCCACCAATACTCCAGGGGTGGCGTGCTAAACGCTCTCGTTCAACATCGGCGACTGAAAGCCATTCGCTTTCAGAACCAGAGGTGTCAATCTGTTTCAAAAGTGCTAACCAGAACTGACCGGATGCAGGGACATCAGGTGCCGGTTCCTCCTTCCGTATTCCCATGACAACACGGACCGTTGTTGGACGAGGCTCCTGATTGCTGCCAAACAAAATAACGGTGCCAGTCGCGTGGCCAGGAATATGTGCCTTGTCGGTATCCAGAATGTGAGAAATGTCCCAACCAGGCAAGTATTCTTCGATGAGCTTCTTGCCAAACTCGCGTTTCATGAAGGAGTTCGCAGTGATTTTTCCAACGAATCCAGCGGGCTGCTGAGTAGGGGCGTCACCTTGCAGTGCGAGGTCAAAGAACCGTTCCATGAAAGGCACGGAGAGTGAGTATTTGCCTTTGCACGCTCCAAACATGTTTCGATAAGCCTCGCTGAGAGCCTTATCCTTCACCCTGATGTAAGGAGGATTGCCGACCACAGCGTGATACCGCTGACCAAGAATTCGGGCCAACTCGTCGGCAAGCTCTACCGCATAGGTGTTGTTGGTGCTTTCGATCCGAAGTTTCAAAGCTTCTGGGCTGGTCAATTCTCCTGGTGTTGGGCCATGCAGCAGAGAATCTCCAACAGCGAGGCTCACATGAAAATCCGGTGCAGCACGGAGGCGAGTCACAGCACAAGCTTTCCATGCTTCCAGCAGCAGACGGAAACGAGCAATGGCAACGGCAAAGGGATTGAGGTCCACTCCTGCCACTCCTGCCAGAGCGTTCTTCACTATCTCTCGCTCATTCATCTCGGGATGACCTTTTTGCCAATGAGTCAGAAGACGTTTAAAACCACCGAGGACGAAGTGGCCTGAGCCACAGGTGGGATCAATCATCCGCACCTGCTCATAACCAAAACGGTCGATGGCAGGATCAAGGGTGCGGTCGAGGATGAACTCCTCAATGAACTCCGGGGTCTGGAGCAGGGCGAAGGTCTTCTTGGCATACTCCGACAAGTCTTGATACAGGTCGCCAAGGAAACGGGTGCCCCATTCAGCATCCGTGAAGTCATGGTCCATCTTCCGCCAGAAGGCGATGAACTCGGCTGCTGCATCACCTGAGATTCCAGCACGCCAGAGAGCATTGTGCCGACGATCAAAGAGATCGGCCATGCCGGGCAGCTTGCCCACTTCCGTAAACACATGCTGGAGATAATCACGATCCGTGAGAGTGCCATTCTCGCTGAAGTAGGCGTCACGCACATGTTCGGCTTCAATGCGTCGGTCGCCACCACCAGCGATCCAGGGGCGATCCAGCAATTGATTGTCCTCTAGGAACCGGACAAAGACACAACCCAGCACCCAGCCAACACTCGACTGCGTGAGCTGACCATCTCGCCATACTTCATAAGCCTCGGAGGTGCGTTTGCTGTCCTTGGCCTTCTGCCAGTCTGCTTTCAGCGAGGCATCCAGCTCAGGAACCTCGCGACAACGCTGCCGGAGATCGTTCTCAAACTTGGTGACCCATTTTTGCAGGTCGGTGAGGAGGGGCTTGGGAGAAATCATCGGGGTCTAGCTGGCGCTGCGATGCTGATTGGCAATCCATGCCTCATTCAGGATCTCAAACTGCGCGGGGTTGGTGATGGGAATGGCTTTCTGGTTCAGCATGGGCTGGGTGCCAGGTCCGTGGCTGGGAATGATCATCCACAAGCCATGGGGGCCCTGGGGTGTGCCGACGCTGGCACGAATCTCCTGGAATAGGTCCAACTGATTGTAGCGGGCAAACAGGCCGGGATTGGTCAGGAGGATGGTCTGGCGTGAGTCCTTGAGCGTGGTTTTGATGCCCGGCATGATGCGTGACACGAGCAACTGAAGGCGCTCCCAATCCCGAGGTTCTGCGCCGGCATCAGCGGAGAGGAGCTTGCGCCAGTCCACCTTCAGCTTACCGGCTTCGTCCTTCATGGAATGGAGGAACAGAGCATCTGCATCCAGGCACTGAACGGCAAATCGTTTGGTGATTTCCTCGGCCGTCTGTTTCAGATGACGGGAAGGCGTGGCGAGCACAAGGAAGGAACCCTGCTTCTCGGCATAACGGAGCTTCTCCTCAAGCCGCATGGCTTCGGCAATGTCCTCGGGGACTTGCTTTCGAGGCAGAGGTGCAATGATGGTCCTGGAACGATGCAGGGAAGCTGTGCGCTCTGAAACACTTGGGTCACTGCTATACTTCTGAACATAAGCGCCTTGGCCTTCCTTGGCCTCGGGCGACCACTGAAGCGACAAGCCGATGTTTGCCAGAAGCTCATCAAGCTGAGGACGATCTGGAAGGGGCTGTGCCTCACGATAACGACTGGCGACACGCTCACGCAGCTCTTCCACCGTCAGCTCACGCGAGCCAAACAATGCATTCTGCGCGAGTCGTAGAGCGCGTATGGCTTCCAATCCTCTGGGATACAGTTCCAGACGTGCATTGGCACAGGCATGGTCTGAGGAGATGGCCGCGAGATGAACCAGGCGGGAAGGATCAGGGGCCGCAAGATCAGGGAAGGAGTGTATGGGGAAATGAACAGCCTTAAGACTCTCCAAAGTTCTGGCCGAAGTCGGGAGTGTTTCTTCATCCGCAAGCTGATCAGCGATCTTGCCGAGGGCCTGGGCGAAATCCACCAACTCAGGTGCGAGTGCGATGAAGATTTTCCCTTTGCGACGAAGCTCCTCAAACTTTGGCTGCTGTAGGTGGCGTTCGGCTTCGATAGCCACTCTCACCACCATGGAAGCCATGCGGGTGCGCTCTGGCTCAGGAAGCGCAGAACCACGCAAATGAAGCAAAGTCGTGATCAACTCCTCATGAGTCATGACGCCGCCCTTTGTCCCCAAGACTTCAGCAATGGTCTGGCGAAATTGTGTAATGGAGGATGTCTTGACCCAACGCGTTCTGGCTTTGGTTACCACCTGGCCCACACGAGCGCGGGTGATGTCGAGCTTCGGAGCGAGGTCGCTTTGACTGGACCATGCCAATCCTTTGGGATCATCCTGTACGTCTTCAAGCCCCAGAAAACGCTGGAGCACCTGCTTCTCAGCCGCAGGCAGGCGATTACCTGAGCCGAGAATGAACTTTGCCAGGAGGTCAATGCTGGCGCTGCAATCATCCAGTTCACTCTCATCCTCTGCAGCATCGTCGAGCTGTTCTTTCTCACCCGGACGCTGACCAGGGAAGTGTCGGCGAAGCTCGATGACGAGATCGGCAAGCTCTCGCCGGGTTTTATTACCCACACCACGCATCCGTTGAATCTTGATCAACGGATAGCGAAGGAGATCAGTGACGGTGACGAGTTCCAGACGATCCAGCACATTCACCAAACGCGTGCTAAGGCCAAGCAAGATGAGCTGGGTATCCAGTGATGCGTTGGAGAGGATCTCTGTTCTGGAGACGCTGGATTCCTCGCTGCCTGTGACCAGTGGACGAACGGCAGGCTCATCGACATGGCGGAAGATGTCCTTCCACGCTGAACGCATCAGCTCGGCATTGTCGAAGCGGTCTTTAAAATCTCGTTTCAATGCCTTCTCGAAGAAGGCGGACAAGGGAGCACGAAGCTGGGCGGGGAAGAGTTCAGCATTGAGACTGACTTCATCCGGAACAACGTCAGGAGAGTTTTTGCCATCGCCACCTCCCCATTTGAGATCAATATTGGCTCCTACCGCCATCTCATAAAGGGTGACGGCGGCAGCATAGCGCTCAGCATAGGCATCCCATCTCTTGACCTTTCGCAGCTTCAAAAACGGATCGAGATAAGGAGGGGTTCCAAGCTGAATGTCCTCCGGCGCACTGGTGGAGAGGGAGAAGTCGAAGAAGATGAGGCGAAGCGGTCCTTTGGCAGCGGAACGCACCCCGAGGTTGTCGGGCTTGATGTCGCGATGGGAGACACCTTCTTTATCAAGGAAATCGACGACTTGGAGAAGGTCATCACCGAAACGCTCCAGCAACTCGATCTCCAAACGACCATCTTTGCGAAGACGCTGTGAGAGGGTTTCCTCACCAGCTCGCTCCATGGTGAATCCATGAATCTCACCAAACTCCAAGAAATCGAAGGGGGCGACGATGTTGGAGTGACGGACTCGCTTGAGCACCTCGAACTCTTTGCGCAGTCGAACGTTGTGCTCTGGCTTGGAGGAGAGCTTGAGGACGCGAACCTGCTGGGTGGCATCTTCCACCTGAAGAACCACCGAAGTCGAGCCGGTGCCGAGCTTGCGCTTCACCTTCAACTTGTAGGCCAATTCATCGCCAGGGCCTGCCTCACGAGGGTCAACGACCTGGGGTTGGTCAGGAGCCGTGAGTTCCTCCTCAATCTTGTCGAGCTGCTTGAGGAACTCATCGGCATCATAACGCAGGCCACGATCCGCATTGGCCGAGAACTTCACCAGCTCCGCTAGGCTGTCAGGGATGCCATTGACGACAGAACGAAGATCCAGTGCACCACCTGAGCTGTTCAGGACATCGACAAGCTCCAAGGCTTTCGCTGCCGGTGGTTGTCCTGAAAAGAGGTGGTATGCGATGGCTCCAAGCGAGAAGGAGTCCAGCTCTTCACCTTCCAGCTCCAACCCCGACACCATTTCAGGAGCCAGATAAACCGTGGAAATGTCCTCCAACAGTTGATCGGCGTGAAGGGTCTTTGAAACACGTGTCTGCCCTGTGGAATGGCTTTCGGAACGTGCCAGACTGACCTGGAAATTGTAAAGCAGCGGTATGGGACGTCCTGTTTTGGAATCTGTCCTGATCAAGATGCTCTGCGGTGACAAGGCTCGGTGAACCACTTTACGACGGTGAGCATAGGCCACGGCTTGCGCAATGAGACGAAGAAGTTCGATCCGTTCGCCAAGTGAAAACTTGGCACCTTGCTCAGCTAGAAACTGGTCGAGACGAACACAAGGATCGTCAAGCCGGAACACCAGGGCATGACCGATGTCAGTAGGCGTGAGGGTCTCAGCTCGAAGAATGCCAGGATGATCGAGGCGATTGAGAACCTGGTATTCCCTCTCAGAAGCTCGCCGAACCGTCTGACGATCTGCCTCGGTGGCTTGCTGGTTCTCCAGATAAATCCGAATCAGTTTGGTGCCTGATTTTGACGTGGCGTGGCATCCAATCCAGTCCTGAAAGCTGCCGGTGGGGCTGTCATGGAACAGGCTTTCGAGCTTGTAGTCACCGGCCCGCTTAGACTTCTGAAGCGGTTTGCCAGCAATCCCGCTCTGCTCAATCGCTTGCAACACAGCACGAAGCGCAGGGGTATTGATGGGCGGTTGGTGGAAAAACTTCAGACCTGGGCAGTCACGCTTGGTGATGGCCGCAATGATCTTAGTACGATTGCAGACCTTCTGTGAATCACTGAGCAGAATATTGTTCGATGGGTCTGAACAAAACACCAGTGGCTCAATGAAGGGAACCTTTTCGTTCTTGAAAGCCTTCTGCCGCCCAAGCAGGGAGGCTAGGGCCTTGCACTTCCTGTTTGCCAATAGGAGGGGATTCTCAGCCGTCTTCGATGAGCCCTCATGGTGCCAGGACCAGAGGTTCCCCATGCCGGAGATCGCACCAGGCCGGCTCTTGATCTCAGTGACAAAGACACCCCAAGGGGAGACGCAAAGCATGTCCACCTCGTAAATCGAGCCACTGTCAGCCACGAACTCGAAGTTCGACCATACATGGATATTCGCCGAGGCAGGCAGATTCTGACGAACAAAATCCAGCGCCGCCTGTTCCCAGGGAAATGCAGAGGGTGTGACGGTGGTCCAAGGCATCGTTTTGGCTTTAAAAGGTACCTTTTGGAGCCTCCAGCGCTGGCAGAAGTGCTGGGGGTGGCAGGTCAGCCCTAGCAAGAGCGTGTGCGGGAATGATGGCTGTGAGAGGTTGGAGCATCTGGGATGGTCGCTTCCTTACAACAATTCAAGGGGGGGTGCCAAGTTTCCACCCGTGATTTTCCAGATTTCATGGCGTCAATTGCAGATGCCCGGATGCTCATCCATCTGGTCATCAATGCCCTCCGACCTCAAATCTCTCATCACCGAAGCCACTCGCTACGCTCGTTTCACCATGGAGAAGTGTGGGTGCCTGGCTCCGATCATGATGGCAGCGACGGACAAAGGCACCATTCTCTTCACCCCGGACAAGCTTAGCGACACGGGAGCCAAGGATGATTTCGCCAACAAGGTGCGCCTGATCACTGCTTCGTATGGTGCTTCTGCCGTCGTGCTAATACTGGAATCATGGATCACGAAGGCCAAAGCAGATGAACCCCTGGACACGCTAACGCCACCCTCTGAATCGTATGACCGGGAAGAAGTGGTTGTGTTGATTGGCCCAGCTCCACAGGGCAATATCACACACCTCCTGCCCATTCATCGTCTCGGTAACGGCAAATTCTGGAACCTGGGCGATGCTGAAGACATGCCCGCAGACAGTTTTGAAGGACGGTTTGCTGGTCGTTTCTTCATCCAAGCCTTCCGACGAGAAAACACGGCAAATGGGAAAGAAGCTGCTTGATGCGATGGGTGTGAAGGTGAGCGTGCTGAAATAGGGTAACACCCCAGTGCATGCAACTGCGCTCCTGCTAATTTGCACGATGCGCACAACAGAAATAACTCAGACCTTGAACCACGAGCAATGAGCAATCTCATCGTAATGAAAATCTTAATCGTCTTAACCTCGCACAGCGAATTGGGTGACACTGGCAAGAAAACCGGCTTCTGGGTGGAGGAGTTTGCAGCTCCCTATTATGAACTGGCGGATGCCGGGGCGGAGATCACTCTGGCTTCGCCCAAAGGCGGGCAGCCGCCGATTGATCCCAAAAGCGAGGAGGCCGAGGCTCAAACCAAATTTACACAGCGCTTCGACAAGGATGAACCGCTCAAACAGAAACTCGCGCACACCTTGAAATTAAGCAGCGTCAAGGCTTCCGATTATGACGCGGTTTTCTATCCAGGTGGCCATGGCCCTTTGTGGGATCTGACCAAGGATACTCACTCGATCGCTTTGATCGAAGCCTTTCATCAACAAAACAAACCTATAGCCTTGGTTTGTCATGCGCCGTGTGCCTTGCTCAACGTCAAATTGCCCAATGGCGATCTTTTGATAAAGGGAAAGAACGTGACTGGGTTTTCCGACACCGAGGAAGCCGGCGTAAAGCTGAGCAAAGTGGTTCCTCTGTTGCTGGAGGACGAATTGAAGAAAGCGGGCGGACACTACAGCAAAGGCCCAGATTGGGGAGTTTATGTGCAAACCGACGGGCTGCTGATCACAGGCCAAAACCCCGCCTCTTCCGCCGAAGCCGCCAAAGTCCTGCTCAAATTATTGAAGCCGTAAAACCAGGCCACGCCTTCAAGCATCCAGTCCTATTATGAAAACGCTATTTACCGCCGAAGTGAAAAGGCTCATCGAAAATCCAGCAACAGATTGGAACATGCTTTTTGGTGAAGCGTCAGTGTTTAGGAAACTGAAGGACAAGTGAACGGCGGACGGAAAATCGCCTACTCCAGCAATAACTTGTGACTTAATTGCTCACGTATGCGTTTTGAGCCGAGACCTGTGAGCTTCAACCGACCATTCACCTCAACAATCTGTCGGAATGCTGAAGACAGAAGTTTTTGAACGGCACGGGTGACCGAGGGGGCGGAACACTGGGCGTATTTACCAAGTTCAGTGCGTGTGAATCCGGTGTCACCCGAATAGTGAAGTAGAACAAGCACCTCCTCTTCACCCGTTAAATCGGTACGTTGTACAATAATGACCTCCTCAAATTTACCAACACAGGGCACATCAAATTGTAGCAATTCACGAATTGTTTTCGCAGCTTGGTCTTGGGCTTGTTGCGAAAATAGCCGCAATGTTTCCATCATAAGCCATCTGGCACATTCAACCATCAGCTTGGCGTCCATTTGGTTAGCTGAATATGAGGCTGAGATGTGGACAGCACCACGTTGGCTGCGAAATTTGTATATTGTGCGCAGCACGCGCGCTATATGAATGGCATCATGTCTGGGTGTGATTGAGTGAGAGACACCATTGGTATCGTTTTCAAGATACTTCACGCAATCATCAAAACCTTTCGCACGATTTAGTGTGCCAGAATCGTTATGGTAAATGATCCTTGCCAGGATTTCCGCGAACTGTCCACCATCCAACTCGGCAGGCTCCCAGTCAGAAAGAACGTATCTTCTTTCTAAAGAGATAAACTCGTCTAGAAGTTGCTCGCACATTAAAGCGTCGAGTGGCGGTGAAAGCCTTGCAAGAAGGGCAGCTTTTTCGATAAGTGCCATGCGTGCTGCTAAGTGGCGGGAGAACCAAGTGCCTCTTCGACTTGTTTTCTAGCGACGGCTTTACCTGCTTCCGTTAAATACCATTTAGGTGGAGTCTTTGTCGTGTCCTCACCAACCTGGGCCGGTGATTTACTTTTGGCGGCACCAAGGTCACGATTGAGTTGACTCACCGTTATGGCACCCGCTTGACGAAAATGCTTGTTGAACGTAGCGGCGATTTCTCCCGAAGACATTTCGACTACGGAAGCCTGTGATTCTGTAACAAAGAGTAACCACATGGCTTTCTTTGGAGCGGACCATGTTTGCTTTGGATTTCCCCATTTATCAGGCGCATGTTGGAAATCGAATGCTGCTGAAGCCGTATCCTTATTTGCTGGAGCAGTTGATTTCGGCCTGCTATTTTTTTTACGTCCGGGTTTGGGCTGCGTCGCCTCAACACTCTGGATAGGTGAAATATCTCTGATGGCTTCTTCTGGTGCCATAATCGCGCTCGGAGCGCCGAGCATCCCCGCGATTTGACCTTGTAGAGCCTGTGTGATACTTGGAATGGATTCCCGATCTCCTTCGATCTCCAGCTCTAGAGCCTGAATTTTGAATTTAACCTTAAATTTGGCCATATAAAAAGATGCTAGTAAAAAACATGGGGCGAGCAACATGAATCTTTGATGAAATGCTCATGGCCCGATCCCGCCCTGATCCCCTCAACCATGGTTTAGCTGATTCCAGGCAAGCTTAACCGCTGCACACTAAGGCTTAAAAAATTTGAGCTGTACATGGATCTCGGCCTCTGTTAAAATCTAAAAATGACATCAATGACCGCTTTCCCTTGCTGCGAGTCATTGGAATTCGGGGTCCACGAAGCCAATAATATTTTCACCGCAATTCGGCGCTGGGATGAATCCAGGCCTGACGAGCCATAAATTTTTTTAACGAAATTCGTCGCTGAGATCAATCCTGGGTTAGCGAGGCATGAATGATTGCAGGAGGATAAAGGGCAAAGGGGTATCGAGGTCTGGGGATGGCATTGTGTTGTCCTCATCGCCCAGTCGAAGCATTGCGGGCACATCCAGAATTTGGTGATCAATCAGTCTCAGCCCTCCCCAAAAACATCCTCGAATGTTCTGAAGCACACTCAAACACCTCTTTTCCGGAGTTCAAAAAGTGGCCAAGAAGTGGCCAAGCGACTTTTTATATCACTCGAATTTCACTCCCTTTCGGGAGGCTTAACTCACTCAGAATGAAGGTGGTGGGCAGGGCTGGATTCGAACCAGCGTAGGCGTAAGCCAGCAGATTTACAGTCTGCCCCCTTTGACCGCTCGGGTACCTACCCATTCTCCTTTCGAAGTGGGCCGCGATTATCGAGTCGGTGCCTTGTTTTGCAAACGCTTTGTTCCTCTGTTTTGCATTCTTTGTGAGATTCTTTGCGTCGGATTCAGCGGCGGCGCTTGCCGCGACGCACATAGCTGGGCTGAATGATGGGTTTTTGCGCGTGCAGGACCTTGAAGCCGCCGGTCTCGACGATCTTGTCCATTTGCGTGAAGGCTTCGGTCAGCAGGTTCTCATAAGGGAGCTGACGGTTGGCGACGAGCCAAAGCTGCCCGTCGGGTCGCAGGGCCTGGGCGGCGGCGGCGATGAACTTGAGGCCGATGAGGGGATCGACTTCCTTGCCTTCGTGAAAGGGGGGGTTCATCACGACAGTGTCAAATTTGGTGCGATCAAAACCGGTGGTGATGTCCTGCCAGTGAGGGTGGGCTTTGACCTTGGTGGGGATGATGCCGAGATTGCGTCGGGCGCATTCGAAGCAGTCAGCCTCGGCATCGTAAATGTCGAGGGTGTCGATGTCGTGGCAGGTGCGCAGGAGGTGATCGCTCAGGAAGCCCCAGCCGCTGCCGAAGTCGGCGACGTTGCCTTCAATGGTGTCTGGCAGATGCTTGGCGAGCAGGGCGGAGCCTTCGTCGACGCGATCCCAGTTGAAGAGGCCGGGCCGTGACCAGAAGCGACCGTCGAGGATGCGGCGCATGGCGGCACCCTGGCGCCAGCGTTCGAGGAGGTCGGCTTTCCAGGGCTTGCCTTCCTGCTTGGTGGCCCAGAAGGCGCGGCTGTGGTGCTTGGAGAGGGAGTCGATTTTTCCGGCGACTTCACGCAGGTACTGCTCGCAGCGTTTGCTGCCGGCGTCGTTGTGCACGGCGGCCATGAGGACGCCGCCGGGGGCGAGGTGATCATGGGCACGGGCGAGATCAGCCACCATGAGATCGCGCTGCGGATCGGGGAGAACGAGGACGAGATCAAAGAGGCCGTTGACCTCGCGCTCCACACGATGGCCGGCGGCTTGGAGGAGATTGGCCTTGGGCTTCCAGGTCTGCTGGCAGACGAGGCGGCCTTCGAAGTGCTCCAAGGCGGGATGGGCCTGGGCACGCAGGAAGAGCACGCGGCCTTCGGTGCTGATGTCGGGATTGACATCCAGGGCGTAAGTGAGGGCGTCGATGGGGTAGGACACAGTGGATTAAAGAAATTTGTCGTATTCGTGATGGGGGCCGATCCAGAACCATTGCAATCCTTCGGTTCTCTCATGAGCCAATGCACGGTAGTCTTTACCGACGCGGGCCGACCAAAACCTCCCGACTTTTTTTAAACGCACCGATGGGTGACGTTCATTGCCTTTAAGAAGCTCGAAGTTCTTGTGTGCGAGGGCTTGGATGTCCTCGGGTAATCGGTTCAGACATTCCCAAAACATCGGATCCGCAAAGTGCCTCATAGCGGCTTGCACAGCCCGGCTTCGAAGTTCGCATCCAATTGCGCAACCAATGTGTCAAACTTGCCCGCAGTCACGTCACGTTCGATCTGCCGGTCCCATTCATCGGACAGGTAATCATCAAACCAAACCGAGAACTTTTTGAGTTCCTCCGGGCTGAGCTGGGTGATTTGTTTTTCGATTTCTTCCAAAGGCATGGTGAATCCTCTCACAAAAGGCAGATGCTTGCAACCATGTCCATTTACAAGACCATCCTCAGCAGGTGCGGTGCGGCGAAGGAGGAGAACTGAAGGAGGAGGAGGCCGATCACTGCGGCGGCGAGGCCGATGATGAGGACTTCGAGGACTTTGACGCTGATGAGCGAGACTCGCGAGACGCCGACGTCTTTGAGGGTGGCGAATTCGCGCTGTCGCAGGCGGAAGGATAGCGCAAAGACGAGCGCGGTGACGAGCAGCGCAGCCGTGGCGGTCAGCAGCAGGGCGCTGGCGGCGAAGCCCTCAAGGCGCACGAGTTGGGTGAGCAGCGCCTCCATTTCATCGCGTGGGCGGATGAGCTGCTGCTCCTTGGAGCGGGCGTAGTGTCCAGCGAGCAGGGCTTCGGCCTTGGCGTCCTGCGGCAGCAAGATCACGGCGCTGATGGGATAGGTGGAGATATCGCCATGGAAATGGAAGGAGGCGATGTTGGAGTCGGTGACTTCGTTGAACATGCGCACGGCGGCGTTGCCGACGATGTTGCCCTCCTCTTTTTTGAGCACGACGGATTCGTCTTTCTTGAGGTCGTCATGGCCATGAGAGCGGCCTTCGATGAGCCAGGTGGTTTTGAGATCGACGAAGAGTGCCTCATCATCGGGTGTACCGTTTGGGGTGAGGATGCCGGTGACGCGCATCTTCAAAGGGTATACACCTGCCATGTCGAAGGCCTGCTCGGGTGTGGAGAAGAGGTGGCCTCCGGGCTGCAGGCCGCGCTGTTTCGCCAGTGTGGCACCGACGACACAATCGCCCAGGCGGCTGAGCTGTTTTCCCGCAGCGAGGTGCAGGCCGCGAAAGGGAAAGTATTCCAGCTCCGTGCCCACGATGGGGGTGCCCTGCGCCTGATAGCGGACGTGCAGCGGGATGGCGGTGGCGGAGTGGTTGTGCCGCAGTTCGGTGAGCGCGCCAAAGGGCAGCGGCAGGAGGTTCTCGCGCTTGAAGTAGAGCGCGGTCATCATGAGATCGAGCGCGCTGCCACGTGTGCCGACGATCTGCGGCGTGGCGGCGGCACGGGCGCGAAGTTCCTGCTGCGCGTGCTCGATCAGCACGCGCAGGCAGAGCGGCAGCGCAAAGACGAGGCCGAGTGCCCCGGCGAGCAGCGCACTCTGAATGCGGTGCCGCAGCACATAGCGTGCGGCCAGATGGAAGGCGGCCCTCATGCAGTGGCGAGATCCTCCATGCGCACGGTTTGATCAAAGAGCGGCAGCAGATTGGGATCATGCGTGACCATGACGAGGCAGGCGCCGCGTCTGCGCGTGTCTTCGAGCAGCATGTCCACCACGATGCGACCACGCGCGGGATCGAGCGAGGCGGTGGGTTCATCGGCAAAGACGAACTGAGGCTCATGCACGAGCGCACGCGCCACGGCGACGCGCTGTCGCTCGCCCTGCGAGAGATGCGAGACGTGCTTGTCCAAGTAGCGGTCGATGTGCAGCCGCTCGGTAAGATCGAGCATCTTCGTGCGGACCGCCGCATTCGCTGTTCCACGGAACTGATGCGGCAGAAGGATGTTTTCGGTGACGGTGAGGTAGTCGAGCAGGGCGAAGTCCTGAAACACGAGGCCGATGTACTGCAGGCGGAAGGCGCGGCGTGCTTCGTGGGTCATCGTGTCCATCTGTGCGACACCGAGACTGACCTTGCCCGCCGTGGGAGTCAGCAGGCCGGTAAGCAGCCGCAGCAGGGTGGACTTCCCTGCCCCGCTGGGCCCGGCCAGAGCGAGGGCCTTGCCGGAGGCGAGCTCAAGCTGCGGCACGTGCACATGAAAGCCCTCGGCCGAGTAGGCAAAGCGGAGGTCGGTGACTTGGAGGCCGGTGGTTGCGGACATGCAGGCTCACTCTTTAAAGCAGCAATCCGGCGACACAAGCGGTGCAATAGCAGGCGAGCAGTCCACCGACCATGGATTTGATGCCGAGCTGCGCCAGTTCTCCCCGGCGCTCAGGCACCAGCGCCCCGATGCCGCCGATCTGAATGGCGATGCTGCCGAAGTTCGCAAAGCCGCAGAGCGCGTAGGTGGCGATCTCCGCACTGCGGGGCGAGAGCGTCCCGCCCTGCTGGCTGAGGTGCAGGTAGGCGAAGAATTCATTCAGCACCACGCGCTCGCCCAGAAGCGCGCCCACCTGACCGCACTCGGACCACGGCACGCCCATGAGCCAGGCGCAGGGGGCATTGAGCCAGCCGAGCGTCAGTTGCAGGGGCTGCGGGATGTTTTGACCGAAGGCGCGCAGGCCGAGCGAGAGCATGTAATTAAAGAGAGCCACCACCGCAACGAAGGCGATGAGCATGGCCACGACGTTGATGGCCAGCTTCATGCCGTCGCTCGCGCCCGTGCAAAGCGCATCGATGCCGTTGGCGGTTTCGCGTTCGATGACTTTATTGGCACCATGCGCGGTCTCGCTGGCCTGAGTCTCAGGGATCAGGATTTTAGACATCATCAGTGCGGCCGGGGCGCTGATCACGGAGGCGGTGAGCAGGTGTCCGGCGGAGATGCCGAAAGACACATAGGCCGCGAGCACACCACCAGCAATGGTCGCCATGCCGCCGACCATGAGGCAGAGCAGCTCACTGCGGGTCATGCGCAGGAGGTAGGGCTTGATGACGAGCGGGGCCTCGGTCTGGCCCATGAAGATGTTCGCGGCTGCGGCGAGGGTTTCGCTGCCGCTGGTGCCCATGACACGGCGCATGACCCAGGCGGCCCCTTTGACGACCCACTGCAGCACGCCGTAGTGGTAAAAAAAAGAGGAGAGCGCAGAGACGAGAATGATGGTGCCGGTGATCGTCAGAGCGAGGATGAAGCCGTTGTTCGGGCCAAACGCGGCCTGCAAGGTGGCCGGTCCGCCCAGCGGGCCGAAAACCAGCCCGATTCCTTCATTCGCAAAGCCCAGCAGGCGGCGGAACATCTTGTCCAGCAGGGCAAAGGAATCGTGGCCCAGCTGGGTGCGGAGAATCAGCACGCCAAAGACCATCTGGAGCGCCAAACCGCTCAGCACCACCCGCCACGGAAACAGCCGACGTTTTTCCGAGAGCGCCCAGGCAAGCGCTACAAACACGACCAGGCCAAACAGGCAAATGAGACGATCCATGATGCGGGCGAGAGTGGGTCAGCGGGGAGGATGGGTCAAGCGCTCAACTAGAAACCCGGTCCCAGTCTACCGGTTGTCCAGATCCCAGCCGCTGCGGCCAAACTCGTAGGGTTCTTCAGCGCGGCCTTGGCCGGAAGTCCAACCGATGGGAAAGGCCTGTTTGATCTGCTCGTGGTATTTCGATGGATGAGCGTCGAGCTGAAACGGCACCCCCGGGTTGGCACGGATTTCCTGTGCGGAATTGTTGAGCACCGTCGGCTTCACCTCCCAGTTTTTGCCGTTCGGGTAGTAAAACTGCTTCGAGTCGTGGTGGTAGTAGGCTTCGTAACGCGGGTAGTAAGTGTAATTGCCAGCATTGCCGAGCCGGGGCGCCAAAACCGACAAGCCCGCCGGATAACCGTAACCCCGTGTGGGCAGGCCATACTTGATCGCGCAGGCAGGAAGAAGGACGAGGAGGGACAGAGCGAGACAAAGGACGGAGTGTGAGTACATCGGGGATGATTAGCGGGATTCCGGCGACAGGCAACGGAGCGGAGGCGGAATGACATATGCGGCGGGCATGCCCCAAAAAGCATGTGAAGTGAAAAGAGGGACCCGAACTCGCTTTTTGGACAAGATGGGTCAAGCATCGAGCCTTGGCCTCCTGCCCCGCCCAGCCGTGCTGGACGGCACTCCCTGTTCCCACCCTTTTCTCTCATTTCCCCATGCCGGACACCCGTACCGCCGCGCCACGCAATGTTCTCATCACCGGAGCTTCCACTGGCATCGGTGCAGCCTGCACACGCATGCTGGCGGGACGCGGCTGGCGGGTCTTTGCCGGAGTGCGCAAGGTGGCAGATGGCGAGGCTCTCCTGGCGGGTGCCGAGGGGCAGATCATCCCGGTCATTCTCGATGTGACCAACCGTGAACAAATCAAAACGGTGGTGCAGGAAGTTGGTGTGCAGTGCGGTGAGTCGGGGCTGCAAGGTGTGGTGAACAATGCCGGCATCGCGCTGGCAGGGCCGCTGGAATTCATGCCGATGGAAGCCTTTGAAAAGCAGTTCGACGTCAACGTGCTGGGATTGATCGCGGTGACGCAGGCGGTGATGCCACTAATTCGTGCGAGCCGGGGGCGCATCGTTTTGACGGGCTCCAATTCGGGGTTCATGTGCGAGCCGTTTCTGGCGGGCTACGGGGCGACAAAGCATGCGCTGGAAGCCATCGCGGATTCGCTGCGCATCGAGCTGCGGCCATGGGGGATCGAGGTCGCGCTGATTCAGCCGGGGGCGATCAAGACACCGATCTGGAGCAAGTCGCGCGAGGCGGCGGAGCAGCTCTTCGTGGGCATGCCTCCCGAATGCGAAAAACTGTACTCAGCCCCCATCATCGCGCTGTGCAAGATAGTGGAGAAAGTCCCCTCAATGGCAATTCCACCAGAACGGGTGGCCAAGGCGGTGACGCATGCGCTGGAATCCCGCAGGCCCCGCACCCGCTACCCCGTGGGGCTGGATTCCGTGGTGGGTTCGCTGCTGGTGCGGATCGTGCCGGACCGTCTGCTGGACTGGGTCATCCGCAAGGTGATGGGGATCTAGAAACTGGCCCAGCAGCGGCGCAACTGGGCTGCTTTAAATAATGCCGAGCTCCTTGCCGATCTTCTCAAACTTCTCCAAGGCGCGGTCGATCTGCGCGAAGGTGTGGGTGGCCATGAGGCTGACGCGGATCAGTTCTTCACCGGGAGGAACACCGGGCGGGATCACGGGATTGACGAAGACGCCTTCATCCTGCAGGCGTTTGCAGAAGATGAAGGTCTTGAGTGTGTCATTGACATACACCGGGAGGATGGGCGTCTCGGTGGCGCCGAGTTTGAAACCGAGGGCCAGCAAGCCCTGCTTCATCCGCTCCGTGTTGGCCCAGAGCTGCACCATGCGCTCGGGTTCGGCGATCATGATGCGCAGCGCGGCGAGTGCGGCGGCCACATTCGCGGGACTCATGCTGGCGCTGAAAACGAGCGGGCGGGAGTGGTGCTTGAGGTAGTCAATCGTGTCCGCCTCCCCGGCAATGAAGCCGCCGAGACTGGCGAGCGATTTGCTGAACGTGCCCATGATGAGGTGCACGTCATCCACGAGGCCGAAATGCGAGGCGGTGCCGGAGCCGTGCTCACCGAGGACGCCGATGCTGTGCGCGTCGTCCACCATGACGGCGGCGTTGTACTGCTTGGCCAGCGCCACCAACTCGGGCAGCTTGATGATGTCACCCTCCATGCTGAAGACGCCGTCCACCACGATGATTTTGGGAGATTCAGCCGGGAGGTGCGCCAGACGGCGCGCCAGTGACGTCATGTCATTGTGCGAAAAGAGAAAGGTCTTCCCGGGGGCCATCTGGCAGCCTGCGCCGAGGCTGGCGTGATTCGCCCGATCCGCCAGAATGCAGTCCTCGCGCCCCACGATGGCGCTGATGACGCCGAGATTGACCTGAAAGCCGGTGCTGTAGAGCAGCACGGCGGGCTTCTTCATGAGCTGCGCGAGTTCTTCCTCCAGCTGCACATGGATGTCGAGCGTGCCGTTCAGAAAGCGTGAGCCTGCACAGCCTGCGCCGTATTTCTGCACGGCCTGGCAGATGGACTCCTTGATGCGCGGATCATTGGTGAGGCCGAGGTAGCTGTTCGAGCCCAGCATGAGCACCTGCTGACCGTTGATGATGACCTCCGTGTCCTGAGCAGACGAAATCTCCCGGAAGTAGGGATAAATTCCTGCAGCCCGAACTTCATCCAGAGCACGAAATTTACGAACCTTGTCAAAGAGCGGGAGGGGAGTGGGCGAAGAAGCAGAGGGCATCGGAACGCAAATACGGCGCGAGTGTGGCACTTGAATTCCGACTGTCCATGAACTCCTGATAAAGTGCACGGATTGTGACAAGCTGTTCAGAAACAACTGACAATCATTAGGCATAAAGCCTGCCCAACCTCAATCGATTGAGCGTTTGGGCGGGGCGATGGTTACCGCGCCAGGAGCTCCAGAACCGGGACGAGGCGGTGTTGGCGCCAGACGCTGGACTTCATAGCCGGAGATGTTCACCGCGAGGTCAAGCTTGGCGAGGAATTCCCAAGTGGCGGACACGCCGACGTCATCAGCGATTTTTCGAGCTTCGAGATAGGCTTCAAAGGCATCTGGCATGACCTGGAAGACGGCCACCCCGTTAGGATCCGCCTTGATGTCCCTCATGAGGTGAATGAAGCCGGAGTTTGGCTGCTTCAAGGCCGCGATGGTCTCGCCACCGCCGCTTTTGGGCGTGAGGGCCAGTTGCACATAAGGAACAGTGGGCAGGATCTTCGCCTCAAAGCCATAGGAACCCGACAGCAGTGGGCTGGAGGCTGCACGCTGCAGCATCGCCTGAATGCGAGTGGCATCGTAAATGGTGCGGGCCTTGCTGGCGTTTTCGATGCCTTTGACCTTGGCCAGATCGTGGAAGAAACCCGCGACATCTTTTGGCGTCGTTTTGACATCTTTGGTGAAGGAGCCCCAGGTGAAGCTGATTTTGCCACCACCCACGCTGGCTTTGATCACCGGCGGGGCTGGAGGCCGGGCAGGATCCAGTTTGACCCATGGGGCCACATCGCCTTTGCCTGCGGCCACGATCGCCTCGGCGACGACGGGCATGGTCTGCCGGGTCGCCACGGCGATGTCAGCTATGTCGATGAGGAACGATTTGGTGGCGGGGATGCCACCGATCACCAATGCCTTGTAGGCCTGGGCCACATATTCGATCTGCACTCGATCCACCAGCGGGGCGATTTCCGGCCACGCTTTTTGAGCATTGGCTGGTGTACCCAGAATGCCTTCCAGCAGCTTGGCAAACGGGACGTACTCCACCTTTTGGTATTCGAGCTGTGACTTCACCTTGTCCATGCCATCGAGGATCGGCTGTAGAAATTTGATCTGGTTGAAGAACAGCACCCCTTGTTTGGCCACAAGGATGCGCGTCTCGTTGGGCTTCTCCGGATACGGGCGCGGATTCGGCAGGCGCACATAAGTCGGTGGTGAGGGGGTGAAGACCGGTGTTTCATCCAGCAGCGCCTTGAGGCGTTCCACCTCGGCGAGCAGCTTGTCAGTCTCGACCTTGGAGGCTTCGCGCTCCTTTTTACGTTCCTCGATCTGCTTGGTGAAGGCCTCGAGGTCCATGAATTTCATCTTGGCCTGCAAGTCGGCGGTATCGATGCTCTTGAGCTCTTCGACAGCCTTTTTCATGTCGTCCTGGGCCTTTTTCTGGTCCTCTTCCAGCTTCTTGGGATCGGCGGGTGGCGGTGGCAGTTTTTTGACTTCTTCGACAATCTTCTGATGCTCCTCAGGAGTCACGGGGGGCAGTTCAGAGAGAATTTTCTGCACGACCTGGGCCGTGTTGAGAGCCATGACCACGAACACGATCATGAGCACACCGACGACGTTCGTCACGGCATCCATGAGGGAGTCGAGATTGAGTTCGCCGTCGCCGCCTTGTTTTCTCTTCGCCATCGTTTTGAGGGAGGTTGCGGGTTAGATTATTTGGCCTTTGCAGGAGGTTTGGCACCACCGGCAGCCGGAGCCGGAGCCGGAGCCGGAGCCGGAGCCGGAGCAGGTGCAGGTGCAGGTGCAGGTGCAGGTGCGGCGGGCGGTGGCGGCATTTTGCCTCGATACTTGTCAAACGTGGCGAGATCGAGCACGCCTTTGCCCGGGATGGGAAGCTTGCCAATGCGCACCTTGTAGTCGTTCTCCGCTCGCCCGGCACCGTTGTTGAAGGCCCCCTGCCCGTCATCACGAATCAGGAAGAGCAGAAGTGACTTCGGATTCTTGGCGAGCTCTGTGAGGAAGTAATTGTAGGCTGCATCAGCGACCACCACGGAGGCGCTGGCACTGAGGCGGTAGTCCTCCCCCCAGGCACCGAGGATTTTCAAACCGCCGCCACTGGCTTCGACAAAATAGACCTTCGTGTCCTCACTCATGCCGCTGCCCGAGGGCTGCACGACCACCGGTGGTATTTTTTTGTCCTCTGGGACATGGCGTTTTTTGATTTCGGCCATGAGCGTGACGATCTCCTTTTTGCTTTCAGCCTGCTGCTGCTTCATGCCTTCGATTTCGAGCAGGAGGTCATCAAGCTCCTTCTGCATCTTCTGGCTGATCTTGAGGTTCGCCTCCTGCAGGTCCTTGGAGGTGGCGAGAAGCTTGCGCAGCTTGATGTATTGCTGCTGCTTTTCCTCCAGTTCCTTCTGCAGTTTCTCCAGCGTGGCCAGCTTTTCTTTGAGGACGACGTCCTGCACTTTGCGCTCCTCAATCTCCTTCTTGAGCTTGATGTAGTCCTGCGCGCGCTCGATTTCCTCCGCAGTCCGGCCCTCGGCCTTGCCCATCTGCGAAATCACGAGCACGACGATCATCAGGACCAGCGCCCCGATGAGGCAGGCCAGAATGCTGAGGAACGGGAAGAGTGAAACTTCCGCGTCTCCTGATGCTCGGCGTTTTGCCATGATGTGTTCGTATAAGTGGTGGCGCGGCGGTTTTATTCGCGGCTGAACCAGCCCTTTTTCTTCACCTGGTGAATGAGGATCTGCTTGCTCCCGAGTTCGGAGAGCAAAGTGTTCAAAGACTGGATGCCGCTGGACAGGGCTCGGGTGTAGTCGGTGGTGGTCTTGACGCTGTCCTTCACCGCATTGGTCAGGTCTTCACGCATGCGGTTCAGTGTCATGGCAAACTCGGCATCCACACGCTGCTGATGCGCGGCGGCTCGTTTGTCCAGATTATCGGCCTGCTCCTTGACCTGCTTCGAGAGGGCGTTGAGATCCACGAGGAAGTCCTTCTGCGCGTTTGCTACCGCTTTCACCAGCGTGTCCATGATGCCGTTGGTGTCACCACCGGCCACGCCGCCGCCATCGTTGAGGCGTGGCATGAGGACTTCATTGCAAAAGGCGTCGATGTTGTTGAGGTTGTCATCCTCCGCCTTGGATACGGCGTTCATCGGGAAGTTCAGGAACATGGCCAGGACCAATCCGAGAAGTGTAGTGTCGAAGGCTGTACCCAGGCCGCTGGTCACCTTCCCCAGCGATCCCATGACCTTGGAGATGTCACTGACCTGGAGATCAATGCTCCCAATGGCCTGGGAGAGACCGAGCACCGTGCCGATGAAGCCCAGAATCGGGATGGCCCAGAGGAAGACCTTGATCAATGAAAAGCTGCCGCCGATGCGGGAGCCGTCGATGTCGGACTGGGCGCTCATCATGCTGGTGACCTCGCCATTGTTCTGGCGGATTTCGAAGAGTTCGAGCCCCTTGCGAATGCGGTTCACCATCATGCTGTCACGCAGGCGGGAGGGCAGACCGTAGAGATGGTCGATGAAATGACCGACGTTTTCGCGGTTGATCTCCTGTCCGAGCTCGGCGGGCAGCACGTCCAGATACATGGCATCCTTCTGATGGCGCAGCTTCTGGATTTTGAGGTAGATGAGACCGATGGCCCAGAAAAAGAAGAAGGTCTCCATGTAGTTCACCCAGGTGCGCTCAAGAAAGAGGTCATGCATATAGTCCATGGTGTCCACGGGCGGTGCATTGTAGGCCCCTTTGCCGAAGGGGAACATGATGCCAAACCAGGCCAGCGATGCCACGGCGCCAATCGCCAGCGCGAGCCAGGGGTTTGGGTTTGCCGGATCGGTCTCCTCCCAGCCTCCACGTTCTTTGGGCTGGTAGGATGAATGACTGTGCTCAGGCGTTGTTTCACCATGCTCGTATTCCGCGCCAAAAGCATCGTTTTCAGCAGGTGCCTGTGACGTCGGAGGCGTGACGCCGCTTGGAGCCGGCAGCCCCGAAGGTGCTGGCAGTGAAGGAGGGGCCATGGCCGGAATGCTCAGCTTAGTATTACAACCGGGACAGCGGACTATTTTGCCTGCCATTTCCGGCTCGGCTTTGAGTTGCATGTCGCATGATGGGCATTTGAACGTCACAGGTGATTTTCCTCCAAGGTGTGATTTGAAAAGTGGGCGCTGCTACTTAGCGAAAGACATACCCATTCGACAATAGATTTCTTGGGATGAAATTCACTTCAGCCACAAAGATACCAAAGTATCGGCCAAAGGTATCATTTTTATCCACTCGACACCTATTAGAGCAGTTCTTCCACGAAGCGCTTCGAATCAAACGCCTGGAAATCTTCGACGCTTTCACCCAGTCCGATGAAACGGGTGGGCACGCCAAGTTCCTGCTGAATCGCCACAAGCACACCGCCTTTGCCGCTACCATCCAGCTTGGTGACAATGACGCCGGTCAAGGGAATCACCTTATTGAATTCACGCGCCTGCTGCAATGCATTGGAGCCGGTGGTCGCATCACAGACGAGCAGCACTTCATGCGGTGAGTCGGCATCCTTGCGTCCGAGAATGCGGTGAATCTTCTTCAGCTCCTCCATCAGGTTGTGCTTCGTGTGCAGCCGCCCGGCGGTGTCACAGATGAGGTAATCGGCCTCCGTCTTGAGCGCCTTTTCATACCCTTCAAAACAGACGGATGCCGGATCGCCATTCGGCGGACCTTTGACGAGAGGGATCTTCAAACGCTCAGCCCAGACCGTGAGCTGCTCCACAGCAGCGGCGCGGAAGGTGTCTGCGGCAGCCAGCACCACCTTGTGCCCGCCCTTGTGAAGAATGTGCGCCAGCTTCGCGGTGCTCGTGGTCTTGCCGGTGCCGTTGACACCCACAATGAGGAGGACCTTGGGCTTTCCGGGGATCGGCTCGATCGCGGGCACCGACTCGGGCAAAATTTTGCGCACATGCTCGCGCGCCACCTGGACGATGTCCGCTCCGTGCAGCGTGCGCTGGCGGGACTTGAGGTCCGCCACGATTTGCAGCGCCAGACGCGGCCCCAGATCCCCGGCGATGAGGGAGGCCTCCAGGTCATCCCAGTCAATGTCGGGCTTGGTGAAGCGCTGGATGAGTGATTTGAAAAAACCGGCCATCGGGAAAAGCTAGGAGGCTTGGGGTGCGGGAGCAGGCGCTCCAGGTTTGCGCATTGACTTCGCCAGCCTGTCGAGCACTCCATTAACGAAGGAGCCGGACTCCCCGGCGCTGAGGGCTTTGGCGATGTCGATGGCCTCGTTCAAAATCACGGGCGTGGGCACCTCCGGGCAGTAGAGCAGCTCGTAGGAGGCCACGCGAAGCACGTTGCGGTCCACGGCGGCGAGTCGTTCGAAACTGAAGTTTTCCAGCAGTCCGGTGATCCCTGAATCGATCTGCTCCTGATGGCCGATAACCCCCTTGATCAAGTTTTCAGCAAACGCACGGGTGGAAGCCCTCGCGCTATGAAGAGACCAGAAGTCTTCCGGTTCCCCGGGCTTTTCCGTCCCCTGAAGATCACGGGCAAAAAGAAATTGAATGGCGGCCTCACGGCCTTCGCGGCGTCTTCCCATGATGTTAGGCGTGGTCAAGGGGTTCGCCGGCAAAGCTGGCTTTCATCTTGCCGAACAGATTGATCATTTTGACGCAAGTCTGCGCGGCTTCCGTGCCACGGTTGATGGTGGCTCCAAGGCAGCGTTCCTCCGCCTGCTCCTCCGTGCTGACCAGCAGCACCTCATGAATGACAGGGATGCAGTGCCTCACAGCCATCTGCTGCAGGGCATCAGTCACCGAAGCGCCGACGAGATCCGCATGCTCCGTGGAGCCACGAATGATGACCCCCAGGGTGATGACGGCATCCGGCGCGCTGCCACGCAGCACGTGCTCCACGCAGACCGGAATCTCAAAGGCGCCGGGCACGCGATAGACATCGATGGAAGCATTGGGGGCAATGACTTCGATCTCTTCCTTGGCGGCATTGAGCAGGCCTTGGACGAACTGGTTGTTGTACAATGAGGCGACGATCGCGATGTTGATCGGATCCTGGGTGGGGCGTGGACGACTGGAGGCGTAATTGGACATGTGACTAAAGCTTGTGGCCCATCTTCTTCTTCTTCGTTTCGAGATAGCGGGCGTTCTCGGGTTTTGGCGTGGATTTAACGGGGACTTGTTCGACGATTTCGAGCTTGTGACCTTCAAGGCCCACGACTTTGCGCGGGTTGTTGGTCATGAGCAGAAGCTTGCGCACACCCAAGTCGGAGATGATCTGCGCACCGATGCCGTAGTCGCGCAGGTCCATGGGGAAGCCGAGTTTCAGATTGGCCTCCACGGTGTCAAAGCCCTGCTCCTGGAGCTTGTAGGCCATGATCTTGCCATGCAGTCCGATGCCGCGACCTTCGTGGCCGCGCATGTAAACGATGATCCCCTTCCCTGCGCTGGCGATGTGCTTCATCGCGGCATGCAGCTGGCTGCCACAGTCGCAGCGGCGGGAGGAAAACACATCTCCGGTGAGGCATTCGCTGTGCACGCGCACGAGCACGGGCTCATCAGGCGTGACGTCTCCCATGACGAGTGCCACGTGGTGGACGCCATCCAGGCTGCTCTTATAGAGGTGCAGCTTGAAGACGCCGAAGTCGGTGGGCATGTCCACGACCTCGATCTTTTCCACCAGCTTCTCACTCAGGCGGCGGTGCGCGATCAAGTCGGCGATGCTGCACATTTTGAGAGCGTGCTTCTTGGCAAATTTCTTCAGATGCGGCAGACGCGCCATGGTGCCGTCTGGATTCATGATCTCGATGAGCACCCCGGCTTCTCGCAGTCCGGCGAGGCGGGCCAGATCCACGGCGGCCTCGGTATGCCCCGCACGACGCAGCACGCCGCCCGGCTTGGCCACCAGCGGATTGATGTGACCAGGCTGAACCAGATCCTCCGGCTTGCTTTTGGCATCGGCCAGCAGGCGGATCGTGCGGCAGCGGTCGGCCGCACTGATTCCTGTGCTGATGCCCTTGGCCGCATCCACGGTCACGGTGAAGTCGGTGCGGAAGGCTTCGCGGTTCTCCGGCACCATGCTGGGCAGGTTCAGCTTCTCGGCGATTTCGAGAGAGACCGGCACGCACAGCATGCCGCCTCCCTGCCTCACCATGAAGTTCACCATGTCAGCGGTGATTTTTTCGGCGGCACAGATCAAGTCCCCCTCATTTTCACGGTCTTCGTCATCGGTGACTATGACCATGCGGCCAGCGCGAATGTCTTCGAGGACAGACTCCACGGAGTCGAAAGCGGATTCCTTTTTGCGGGGCATGAGAGAGGTGTAAAAGAGCCAGTGCCGCAGGTTGCGGCGTCAGGGTCGGATGATTTAACCGGTTGGAGACTGTTTTCCAGTGCGAGTTGCTTTTTCGTTGCTGTGTTTGAGGAGCTTCGCGTAATGTCAAGTCATGCCTCCTCCAACCAAAGTCAAACGCCCGTCCTCGGTGACGGTGGGGGAGTTTTTCACTCTGAATGAAAAATCGCTCAAGCTGAAACTGGTGGGCAGCGATGCGGGCTACACGCGCAAAATCAGCGAGCCCTCGGTGAACCGCCCCGGCTTGGCGCTGTCCGGCTTCTTCACCTACTTCGCCTACAAGCGCGTGCAGGTCATCGGCAACTCGGAGTGCTCCTTTCTTGAAGGCCTGGACCCCAAGCTGCGCGCGGCGCGCTTCAGCCAGCTCTGCTCCTGGGACATCCCCTGCGTCGTCATCGCTCGCGGGCACCGCATTGAGGATGAATTGGTGCAGATCGCCAATGAGGCGGGCATCTCCGTCTTCCAGACCAGCATGATGACCATGAAGTTCCTCAATGCGGCCACCATCAAGCTGGAATGGGCCTTTGCTCCCACCCTGCTGGCACATGGCTGTCTGGTGGACGTGCAGGGCCTCGGCGTGCTGATCCAGGGAGACAGCGGCTGCGGCAAGAGTGAAAGCGTCATCGGCCTGCTCCAGCGTGGCGCCAGCCTCGTGGCGGATGACGCCGTGCGGCTGCGCCTGATCGAAGACCGCGAGGTCATCGGCTCCGCCCCGGACATCACCCGTGGGATGATCGAAATCCGCGGTCTTGGCATTCTCAACGTGGCGGCGCTCTTTGGCGTCAGCGCCGTACGCCTCAGCAAACGGCTGGATTTGATCGTGGAACTCGTGCGCGGTGCCAAAACCGAAGATTTGGAGCGCGTCGGGGCGAACTCCGACACCCGCGAGATCATGGGCCTCAAGATCGGGCGTGTGGCACTGCCGGTGGAGCCTGGCCGCGACGTGGCCGGACTCATCGAACTGGCCGCCATCAATTTTAAATTGCGTACCTTTGGCTACAACAGCGCCGTAGAGTTTGACCAAAGGTTGTTGAAAAAGATGACGGATGATCAATTAGGTTAACAGCAGCACCTTCCCTCACCACCATGAGCATTCAAAAAGAACTGACGATCCGCAATAAAATGGGCATGCATGCACGCCCGGCGGCGCAGTTCGTCAAGCGTGCCAGCAAGTATCAGTGTGACGTCTGGGTGGAAAAGGACGACGAGCCCGTGAACGGCAAAAGCATCATGGGCCTCATGATGCTGGCCGCTGGCCGTGGCGAGACGATCAAAATCATCGCCGATGGCAACGACGCCGAGGCTGCCGTGGCCGATCTCGAAGAGCTCGTCACCTCCGGCTTTGGCGACGTGGAGTGACCCGATGCCCGTGGAGCGGTTGGGCGAGACGAGGAAATTTATGATTTATGATTTCGCGGACGGCCCAGCCGCCTGTCGAACTCCGATCTCCCAAATCGTAAATCATAAATCATAAATAGGCCGCCCCGTTACTTCTTCTTGTCATCCGCTGGCGGACGCGAATGCACCCGGATCTCGGTGTCCTCATCCACCACCGGGGGTGGCGGCTCCTTCAGCATCTGCAGCATCATCACCCCGATGAGGTAGATCAGGCCGCCGCCGATGCCAGCACCGATGGCGATGAAACGTCGCTGCCAGGTATGCTCCTGATCAATGGCATACCAGAAGCGCATGCAGAACAAAATCCAGATGACGCTGGCGCCGAGAACGAGGAGATGACCTGAGGACATACGGATGATTCTGGCGCGAAATGCCGCCGCCAGCGACAGAAAAAACAAAACCCCGCACGGGGCGGGGTTTTGCACACATCGAGCTGAAAAAAGGGTCGATTAACGCTTGGAGAACTGGAAGCGTTTGCGGGCGCCTGGGCGACCTGGCTTCTTACGTTCCTTGGCGCGGGAGTCACGGGTCAGCAGACCATTCTGCTTGAGGACGCCGCGAAGCTCAGGATTCACGCCGATCAAAGCGCGGGCAATGCCGAGACGGACGGCACCCACCTGGCCGGTGCAGCCACCGCCGCTGGCGTTCACCTTGAAGTCATACGTCTGGCGGGAATTCGTGAGGGCCAGCGGGAACAGAATCTGATTCTGCAGGGCGACAGTCGGGAAGTACTCTTCGAAGTCACGTCCGTTGACGGTGATGCTTCCGGAGCCTTCGAGGATGAAGACGCGGGCGATGGCGGTCTTGCGGCGGCCGGTGGTGGTTTTGAGAGGCTTGCTCATGCGATAGGTAACAGTGGAAAGAATTAGGCGATGACGACAGGCTTTGGATTCTGCGCCTCATGCGGATGCTCGGCACCCTCATAAATCTTGAGCTTGCCCATGACAGCGCGGCCAAGACGATTGTGAGGAACCATGCCCTTCACAGCGCGCTCGACGAGAAGCTGTGGACGGCGGGCGCGGACGCGCTCGACGTTTTCGATCTTCTGATTGCCGACGTAGCCAGCCTTCGAGGTGTAGATCTTTTGGATCTCCTTTTTGCCGGTCAGGCGGACTTCGGCGGCGTTCAGGACGACCACGAAATCACCCGTATCAACGTGTGGGGTGAAAATAGGCTTGTTTTTACCGCGCAGGAGATTGGCTGCGGTAACTGCGACGTCTCCAAGAATTTGGTTCTTGGCGTCGATGACCCACCATGTGGGGTTTTGCTCCTGGGCTTTGGCTGAAAACGTCTTCATTAGTGCTGTGTACGAAATATCTTCCGACTGGGAAAGAAGGGGCCGCGATGGTAAGAGGATTGGAGAATGTGTCAAGGTGGAAACCTAGTTATTCACAATGAAAATTGGTCTTGGCACGCATTTTTGGCCAATTGCCCGTTCCAAGCGGGCTGCGAGCCCATGATTTTCACCTCCGCCACAGCCATTTCATCGCCTCCGGGAAGAGGCTCGCACCCTGTTTGCTGTTATGTGCGCCGTCGCCCAAGATGAAGGTGTAATCATACTGCTGATAGGCCAGCGCCTTGGCCATCTGCTGGTTTGCCAGCGGCCAGTTGCCATAGGGATTGTCCAGATCACTGCTGCCATCCTGCAGATACACGCGCAGTGGTTTGCGCTCTGTGAGGCGGATAATTGAAGGATAGACATGACCGCCAGCGAGATCGACGTAGCTGCCGATGGTGGAGAAGACCTTGCGAAACTTGTCCGGACGTTCCCAGGCCACCGTGAAGGCGCAGATCGCCCCGCTGCTGGCTCCGGCGATGGCCCAGCCCTCAGGATTCTCCGTGAGCTTATAATCCTTCTGCACCTGCGGGATGATTTCTTCCAGCAGGAAGCGTGCATACACATCCCCCAGCGTGTTGTACTCCTTGCCCCGGTTGTTGTTCTTCCACGCGCTCTGCGGCTTCGTTTCGCCGCTGTGGCCGGGATTGATGAAGATGGCGATGGTGGGCTGCATATCCCCGCTGGCGATCAGGTTATCAAACACCACCGGCACCCGCCACGCGCCCTTCAGGCCCACGTAGTCGTGCCCATCCTGAAACACCATCAAGTTCGCAAGTTGCGCCGCCTTGTACTGCGCCGGCACATAGATCCACCAGTCACGCTTCGTCCCCGCATAGATCTTCGACTCATGCGCTGGCATCGGGATCACCTTCCCTTTTGGCACGTCCGGTTTCTCCTCGGAGAGCGGACCGAGTTTGTAGTCATCCACCGCGAGGGCGGATAGGGAGAGCGAAAAAAGGAGCGGGAGGAGGCGGCGCATGGAAGGAGTTGAGCCAAGAAAAAGCGAAGGAGCAAGCCGAATCCCAGTCCAGCAAAACCTCGCCTCACCCACCCTCCGGCAACCTCACCGGCACAAGCCTGCCGCCCTCATGCTCAGGGGCAGCTCCTTCATGGTACTCCGCATCCTGGTTCACCTGCCAGAGGTCGTAAAGATTGGCCCCTTGGATGATGTTCCGGGCACAAAGCATGGCCGTCATCATGGAGTGATCCTGGTTGTTGTACTTGTGCATCCCATTGCGGCCGATGAGGTGCAGGCTTGGCAGGTGCTCCGTGACCGCCTGCCGGATTTCGCTGACGTGCGTGGCGTAGTCGGCATCGTAAACCGGATAAGCCTTCGCCTGTCGGACGATGCAGCCGTCCACCCACTCCGAGGACTTGGCCAGACCGAGCTGCTCCATTTCTTTTTTGGCGAGTGCGAGGAGGTCTTCATCCGAGCTCGTCCACAGGCCATCTCCTTCGAAACAGAAGTACTCCAGGCCGTAGCTGGCGATGCTCTTGTCCGGCACCATCTCAGGCGACCAGGACTTGAAGTTTTGAATGCGTCCGACTTTCACATTGGGGTCATGAATGTAGAGCCAGTTGTCAGGAAAGACATCCGCATGGCGATACATCAGGACCACGGTGATGAAGTCACGATAACGCAGCGCCTTGGCCGCAGCTTGGGCTTTGGCAGGCAGCGCGGGACTCAAGCTGGGAATAAGGTCGGCGATCGGCGCGGAGGAAATGAGGTGCTGCGATTTGAGCTCATGCACTTTGCCAGAGGCATCACGATGCGTGACCGTCCACCGTTGTGTGGTGGCGTCGTAGGCACCGCTGACGAATCGAGTGCCCATGTGAATGCGCCCCCCTTGGGCAACGACCTTGGCCGCACAAGCCTCCCACATCATTCCAGGCCCGCGCCTTGGATAACGGAAAGTATTGATGAGCGTCTTGATAACGCCGGAGCCCGCTTTCTCGCGCGGGCGCCAAAGCGCATTCTTGATGGCGGAAAAGAGCGAGAGTCCATTGATGCGCTGCGCAGCCCAGTCCGCGGAGATGTCCCGGCAGCTCATGCCCCACACCTTCTCGGTGTAGGTCTTGAAAAAGATCTCAAAGAGACGCGCGCCAAACTGATTGCTCACCCAGTCCTGAAAGCTGGCCGGTTTCGCCACCGGCGAGATGCGCGCCTTCAGGTAGGACATGACACAGCAAAACGATTCCCAGATGCCCAGCTTCATCAGGGCATCGAGCGCCACGATGGGGTAGGCAAAGAATTTCCCACGGTAGTAGATGCGTGAAGAGCGCGGGCGCTCCAGCATGCCGTCAGGCAGCAGTTCGTCCCACAGGCTCTCCACCTCGGCGGACTTGGAGAAAAACCGGTGCCCGCCGATATCAAAGAGGCAGTCCTTGTAGTTCACCGTTCGCGAGATGCCGCCGACCAGCTTCGGGTCCGCTTCAAGAATGTCCACCTGGATGCCCGCCTTGCCCAGCATGTAGGCAGCCGTCAGCCCGGCAGGCCCCGCTCCAATGATGACGACCACTGGTTCTTTTTCGCTCATTGGGATGGGGTGGGAGGCGGAGCCCCGGGTGCCTCGTAAAGTCGGTAAAAGCCCTTGGCGGTGACGACAGCGCCCCTGCGAATCAGTTCGGTTGTCATGCGTGCATCTCCGGATGTCGGCACTGCCGCTTCGATCTGTACCGCCAGCACATCCGGCTGGTAGCTTTCATTCGCAGGCAGCGCCAGCAGCCCAATCGATGTGGGCTGCACATCACACCTGAGATCCAGTGCCAGGCATGGGGGAGCAGCGATGATACGCCCTGCGGCGGCGTCCTTGAGTTTCTCATGCACGGCCCAGCCCCCCGCATTGGCAGGAGAGCCGACAAACATGCGCCACCAGAGGACATTCGCGCCCATCGCCATGATCAGCAGCAAAGCAACGCCGCGACGGTGACATTCCCGGAAGAGTCCCGCATCCATGGCGGCCAGCAGGCTCAGGAAAGCCACGGGGAAAAAGTAGCGCTCCGGCCGGCACGACTGCGTGGCAAGTGCCGCCAGCCCCGCGATCACCGCCCAGGGAGCAGCCCCCAGCGCACTGCCACTGCGGAAAGCACGCCACACGCACCAGCCACCACCCAGGAGCGCCGTGGCCACGTAAAAAGCCGTGCGAAAATCGGGCAGTCCCCGAAACACTCCCAACACGTTGGCCACAGGATCCGTGCGCGCGACCATGTGCTGCCGCCAAATCTCTTTAAAACGCTCATGATCGACACACAGGTAAACTGAAACGTAGCAGATCGCGATGACGCCCGTGGTCACGCACATGAAGACGGCCAGCTCCTTGAACTTTTTCGTGAACAGCAGGCTGGCACACACGCCTGCGGGCAGCCAGATGATCGTAAGCTTCACGCCGATCAGCAGACCCGTCAGCACTCCGAGCAGCAGGGTGTCACGCAGGCTTAGATCCTTGCGCCCGCCAATGCCATACCATGCCACGAGGCCAAACATCAGCAGCGGCTCAAGAATGGCCCAGCTGCCCATCCTAAACAGATAAGGATCCAGCCACAGCCACGCCAGGAGCACAGCGGCACCCGCCGCGTTTCCCCTGCGCATCAGCCGCAGGCAGGCAAACCCGGCGGCAGCGGCGACCAGCAGCGAACAGACGATCCGCTTGGCCATGACCGAAGGCAAAACGAGCGCAAAGAGCACGCGATTGATCGCGTGGTTCACCGGGCTCAAGGCACTGTGGAGGATGCCATGCGTGGGCAGATTCCACTGCTCACAGCGTGCATTCCACTGCCACAACCCCTCGTCATTCGTCGGTTCGAGTACGCCGTCCAGCAGAAACAAGCGCCCAACCAGCAGCAGATAGAAGACGATTAAGAGGGGACGCATGCGGGCGGTTGGGCACGCTCAAGAATTGGGTGTGTCAGCTCACGCCATTCGTCCGCAGCACTGCTTGTACTTCTTCCCGCTGCCACATGGGCATGGGTCGTTGCGTCCGACGGTGGTGGGGGCGGCTTTGGGCTTGGGCTTGGCGGCGCTGCTGGGGAGGATGAGGCGGGGGCCGTCGCGGCCCGGATTGGGGGCGGCTTCGGGCTTTTCCTCTTCCTCTTCTTCACGGCGCTGCGGCGCTTCGTTTTCACCGCCCTGCAGGGCCATCTGGGCCAGGAACTGCTCAAACGCGGCCAGCTGCTGCGTGCTGCGGAAGAGGTTGCCAAGGACTTCGCCGTTGATGTTGTTCATCAGTTCCGCGAAGATCGTGAAGGCCTCCTGCTTGAACTCGATGAGCGGATCTTTCTGGCCGTAGGTGCGCAGACCCACGCCTTCCTTCAACGCATCCAGCGCATACAGGTGCTCCTGCCACAGGCGGTCGATGGCGTTGAGGAGGATCATCTTCTCGATCTCCTGCAAGGCGGTCGGATTGGCGGTGCCCACCTTCACCTCGTAGGCGCCGAGGATCTTGTCCTTCAGGTAGGCGGACTTGGCTTCGAAATCGAGCTTCTTGAAGTCATCATCCAGCGTCTTCAGGCCCACAGGGAACGTCATGTTCACCCAGGCGAGCAGACCTTCATAATCGGCCAGGTCATCGCCCTTGATGTCCTTCGGCACGAAAGCGCCAAGGCGTTCGGTGATGCCCTTTTCCACGGCCTCGTTGATGAGGATGCGGGTGTCGTTGCTGTTGAGCACGTCGTTGCGCCATTCATAGACGACTTCGCGCTGCTGGTTCATCACGTCATCGTATTCGAGGACGCGCTTGCGCCAGACGTAGTTGCGCTGTTCCACACGCTTCTGCGCGGTTTCCACGCTGCGATTGAGCCAGGGATGCTGGAGTTCCTCACCCTCCTTCATGCCAAAACGCTCCATCATCTTCGTCATGCGCTCAGCGGCACCGAAGTTGCGCATGAGGTCGTCCTCAAAGCTGAGGAAGAATTTGCTCTCGCCGGGGTCACCCTGACGGGCGGAACGTCCGCGCAGCTGGCGGTCCACGCGGCGGCTTTCATGGCGCTCCGTGGCCAGCACGAAGAGACCACCGAGTTCGGAGACGCCTTCGCCGAGCTTGATGTCCGTACCACGACCGGCCATGTTGGTGGAGATCGTCACCGCAGAGCGATGACCGGCGCGGGCGACGATTTCGGCCTCCTGGCGGTGATACTTCGCATTGAGCACGTTGTGGACGATCTTCTTCAGCTTGAGCATGCGCGAGACCATTTCCGAGGCTTCGACGCTGGCGGTGCCGACGAGGATCGGCTGTCCCTTGGCGTTGAGCTCCTGGATCAGCTCGATCACGGCGGAGAATTTCTCGCGGCGTGTCTTGTAGATGCTGTCGTTGTGATCCTTGCGCTTCACTGGACGGTTCGTCGGGATGGTAAGCACATCGAGATTGTAGATGTCATGGAACTCGGCGGCGTCGGTCTCAGCCGTACCGGTCATGCCGCCCAGCTTTTGGTAGAGGCGGAAGTAGTTCTGAATGGTGATGGTGGCGAGCGTCTGGGTCTCGGCGTCGATCTGCACGCCTTCCTTGGCTTCCACGGCCTGGTGCAGGCCATCGCTCCAGCGGCGTCCGGCCATTTTACGGCCCGTCTGCGCATCGACGATGATGACCTTGTTTTCCTCGACCACATACTCGACGTCCTTCTCATAGAGACAGAAGGCACGCAGAAGCTGGCTGATCTGGTGAATGCGCTGACCCTGGTGGGAAAGGCGGTCCTGCATCTCCGTTTTCTTGCGGGTGCGGGCTTCTTCGGAGAGCGTCATGTCGCCGTCGATCTCAGAGTACACCGTGGCGATGTCTGGAAGCACGAAGGCGTCCGGCTCGTCGGGGCTGAGGAAATTGCGGCCCATCTCGGTGAGATCGGCGTCGTGGGATTTCTCCTCGATGAAGTAGTACAGCTCTTCCTTGAGACGGAAGAATTCCACCTTCTGTGTGTCGGCGTAGAGCGAGAGCTCAGCCTTTTCCATGGCACGGCGGAGATCAGGCTCCTCCATGCAGCGTGTCAGCGCACGGTTCTTCGGCTGGCCCATCTGGACCTGGAAGAGTTTCAAACCTGCCTGCTCCAGCTCACCTGCGGCGGCGGCTTCCTTGGCCTCCGTGATCAGGCGGTTGCACAGCGTGTTCTGTCGGCGCACCAGTTGGTCCACCAAGGGCTTGTAACGCTCATACTGGTGATTGCTCTCCGCAGCCATGACAGGACCGCTGATGATCAAAGGCGTACGCGCTTCATCGATGAGCACAGAGTCCACTTCATCCACGATGGCGAAGTAGTGGCCGCGCTGCACCTGCTGCTCCTTGCTGGAGGCCATGCCGTTGTCGCGCAGGTAATCGAAGCCGAACTCGCTGTTCGTTCCATAAGTGATGTCCGCCTGATACTGGTCGCGGCGCAGGTGGCTTGGCTGGTCGTTTTGAATACAACCGACCGTGAGGCCGAGGTATTTATAAAGGCTGCCCATCCACTCGCTGTCACGACGTGCGAGGTAATCATTCACCGTGATGACGTGCACACCACGTCCGGTGAGCGCGTTCAGGTACACCGGCAGCGTACCGACCAGCGTCTTCCCTTCCCCGGTCGCCATTTCAGCGATCATGCCGCGGTGCAAGGCCACACCACCGACGAGCTGCACATCAAAGTGCACCATGTTCCAGCCCAGCGGCTGGTCGCAGACCATGATCTCGCGTCCGCACATGCGGCGGGCGGCGTTTTTCACCACGGCATAGGCTTCCGGGAGAATGTCATTGAGCATCTTCGACTCGATCGCGGCGAAGTCCGGCTGGATGGCGTTCCAGGCTTCACGTGAGCGGTCAATGCGTGCCTTCTTGTCGTCCAGAGCGGCACCGTTCCAGGCGGCGGAGGCCAGGTAATCATTTTCCAATGCAGGGAAATGCGGCTTCAGCGCGGCGAAATATTTCTCCACAGCCTCCAGGCAGGCATCCACCTCAGCTTCGCTGGCGATGCGCAGGCTCACCCCGCCGAGGAATGGCGGCGTGTGAAAGGCACGGAACTGGGACTGCCATTTCTGGGTGCGTTCCTGCAGCACTTCCTCAGGCTCGTTTTGAAGCAGGGCTTCGATGCGGTTGATCTCGACCACCGTAGGTTGAAGCTTGCGCACAGTGCGCTGGTTCTTGGTGCCGATGATTTTTTTGATGATCCAGTTGAACATGGGAAAAGAATATACGCCGCCCGGCTCACATCGGCCGGGTCGGGGGGACGCCGAATGTGGCGGATGTCAGCCAACGCGCAAGGACTCAAACGGGCCTCTTACCGAAGCACCACATCCTTCACCCGGCGCGGAATCATGGCATTTCGCACCACTTCGGGCTGCACACTGCGCAGGAAATCGAGCAAAATCACCGGTGATTCCACGATCATACGCTCGATCTGGTCACGCCGATGCGTCCATCGCGAATTGCGGTGCAGGTAGTCGAGGTCGGCGAGAATTTCATCGACATCGCCCTCGCTGAAGCCAGCGAGCTGAAACGCATAGGGGTCGTAAAGAGGCATGACGGCGAACGGTGAAGGAACGCTGATCAAATCGAGAATGCGTGATCCGACAAGCGCTTCCATGTTCAATTTTTTGGCAACGACTGCAATTGACAGCAGTTGTCCTGTAGCTTTTCGCCGCTCTTCACGTTTAACTGCCACCTCATGCCCCGCATCCTCTGGCAAAACACGGACATCACCTGGCTCTCTGCTCTGGTGGTTCTTCTTGTCATCGGGCTGCTCTGGCTCGGTTACCGTCGCTCTCCGCTGCGCGGCTGGCGCAAATTCGCGGCAATGTCCTGCAAGCTGGCCGCCCTCGCCCTGCTGGCCCTCTGCCTGCTCGATCCTCTCTGGACCAAGCAGCAGCCGAAGAAGGGTGAAAACGAAGTCATTGTACTGGTGGATACCAGCGCCTCATTAGAAACGGCGGAAAAACCGGGCGAGGCCACCCGCGCCGCCCAAGTCACCGCCGCGCTGAACTCCGGCACCGAGGATGCCGCATGGATCAAGGCGCTGAGCGAGGACTTCCGCCTGCGCCTCATGACCGTCGGATCACAGACACAAAGCGTACCGCACTTCCGCGCCTTGAAGTTTGACGGCTCCCGCTCCGATCTCTGCCGCACGCTGATGACCCTGCGCAGCGGCGGCTCGAATCTGGCTGCTGTGGTATTAATAAGCGATGGCAACGCCACCGATGCCTCCACCTGGAAGGCAGAAGCCAAGGGCGCCCCCATTTTCACCATTCAGGCAGGCAAGAACGCCCCTACCCCGGATCTGGCGATCCTCAATGCCACGGTGGCGACGAGTCCCTTTGAAGACGCGCCCATCACCATCACCTCCCGTGTATCTGCCCAGGGGCTCAGTGGCAAACAGGCCACCCTTTCCGCGCTCGATGAACAGGGCAAAGCCATCGTGACCGAAAAAGTCACCTTCAATGGCAGCTCGCCCCAGACCGTGCGTCTGCGCATTCCGGTCGCCAAGCCCGGCGTCTCCTTCCACAAGCTCGAACTCAAAGCCGAAGGCGTCAGCGAAGCCACCCTGGCCAACAACACACGCTTATTAGAGGCGGATCGCGGCTCAGGCCCCTACCGCGTGCTCTACATCGCGGGCAGGCCGAACTGGGAGTACAAATTCCTGCGCCGCGCCATCGCAGCGGATGACGACATCCAGATGCCTAGCCTCGTCCGCATCGCCAAACGCGAGCCCAAGTTTGAATGGCGCGGCCATGCCGGTGAGAGCGCCAATCCCTTGTTTCGCGGCTTTGGTGCCAAGGAGGGCGAAGAAGCCCAGCGCTATGACCAGCCCGTGCTCATCCGCCTTGGCACGCGCGATGCCAAGGAACTCAGCGACGGCTTCCCCAAGGCTGCCGAAGATTTGTTCAGCGAGTACCGCGCCATCATTATTGATGACCTCGAAGCCGGCTTCTTTACGCAGGAGCAGATGCACCTGATTCAGCGATTCGTCAGCGAGCGCGGCGGCGCGCTCCTCATGCTCGGCGGCCAAGAGTGCTATCAGGCGGGCGGCTATGATCACACGCCCATCGGCAGCATGCTGCCAGTCTACCTTGACCGCACCACCACGGCAGGCCCGATGCTGGATGCGCGCTTCAATTTGACGCGCGAGGGCTGGTTGGAATCCTGGATGCGCCTGCGCACAGATCGTGAAGAGGACGAGAAGCGACTCTCTGCCATGCCTTCCTTCTATGCCATCAATCAAACCTTCGCCATCAAACCCGGCGCCAGCATTCTGGCCACGGTTTCCGATTCAGCGCAGACTACGATGCCTGCCATCGTCTCCCAGCGTTTCGGCGAAGGCCGCGTGGGCAGCGTGCTGGTGGCCGACCTGTGGCGCTGGGGCATGAACGATGCGGATTCACGCAAGGACATGGAGCGCGCGTGGCGTCAGCTCATGCGCTGGCTCGTGGTCGATGTAGCCGACAGCATCTCCTTCTCCGCTGAGACCGATCCCGCCGACCGCGAGCGCGTGAAGCTCTCCGTGCGTGTGCGTGACCGTGCCTTCAAAGCCCACGGAGATGCGCTGGTGAAGATCGAAGTCACGCAGCCCGATGGCAAAAAATCTCAGCTCTTCGCCGAGCCCAGCCTCAAGGAAGCCGGACTCTTTGAAACCGAGTTCTTCTCCTCCGCCTCCGGCAACTACCGCGCCACCGCGACTGTGGAGGACATGGAAAAACACACGCAGCTCGGCCTCAAGACCACCGGCTGGACCTACGGCCCGCAAGCCGAGGAATTCAGCCGACTGGCCCCGGACAGCGCCTTTCTCCAACGCATCGCCACCGAGACCAGCGGCCAGATGCTCGCGCTCGATGAAATTGCAAAGCTGCCAGACTTGCTGAAGAACATCCGCGTGCCTATCGAAGTCACGCTTTCAACGCCGCTCTGGCATACGCCATGGATCTTCCTGGCCCTGCTGTTTTTCATCGGCACAGAGTGGTTTTTGCGCAGAAAGGGAGGCATGGCATGAAGATCAGCTCGCATTTTGGCTCTCCCCTCAACAGATCACACACCGCAGAGTCTGGAACGCCGCAGAGATTTGATTCAGAAAAAAGATCTCTGCGGCGTTCCCACCTCTGCGGTGTAAAATTCTGGCTTGCTGCATGCTTCGCCCTCTTCGCCTCGCTGCTGCATGCCGCCCCGCGTGAGCTCGATGTCGTCATCGTCCTCGGCGCACCCGGCACGGAGGAGTACGGCAAGAAATTCAAAACGCAGGTGGATGCCTGGACGAACGCCTGCACCAAGGCAGGTCTCACCCCGGCAGTCGTGCGTGGTGAAAAAACCAGCGAAGAACTCGAAAGACGCCTCACCGCCTCCGATCCCGCCCACTCCTTGTGGCTCGTCCTCATCGGACACGGCACCTTTGACGGACGCGAAGCCAAGTTCAGCGCGGAAGGCCCGGACTTTGATGCCAAGCAGCTCGCTGGCTGGCTCAAGCCGCTCAAGCAGGAGATCGCCGTGATTCACACCGCCTCGTCCAGCGGCGGCTTCTTGAAACCGCTCTCCGGCAAAAACCGCATCATCATCACCTCCACCAAAAGCCCGGACGAAGTCTTCTATGCGCGCTTCGGCGAATTCTTTGCCGAAGCCATCGGCGGACTGCCCGAGGCGGATCTCGATCAAGACAAGCAGGTCTCTCTGCTGGAGGCCTTCCGCCACGCCAGCAAAGCCACCACCACCTTCTATGAGAACGACGAACGTCTCGCCACCGAGCACGCCCTGCTCGAAGATAACGCCGACGGCGTCGGCACCCGCAGTGAAGTCTTCGACTCAGACGCGCCCGTCCCAACCGGCATGGTCGTCGATGGCGCACGCGCCGCGCAGATGGTGCTCGTGTTAAGCGCCGAAGAACAGCAGCTCACCGATGCCCAGCGCAGCACGCTGGATGCCCTGGAACGTGAATTGAAAACCTTGAAGGAGCAGCGCGCGAAGCTCAAGGAAGACGACTATTATTCGAAGCTCGAATCACTGCTGCGCAAGCTGGGTGAGGTGTATGGGACGAAGTCATGACCTGCAAAGTTCATCTTTCCCCATCGAACATGGAGTGCGAAACTCGGTACATGCCAATTGATTTCGGTGCCGCTGGCCGACAGACAAGAGTGTCTATCGTACTGACTGATAGCGGCGCGTGTTTCCCAAGTACGAAAGACACTCTTGTCTGTCGGCCAGCGCTTCGCCAAAACCCCAAAACTTGCAAGCCACCCACCCACCTAGCTCGCCGCCGCAGTCTGACGCTTTCGGGGTTCAATTTAGCACCTGCATATCACATCATGAGCAAAACAATCCAAGGCTTTCGCGAGAAGGACTACGGCATGTTCATCGACCTGACGGATGCCATGAGCAGCGTGAGTGTTGACCGGAAAACTGGCAATCTCGTTTTGCAGGAAGGAGCAGGTCCGGACCGGTTTAACGGTGCTTTGATCACGTCTGATTTTTGTCATGGTTTCACGCTGAGCGCGACCCCTGAAGGCACCTGGGTGGTTGCCCTGAGATTTGGCGACCAAAAATCTCATGTGCTGGGCACCACCAATAATGAAGCCGGAGCGCTGCAATGGCTTAAAAAGGCATGGGATGTGATCCGGTCAAACCAAACCACCGAACAGTCCACTGAGATCATTTTTGCTTCCTCGCCTGCGAGTACCGTTGGGGATCACCTCTTGCAGCCACATTGAAAGACTCGTCTTCCGGCAGGAAATTCACGGATCATCCCGCCCCGCCACGAAATCCTGAAACGCTTTTGCCACGCGCTGCGTCACGGGACCATCAACACCTGGCATCGCACGCTGATCAACGCGCGCCAGTGGATGCACATCACGCGTGCTTGAGGTGAGGAAGGCTTCCTCGCAGGTATGCAGGGCCTCGATGGGCAGCGTGACTTCCTCCACGGCAATGCCAGCAGCGGCGCAGGCTTCCAGCACCAGACCGCGCGTAATGCCTGCCAGACAGCCGGAGCTCAGCGGCGGTGTTTTCACCACGCCTGCGCTGACGATGAAGATGTTCGTGCCCGTGCCTTCACAAAGTTCATCACGGGTGTTGGCAAAGATCGCCTCCCCTGCCCCTTCCCCGTGCGCAAGCGCCAGGGCGCGCACGTTGTCGCCATACGAAGTGGATTTGATGCCAGCCAGTGCGCTGCGCTCATTGCGCGTCCAGGGCACCGTCATCACGGTGTCGGTGGGTGGCCAGGGTTTGAGAGGTGTCGTCGCCACGATCATTGTCGCAGGTGCCTCACCACGATCTGATCCCAGCGGGCCATCACCACTCGTCAGCGTGACGCGGATGCGCGCATCTGTGAGATCATTCGCCTGCATCGTCGCCTGCATCGCATTCACATAAGTCTCAAACTCGGGTGGCACGATGTTCATCGCCTGGCACGAGGCCACCAGCCGCCGCCAGTGCCGCGTGGGTGTGAAGGGTTTGCCATGGCGTGCCACGAGTGTCTCGAACACACCATCACCTACCAGAAAGCCATGATCGAAGGGAGAGATGCGCGCTTCAGAAGTGCTGACGATGCGGCCATTGATCCAAGTATGGGAAGGAAGATTCACAGTGGCAGCATGGCTTTAAAAAAAACATTCTCAACATATGCACTTTGTGCTTGCAGGATCTTTTTCATGCGCCAGAATCTCGCCCTCAAACTTTCCGGATCGAACCGAAAACGAACCGAAAAATTTGCGGGTGTAGCTCAGTGGTAGAGCACTTCCTTGCCAAGGAAGATGTCGCGCGTTCGAATCGCGTCACCCGCTCCATCAATCTCCGAAAGATTGATGGCATCAAGTAACCTTGGCCTTTTAAGGCTTTGATTGGTGCCCCAGCAACCTCCCTCCTCACGATTGTACATTCATGTTTGTCTGGTCCAAACTCACTGCTTCACGTTCGGCTGATACCTGGGAGGCACGTTTCGCGCAGAGCACGGACGCCACTCTCGTCATCACCAATTTCCCTGGTCGTAAAATGATCCGCCTGGAGGTTTATTGTGAGGCTCAGTCTCGCGCGAAGGCCATCCAGAAAGAATTCGGCGGCGAGGTGTCCAAGTTAAAATCACAGAACTGGGCCGCTCATTCATCCCAGACTCCACCGCCCGTAAAGGTGCGTGATAAATTTGTGATCTGCACCGCCAAGACGCAGGCAGATTTGAAGCTGGCCCGCGCCAAATTTCCCAACCGCGAAATCATCGCCGTGCCTGCCGACATGGCTTTCGGCACCGGCCACCATGCCACCACCGCCACCGTGCTGCGTCTGCTCGTCGATGCCGCTGAAGTGCGCCAGGCCGCCGGCCAGAAGTGGACCATGGCAGATCTCGGCTGCGGCAGCGGTATCCTCGCCATCGCCGCTGATAAACTCGGCGCCTCCCGCGTCTGGGGCTGCGACTACGATCCCGCCGCCGTGAAAATCTCGCAGGAAAATGCGGTGCGCAACAACACCCCCAAAGTGCGTTTCACCAAAGTCGATGTGCTCAAGTGGGAGCCCAAGCAGACTTGGGACATCGTGGCCGCCAATATTTTCTTTGATATTCTGGAGTCGGCTTTTCCACAAATGGTGCGCTCCGTCGCCCCCGGCGGCATCTTGATGCTCTCCGGCATTCTAAAGTCTCAGGCCAAGCCCTGCCTCGCCGCTGGAAAGCGCGCAGGCTTTGTGGTGCAGAAGATCGTCACCAAAGGCAAGTGGGTGACTGCTCTGGGCACGGTGAAAAGCCGCTGATCTGGCGCAGGTCTTGCGTGAAGGAACCCGGACAGGGGTGTCATCCCTGCCACCACAACATCCTGCACTTAATTCTTGTATTTGAGAGCCTGGGCGATTTATTATCAATAGATTCAAGCAGCCAATCATGCTTTTCGATCCCGCTTCCTCATCCGGCGGGGCTGGCCTCCCCTCCAGCCCTCTCAAAAAGCGCGGCCTGCTCAACAAAGCTCAAACGCAGGGAAACCGCATCGGCCTGCTCCCCACTGAAGGCTGGCGCAAGCGCAACATCCAGTTCCTCAATGAGGTGCTCATCCCCACCCTGTTTGCCCCGCGTCAGCCGGGACAGGACTTCGGCCTTCTGCCAGTAGCCTCCAGCAACGAAATCGCTGTGACGTGGCTTGGGCATGCCGGCTTTTTTTGCCAAATAGGCGGCGTGAACATCGCCATCGATCCCAACTGGGCGCTCTGGCACGGCCCGGTGAAGCGCGTCCGCCACCCCAGCGTCTGGGCGCATGATCTGCCCCCCATCGATCTCGTGCTGGTCACGCACGCTCATTACGACCACCTCCACCTGCCCAGCCTGCGCAAGCTCGCCGCCGCCCAGCCCATCATCGTCCCGGAAGGCGTCGGCAAAGTGGTGCGAAATTGCGGCTTCGGACGCATCGTGGAATTGAAGACCTGGCAGAGCGCCACCTTTCGGGATCTGCGCATCACCCTCACCCCCGCACGCCACTGGGGTGCCCGGATGATTCATGACACGCACCGTCAGTTTGGCGGCTACCTCATCAAGTCCCCCGAGCGCTGCCTCTTTCATTGCGGCGACAGCGCCATGTTTGACGGCTTTCAGGAGATCGGCAAACGCGCCAGCATCGATCTCGCGCTCATGCCCATCGGTGCCTACGATGCGCCCAGCGGCCGTCAGGTGCACATGAATCCTGAAGAAGCCTTGGACGCCTTTCAAATGATGGGCGCCCAGTCCATGATCCCCATGCATCATGACACCTTCCCCCTCGGCGGCGAGCCCCTCCATGAGCCTGCCGAGCGCCTCGTCAAAGCCGCCATCGAACGGCAGCTGGAAAATCGCGTGCGCCTGCTGTGCGAAGGCGAATCCGCCATTTACTGAGTGAGTCCACATCCGGTACTGACCCTCATCGCCGCCGTTTCAGCGGATGGCTTCATCTCCACCGGCACCGGCGTGCCCTGGCACCTGCCACGGGATAAAGAGCACTTCCGCTGCATCACCCGCGGCCAGTGGCTGCTCATCGGCCGCCGCACCTATGAAGAAATGACCGGCTGGTTTGATGATCACCACCCCCTGGTGCTCACGCGCAGCCCCGTCTACATCCCGCCTGCTGGTGAAGTCGTGGCCAGCGTGGCCGAGGCCCTGCAAGTCGCCGCCGCAGGTGGTGCCAGCGAGTTGTTTGTCTGCGGAGGCGGAGAGGCCTACGCCGCCGCCATGCACTGCGCCGACCGTCTGATCCTGACCCACGTGGACTCCACGCTCGGCAGCGATGTACCCTTCCCCACGGTGAATCCCGCCGAATGGCAGGAGACTGCCCGGGAGGATTTTCCAGCCGACGCCACTCATGCCCACGCCCTCAGGTTTTCCACCTACGAGCGCCTCAGGCCACCCGCTCAGCCCTCGGACGGCACATTATAATAATTTCAAGATGAGCAAATTCACCTTTGGGTGTATCTAAGCCTTGCAGATGAACCTTTCCTACCTGTTCAACCCCGGCTCCGCAGTCGCCCTGCTGGCGACCGCCGTGCTCTGCGTCGGCTGCACCAGCCTAAATACCGCAGCCACTGCCGACAAGGCTCAGGCCGCAGCAAAAGACATCTCGCTGGTGAAGTCTCCCACTGATTTGAGCTTCCTGCTCAGCATGAGTTTCGTGGAGGCCAAGAGCATCTCCACGCAGCAGCTGGAGTTCCCGCCTTACATCAAGATCGCCGCAGATTCGATCCAGGTCTTCAAGTACTCGTCCGATGGCAAGCCGCTCAAAGCACGCGCCCGTGGCAAGGTCTTCATCGAAATGAATTTCAGCGAGCCCGCCAAGGCCCTCTGCCAGGAAGCCTTCATCAGTGAGGGTGAAATCATCCTGCGTGGCAGCCCCATCCTCCAGCGCGGCGGCAGCATGGTCGAAGGTCTCGATGACAGCACCATCTTCTACCTCTTTGGTACATCTCTCCGAGTCATCGGTCTGCACAAGGTGAACAATCAGAACGAAATCGCCTCGATGATGCCCACGCTCGGCACCTGGGCCGCCGGACCCAATCCGCTGCTGCCACCGCTCACCGAAAGCGCCGTCCCCTCCAGCATCCGTGATTCCATGCAGCGTGCCGCCGAGGCCGAAATGCTGCACCAAAAAACACGCGAACTCTACGGCCCCGCCGACGCACCGCCTGCCACGCCAGCCCCCGCGCAGCCCGAAAAAGCAGCGGACAAACCCAAGTCCCCACCGCCCCCCACGGTCACCAAGAAGCCCACCGTGGAAATCCGTCGCGCCATTCCCGCCAAGCCCTCCTTCTGGAACCGCTTCAAGACGGACAAGTCCAGGGCGTGAGTCAGCGACTGATGCTGGTGCCTGCAAGTGCGCGCGAGCGTCTTGGACTGCGATGACAGAGATGCACGGCGCAAGCCTGCATCGGCGGCACCGCTTTCGCGGGGTGATGAATTTTCTTTGGACTTAGAGCGCCGTCCGGCCTGCGAAAAGCGGCGTCGCGCCCAGGCTTGCCGCACGCACTGATTCGCTGTGCTCACCCTTCGGCAGCCTTCAGCTGTCTACCTCCGCTTCGCTCCGGTTCCAAGACGCTGCCGCGCCTACGTGAGAGCTGGTGCCTTCATCGCGACCCAGCATCCAGCATCCAGCATCCAGCATCCAGCCCCTCACCCCACGATCGCCTGCGGCACCCGTCCGTGCACATCCGTCAGACGGTAATCACGTCCCGCATAGCGATACGTCAGCTTCTCATGGTCCATGCCCAGCAGGTGCAGGATCGTCGCGTGCACGTCATGCACGTGCATCTTGTCCACCGCCGCTTTGAATCCAAACTCATCGCTCTCGCCATAGGCCGTGCCACCGCGCACACCGCCACCGGCAAAGAACATGGAGAAGCCATGCGGATTGTGATCCCGCCCGTTGCCGTTCTCACTCACCGGCGTACGGCCAAACTCACCACCCCACACAATCAGCGTGTCTTCCAGCATGCCGCGCTGTTTGAGATCTCCGATCAGCGCCGCGATGGGCCGGTCGATGTCCGCCCCCAGCTTGCGCGTCTGCTCATCATGCTTCGAGTGCGTGTCCCACGGCTGACCGTTGCCATAGTACAACTGCACGTAGCGTACGCCACGCTCCACCAACCGTCTCGCCATCAGGCAGCCGTTGGAGAAATGGCTTTTGCCATACATCTCGCGCACCTTCGGTGGCTCAAGATTCACATCAAAGGCATCCGTCGCCGCCGACTGCATGCGGTAGGCCGTCTCCATCGCCTGGATGCGACCGTTTAGCGCCACATCCGCACCGCCGCGCGCCGCGAGATGCTCCGCATTCAGCGTCTGCATCAGATCAATCTGCCTGCGTTGATCCAGCTTGCCCAGCTTCTCATTCGTCAGCCACGGGATCATCTTCTGCGGCTCCAGATTGGAGTGATTGATGTACACGCCCTGATGCTGCGCCGGCAGAAACGCACTCGTCCACAGCACCGAAAACCGCACCGGCTTGCCGGGGCACAGCACCACGAAGGAAGGCAGGTTCGCATTCTCATTGCCCAGGCCGTAGCTCAGCCACGAGCCCATGCTCGGCACACGCTCCGTCATCGTGCCATTGTTCATCAGCAGCAGCGCTGGGCCGTGATTCGGATTGTCCGTGTGGCATGAGCGCAGCACGCACAGCTCATCCGCATGCTGCGCCAGATTCGGCAGCAGCTCGCTGATCTCCAGCCCGCTCTGCCCATGCTTTGAAAACGCATACGGTGATGCCAGCAGCCCGCCCGTGGGCCGCTCCGTGCGCAGGTCTGCGCCTTCCGGCTTCTGCCCCGCATACTTCGTCAGCCCCGGCTTCGGATCAAAAAAGTCCGGCCCAAACGGCCCGCCGTTCATGAAGAGCTGGATCACCCGCTTCGCCTTCGGCACAAAGTTCGTGCGCGGCACCCCATGCAACGTGGAAGCCAGCCCCAGCGCCCCCAGACCACCGCCCATGCGGGAGAGCAGTTCACGGCGTGAGAGTGCGGAGAGATCAGACATGGCAATCAGTACGCAGGCAAACATCAGGCGCTTACGCCCATGTGGCAGATTCAGCGCATGCCCATGCGATTGGGCGACTAGCGTGGTAAGCCCCTGTTTTCAAAGGCAATGGAGCCAGCGCCGCAACCAAGCCCGCAGCTTCACCCGCAGGGTGATGAGTTCGAGACGAGGCCTCACCTAGATTCGGAACTCGACAAATGACGGGAGGGTCGCGAATCCCGAAGTTGGATCGGAGCACCAAACTGCCATGCTGCAGGCTGAGATCATCATCTACTCCTCCGGCCCGGACCGCGATCCCAAGACGTGGGAGGACAATCGGCACTCCTGGCAGCCGCACTAACCGCGCTCATTTGGAACCGAAGCGTAGCGGAGGTAGACCGCCGTAGGCTGCCCGAAGGGTGAGCGAAACGAATCAATCAATGCGGTCGCATAGCGAGGAACAGCCTGTCCTTCGCAGCTCCAAATTCAAATCCGCTCCGCGCCCACGCGCCGTGCGGTTTCCCGGCAAGCCGGAGGCTTGCACTACCGCAGCCCCTCCCGTCCTCGGCAGACTTCAACCCTTTCAACGATGTCAACGGGGGGTGGTGTATATGCCATCACGCGGCGGCGACTCATGCTTTGGGGGCTTTGAGGAGATGATGGAATGACCCTTGATTCAGGCCTGTCAGAGTGGGGTTTGGAGATTGCGGGAACTTGGCGCAGCGCGGCAGCCTGTACTGGGAGCGCGGACATTTTGTCGGCTCCGGCGCTGCCCCCCAGAGGTACAGGCCGCCCTCCCGGCTTCTTCAGTCTCCAGGCATAAGGGACGTTCGTCCAGAGACCGACAAAATGTCGGCGCTCCCTGCCATGATCTACCATCTTCACTGAGCGCCCTGCATGACAGACTGCTTGAGGAGCACCGGCCCGTTTCATCCAGCCTCTTCCCCATGATTTGCATAGCTCCACAGGAGAAGTTGGACAGGATCATGGTTCCCTCCCCTCCAGAGAGCAAAGCCTTTGAAAGATCCATGACTGATCCATGTCCAACCCTTCGCCGAAGCAGCGGCGCAGAGCACCCGCATGAAAGCCGAGTTCAGGCGATCCCGCAGCGAGTGGAGCCGAGGCAGCCCGCGAGGATGGAATCCTGCAGGGGGCGGGCGCTCGCGGGTCTTCTCCCACCCCCCGTTGAAATCGTTGAAATCGTTGAAGTCTGCGACCTCTGCTTGGCCGGAGACACACCACCCCCCGTTGAAATGGTTGAAATAGTTGAAGTCTCTTGAGTCGGTCCTATGAAGCACCGCTCAAAGACTCACTCCACCCGCCGGATCACACGCACGGCGTAGACCTTGGCGGTCAGTTCGGAGAGCTTTACGGGTTTTTCGTCGTCCCGCAGGGGATCGCGGGCGAGGTATTCGAGGCCGTCTTTGCCGACGATCACGCACCAGTGCTGGATGCCGCCGAGGAGGAAGTACTTCACCACGGGGTAGGCGCCGCGTTCCAGGGCCGCGTCCATCACGGCATGGCTGGCGGCGGGATGGTAATCGGCGGCGAGCTGCTTGTCGGTCACGCGGGGGATGGCGTTCCACACCACCCAGCCCTGCGGCTGGAAGCCATCGGCTTTCTTCAGGCGCTCGTTGAGTTCCTTGGGCGTGAGCTCCACGCCGAGGTCAGAGCAGGCCATGGCCACGCTGGATACCAGGCAGCCGTGGCTGCCCAGCGTGCCGGTGGAGGTGCCGAGCTGATCCGCCGCCCAGCGCAGGTCCTTTTGCAGGTGCGTCTTCCCATCATCCGGCAGCCGGATGTGCAAAGCCTTGCCGCCGGCGGAGGCAATGGCGGGAGACAGGCGTGCCCAGCAGGTACGCAGCATCACACAACTGGTCGCTACCATCACCAGAACAAGCAGCCCGATGAAGGCGTAGCGGCGCATGCAGGAGTTTTAGTGGGCCTTTTTCTCGCCGTGCTCGGCTTCCTTGGCGTGGGACTCGCCATGGCCTTCGTCGTGCGCCTTGTGCATGCCTTCGTGCAGCACCTGGGTTTCCTTCCAGGAGTGCTTTCCACAGGAAGTGGAGGCGAGGACGAGGGCGGCGGCGCAGAGGATGAACGAGGCGGTTTTCATGTGAGATCGGGGTCCGGCATCCTATCGGAAGAGGCCCGTCGTGCAAATGACAATTCGCGTTCGGTGGGCATCCTTCGGCGGCTTCAAACGGTGCCCATCGGCGGTCTTGTCGGCTAAGAATCGGCCACCCGGGGCGTTTCCTCTTCAGCGCGCCCACACAGTTCGTTCACGTGACCTGTAAATTCATCTTGTCGGAAGCGCTGGCCCCCGTGTATATACATAAGACTCAACAGTTTTTATTGAAATGAATCCGTCGCAGCCTGGTAACCCGCAGAATCCTCAGAATCCGCAGCAGCCACCACCTCCTGGTGTCACACAACCGCTGCCGCAGGGGTATCCCCAAGGTTACCCACCGCAGGGCTACCCGCCGCAGATGCCGCCGGGCTATCCTCCAGGTTACCCGATGCCGCAGGGCTACCCGCCACAGATGCCGGGCTATCCTCAGGGCTATCCAGCGCCGCAGGGCTACCCACAGCAGATGCCTGGTTATCCGCCTGGCTATCCGATGCCGCAGGGCTACCCGCCGCAGATGCCCGGCTACCCCCCCGGCTACATGCCGCAGATGCCCATGCCGGCCATGATGCCGCCTCCCGCTCCTTCCACCGGCACCGTTCCCACCGCCGCTCCGGCCCCCAAGCCCGCCAGCGCTGCCGTCCCCGTGGCCATGCCCGTGCCTGCCGCCGTGGCCCCCTCGATGCCAGCTCCTTCCGGTGCTGCCCCCGTGATGCCCGCCCCGAGCGTGGCCGTGGCAACCGCCGTTCCGACCGATGATGCCGGTGAAGCCGTCGTGGCCGAGCACGTCGAAGGCCAGATCTATCACCCGCCAGCACTCACCCACATCGAAGTGGGCAAGCCGCCAAACAAGTTCGTGCAGCTCTGGCTCAAGGCCGGTGCCAGCTCCCTGCTCCTCAGTATTTTGATCCACGCCGGTCTCGGCGTGCTCGCCCTGTTCATCGTCTTCCAAAGCGGTGTCATGGACAAGCAGGTGGACTTCCTCCCCGGTGGCGGCACCGCACAGGGCGCAAAGGCCAGTGCGGATCTGCAGCACAAGGTGCAGCAGAAGAAGCGCAGCTCCATCAACAAGACCATGCCGATGAAGAAGCTCGTCAGCACGAGCATGAATTCAGCCATCAGCCTGCCTGAGGCTCCCCCAGACTCGCTCGACATGCCCGACGTCAGCGCGATGATGGGCGGCGGCGCCCTCGGCGGTGCAGGCGGTTTCGGCATGGGCGGAGCCGGTGGCGGCTTTGGCAAAGGTCAGGGACTCGGAGCCGCAGGCGGTTTCGTCACCCTGCCACCCTCCATGCGCAGCCGCTGCTCCACCCAGGAACGACTTGAAAAGCTCCGTCAAAACGGCGGCTCCCCCGAGTGTGAGGCTGCCGTGAGCGCCTCTCTGGAATGGCTCAAGACCAAGCAGAACGCCGACGGCTCCTGGGGCAAAAGCAACAGGTGCGCCTACACCGGTCTGGCACTGCTCTGCTTCCTCGGCCGCTGCGAAACGCCCGAGTCCCCCTTCTACGGTGAAAACGTCATGAAGGGCATCATGTTCCTCATCGAAGCCGGAAAAAAGAACCCTTACGGCATCTTCTCTGAAACAGGCTGGAAGGGCGAAGCCGCCGGCGGCAAAGGCGGCGCAGGCACTTACGAGCACGGCATCGCCACCTACGCCCTGGGCGAAATGTACACCCTCGCCCGTCTCGGCAGCAAGAGCCTCCCCGGCATGCGCGAAGCCTTCGAAAAAGGCGTGAAAGTCATCATCGAAAACCAGACCCCGGCAGGTGCCTGGGCCTACGGCGGCAAGGAGCAGATCGTCTACAACAAGGCCGCCGGCGCTGACCTTTCCGTGGTCGGCTGGCAGTTCCAGGCGCTCAAAGCCGCCAAGAACACCGGTCTGAAGATCGACGGCCTGCACAGCTGCATCGGCAAGATGACCGACTACCTTGAAAAAATGCAGACCAAGGACGGCGGCTTCGGCGGCCCGAATCGTGACGCCCACTACAATCAGTGGAGCCTCTCCGGCGTCGGCATCCTCGGCCTCCAGACCATGGCCAAGGGCAAGACCACCGCCATCAAGAAGGGCATCAAATTCCTGCGCGACTTCCTCACCGCCGAGCCGCTCGACTGGAACAAAAACTGCAATCTTTACTGCTGGTACTACTACACCCAGACCTTCTTCCAGCAGGGCGGTGAAGACTGGAAATTCTACAACCAGCAGTTCCTCCCGCAGATCCTCGGAGCCCAGCAGTCTGACGGAGCCTTCAAGGCCGGCCGCCCGAACTGGCCCGCCGGTGACGCCGCAGACCCCATCTACCGCCAGTGCCTCTGCACCCTCCAGCTTGAAGTGTATTACCGTTACCTCAAAGTGGGCGACCGCGAAGAGTCCTCCTTCTTCGAGAAGTAAGACCCGACGTTCGACAGGAGAGGGATCATCCAGATCCCGCCACTCATTATCAAACCAAAGGGGGGATCAAGATGATCCCCCTTTTTCTTTGATCAGCGCTCGCATTCGCCCTCCGGGCAGCCTGCGGCTGGCTATCTTCGCTGCGCTACGATTCCTGCCCGTCGATCAGCGTTGCCGCAACGTCCAAAGCCTGCACAGACCCCAGCGCTGTTCTCCGAAACGCACTTGGTGTTGAGCGTGAACAGCGGGGCGAATGAGAGCGCTGGCCGACGGGCATGAGTGCCCATCGTACATTTTTTAAGCGCCCACCTGGCGGAGCCATTCTTCCAAGTTGTAGTAGTTGGTCACGCGCCGGACCTTTCCGTCCTGGAGATCGAAGAAGGCACCCACGCGCAGCCTGTAGCGCTGGCCTGCGGCAGGGGGCAGGCCCTCGTCGGTGGAGAGGTATTCGCCCTCGATGTAAAACTCCGCCGCACCGCGGGTGCCGTCTTCATTAGCGAATACCACGAGATCACACACCTGCTCACGGTAGCAGCGGTCCATGCGCTCAAGAAACGTGCGAAACGCCGCGCGCCCGGTCTCCGCGCCGCCCTGGTTGATGTCGTGCACCACGTCATCCGTCAGCAGGGCCAGGAATGCCTCCCGGTCGCCGGAATTGAAGGTGGAGTAATAGGTTTGGATGAGGGCGAGAGCCTGCTGCTGGAGTGTTGCCATGGGAGGGGCGGAGCATGAATTTCTCCAGCGCCAGCGTCAAATTAGAAAATGATCGGGGGAAATCCACGGTTGCGATAATGGTTCAGACAGTTAAACATCACACGTCTATGTTTTCCCCCAGCATGGCGTGGTTAAGCTCCCGCGCATTGATCCTTGGCATCTGTTTCTCGTTCGTCACCGGTGGTGCTGCCCTGCAGGCGCAGTCAGCCGTGTTGGTCGTCGATGCCTTCAATAAAAAAGTCCATGTCGCCGCAGACGCGCAGTCGAAGCGCCCCGTCGGCGGCCTTGCCAAGATCGCCACCGCCATGGTCACGCTCGATTGGGCGGAGGCCTCCAAGGTCGGCGTCGGCGTGCTCGCCACCGTCCCTGCCTACGCCTTCCAGATGACTGCCGCCAGCAGCATCGGCCTGCAGGCCGGAGACCAGGTGACGCTGCGTGACCTCATCTACGCCACCATGATGGGCAGTGACGACGTTGCCGCCATCACTCTCGGCGACTTCGTCGGGAAGGACCACCTCTCACGCCTCGGCCGCGCCGGACATCCCATGGAGGAGTTCGTCAAGCAGATGAACCAGCTCGCCAAGCGCGAAGGCGCACGCGCCACCCGCTTCACCAATCCCCACGGCTTGGAAAACTCCCGCCCCATGCCCTATTCCTGCGCGGCGGACATCTCACGCCTGGCCATCTACGCCGTGTCACGGCCTGCCATGCGTTTCTACACCAATCAGGCCAGCCGCAGCATCACGATCTATCGTGCCGGGCAGTCGCTCACCATGGCGCTGAGCAACACCAATCAACTGCTCGGCGTGGACCGCATCGACGGCATCAAAACCGGCAACACCGCACGCTCCGGCGGCTGCGTCGTCATCTCCGCTGAGAAGCCCCCGACGGTGCAGGTGCAGGCGGACAACACCAGCCTCATCTACCGCCACCGCATGGTCGTCGTTGTGATCGGTTCCGCCAGCCCCTTTGAAGAGGCACGCACACTGCTGCACCAGGGCTGGGCCGCCTATGACCGCTGGCTGGCCGCAGGCCGTCCCATCACGGACAAGCGCCAGATGCTGGATCAGTTCTGAATTTTCACGGAGTCTTTTCCGTCCCGTTCAACAACCAACCCCCTCCCCCCCTTCTAATCTCATGCGCATCGGTATTCTCAACAGCGGCGGCGACTGCCCCGGACTCAATGCAGTCATCCACGGCGTCGTCGGCGCCGCCACCACCCTCGGCTGGGAAGTCGTGGGCTTCCGCGATGGCTTTGAAGGCCTGCTCCCTCCGGGCGACTACATGATGCTCAGTCCCGAAAAAACCATCGGGATCATGAAGCTCGGTGGCACCATTCTCGGCACCACCAACAAAGGCCACTTCGTCGCCAAAGTCGGCGAGGGCAATGTCTCCCAGGTGCCCACAGAAATCGTCGAGAAAGCCAAGAACACACTCCGCCATCTCGAAGTCGGCGCGCTGATCGTCGTCGGCGGAGACGGCAGCCTCACCACCGGCCTGCAGTTGTACCAGATGGGCATTCCGATCATCGGCGTGCCGAAGACCATCGACAACGACATCCAGGCCACCGCCACCTCCTTCGGTTTTGATTCCGCCGTGGCCACCGTGGTGGATGCGCTGGACCGCCTGCACACCACCGCAGAAAGTCACAAGCGCGTGATCGTGCTGGAAGTCATGGGACGCCATGCAGGCTGGATCGCCCTTTACGGCGGCATGGCCGGCGGCGCGGATGTGATCCTGCTGCCAGAAATCCCCTTCCACCTTGATCACGTGGCCAAGGCCATTCGCAAACGCGATGCCGCAGGCCGCCACAGCACCCTCGTCGTCGTCGCAGAAGGTGCACGCATGGAATCCGGCGAACTCCTCACCAAGGAAAAAGTCGGTGCCAAGGGCGAAGACCGCCTTGGCGGCATCGGCGACTACGTGGCGCGGCAGATCGAAAAAGACACCGGCAAGGAAACCCGCTCCTGCACCCTCGGCCATCTTCAGCGCGGTGGGGCCCCCACGGCGCTGGATCGCATCCTCGGCGTTCGCTTCGGAGCCAAGGCCGTGGACCTCATCTCCCAGGGCAACTTTGGCCGCATGGTCAGCTACCAGCAGTATCAGGTCGGTGACGTGCCCATCGAGGAAGCCGTACATCAGCTTCGCCTCGTCAGCAAAGACAGCGAAATCGTCCGCGCCTCCCGCGCCATTGGCATTTCCTTTGGCGACGAGTAGCCTCATCTGAATCAACCATCAGGGAGACGTGGGTTTTCATCCGCGCCTCCCTTTTTTCTGCCCTGGCGCAGACACAAAAAAACAGCCGCCGGAGTCATCCAGCGGCTGCTTCAAAAGGAGTCAGTCAACCATCACTCAAGCCAGCGCGGCAAGGCGCTTGGTCAGGGCGTCTTTGGACTGCACACCCACGACGGTTTCCACGGCTTTGCCGTCCTTGAAAAACACCATCATCGGAATGGAGCGCACACTGAACTGGGTGGCCAGATTCGGGGACTCATCCACGTTCACCTTGCCGATCTTCACCTTGTCGCCCTGCTCTTTGGCCAGATCGTCCAGGATCGGTCCCAGCATGCGGCATGGGCCGCACCATTCAGCCCAGAAATCCACGAGCACCGGCACGGTGGAAGAGGTGACTTCAGATTCAAAATTTGCTTCGGTAAGGGTGAGGACTGCTTCGCTGGCCATGGTGGGGAGTATTGGGGTTGAGAAAAAAGGTTACGGATGCACGCTGGCATCGGAGGCACGCGAATCAACGAAAGTTTTCACCATCTCCTTCCCGGGTGGGCGGAAAAACCCCGATGTAACGACAATCTCACTGGTTCGAGCTATTGGAGTCACTCAGTTAAATCGCAGGTTTGGCGGAGTTGTTGCCAGTCTTGTCTGACGAATGTGAAAAACTCTTTCTTGCCGTCCGCCATGATGCGCGGCTCAATACATGCTCATGAGACTACGCCATGACTCCGAGGGCCTTTCGGGCCGGAAGTTGAAGCGTTTGCTGCATCAGCTCTGCGAGCGCGCTCAGGAGGATGTGCTCAGAATGTCCATCCATGAAGAGAGCGCCACGCACCAACTGCGCCTGCGTGTGAAGAAGATGATGGCCCTGCTCCGCCTGGCAATTCCGGGCATCGAAAAGCACACGCTGCAGGCCATGCGGCAGCACCTGCGCGCCGTCAAAAACGCCTGCGCAGGAAATCGCGAGTACGTGGTGCAGAGCAAGCTCATCGACAAACTGACACGTCGTTTTCACCTCGCGCCCAAGCACCGTCCGCAGCTTCTCGGCCAGCCGCTCAAAGTCCCGCCTGCCTCGGATCTTCATCATCAGCTTTATGCCGTGGGCCAGCTCATCGACAGCACCTGCATCCAGTCGCTTTCCGCAGAGCAGATCCTCGAAGAGCACGCCCGCTGCTACCGCAAAGGCCGCCAGCTCATGAAGCAGGCCTGTGAGACCAAGGACAAATGCACCCTGCACCGCTGGCGGCACCGCGTGAAGGATCTGTATTTTCAAACCCTGGTGCTCTCGCATCTGCGCGGTGCGGAGCGCCGCATCCGCCGCGCCAGACGCCTCGGCCAAATTCTGGGCCGCGATCAGGATCTCGCCAACCTCGCCGCAGAGCCCGCCTTCGCCGTGCGGCGCAGTCCCTGGCTGCAGGTGATCAACGAGCACCGCGACCACCTGCGCGAAAGCTACCTAGCCCTCGGCCACAAGCTCTACGCCCCGCACAGCACCCGCTTCAGCAGCAAGATCCTGCAAAACGCCTGACCTGCCGCAACGTGGCGCAAGTCAGCCAGCGGGAAGGAGCCGCCATTCGGACTGCTGTCGTGCAAGTGAGGAACGAAATCAGCCACCGCTTTCAACGGGGCAGATGGTGCACGCATACCAGCAAATACTCTAAAGCGGCAGTTCATTGCATCCACGCCCCAAAAAGAATTCACCTGCGCAACCTCATCTTTTGGACTGCGGCCGCCGAGTTCTCTCCGAGAAGGAGCTACGACCTCGGCAGAAGGATCGGAATCCCGTTGTCGATCACAAAGACCCGCGTTCCATCTGCGGTCGCCAGAGCGGCCACCACCTTGTTGGCGGCGCACTCCTCCGTCGTCGCGCGGCGCAGGGGCTGGTGCGTGTCCGGGCAGCGCATCAGCGGCAGAAAATCATTGAGCCATTGGGTTTCGTTTTGCATCAGTATTCAGCCATGGAGGGGTCAATTTCACGCGCCCAGGCGATGATGCCGCCGGAGATGTTCCAGACGTTTTCAAAGCCCTGATCACGCAGCAGGCTGACGGCACGCGCGCTGCGACCGCCGCTCTTGCAGTGAACGAGGATGCGCCTGTCGCGCGGCAGCTCGGCGGTGCGGGTTCCGAGTTCGCCCAAGGGAATGAGCACCGCGCCTGAGATGCGTGAGATGCTTTGCTCGTGCGGCTCGCGCACATCCAGCAGGAAATGATTGTCTCCGGCTTCGCGGAGTTCTTTGAGTTCGTGAACGGTCATGGTGGGAACATCTGGAGGGGCGGCGGCGGTGATGCCGCAGAAGCCTTGGTAATCGATGGGTTCGGTGATGGTCGGATTGTCGCCGCACACGGGGCAGCCCGGGTCACGGCGCAGGGTCAGCGTGCGGAAGCGCATGCTGAGGGTGTCCACGTGCATCAGTTTTCCAAGGAGCGGCTGGCCGATGCCGGTGATGAGCTTGATAGCCTCCAGCGCCTGCATGGTGCCGATGAGACCCGGCAGCACGCCGAGCACGCCGCCCTCCGCACAGGAGGGGACCATGCCCGGAGGCGGGGGCTGCGGGCACATGCAGCGGTAGCATGGGGCACCGAGATGCGGCGCAAACACGCCCACCTGCCCGTCAAAGCGCAGGATGCTGCCATACACATTCGGCTTTCGCAGCCACACGGCCACATCGTTGCTGAGGTAGCGCGTGGAGAAATTGTCCGTGCCATCAATGATGACATCGTAGTCTGCCGCGATCTTCATGGCATTCGCCGCGGTGAAAAGCTCCGGGTAAACCTGGATGTCCACATGCGGATTGATGTCCGCCAGCCGGTCACGTGCGGCGTCCAGCTTCTTGCGCCCGAGGTCCTTCTGCCCGAAGAGAATCTGCCGCTGCAGGTTGGTGATCTCCACCACATCCGGGTCCACCAAGCCGAGTCCGCCGATGCCTGCCGCCGCCAGATACATCGTGATGGGAGAGCCCAGGCCCCCTGCCCCGATGCACAGCACGCGTGCCGCCCGCAGCTTGCGCTGGCCCTCGATCCCGAATTCGGGGATCGCCAAATGCCGCGCGTAGCGGCTCAGTTCGTCAGGGGTGAGGTCGGGCATGAGCCTCCCACCATGGCATGCAGAATCGACAGCGCAACGATCCAGCGGTTGCGATGGTGCATGGCGTGCCTACATTCTCTGCATGCCTGATTGGACACCCCCAACCCAAGTCAATCTGGTCGATCTGGGCTTCATGGACTCGCGTTCTAAGCTCATCGACCTCGCCGCCTTTCTCGACCGCGTGCAGCGCGCCGGGCAGGAAGGCGACTTTCGCGTCCAGGCGCTGAAAAACGCCATCGCGCTCCTTTCCCAGGATCAGCCCCAGCGCGCGCGCGATGTGCTCCTGAGTTTCAGCGATCCGAGTGTGGAGCCCGTGGAGAAAGCGGCAATGCAGGGCGCGATTGGAGCGTATAAGAAATGAGGTTTGTCGTTGCTGGCAGTCGTTTGTGATTGCCGCCAGACAACCGGAAACCATCGCCCACCACCGCCCCCATGAATTACATCGAGCCCCACGGCCACATGGTCAGCCGCACCACGGATGACTATGAGCGCATGGCCATCGCCGGCTGCCAGGCGATCTGCGAGCCTGCGTTCTGGGCCGGCTATGACCGCGCCAGCGCCGAAGGCTTCTATGACTACTTCCGCCAGATCACCGAGTATGAGCCGAAGCGTGCCGCGAAGTTTGGCATCCAGCATTACTCCTGGCTGTGCATCAATCCGAAAGAAGCGGAGGATATCAAACTGGCGGACGACGTCATCGCGCTGATCCCGCAGTTCATCGACAAACCGGGCGTGCTGGGCATTGGCGAGATCGGCCTGAACAAGAATAGCCGCAATGAGCTGAAAATCTTCGAGCAGCATGTGCAGGTGGCGCAGGATTACGATGCGCTGGTGCTCATTCACACGCCCCATCTTGAGGACAAGCTCAAGGGCACGCGCCTGATCGTCGAAGCGCTGAAAAACTTCCCCAAGATCAAGCCCGAGCGCGTCATCATCGACCACGTCGAAGAGCACACCATCGACCACGTTTTGGATCACGGCTTCTGGGCCGGCATCACGCTGTATCCTGAAAGCAAGTGCACCCCGAACCGCGCCATCGACATGCTGGAGCAGCGCCACGCCGAACAAATCTGGATGAACAGCGCCTGCGACTGGGGCATCAGTGATCCCCTCGCCGTGCCGAAGACCATGCAGGCCATGAGGCAGCGTGGGTGGACGACTGAGATGATTCAGAGAGTGGCGTGGGATAATCCACGCAAGTTCATGGGGCAGTGTGAGAAGTTTAAGCTGTGAGGGCAATGAAAACCGCCGACAAATATCACAAATGGGTCGATTGGAGCGCCAAGGACGGGGTTTACATCGGTCATTGCCCCGATTTGATCACCGGCATCCATGGTGATGATCCCGTGAAGCTCTATGAGGAACTTTGCGAGGTGGTGGACGGAGTCGTCAGTGATTTTGCCAAAGCGGGACGCCGCCTGCCAAAAGCAAGAGTGCGCCCTATGCTCGAATGCGCCTGACCTACCGCATTCATGGGGCAGTATGAGAAGTTTATGCTGAGACCCGCCAGACGTAGAGGTTTTCGCCGATCCATTGCTCAAACGGCAGCGTGGCGATGGAAGTGAAAAAGGCGCGGCTGCAGCCGGGCTTGTAGCGGTCATGCAGTTCAATGACAATGGCGTCGATGTTTTCAATCCATGCGGCGCTGGACTCAAAGACCTCCTTCTCCGCGCCTTCCACATCCATCTTGAGCAGGTCCACACGACTCTGAGGGAAATGCTTGAGCAGTGAAGGCATGGAAAGGGCGGCCACCTGACACTGGCTGCCGGCTGACTGCGATGACTCCTCCACCCGCATGGCCCAGGAACCGATGCCCGGGTCCGTGAGGGTGATCTCCCCATCGTGACTCCACACGGCGGCCTGGATGATCTCCACACCCGGCAGCGCCCCGAGGTGCCGCTGCAGCATGGCGAAATTGGCCGGATCAGGTTCGACGGCGACGATTTGCGCCTCTGGAAACTGGGTGCGAAAGTAGAGTGAGGCCAGCCCGGTGTTGGCCCCGAGATCCAGGATGGTGCCTGGGCGGGCATCGAATGGCAGGCGGTACTCGCGGTCGATGAAAATTTTCTTGAAGACCTCGATGTCCGACCCTCCCGCACGGAGCATCACAGGAGCTTTCAATGCTGGAACCTTGACCGAGATTTCAAACTGCTGCCTTAGCACGCTGACACACAGCCAGGTCATGAGACCCCGCACAAAGCCCAGCACCTGCACGTGGAGAATCAGCTCCCGGATTCGAGCCTTGAGCAAGGACAAGCCGACGGGCTGATTTGGTGGATTGACCGGAAATGGCGTCATACGAGCGCGGGCAGAAGAGAGAGAGAAAGGACGCAAAGGACAAGACCAAACTGCGAGCAGGAGTCTTTTCGATCCTTTCCGTCCTTCTTTCGCCATTGCGCTCCCTGGAGCCCCCGCCATAGCGTAGGCGCTGTCCGTATGACCGCCCCGAACCTCGACACCATCGCCCTCATTGCTGGAAACGGCATCTATCCGGAAACCTTTGTGGCTGCGGCGCGGAAGGCTGGGGTGAAGAAGCTGGTGGCGGCGGCGTTTACGAATGAGACGAAGCCGGAGCTGGCAGGCCTGGTGGATGCCATTGAGTGGTTTCGCGTGGGGCAGCTGGGGAAGATGATTTCCTTTTTCAAAAAGCAGGGCGTGACGCAGACGGTGATGGTGGGGCAGATCGCGCCGAAGAATCTCTTCGATCTGCGCCCGGACTTCCGCACGCTGATCATGATGGCGAAGCTGAAGCAGCGGAATGCGGAGACGCTGTTTGGTGGGATCGCCAATGAACTGGCGAAGGACGGCATCACGCTGCTGCCTGCGACGACTTTTCTCGAAGACCTGATGCCCGGCCGCGGTCATGTGGCGGGACCGCAGATCAAAAAACGGCGGCAGGAGGATGCTGAGTATGGCTTCAAAATTGCCAAGGAAAGCAGCCGGCTGGACATCGGCCAGACGGTGGTGGTGAAGAACGGCACGGTGCTGGCCGTGGAGGCCTTTGAAGGCACCAACGAGGCCGTCAAGCGCGGCGGTAGCCTGGGCCGTGGCGGCGCGACGATGGTGAAGGTTTCGAAGCCGAATCAGGACATGCGCTTTGATGTGCCCGTGGTGGGACCGGAGACGATCCGCACGGCAGCGGCTGCCGGGGTGGACTTGATCGCCGTGGAGGCAGGCATGACCCTGCTGCTCGGGCGGGAGGAAGTGTTCAGGCTCTGCCAGGAGCTCAAGGTGACGCTTCTGGCCCTGGCGTAGATTTTCCTTACGCCTGCCGCCATGCCACGGACGGCACAATTCTTGTCTCGTATTTCAGCCCGCGTTTGGGTCTAATGGCGGTGGATAGCGGAATATTCCGTTATTCACATAACATAATAAAGCAAAGATAAACAAACGCATAAAATGAAAACGAAACGAAACCACGCCTTCACTCTGATCGAGTTGTTGGTGGTGATCACAATCATCGCGATTCTCGCGGGATTGGCGGTGCCCACCTACAACCTCATCCAGAGACTGGCCAATCAGACACGCGGTGTCAACAACGCCAGACAGATCATCCTCGCGATGAAACTGTTCTCAAAGGACCACAACAGCCAGTATCCCGACTCGGTGTCCAATCCGCTGACAGGGAGCCTCGCACAGAACGCCAATGACGCCTTCCGGCTCATGATCCAGGAAAAGATCGTGACGGATGAGCGCATCTTCGGCTGCCCCGCCGGATTCACTCCGGATGGCAACATCGGTCAGCGCCCCAACTGCGGCAATGCCTTGATGCCCGGTGAAAACCACTGGGCCATGACGGCCGGACAGACGGACACTGCGGAGGGCAACATGCCCCTCGTGTATGAAAACACCGCCTCCCTCAGCTGGCCTCCGCTTTGGAATGCGGATGCCGCAGGTCAGATCGCTCCCGGTCGCGCCTGGTCGGGTGGTAAGATCATCATTGGCCGCAATGATGGCAGCGTCGCGGTGGAGGCTCTGGCGGGTCAAAAAGGCATGGTGGGCCCCCAGATTATGACTGGTGGCATGAACCTGTTTACCCAGGCCTCCGAAGGCATGCCGCAGCGCATATTGCCGGTGGTTTTTGGCAACGCTGTCATTAACGACCCCATCGGGCCCCTCAGAGAGGCACCACCGCCCACCGTGAATGGCATGCCACCGCCTCTTGCTGGTGTTCAAGGAGTTCCCGCCAGCCTGCCGCCTGCGGGGCTGTGATCGGTCATAAAATCTAGAGAGTTACCACGCCGCCGGATGCACGCCATCCGGCGGCTTTTTTGTGCCTGGGTTTGCAGGCGATCCCCTGCCCCATGCGTAGCACTTTTGATGACTTTGCGGCCGTGCCTCGAAAGGTGACATTTTTTTCTCGCATTTCAGCGCATGGTTGGGTCTAATCCATGGGTGCCGAATTAATTCCGGTGTCCTAATAACATCATACCCAACCAAAAACATACCCACATAATGAAAACGAAACGAAACCAAGCCTTCACTCTGATCGAGCTGTTGGTGGTGATCACGATCATCGCGATTCTCGCGAGCTTGGCCGTGCCCGCCTTCACGATGGTCCAGACCCAAGGCAACCAGATGAAAGGCGTCAACAACTGCAAGCAGGTCATCCTCGCGCTCAAGCAGTTTTCCAAAGACAACAACAGCCAGTATCCTGACTCCGTGGCCAACCCGCTGACAGGCAGCATGGCCCAAAGCGCCAATGACGCCTACCGTTACATGATCCAGGAACAGATCGTGACGGATGAGCGCATCTTCGGCTGCCCTGCCGGCTACAACCCGGACAACAACATCGGCCAGGCCCCCAACTATGGCAATGCGCTGATGCCAGGTGAAAACCATTGGGCCATGACCGGCAACCAGACAGACACCACCGTGGGCAACATGCCAATCGTCTTTGAAAACCCGACTTCCATCAGCTGGCCTCCCGTTTGGAATGCCGACGTGGCAGGTCAGATCGCTCCCGGCCGCACCTGGCCTGGTGGCAAGATCATCATCGGTCGCAACGACGGCAGCGTGGCCGTTGAAGCTCTGGCAGGCAAGAGAGGCACCATCGGTCCTAAAATCATGGCTGGCGGTCTCAACCTCTTCACCCAGGCCTCCCAGGGCATCCCGCAGCGCATCCTGCAGATTGTTTATGGCAACAACAGCATGAACACCGGTGTCGGCATGGGCGGACAGGGACAGATGCCCGGCGGCCTTCCTCCTGGTGGCCTTGGCGCTCCCGCTCCCCTCCCTGGTGGAATGCCCGGCGGTGCCCCTCCGGCCCCGCTTGGTGCTCCTGGCGCCCCTGGTGGCCTGCCTCCTTCCGGACTGTAATCAGTCACCAGCCCCAATAAGCTCTACGCCGCCGGATGTGCTCCATCCGGCGGTTTTTTTCTGCCTTGGTGCAAAGGTTTGCAGGCAAACCACTTGACCCTTTCCCTGCATCTTCGATTACTGTACCTCCAGATGAGCTTGCAGGCTTGTTCATGCGAAACCTGCGTCGCTCTCACCTCCCGAATCACATGCCGACTTTCCCCACCCCTCGCCATGCTTTGAACCGCCTGATTCCGGGCGCTTTCTGGTCTGCGCTAATGGTGTTGATGCTGCTGAGCAAGGCTCACGCTTTTGACACCGTCATTCTCGATCCCGGCCATGGCGCCCATGACCGTGGCGCAGCCATCGGCTACGTCTATGAAAAGCATCTGGCGCTGGACACCGCGCGCCGCGTGGAGCAGCTGCTCAAAAAGGAAGGCCTGAAGGTCATCATGTCCCGCAGCCGGGACGTCTTCATCCCGCTGCAGGACCGCTCCGCTCTGGGCAACAGCCGCAGCAACTCCATCTTCGTCAGCATCCATTACAACTACAACCGCGGGGGCAGCGGTGCGGGAGCGGAGACCTACTACCACTTCTCCTCCAGCTACATGCTGGCGGCCTACATCCAGGCCTACCTCGTTCAGCGCAGCAGCATGCTCAATCGTGGCGTGAAGAACGCCGGCTTCCACGTCATCCGTGCCACCAACAAGAACCCGGCGGTGCTCGTCGAATGCGGCTTCGTCAGCAACTCCACCGAACGCGCCCGCATGCTGACCGGTGAGTTTCGCGCCAAGATCGCCGAAGGCATCGCCCAGGGGATTATCGCGTTTAGGAAGTCGAAGTAAGGGGCGCTCCTGAGGAACTGAAGTTTGCAGTGGTTGGCAATCGTTGCCAAGCCTCCGTTGAACCATCGCCCACTTACCCAAGAGTCAATCTGGGCCTTCTGGCGCGACGCAGAGATTAGGCTCAAAGCACGGCACGACAGCCCTTTGGACTGCGGTTGCGTAGCGAGGAACGAGCGCAGCTACCGCTTTCCGTTGGCCGACCAACTCACGCTCTAGTGACGCACGAAACAGCGGCTACCACCCTCATCATTTCACTCTCAGTGCGCCGGTGACTTTTGCAGCTTCACGTCATCGACGTTCTCCACCTTGGGCGTCTTGACCCGGCGCTCGTTCAGCGACAGAAACACGCCGTAGCCCATCAGCAGCAGCTGGCTGAGCCAGTAGCCGTAAATCTTTGGCCAGATGCCGTCCGTGAAGCCATAGGCATGCAGGCCGACGCCGAGCTGGTTCACACCGAACCATGAGAAGATCACGATGCAGCCGAGGATGAGATTGCAGCAGTGCAGGCCGATCTCGCGGATGTAACCGCCGAGGCGCGCATGCAGAATCACCAGGCACATCAGCACGATCATGAGCGCGCCGTTTTCCTTCGGATCCCAGCCCCAGAAGCGGCCCCAGCTGTAGTTCGCCCAGATGCCGCCAAGGACGGTGCCGACGAGGGAAAGGAACAGGCCGGTGGCGATGAACCCATAGGCGACGCGGGTCAGCAAGCGCGAGTCCCCTTCCCCGGTTTTAAACACACCAAAGAGGCGCTGGATGAAGTAGATCATCGAGATCAAAGCGGCGACCATGCAGGCCGCGTAGCCGAGATTGATCATCGGCACATGGGTGGAGAGCCAGAAGTTCGTGATCAGCACGGCCTGCAGCTGCTGCAGGGTGTCGGTGGCTTCGGAGGCTTCAAACTGGATGGAGAGGAACATGCAGGCCGTGCCGCCGATGGCCGTCACGAGCAGTCCCAGCCCGCGTTTCGTGATCCACTCCGCCATCAAGCCGAGCAAGGCGCAGGAGGCGCCGATGAAGAGAATCGTTTCATACAAGGTGGTGATCGGCGGGCGCTGCATGATGATGCAGCGGATCACCACACCGGTCACCGCCAGAGCGGTGGCAGCACCCAGCAGCAGCCATGCGCTGAGCCGGGCCGCTTTTTCAAACCGTGACCCCGGTGAGACCCAGGTGAGCGCCACGGCGATGAATCCCACGAGGAAAATCCACTGCGAATAGAAGAAGTAGTCTGCCCGCATGGAGTGACGCTCCAGGGCGATGGACTGCCCTTCCCCGCGTGCTTTGGCGGCGTCTTGAATTTTGGTCAGCAGAGCCTTGGAGGCCGTCTTGAACTTCGCCGCGTCTGGCAGGGCCAGGTAAACGTCTTCATACTGCGCCAGCCAGGCAAGCTGATCTGCCGGCACGTCCTTGTCGCTGTTGATCGCGCCGAAGATCATCTCGCCGGGACCATTCCAGACATTGTTGGCACCCGGTGCAGGCGGGAAGATTCGGAACTGCTGCTCAGCATTGCCGCTCATCATGGCACCCAGAGCGCCCTGCGCAAAAGCCCTGAACCATGGGATCTGCATCGGCGGTCCGTTGTTGGCCCGAATGGCGGCAATGAGGGTGTTGAGACTCTTCGAGAGACGTACTGGCAGGGTCACTCCGGCGGGCAGTCCTTCCGGCTTTTCACCCAGGGGCTCGCGGATGAAATCGAAATGCCCCATGATCATTTCATAGTCGAGGAAGTTGGCGGCAAGCTGCACGATCATGCGCTGCTCAGGCGTCTGTTTCCGGGAGGGAATCTCACGATACTCGCCCATCTTCTTCATCATGACCTGCCGTGCGGGCTCGATCTCAGCGTAGGTGTACTGGTCGCGCTTGGCCTTGGCCGTCAGACCGAGCTCGGTGATGGCGGAAGAGTTGTCCACCTTGAACAGCGGCACCGTCCTGCCGATGTCCGGGCGGAACCAGCTCATCAGCATCCATTCCACGGCATTGAGTTTGAGCGGCTTCGGCTTCACTGGCTTTCCATCCGTCGGATTGATAACCACATCCATGTAACCGTCCTTGGTGATCAATTTCTTCGTGGCAGGATCGACGAGCGCCATGCCATCCATTTCACCGCTGTCGGTCAGCCAGATGCTGCGGCGGGCACGAAAGCGCAGCAGGCGATAGCTGGCGACGTTTTCGAGGGGCTTGATGCGGCCGGACTCCTGCACCGGGATGGACGCGAAGGTCTCCACGACTTCCTTGTCGCGGAAGAGATCGAGCGGCGGCAGTTCAGCAGCAGCGGCAGCAAAGCCGCTGAGCGTGAACAGCGCGAGGAAGGCAGTGCGAAGAGTTTTCATGCAGAGAAATACGTGGGCCGGAGGGCGGTTAGAGCAGTTTCCACATCGCGAGGGCGAAGGCGGCATTGAAGGCGGCGATGAGACTGAGGGAGAAAGCCCAGGGGTTCACCTTGATGAAGCGGGCCAGCATCATGAGGAAGTGCAGCAGCAGGCCTTCCGCCACGATGATGCAGGAGATGAGCGGCCAGTGATCCGCAGGATTTTCGACGATCATGAAGCCGGAGCTTTTCACGCCGGTGCCCTCCTTTTCACCCGAGCTGAAGGTGCTCTGGAACACGGCATAGCCTTCGCTGCGCACGGGCTCGTTCATGGTGATGTAACGCTTCTCCTCATGGTCGCCGCTGATTTTGGTGACCTTGCTGCTGAAGAGCCGTGCGCGCTCGGTGCCGGGATGTTTTTCCTCTTTCGTCTCGTCCAGACGCACGGCGAAGGGCAGCTTGTAGGTGCGGTGCACCAGTGAGATGAGGTATTTGTCCGCACCGACGGTGACCGTCCAGGGCGCGGCGGCAAACTCCCACAGGATGCCCGTCTGTTTTTCGTCGCCCTTTTTGATCTTCGCGATGGCCACGCAGGCGCTGCCAAGCTGCTCGTCCGCCATCGCGGCACCGGCTTCATCGAGCTGGGGCAGTTCCTGAATGAAGTAGCCGTCCACGGCATCCGCGCGGCTGCCTTCGGCATCGCGCTTGGGCTGGGCGTTCTTCCTCCAGCTGGTGATCATGAGATCAAACGGCAGGCTCTCGCTGGTGAAGGTGCGCCCCTTGCCATCGGTCAGATCACGATACTTCGCTTCGTCGATCACCAGGACGCTGCGCCTGGCCTTGGTATCCGTCTGCACTTTTTCGATCTCGATCACGCGGTCATGAAAGCTGAGGAACTCGTCCGCCGTCTGGCCTTCACGCAGGTTCATGTTGCCCTCTTTGGCGAAGTGATGCGTCACCGCACCGGCGGCGATCATGAACAGGATGGCGAAGTGGGAGATGATGACGCCGATGGTCTTGGGCGACTTGCGGATGCGCATGATGCCGCCGCAGAGCAGATTCACAAAAAGGATCGCCATGAGCGTGTAACCGCCGGGCACGATGTAGAGTGGCAGGGACACATTGCCGATGTCCCAGTAGGCATTGAAGGCGAGTGCGCGCCAGCAGGCACCGATGTCGATGCGATCAATGAACGCGGACTCAAAGTAGCGCGCCTGACTGGCGACGAGGCCGTGCTCCGCCTGCTCCAGCGTGCCGAGAAAGGTGAGCACCAGCAGCATGACCAGCACCGAGGTGGCAAGGCCGAAGCTGGAGAGGAAGGCGAAGACTTTCGCGGGAAGAGATTTGGATGAGTCGGACACGACGGAGGTGCGGGGGCTGGGGAATGACGAAATCAAAAACAAGGAACGACGAGCGCAGGCGCTTCAGCCGTCACTATTCTTGCTTGGGCAGGTTCGGTTTGATCGACAGGCAGAAAGCATCAAAGGCGGCGGCGTTTTGCTCCACGAGCGCCTTGGGTCCGGTGAGCTTGACGAAGATGGTGGCCTGATCGGCGGAATGAATGAGGCCGAGCATGCGGTAGCCGGTTTTGGCGGCCTCAGCACCGAAGCCTTTGAAGTCGCCATCGAAGGCCACAAACGTCGCGTCGCGGTTGAAGAAGGGCTTCTTCGGCAGCTTGGCGATCTCATCCGCCGTGTAGGGCGTCTGCCCCATCTGCGTGCGCCAGCGGTTCACGTTCGCCTCCAGACCACCTGCGGGTCCGGGCATGAGTGAGATGTAACATTCACCTTCCTGATTCGGGCCGAATCTCAGATCGAGCAGACGCATGCCCATGGGGTCTGGCGTGGCGGATTCCTTCCAGCCTTCAGGCAGGGTCCAGGTGAGCAGTTCGCGGAAATTGGGCCGCTGCTGGGGCTCAGCTTTCGCATCATCATAGAAGCGCGTGGAGCTGGGAATGTCCGCATGCGGCTTCGGGGCATGACTGGAAATGTCACGCGTTTCGGTGATGGCTTCACGCTCCTGCAAACGGTCGCAGGAGGTCATGAAAAGACTGCACGCGAGCAGCGCGCAGGATGGTTGGGGGAATGTCATCGTCAGGGAACGCATGAGGGGGCGAAATGATTAGCAGCATCCTTCGTGATTGCCACGAAGATGCGCACCAGCACGTAGATAAACAGACACAGGGCCCGGGCGCAGATTACGCGCCCTTGTGGTCGGTGTGGCAGGCTTTGCAGTTCACCGCAGCCTTGTAGGCGGCGGCTCCGGCGGCGTCTTTCGCCTGCACCTTTTTCACCGCACCGATGAGTGCCTGACATTTGGTGATCCATGCGGCCTTGTCACCTTTCGGCGGCGTGGCGGCGCACATGTCCTGGTAGGCTTTGAGCAGTGTGGCCAGTTCCGCATCGGTGGCGGTCGTGCCCACCTTTTTGCAGAGGGCATCATCGCCTTTGTGGAACTGCTTCATGACTGTCTTGATGACGTCGCTGCCTGCGGCAGGAGCAGCGGCGGGCTTTGCGGGTGCAGCGGCAGGTTTCGCTGGTGCTGGCGGTGCAGGAGGAGGAGCGGTGAGTTTGGCGATTTCTTCCGCCGAGAGGCCGACGTTCACCTTGAGGCCGGGCACCTTGCCTTCAAGCGCCTTGGCTCCGGCCTGAGTCACTCCGGTTTCCCACACAAACAGCTTCTTCAAACCCTTGGCGGAAGCCAGCTTGGCGATGCCGCCATCCGTGGTCTTGGTGCCGTAGAGATTGAGGTACTCGAGGTTGGGCAGCGCGCCGAGTTTGGCGATCCCCGCATCGGTGATCTTGGTGTTTTCAAGGTGGAGGCGCTCGAGGTTGGTCATCTTCGCCAGTGTTTCCACGGCGGCATCGGTGACCTGGCTGCGGGAGAGATCGACCCAGAGAATCTGCGTGGCGATGGGCGCCAGCAGCGCGAGTTCCTTGTCGCCGAATTTGTAAGCGGCATTGATCACGCCAAGACGAAGCTGCTCGGTGTCCTGAGCCAGCGGCATGAGCGAGGCGTTGAGGGCCTGCATCTTGGCAGAAATGTCCGCGACTTGCTTCTTCTCCGCATCGGTGAGCGGCTTGGCCTTGGGCTTGGTCACCTTGGCCACGGCCTCGGTTTTTGGCAGGCCTTTGGCAAGCAGCACGGCCAGCGCGCCTTCGACATCAGCCGGAGCTTTCAAGGAGGCCACGGTGGCGGTTTCGGAAGCACCGGTTTCGATCCACCACTTGAGCACGGCGATCTCTTCCTTCGTGAGCTGCGGCTCATCGCTCGGCGGCATATGATCATCGTCGTCCTTCGGCAGATTGGCGCGGACAAGCAGGAGGCTGTCCTTGGTGTTCTTGGCGATCACGGTCGTCGCGCCATCGCTGCCGCCTTTAAGAATGGAGGCGTAGTCATGCAGCTGCAGTTTGCCCTTCTTCTTTTCCACGCCGTGGCAGGCGGTGCACTTCGCGCTCATGATGGAAGCGACGACGTCCTTATAAATCAGGGCCTTCGCGGCGATGGCGGGATCCAGTTTGCCACCTGCAGCGGGTGCGGCTGCAGGAGCAGCGGCCGGAGCGGCGGGTTTGGCGGCGGCAGGTGCAGCAGCGGGAGCCGCAGCAGGTGGAGCGGCAGCCACCACGGCAGAAGGCTTGGCATCATCCTCGGCGGTCCAGCCGGTGTTGATGTGGGCCTTGGGCAGCTTCGCTTTCAAAGCGGCCACGCCGGCCTTGGTCACACCGCTCTGCCAGAGGTAGATGGCCTTGAGCTTGCCGAGTCCGGCGAGCTTGGCGAGGCCCGCATCCGTGACCTTGGTGTTGTAGAGGTTGATGTACTCGAGCTCCGCGAGGCCCTTGAGCTGATCGATCCCGGCATCGCTGATAGCCGTGCCTTCGAGGTGCAGCTCCTTGAGGTTCTTCATGCCAGCCAGGGCCTTGAGGCCGCCGTCCGTCACTTTGCTGCGCGCGATGTCGAGCGAGGCGATTTTATCGGCGATGGGCACCAGCGGTTCGAGCCCTGCATCCCCGAACTCCTTGGCCACATTGAGCGCGGTGAAACGGAAGGTCTTCGCGTCAGCGGCGACGGGCATCAGCGAAGCACCGGTGGCGTTCACTTTCTGCATCGCAGCGGCGACAGCGGGATCTGCGGCGGCTTTGTCATCGGCGGCATGCGCGGTGAAGGCCAGAGCCAGGGCGAAGAGGAGGGAGGTTGGTTTCATGAATGAGACAGGTTTTCGGCAGAAATGGTACAGGCAACAAAAGGCGTGAATTGGACTAGCCTTTCAGAATTCCATCAACAGTGGCCTGAAGCTCGGCGGGGAATTTCGCATCTTTGACCGTCTGGGTGCCGCTGGCCCCCTGCTCCACCCACCACTTCAGGAGTGCGATCTCCTCCGGCGTGAGCTGGTCCTTGCCTTCCGGCGGCATGTGTTCGTCATCGCTGTCAGGCAGCAGGATGCGCGCGATGCTAAGGCTGTCCTTCAAATTGCCAGCCACGAAATTCTTGCCGTTCTCGCCGCCTTTGATGGCCATCTCGTAGGTGTCCATGCGCAGGTCTCCCTTCGATTTCTCTTCGCTGTGGCACTTGTTGCACTTCGCGGTGAGGACCGGGAGAATGACGTGCTGGAAGACGAGTTTTTCATCGCCACCAGGGGCAAGCGGAGGCGTGGTGCCTTTGTCCATCGCCACAGGTTTGACCTCGGGCTTCACTTCCGCAGGGGGCGCGGGCGTGACTGCTGGCGTGGTCTCGACCGGAGGCGTGGCTTTTGCCGGCTTGGGTTTTTCTACAAAACTCAGCAGCAGCTTCTCTGTGGCCACCATCGGAGCTTTGAACCACTCAGGCGCATGCTCGATGAGGAATTTGTTTCCGTGACTCATGTTGCCACCGAAGTGGGCGCCGAGGCCCATGATGCCAAAGCTGACGAAGTAAACCGCGCGGTAGGCGTTCAGCAGTTCCATGCTGCCACGGGCCATTCCCATGAGGCGCACCACCAGCGAGACCAAAACACCCGCAGTACCCAGCAGGCCCATGGTCTGATGCAGGCTGAAATTGCCGCCCACATAGCCGCCTTCGCGTGACAGCATGATGCCGGCAAACACCGCCAGCACCGAGCCCGCCGAACCGAGGATCAGCATCAGCAGGGAGGCTTCGCCAAACTTGATCTCGCCGCGCCGGGTGGAGCAGATCAGTTCAAAGAAGACCAGCAGCGCCAGGATGCCCACCGGCAGATGCAGAAAGATGGGGTGGAAGCGGCCGATAAAGAGCACAAAGCTGGAGGCCTCCCCCTTGGGCGCATCATACAGCGGCGGAAAGATCAGCAGACCCACCACATACACCACGATGAGCAGTATCGTGGCGATCCAGGCGGCGGTTAAAGATTTCGGTTCGTCGGTCTCAGGCGAATTCGAAGACATGGGATCAAGTTCAGGGTTGGGGGAATAATATGGCGCTTTTAGTAACGGCAGCTCAGTGAAATATTCATCATGAACCTGATGGCGGATGCTGCAAACATTCACATCACCCTTTGTTCGATCCTGACCGTATCTTGTGCCGCCCTCCCCTTTTTTTACATGCCCCGCACTGTACTTCACTGGTTTCGCCGCGATCTCCGCCTCACAGACAACACCGCCCTGCACCACGCCGCCCAGGCCGCAGACCAGGTCATTCCCGTTTATATTCTCAGCGATTGGAAGCAGAAGCACGGCTGGACCGGTCCGAGCCGCCAGCAGTTCCTCTGCGGCTGTCTTGAGTCCCTGTCCAAAGATCTGAGCACCCTCGGCAGCCGCCTCATCCTGCGCAGCGGCAGCGCCGATGCCGAGCTGGAGCGCCTCATCCGCGAGACCCGCGCCGAAGCCGTGTATTTCAACCGCGACTACGACATCTTCGGTCGCGCCATGGAGACCAAGATCCACGCGCTCTGCGCACGCCTTGGCATCGAGTGCCGCTCCTACCAGGACAGCGTCCTTCACGAGCCCGAAACCGTGCTCACAGGCGGCGGGCAGCCCTACCGCGTTTACACCCCCTATTCCAAGAACTGGCTCAATCTGCCCAAGACAGCACCGCTGGGCCGCATCACCTCACTCGGCCCGCCAGCGGACGCCGCCATCAGCAGCCTGCCGCCCCCCACGCTCGCGCATTGGGACCTGCCCCCCTGCACCGCCCAGATCCCCGCCCCCGGTGAGCGCGCCGCACGTGATCGCCTGAAGCTCTTCATCGAGTCCGGTATCCTGAACGGCTACGGCCCGCAGCGCAACATCCCCGCCGGACAGACCACCTCCCTGCTCAGCCAGGATCTGCGCTTCGGCCTCCTCAGCATCCGCGAGATTTACCAGCGCTGCATGGCCTGCACCACCGCCGCGCAGCCCTCCGTGCAGACCTATGTCAAAGAACTCGCGTGGCGTGAATTTTACGTCGCCATCCTCTGGCATTACCCACACGTCTTTGAGCAGGAATTCGCCCCCGACTGGCAGGGGCTCCCCTGGCCCGGCACCGAGTCCGACTTCCAGCGCTGGGCCACCGGCACCACCGGCTTCCCCATTGTGGATGCCGGCATGCGCCAGCTCCTGCAAACCGGCCTCATGCACAACCGCCTGCGCATGATCACCGCCATGTTCCTCACCAAGGATCTGCACTGCGACTGGCGCCTCGGTGAAGCCTTCTTCATGCAGCAGCTCGTCGATGGCGACAACGCCAGCAACAACGGCGGCTGGCAATGGTCCGCCGGCACCGGTGCCGACGCCGCCCCCTACTTCCGCATCCAGAATCCCTGGCTGCAAAGCGTCCGCTTTGATCCCGAAGGCACCTACATCAAGCAGTGGGTTCCCGAGCTCAAGCACGTCCCCGCCGAACTCCTCCACAAGCCCCCCGCCCCCGGCCTGCCTTTGGCCAAAGGCTATCCCCTTCCCATGGTCGATCACCATACCGAACGCGACCGCTGCCTCGCGATTTTTGCGAAGCACAAGGCGGAGAGGGGGTAATGGGGCAGTGTTCAGCGAGCACGCCGCAGCAGAATAAACTGTCAGGAGAGACTGGCTGGAGGGTGGAATGCCTGCACACACGCCAGCCCCATAGCTTTTCCTGCACCAATTGCGTGACAAAACTGGCAACAAGAAGCTTCCAAGCACCTCTGTACTTCATGGCATTAAATTCGTTTTAAACAAAACACTGATGCCATGGACATACCCGTGTTAATCCTCCCAACGTTTCAACCGCTCAAAAATTGCTTTGATTGCCTCACCAGCATCCGCCGACGGGCCGCAGCTCTTCTCGCTTGCGCACTGTGCCTGACCTGCGCCACTGCCGCGCCGCCTGGCAGCCGCCTGATGCTGCTCATCGGCTCCAACACCCTGGGCGAGCACGCCGTGCCGAGCCTCGCCGAAGCGTATATGAAGCAGACCAAGCAGGCACGGAACGTCAAGGTGACGCGCACGGGAGAGCTGATCTACGTCTCCGGCACCCTGGCTGACGGCAATGAGGTATATTTCGAAATCCATGCGACGGGTTCGGGAGACTGCTTCGCGAGTTTTTTGAGCGAAAATCCATGCGACATCGGCCTGAGTTCGCGCCGCATCAGCGGTCAGGAAGAGGACGCAATTCAGGAGAAAACGGGGGACATGATGGCAAAACGCGGAACCGCGCCGGGGCAGGGCAACGAGCACCCTGTGGCGCTGGACGGTATCGCCATGCTCGTGCATCAGCGCAATCCCATCAAACGCATCTCCTTTCGTGAACTCCAGTCCATTTACTCAGACCAGGTGAAGGACTGGAAGGAACTGAAAGAATGGGAGATCAGCGGCGGCGCGGCGGCAGGACTGCCCGTCATTCCCATCCGGCGCAAGCAGCCCAGCGGCACCCTGGACTTCTTTGTGCAGCGGATTCAACCTGACCCGGAGGTGATGAAAAACCCGCAGGCGATGGCGGCATTTGTCAGCAATGACGAAGTGGTCGCAGAAGTGGGAAGACATGCTGGCGCAATCGGCTTCGTGGGTCAGAGCCACCCTCTGACGGCAGAGGTCAAGCGGCTCCAGGTTTACGACGATGGGGAAAGCGCTGCCATGACCCCGGACCAGGCGGTCTTCCCCGATCCCGCCGCCGTGCAAAGCAGCCTCTATCCGCTGACACGCATCGTTTATTTCTACACTCCTTCCTTGGTGCTGAATCCGGATGTGCGGCCCTTCATCCAGTTTGCCTTGAGCGACGAAGGGCAGTCCGTGCTGGCATCCCAGGGTGGTCTGGTCAAGATCGAAGGCACCAATCATCAGATACCGGTGCCGGTTGACCCCGTGGCCGGACGCACGGCCATCGGCATTGCGGCACCCAATGACGGCCGTCCGAAACAGGTGATCCTGCGGCTGCATGGCTCCAACACCGTCGGTGCTCGCTGCGCAGTGTATCTGGCCTTGAACTACTTTGTGGAGCAGCGTGGCAATGGCAGCGCCCGTCCCATCGTGGATCTCACCACCGAGCTGGAAACGCCGGAGGGTGAAAAGGGTCTGTCACATGATGTGATGTGCGACCTTGATGACGACGGCATCTGGGAAACCATCGAAATCCGCCCCACCGGCTCCAGTGACGCCTTTCGCAGCCTGCATCAGGGCTGGTGTGACGTGGGAATGTCCTCACGCCAGATCAGTGACGCAGAGAGACGTGATCTGATGGAGGTCTGCGGGGATCTGCGGCTGCCGGCGGCGCAGTTTGCGCTGGGGCTGGATGCTCTGGCGGTCATCGTCAATCCGGCCAGCAAGGTCGAGCGGCTGACGCTGGAGCAGGTGGCGCAGATTTATCTGGGTGGCATTACCGACTGGTCCGCCGTGGGCGGCGCACCGGGTCCCATGCATCTCAACACACGCCCGGAGCGTTCCGGCACCTACCGCTCCTTCTGCGACACCGTGCTGCATGGGCGTACGGTGATTGATTCGGCACTTCGTCATGCCGAAAATCTGCAGGTGACCACCACCGTCACCGCAGACGCCCAGGGCATCGGGTTTGTGCCCATGGCCGTGACGGGCGGGGCCAGGCCGCTGAGCATCGGCCATGGGGGCACTGAGGCGTTCCATCAGCCCTGTGCAGAGACGGTTCGCGCAGGCCAGTATCCCGCAGCATTGTGCCGCTATGTTTATCTTTATGTGCCGGAAAACAAGCCGGAAGGATTCACTGCAGAGTCGCGCCTCAACTGGAAAACCGCACGCAGCTTTGCCCTGCAGAGCCAGACCTGGCGCGGCCAGGCCATCGTGGCCGCATGCGGGTTTGTCCCCGGCATTGCCATCCTGGACCAGGAAGGACAGCTTCGCCAGACCGAAGGCGAGACCGCGCTGGCCTTCGTCGAACGCCTTGCCATGCTGGAGCGAAAAATCCTGGGAGGCAAGCTGGTGCTCAAACCCTCCCTGAGTGACAACGCCGTGTGCCCCCGCCTGTTGTTTGATACGAACCAGTTCAACCTCACCGCCGAAAGCCGCAACGTCATCGATTTAACGCTCGCCTCCTGGCTGAAACTCTACCCTGTCAGCGCCCGCGCCGGATTCATGGTGGAAGGATGGTCGGACTCCGCGGGCACGGATGCGGCATGCCAGGAAATCTCCTCCCGACGCGCGCAGGTGGTCGCCAGCCACCTCCACAGTGCTCTCGGACTCACGGCCAAAGCCATGGGGCGCGGCAAGTCATACTTCCCGCCCAACACCAGCGAGGAAAACAAGCAGATCAACCGCCGTGCCGTCATCCGCCTGATGTCAACGCCAGCCAAGGAGACGGTCCGCAGGAAATAGGCAGTGTTTGGGTTTCGTGCGTTGCATTGGGTCGGAAGCGCGCTGGGGGTATTGGCAGAAGAGCGTGCACAGGCCCCCACTGCTAATTATGCCTCAGCGCCTCCACCGGATTCATCATGGCCGCGCGTCTTGCGGGATAAATCCCAAACGCGATGCCGGTGAGGACGGAGATGGAGAAGGCGAGGATGGGTGACCACATCTTGATGACGGTGGTGACGCCGGCGAACTTGGTCACGGCGAGGGGGATGCTGAGGCCGAGGGCCACGCCGAGGACGCCGCCGACACCGGCGAGCAGGACGGTCTCGATGAGGAACTGCACAACGATGTCGTTCTGCCGTGCGCCGAGGGCGCGGCGGATGCCGATCTCGCGGGTGCGTTCGGTGACGCTGGCGAGCATGATGTTCATGATGCCGATGCCGCCGACGAGAAGTGAAATGGCGGCGATGCTGCCGAGCACGATGCTGAAGATCTGCTTGGTGCGCTCCGCCTGCTTCAGCAGCTCCACGGGGACAATGATGCGCCAGTCTTCCTTTTTGTGGTTGCTGGTCATGAGATGACGAATGGCCTCGGCGCGGCTTTCCACCATGTTCACGTCATCGACGCGCATCACGGCCTCATGAAACTGCACCTTCTCGGCCTCAAAGCTGCCGGTGCGGAAGCGGTAGAAGACCTCGCCGTATTGATCCATCAGGGTGGTGAACGGGATCATGATCTGCGCCTGCGCCTGGGCCGAGTGATCGCCGCCGGAAGCATCCGCACCGACAGCGGCGCCTTCGTCCTGAATGATGCCGATGACCTTGTAGTAGAAGCCTTTCACCCGCACGGATTTGCCGACGGGAGTGGACAGCTGGAAGAGCCGCGCGGCGACGGATTCATTGATGACACAGACGGCGAGGTTGTCCTTCATTTCCATGTCATTGAAGAAGCGCCCCTGCAGGATGCGGCGGTTGCGCATCTCAGGGTACACGGGCAGCACGCCCATGACGTGGCCGTCCACGCTGCGGTCCAGATTCCAGATGTTTTCCGAAATGTAGCGGCTGGGGACGACGATGCGGATGCCGGGCACGGTCTGGCGGATCTGCTCGATGTCGCGCAGGGTGATGCCGTATTCGCTGATCATGCTGCGCGACTCCCCGCTGGAGCCCTGCCCATCCGGCGGTTTGACGCTGTGCAGGATGATGTTCTGGCTGCCCAGCTTGCGGATCTGCTCCTGCGCTTCATGGCTCGCGCCCTCGCCAATGGCAAGCATGGCCACCACGGAGGCCACGCCAAACACCACGCCGAGCGCCGTCAGGAAGGAGCGCAGCTTGTGCAGCCAGATGGTCTTGATGCCCAGCGAGATGGTACGCCACAGGTGCTGGGGCGAGGCGAGAAGACGAAGTACAGGATGCGAGGCGAGAAAAGACATTCAGGGGGACGGATTCATACGGTCGCAGCCGCATGAAATTGCCACGATCTCACGCTGGCAGCAAATCACTCGCCTACCTGAGACCCGATCACCAGCGGCTGCACCGGAGCGGCGGCGGGCACGGGCCGCTTCATCTGGACGACAAACGGAGGCACCTCACCACCGATGATGCCGCCTTGATCCAGGTAGCGGTTCATGTCTGTCATGGCCGTTTCCAGGCGTGGGTCATTCGCCTGCATGAAGGCGCTGACGCGCAGGGCCAGCGCGCGGCCATGCCAGGGATAGGGCAGGCCCAAGCTGTCAATCGCGGCGAGCTGCTGCGGCACTTTCAGGTGCATGGCCATCTCACAGCGCATTCCCAGCATGACGGTACGTGCGACTTGTACGGGATAGTCACGCCCCAGCTTGTCAAAGATCACGAGGAAGCGAGGATCCTGCACCGCAGCTTTGATGCGGGCGAGTTCGCCGAGGAGGGTCACAGCCTCATTCACCAGCGGAATGCGGCACCAGGGTGAGGTCATGAGGCTGTCGAGCCCCTGTTCGATGTGGGCAAGCACCTCTGCTGGCTGCTTCCGCACGTGACTGGCGATGGCCTTCAAAAAGTGGGCGTCCGCAGCCGAGAGCGTTTCAAAGGCATCAATGGCGGCAAACGCATCCGGCACCCCCGTGTGCGCCTTGGCATAAGCCTGAAGAATGCGGTCCGCCAGCACGGGTGCAGCGGGCATGGGGGCGGCAAGGTAGCCGGCGTAATTCTGCTTCCAGAACGGTTTCAAAGATTCCATACGCCCACTAAACTCTGCAGGTGTGTCTGCAGAAAGCACATCGGCTGAGGCGGACTCCCACAAACGGCCCGGCATGTGCACACGCTCAGCAAGGTAGAGCGGCATGTCGATGGCCACATCGACCTTGGGCAGATGGCAGCCTGCACGCGTGGCGGCGCGGACGAGATCGTACGAGCAGTTCACGTGCTTGGCCACACTGCGGGCAAAGCTGAATTCAAGGCGGTTCATGTCATCGGTGTTCACCGCTTTGGAGGAAGCAGCCAGCGCTGTGCAGTAGTCGCTGTTGGCGAGACATCCGGCCAGGAAACCTTCAGCGCTGTCCGTTTCCCAGAAGCGGCGCAGAGCCTCGGCCATCGGCTCAAGTTTGACACGCTTACGCAGGGATTCGAGCTGCCAGGGGGCCTCGTCATTCGAGCAAATCAACAGCATGTCCAGACTCTGAGTGGCCCAAATTTCCACTTTCGGGAAGACCTTGCGCAGCGTGCTGATGACGGTGGTGATGGTACCTGGCTCGACTTCGTAGCCCTGCAGCCACTGGCAGAAGATGCCGTTGCTGGTCAGGCGCTGGCTGGCGTTCTGGTAGAACTCTCGTGTGTAGAGATTGGCCACACCAGCCCGGCAAGGGTTCGATGGCTCGGAGACGATGAGATCGTAGTTCTCGCCTTTGGTCAGGAGAAACTCCCGTGCGTCTCCGGTGATGTTGTTGACGCGCGGATTCTGCATCGCGTTGCGGCTCACGGGATCGAAAAACTTCGCCACCTTGCGGATTTCCTCTTCGAGTTCGAGGACATCCACGCGCTGCATGCCGGGAACATCCGCCAGCCAGCCCGCCGTAGTGCCCGTGCCGAGACCCACGACGCAGGCGTTCTGCGGATGTGGATGCAAAATGGCCCCGGTGATGCCAAGCATGACCTGTGTGGCGGCATCGCCCACGGCGGAGCCGTCACTCTTCCCGTTGGTCAAAAACGAATACTGCATGCCGCCCACGACGGCGACGCTTGTCTCCCGACCATCATAAGCCTGCACCAAAGAACGCCGCGCATTGCGCTGCCAGGTTTCAAGACCGAGCGCAGTGCGGTACTCCTGTGATACACGGCCATAGCCGATGGGCGTGTGCATCCACACCGCCGTAGGCCCAGTGGTGCCAAAGGCGAAAAATCCGCAGACGACGAGCGCCGCGAGAGCCATGCGGCCACTCCAGGTGAAGCGGGAGGCGAAGGTGACTGCATCCCCTTCCTGACGGCGAAGCTGCAGCCACAGCGATGCGGCAGACATCCCAGCCACCAGCAGTGCGGCGAGCAGCCAGCAACCTTTCAACCCAAGCAGTGGCACCAGCAGAAAACCACCGAGCAACGATCCTGTGATGGAGCCAAAGGTGTTCCAAAGATAAGCACGCCCAAGCTGCTGCCCAACCCCTGCATTGCCACGGCCAAGCAAGGATACGAGCAGCGGAAACTGAATGCCGCTGAGCAGCGAAGGCAGGAACGCCAGCGTGCCCATGACGACCGCCCAGCCCATCGCCATTTCACCGAGGCCGACACCGCGCAGGCTGTCATTCAAAATCAGCGCCAGATGCGCGATGCGATCCCCCAGCGCAAAGGGCAGCAAAATGGCGAGCGCCTGCAGGGCAGAGACGATGGTGAAGCCAGCGATGCTCGGCTCCGCCTTTTTCAAGATCAGCGCATACAGCAGACCTCCGATGCCCATGCCCGCCAGCACCACGCACAGCACGAGACCAAATCCATAGACCGAACCACCGAGCAGCGGCGTGGAGATGCGGTACCACACCAGCTCAGCCACGAAGAAGGTGAAACCGCTCATGAAGGCTGCGGCCAGCACAAAGGCAACCGGTGCCTTGGCTCCCACTTGTTCCTCCGGCAGCGCTTCATCCACCGGTGTTGGCTGGCGGGGGTCTTTTTCCTGAACCATCGAGATGGCACCTGCCGCGAGGGCGATGCCGAGATTCGCCAGCACGGCGATGGTCAGCGCCCCTTTGTTACCCAGCGTAGGCAGCAGCCAGAAAGTGCTCAGGAGTGCCCCGCTCACGGCTCCGGCGATGTTGATGCCATAAAAGAAAGCCGTGGTCGAACGACGCGGATCGTCATCGCGCTGGGCGAATTTCATCGCCGCTGGCAATGTGCCGCCCATCAGGAAGCAGGGCACTCCCAGTACCAGCGCAGTCATGAGCAATTGCAGGCAGGTCGCCGGGGCGAGTCCCATTCCTGCTGTGCCGCCCGTCTTCAAATACAGCGAACGCGCCAGGCCAAGAAGCGAGGGTGAAGCCACTGCTGCGATGGCGATACCCACCTCAAGCCTGGCATAAAACCGAAACGGTCGCCCCACGCGCTCCACCCAGGAGCCAAATAGCTTGCCGCCAAATCCGAGCCCTCCCATGAACACCGCCATGACCGCCGCAGCCGCCGGGGCTGCCCCGCCAAACACCAGCCGGAACTCACGCAGCCACACCGTCTGATACACCAGCGAACAGAAGCCGGAGAGCATGAGAATCAGGGCCAAAGCCAACTGAGTCGTGCGAACGTTAGGATGAGAAGAGGCCGGCGAGGAGTCTGATTTCATGAATCTAAGTAATTAATATGTATTTTATATAAATACCATATTATTACAAACGAAAACAATCATCTCAGAACACATTAACCATAAATACTGGATGTGAATCCAGTCAGTTCCCTACCCCAAAGGGCTTAGTTCAACGCCTCACGGGCTGACTGGAACAGATAATGTCCCCAGCCGAACTGGGTGTCGCCGTTCCAATCTGGATCGTAGTGCTGGCTCTTGAAGATGAAGCGTTCCGGGTGCGGCATCAGGCCAAACACACGGCCCGTGTCATCCTGCAGTCCGGCGATGGCATTCGTGGAGCCATTTACATTGGTCGCGTAAAGCAGCGCAGCATGGCCTGACTTCACGTATCCCGCCGCAGCATCCCCTTCCGTCACGAGGCGGCCTTCCGCATGGGCAACGGGCAGTTCAAAATTCTCAGGCAGCTTGCTGAGGTAGGGGCTGGCCTTGCCCTTGGTCTTTTTCAGGCCCACCCAGCGGCAGATGAACTTGCCGCTGGTGTTGTGGATCAGGCTGCCCTTCGGCAGGAGATCGAGCTGAGTCAAAATTTGGAAGCCATTGCAGATACCCAAGGCATAGCCGCCCTTGTCCACGAAGCTTTTCAACTGGTCGCCGAGCTTTGATTTCGTGATGAGCTGGGCGATGCGGCCGGACATCACGTAGTCACCGTAGCTGAAACCGCCGGAGAACACGATCATCTGCGCTTTGTCGAGTGAGCTGGCTTCAAGCAGGGCCACCGGCAGCACCTCCGCTGTAAAACCCGCCGCCTCCAAGGCACGAGCGGTTTCGGCATCGCAATTGGTTCCGGGGAATTTAAGAAGAAGGGCGTGGGGCATGGTTGATCTAACCCGCATCTAGGCGAAGCCGCCGCGGGATGCAACCAGACATCCACGCGGTCCACAGTTCTATCCCCCCTGCTCCATGGAAGCGCTCCGAGAGAGCCACACCCGTCCACGGATTCAGGTACTTCCACTCCCATCTGGGAGGCTGATCTGACTCAGGGGGAGCAGACGGGAATCTTCAACGGCAGCCGTCCGGTGACCGAGGCCGGCCATGCAGTCTTGATTTTCCGCAAAAGCCAGGAATGCCTCCGCACTGCTCTGGCGCACCAGCATGGCCAGATCCCACCTCTCATGCTCAGGGCCGATGAGGAACGAGCCACCCGCACCGAGGAACATGAGTTCTCCCCCGCTTTGGTGTAAAAAAGGCAGGGTGTGGCGAATGTAGCGATCAAAAGCCTCCGCACCACGGATGGGGCTTTCGGGAGCCAGCTCAGGAGCCGAGGAGTAGTCGGCTGTTTCCCGAAAGCGCAGCAGGTTCAGCATGATGACCTCACCTTGCATGCCTCTCCTGACAAATTCGCGGCCAGCCTGCTGCGTGGGCATGAGATAAGGTCCGGATTCCGGGGCGGCCATCATGGCTCTGAGCCTCCCTGTTTAGCTTGGGCAAGCCGCAGCACATGATCGCCTACGTCCCGGGGCCAAGGGGAGAGGAGGGTTTTTAGCTTCAGCAGATCATTGGCAAAGAGCGCGCGTGAAGCCTCCTCAAAGCCTGGAAGATCGCCGCCAAGGGTGACCATGAACTGGTAGGCCCGTTCGTGAGCTTTACGCGCCTGGTCTTTTTCGCTGCTCTGACGCCGGGCTTCTTCGACCAGTTTTCTCAGAGCCACGGATGCGCCGCCGGGTTGTGTATCCAGCCACTCCCAATGCCGAGGGAGCAGCGTGATCTCTCGCGGCACCACCCCCAGCCTGGGCCGCCCGCGCCCCCGGGGAGTTGCAGGCTCCAGTGCGGGCGCTTCAGCGGCTGTTTGCTCATGAGATGGGAAGAGCGCAACTAGGCGGGCGCAGACCTCCTCGTCCGTCCCCCGGGTGTCCACTTCGACGGTGCGCCCTGTATCATCGTCAAAAATCAAAACCGGCCCGGGTGAGCCGCCTTCGTGCGCACTTTTGAGCGCCAGAGCGTTCGTGCGCAATACCCCCTCTGCTATGCGCCGGTGGCCATCAAAAGTGGTGAATGAGTGATTGAGGAATGGTTCGGTCATATGGAGCGCCCGCAATATTACCCGGATAAAAATCAAATACATTTTTATCCGGATATAAATAACCCGGCCCGACCTAATCTTACCCTCCTGCTTTTTGCCAATGACCCTCCACCAGAGATAAAGTTGAGGTGGAAATGGCCTTATTGCGGTGCTTTGCCCGGTTGCACACGACGGGGCATGAGTTAGTTTTCGCCAGCCATGTTCAAAGACCTCCTCTCCCCTCAGAACACCTTCATCTACGGCATCGTGCTCTGCGGTATTTTCCTCGTACAGTCCCTCTGGGGTCACTGGAAGACCAAGCGCGAACTCAAGCGCTACAAAAACATGCTCAGCGACAAGCTGGACCTCGATTCCAAGCAGAGCCAGGACATCAACAAGGAGCGCGCCGCGCTGAAGCAGGAAAACGAAAACCTGCGCATGCAGATCGCCCGCCTCAACGAACGCCCTGACAACAAGATGCAGCGCGAGCTGGAAATCCTGGCCCGCGCAGAGAAGCAGATGGTCATCAGCGCCCCCGGCTTCGCCCCGGCATGGGAGATGGCCAAATCAGCGGCTCTGGGCCAGCTTGAAAACGAGGAGAAAGGCCAGTCCTTCCCTTCGAAGATCTTCCGTAAACTCATCGGTTCCGGTTCGTCACAAACGAACGTCGCCCTGCCGGAATCCGCCGCTGCTGCCGCGAAAAACGGCGAAGCCACCGCCTCCGCTGCCTGAGCCTGAGCGTGCAATGACCCGCACCGAGGCCTGGCTTGTACTGAACCTGCTCCCACAGGTGGGTCCTGTGCGTGTGCGCAAACTGCTGCAGCACTTCGGCAGCCCTGAGCGCATCCTCAGCGCCAAAAGCAGCGACATCCTCCAGATCGAAGGTTTCGGCCTCAATCAGGCGGAAAACATCGCCGGATGGGAAGCGCAGGTCGATCTCGAAGGCGAGCTCAAGAAGGTCAAGGAGCGCGATCTCACCCTGCTCACGCAGGAAGATGAGCTCTACCCGCCGCTGCTGCGCGAAATCTACAACCCGCCCCTCGTCCTCACCGTTTGGGGCGAACTCACCAAGCGGGATCACAACGCCCTCGGCGTCGTCGGCAGCCGCCATGCCACTCATTACGGTCTAAGCACGGCGAAGAAGCTCAGCTTCCAGATCGCCTATGCCGGTTATACCGTGGTGAGCGGACTGGCACGCGGCATCGACACCGCAGCGCATGAAGCGGCGCTCGCTGCCAAAGGCCGCACGATCGCCGTCATCGGCTCCGGCATGGGCAAACTGTACCCGCCGGAAAACATGGCGCTGGCCGAACGCATCGCGCAAAACGGCGCGGTGGTCAGCGAGTATCCGGTGGATCGTCCCGCCGACAAACAAACCTTTCCCTACCGCAACCGCATCGTCGCGGGCTGGACTTGCGGGTTGATCGTGGTGGAGGCCCCGCTGCGCAGCGGTTCCCTCATCACCGCACAGCAAGCCACTGAGCAGGGCCGCACCGTGTATGCCGTGCCCGGCCCCATCGACAAACCGACATCGGCCGGTTGCAACCGCCTCATTCAACAAGGGGCCAAGCTCATCATGGATGGCGCCGATGTGCTCGATGATTTGATGACCCTCTTCCCCACCGCGCCCAAAGCGCCGAAGGTCGAAGAGTCCCGCCCCGTCGTCACGCTCACGCTGGAGGAAGAAATCCTCTACAACGCCATCAGCACCGACGAAGCCCACATCAACGACATCACGACGGATTCGGGACTAACCACCGCGACGGTGTCAGCGACGCTGATGCGGCTTGAGATGAAACGGATGATTCGAGCGCTGCCGGGAAGAAGGTATGTGAGGCTGGTCTAGGAAAGTCGTTACATCAGCACCGATTCATTTCATGCATCAAAAGCGGTTCCGAATCGCGGCCTGAAGGGCCGCCGGATTCAGCCCAGGGCGCAGCAAAGCAAGCCCTGGGTCAGGCATGAAGTACCCTTTTCACCCAAGGTCGCGGCCTGAAGGGTCGCGGGAGAGTGGGCTTCAATCCCAAACGTACTTCTCGTCGTAGTCGACCTCGTAGCGTTGGAGAAACCGGCGAAACTCGTCCTGAAAACTCACCGTACTATGATGCTTCTGCTGAGTGCGAATGTATTCACGCACCTCTGGAACACTGGACTGACTCACGGAGAAGGCACCGTAACCGTTTTGCCAATGAAAGCTCTGCAAGTCCGGCAACTGCTTCTGCAGCCATCCCGATGATCCTGTTTTCATCTGACCCACAACCACGCTAAGCGGCTCTGTGCGTGAGAGCAGAAACAGCAAATGGGCGTGATCTGGCTCAGTGTTGACTTCCACCGCCGTGCAGCCCAGATCGCGCAAGATGCCACCCATGTAGGCGTGCAATTCAGGGTGCAGATGACGTGGGATGACGCGCTCACGATTCTTCGTGGAAAAGATGAGGTGGACGTAAATTTTGGACAAGGATTGCGGCATGGGAGGTAAAAGAGGACGTTCCCGCGCCCCTTCAGGGCGCTCACTAAATCAACGATGGGCGGTGGCATGTTGCAACCCAGGGCTTGTCGCTGCGCTCCGGCGCCCTGGGCTGACTCCGGGGGGCTTTCAGCCCCCAATACAGTCCCGCGCTTCAGCGCGCTGAGTTAGGCATAGAGCAGTGAGTAGCTCCTTTCCAACCTTGCAAACCATTGGTCGAATAGCCTCCATGGTTTTCTTCATGCAAGCCGGGGTTACCTATGCGAGTTATGTGGACGCATCCACTTTTCGGCATTCACCGCTTCTCCCACAACAACGCCAGGAACAGCGGGAACTCTTTCCGTGAGCGGTTCTCGGCGGCGGCGCGGGGGCCGGGCTGGCTTTCTTTGTGGGAGTACCATTCTTCGATGCCAGCAAGTCTCAACCCCGCGCCGAAGCCGGTGCCGGTCAGGGTTTGCAGGCTGCGGTGAAAGGAGGTGGTGGTCTCGCTGTCGGGCCTGCCGGGGTGCATGATGATGGGGATGCTCAGGGTGCTGCTGTAGGCATCGATGCGGCGGTACTGAATCTTGGTGGCTTCATCATTGCCCCAGCTCGTCTGACGCGGGATGCGGAAGGCGGGATGATTGACGACCCACAGCATGCGGCCGCCGGGCTTGAGCACTTTGGCGGCGGCGGCGCTGACGACATCAAGATGCTCCATGTTTTGCACGCAAAGGATGGCGGAGGCGGCATCGAACTCGCCAAGGTCCTCGATCTGCGCGGCATCGCGCGCGAGGTAGCGAACCGGCGGCTTCACGGGGTAGGTGCGTGCTTTTTGGATCAGCGTAGGGGCGGCATCGACTCCAGTGACCTGGCAGCCGGCCTGCGCGAGGGCGCGGGAAAATACGCCCTGGCCGCAGCCGAGGTCGAGCACGCGTTCACCGCGCTTCGGAGCGAGGAGGCTGAGCGCACCGGGAATGACGACGGCCTGATAGAGCTCCGAGCCGCGCTCGCCAATGATGCCGTCGTACCAGTCGGCGGATTTTTCCCATGAGGTGCCGTGTGCGTGGCCGCCCTGAGCACGATTGCTCTTCTCAAGTTTGCGCTGGGCACGATTGCCCTGCGGACGTTTGAATTGCTCACGATTGCCCTGCGGACGATTGCCAAATTCGCGATCTCCTTGCGGACGATCGCCCTGCTCGCGGCTGCCTTGCTGGCGGTCATCCTGTTCGTGACTGCCCGGCTCACGGGGCGGTGAGGGACGAGGACGGAAGGGGCGGCGGGGCGGCTGAGGCATGCAGCATGATGTCGCGACAGGCGTGGATTGCCAGCGGCTCTGCACAATGTCCTTACTTTTATCTTCCCAGAAATGGAGCGATGTGCCAGCCTCACGCCCTTTCTCCCATGTCCGCCTCCCCTTCCCGTGCCATCCCCGGTATCATCCTCGCGGCACTGAGCCTGTTGAGCGCCTTTCTGCTGTTTCAGGTGCAGCCGATCATCAGCAAATTCATCCTGCCGTGGTTCGGCGGCAGCCCGGGGGTGTGGACGACGTGCATGCTGTTTTTCCAAGTGGTGCTGTTTGCCGGCTATGCCTATGCGCACACGCTGACGCTGCTGCCACGGCGCTGGCAGGGCATCGTGCATGGCCTGCTGCTCGGCATGGCGATCGCCATGCTGCCAATCGCTCCGAATGAAATGTGGAAGCCGACGGGTTCTGAAGATCCGGCGCTGCGCATTTTGCTGCTGCTGTTTGTCAGCGTGGGATTGCCCTACTTCGTGCTCTCCAGCACAAGCCCGCTGGTGCAGGTGTGGTTCACCCGCACAACCAACGGAGCGAGTCCGTGGCGGCTGTATGCGCTTTCAAACATCGGCTCGCTCGCGGCACTGCTGAGCTACCCTTTGTTCTTTGAAGTTCACTGGGATGTGGTGGAGCAGACGACGCTGTGGGCGGTGGGTTTCGGCGCCTTTGTGGTGCTCTCTCTGGCCGGCATCTGGCTGGACCGCAACCACGCCATCGAAGCAGAGGCCAAGCCCACGGTGGTGATCGACACCGCTGCCGACCATCCCGGCTGGCTGAAAAGAATCCAGTGGGTGCTGCTGCCTGCGCTGGCCAGTTGCGTGCTGCTTTCCGCAACGAATCACGTCTGCCAGGACGTGGCGGTGATCCCCTTCCTGTGGGTCGTCCCCCTGAGCCTCTACCTGCTCACCTTCATCATCTGCTTTGAGCATGAGCGCTGGTATGCACGCATCTGCGCGCTGTGGGCACTGCTGGCACTGCCCGTGCTGTTTCTCACCTGCACACAGGGCCTGATCCAAAAGCAGCCGTTCTGGTTCAGGTTTGAAACGTGGATGCACAACAAGGTAGAGCCTGATCTCAACAAACTGAAGTGGCTGACTCACCATGAGTTCAATCTGACCACCATCAAGCTGGCACCGAATTTCATCTGGGAACTGGGCTGGGCCTTCAGTGCGATGTTCATCGCCTGCATGCTCTGCCATGGCGAACTTACGCGGCTGAAGCCTGCACCACGGCGGCTCACGGAGTTTTATCTGCTGATGTCCTTCGGAGGTGCGCTGGGCGGATTGTTCGTGAGTCTGGGCGCTCCGCATGTGTTCACGATTTTTGCCGAATGGCCGATCAGCCTCATCGTGGTGGCGGCACTGGCATGCTTCATTTTGCTGCGCTCCGTGCTGAAGGTGAAACGCGTGTGGGAATGGCTGCTGACATTGATCATTGCGGCCGTGACCTGCTGGGTGGCATGGGCGCTGATTCAAAACGGACTCCTCACCCAGGCGGAGATGAAAGAGAAGCTGAAGATCGACATCATGCCCTCAGCCACGGTTATCTACACCACGCTGGGCATCATTGCCCTCTGCGTGGCCGTGCTGCTGTTCCGCATGATCCGGCGCGGCTTCATGCGGCCTGCGCTGCTCTCCATCACCATGCTGGGCATCCTGTTTACTTTTGTGCTGCTAATGATGGCAGATTTCGGCTTCAAGCGTGACAAGAAACTGGAACGCGTGCGCAATTTCTACGGCGTGCTCTCCGTCACCGAGAGCATCGACGACGAAGGCATGAAATCCCTCGAACTCACCAATGGCGGCATCATCCACGGCATGCAAAACCTGATGGCCGGACTGCGCGAGGAGCCCACCAGCTACTACGGTCATCCCACGGGCATCGGCAAGGCGCTCGACAGCCTCAAGGACCGGCCAGACGCACGAATCGGCGTGGTCGGCATGGGCGCAGGCACCGTCTCGTGTTACGCCAAAAGCGGACAGACCATCCGCTTCTACGACATCAATCCCGACGTGGTGCGCATTGCCAAAAAGCACTTCTTCTACTTGAGCGATGCCGAGAAACGCGGTGCCAAGGTGGAGATCGTCATCTCGGATGCACGCCTTGCCCTCGAACGTGAGCAGTCCCAGCAATTTGACGCGCTCCTGCTCGACGCCTTCAGCGGCGATTCGGTGCCCGTGCATCTGCTGACCAAGGAAGCCTTTGCCATTTACGACCGCCACATGAAGCCAGACGGCATCATCGCTGTCCACATCACCAACACTTATCTGATCCTGGCCCCAGTGATCGAAAAAATCGCCGCTGATGCCGGCTTCAAAACCACCCGCATCGCCACCGAAGCTGACGGCGACGATGATTCGACCGACTATATCCTCGTCACCCGCAACGAAGCCTTCCTCAAGGCCACCCCTTCCGAACTCCTCGGCGACGAAACCGAACTCAAGCAAGACGTCCGCCTGTGGACCGACCGCTATCACAATCTGCTGCGCATCCTGAACATCCCGCAGAATACGAAAGAGCCAAAGATTAGTCAGCCGGGCGCACAGTGAATTTGCGAACGTCCGCGAACGCGCCAAACTTAGGCGATTCGCCATGCTCTCACTCGATCCAGTCCCCACGCCGCAGCAGCTGTTCCGCTGGTTCGACAGCGGCCAAATCACACGGGAGGAATTCCGCACCGCCATGGCGGTGCATACCGGTGAGATCATACAGGAGATGGAGCAAGCGCATGCCAACCCGCTTGTGGCCAAGTTCAATGAACTCATGAACCGCCGGGAGGCCTGGAAGTGGTCGCGCAAACATGGCGAGATGGTGATGCGTGAGATTCTGTGCGCCCTGATGGATGAGGAGCGCTTCACCCCGGCACGCTGGCTGTGGAACGCTGCACACCCGCACATCCCCCTGCACTGCTTCTTCCGCACGCGCGGCACCCCCGTGCTGCGCTTTCTCGAATTGTCCGTGCATCCGCAATACGTCACCGTCCTCGTGGAGCACGGCGGCAGCGAAACCCTGCCACCCACCCAGGAGCGCTTTCACCTGCGCCGTACCCGCCAGCAAAGCCTTCAGGTCGAACGCCGCGAACTCATCTAATCCTTCCGCCATTGCTTTGCGGTGCCCGGCTCGCATTCTGCTTTCGTCATTCGCCTCCCCCCATGCCCCCTCCTCAGAAAAAATCTCTCGGCCGACTCGGCCTGACGATCTTCGCCCTAGTCTCTCTTTTTCTTGGCGCTTATTACCGCTTCCCCACCCTTGGCGAGCGCCCCATGCACACCGACGAGGCCATCCTCGCGATGAAGTCGGCGGAGTTCCAGGCCACCGGCCATTTCAAATACGACCCGAAGGACTTCCACGGCCCCGGGCTGCACTACATCACGCGTATCTGGTCCAAGTTTGCCGGCTGGGGCGACTCCTCCACCTGGACCGAAGCCCAGCTGCGCGCCGTGCCGGTGGTCTGCGGACTGCTGCTACTGCTGACCACGCTGCTGCTGCGCAATGCACTCGGCCGGCTTGCCACGGGATTCGCGATGCTGCTCATCGCCATCTCGCCGATGGAGGTCTATTACTCGCGCTACTTCATCATGGAAGTGCCGCTGGTGCTGTTCATCACGCTCAGCATCGCCGCGCTGTGGCACTACTCCCAGGGGGGCGGGCGCTGGTGGCTGTTGCTGGCGGGCTTTGCCATCGGCATGCAGCACGCCACCAAGGAGACCTTCGCCATCAATATCGTCGCCGGACTCGTCGGATTCGCCGTCACCAAAATCATGATCGGCGACTTCGCACCACGGCGCAGCGGCTATGACATCGGTGCCGGCAAGCGCCGCGCGTCCACCCCCTGGCTGTGGGTCATCATCGCCTCCATCGTGACCAGCATCACGATCTACTCCGGTGGCTTCAAAGACTGGCAGGCCGTGAAGGACAGCGCCCTGACCTACCTGAACTACTTTGAACGCGCCGGTGGCAGCGGCCATGAGAAGCCCTGGCACTACTACATCACGCTCATCTTCTGGCGCAAAGACGGCCTGGTGTGGAGCGAAGCCATGATCGGCGGCCTCGGCATCGTCGGCATGCTGTATGCATTTCTTGGAAACCACATGAAACAGCCCGCGCGGCAGGCCTTTCTTGTGTTCCTTTCGGTTTACACGCTGGTTCTCTTCTTCATCTATTCCTTCCTCGCCTACAAGACTCCCTGGTCCATCCTCAGCGCCCAGCATGCGCTGACGCTGATGGCCGGAGTGGGTGCCGCCGCGATTGCAGGCGTGCTCACCGGGAAAGTCTCGCGGCTCGTTTTCAAGATCGCCTTCGGCCTTGGTCTGTACCATCTCCTGTCGCAGACCAACCACGCCATTCACCTCTACGCCGCCGATTCGCGCAATCCCTACGTTTACTCGCACACTTCCACCAATCTGCTGCGACTGCTGCCCCAGGTGCGGGAACTGCAGAAGACAGCGCCGGATGACGCATTCAATGTTCTCGTCATCAATCGCGACGCAGGCTGGCCGCTGCCCTGGTACTGGCGCGACATCAAAAGCGTTCATTACACCAACACGATCCCTGAAACCATTGACGCACGGGTCATCATCGCTGAACCCGAGATGACGTCCGCGCTGGAAGCGAAATTCGCCGGTAAAACTTACACCAAGCCGGATCTCTTCGGCCTGCGCCCTGGTGTGATGCTGAACCTCTGGATTGAACAATCCCTCTGGGACCGTCACAGCCTGCGCAAGCAGCAGGAAGCCGCCAAACCGTGAGCTCGCCCGCCCCGCAGCACCATCGCTTCACCTGCAATGCGATGGCCACCACCTTCGACGTCATCATCAATCATGAGGATGCCGATGAAACCTACGCGGCCCAGGCCTCACAGGCAGTGTTTCAAGAAATCGCCCGGCTTGAAGATGAGCTGAGCCGCTTCCGCGCCACCAGCGACATCTACCGCCTCGGGCAGCTCAAAGCAGGCGAGAGCATCCGCGTCGGCATGGCTGCGTGGGATTGCCTCTCGCTGGCCAAGGCCATGCACCAGGAAACAGCGGGAGCCTTCGACATCACCATCGGTCCGCTCATGAATCTCTTCATCACGTCCGAAGGCGAGCCAAGGCAGGTCAGCAAAGACGTGCTGGAGCAGGCACGCCAGATCATCGGCAGCCAGCGCTTTGACCTTGATGAGGAAACCATGAGCGTCACCGTGCATGCCACCGGGATGATCTTCGACCTCGGGGCCATGGGCAAAGGCTATGCGCTCGATCAAGCCGCCGATGTGCTGCAGGACTGGAAGGTCAGCAACTTTGTCCTCAATGCCGGAGACAGCACCATCCTCGCCATCGGTGCTCCAAGTGGTAAAGAGGCGTGGTCCATCACCCTCGGAGGCGGTGAAAAACGAACCTCTCTACTCAATCGCGCCGTCAGCGGTTCCGGCTTCGCCGTCAAAGGCGCTCACATCATGAACCCGCGCCTATTTGCCCCTGTTCCTCTCAAGAACCGCCGCACCTACGCCCTCGCCCCCACCGCCGCCTTGTCAGATGCACTGTCGACGGCGTTCATGGTGATGGAGAAAGACGAGATCAGTGTGCTCTGCGCCCGCTATGAGGGTGTGGAGGCGCTGGAGTTGGAAATGTCATAGACCCAAAAGCCGAGCACCATCCAGCTCAACCTCTTCACAGCCATGCACCGAATCGCGTTCATTGTCCTTCTCACCGCCATTCTGGCCTCGTGCTCCAGCAAACAAGCACCCGCTCTTTCCAAAGTGGAGAAGGCACATCTGCTCGGCCCAAACTCCAACGCATCCATGCGCTGGCACAAAGTGGCAGGACCTGACTTCAGGGTTTATCATGGCATTCCCCAACCGCCCGCAGAGGGTGAGATCGGTTTTTACGTCGGCGGACATCCATCTTTTGCGCCACTGGCTGGCAGCACGCGACATGCCGGCAAAATCGGAATCCACAAAGTCACATGGCATCGCAAGACCAAGCCCGATGGTTCGATCTACCAGGCGACACTTTTTGCCTTGGACGAGAACTATAAGATCCATGCCTGGGCACTTGGAAAAAACCCACCCGAGCTGAATGCACTGACGCTGGAACTCGGCACCCTGCGCCTTTTCTCACAGGCCACTCCGTGATCACTTCCACTCCGCCAAGAGAGCCAGTCCTTCGCGGTTTCTTGGAGCCAGTGCCAGTGAATCTAGCAGGTGGCGTTTCGCCTTCGTGGCATCGGATGCGCGGAGCAATTCAGCCAGTTTGAAATGCGTCTGTGCGCCGCCGCTGGGATCGAGCACGAGCACACGCTCGTAAGCCGCAATCGCCTCCGGTGTTTCGTTCAGAGCAGCACAAGCGTCTGCCAGCGCCTTTTGCGGTGTCACGAGAAATGGATTCAAGGCCATCGAACGCAGGGCATTGGCTTTCACTTCCGGCCAGCGCTTGGCAGGCACATCAAGTTCGATCAGGCGCAGGAAAAAGCTTTGCGCGCTGGATGATTTCGCCGCGATCTGCCGCAGCACGGCGACTTCTTCATCCGTGCGCTTCAACTGACGCAGCGCCTGCACCTTCAGCGCGTAGCCGCTGTCGGCATCGTAGTTGTCAGGCACGAGTTCGATGATCTTGTCAGCCAGCGGCAGCACCTCGGCCCATTTTTTGGCCTCCACCATTGCCCCAGCCTCCTTGTGCAAAGCCCAGAGATTGGTGGGGTGCTTCTTGAGAAACTCGGTGAATGAACCTGCATCGAAGGGATTCAGTTGCTCGGCCTTGGGTTCTTCCCAGTCGGCTTTGGCTCCAAAGCTTTTGGCCTTGGCGGTGATGTACTGGGAAAACTGCTTCTCGACTTCTTCAATGTCACCCACGTTCGCGGCGATCGCATCGTTGATCCGTTTGCCAGCGGCGAGTTCCTGCAGAATGCCCTGAAACTTGTCCTTGCCGAATTTCTCCAGCAGAAACTCCACGGCCTGACTCGACTCATAATAGGCAAACATCAGATGATCCTGCTTCTTTGGCGCCATGAAAGCGCCGCTGAGACGCGTCAGGGGCGTCAGCGTCTCCTCATCGAGCACCATCTCGCGAAACTTGTCATTCATCCACATGCCCCAGGCGGGGTCGCGCTGCCGCTCTTCGTGAACGCTGATGCCCTCGCTCAACCAACGCGGCATGCGGTTCTTCGTGACGGTGAGCGTGATCACATGGCAGAACTCATGCCACAGCGTGCTCTCCCAGTTGTTGCGGCCATGGGCCAGACTGCCGGGGCTGTTCATCGTCACCACAGTGCCAAAGCACACGCCCAGCATCCCCTGCCCGCCCAGCGCCCCGAAGGTGCGAATGGCAAAATCCTGCTGCGCCCCGAAGAACTCCACCAGCACCGGCCGCTTTAAGTCCATGCCGTATTTCGCGCCCAGCACAGTCTTCGCATCTCGCAGCAGCGCGAGCGCACGCGTGCCATAGATCGGCCAGTCGCGCTTGGGCATTTTCAAGATGAAGTCTTCGAAGGTCTGCGTGGTGTAGCCATTCATCTCCTTCTCCAGCAGCGCCAGATTGTGCGCCTGGATGTTGTAGCCATCCTCCTTGCGGATCAGTTCCGCGAGCTTCCATGCCTCATCTTCATCTCCGAGGCGGAGCAGATCATGACAGAGCTGCATCTTGGCCGGCAGATACTTTGGATCAAACTCCAGCGCCTGACGCTGGCGAGCCGAACTCTCGGCAAAACGATAGGCCCGCGACAAACAGCGCCCGATGGTGTGATCCACCTCGGGATTTTTGCCCCACCTTTCCAGAGCATGCGCTCGCGCCTCCTCCATCTTGCCGGCATCGGCCATGAAAAGATACGCCACGACCGCCCGCAGCGACCATGCCACAGGGTTCTGCCCATCTTGATCCAGCACCTGCTGAATGGCCGCCTCGGCTTCAATGAACTTTTCTCCACCAATAAGCTGTTCCGCCCGCAGCAGGTGGGCCGCCGCAAGATGAGGATTCAATTCGAGCGCCTTCTTCAAGCTCTCCGTCGTCTTCTCGCGATCACTCGATTGAAAGGCTCGGGCAAGCCCCAGCCGCAGATCGGCCGTCTCACCATGCGCCTTCAGTCCGGCACGAAACACATCCGCCGCGCGCTGCGCATCATCCTTTTCGAGCGCCAGATTTCCTTCGGCCAGATACGCCGCCTCCAATTTGGCATCCTTGCCCTGCGCCAGTTTGAAATATTGCGCGATCACCTTCTGCGCATCGGCACCGAGCATCACGGCCGCCCGGCCCAGCACCACCGACTCCATGGCTGTGCGATCCTTCGCGACCTTCGATTTCGCCGCTTCATTGATCCCCTTCAAGGCCTCCGCCATCACATCCGCCCGGCCCAGCATTTGTGCCAGATCATGGCGCAGCAGCAGGATTTCGAAGTGCCCCGGATACAGCACCAGCGCCTTCCCGGTTTCCTCCAGCGCCTGCTCAATGTGTCCCATTTCACGCAGCGCCTTGAACCGCAGAATCCGCCAGTCCGGCGCCTTCAGCCCCTTCTCCGCCGCCGCTTCGCCAATGCGAGCCACGAGTTCGTAGTCCCCGCGTGCGAGCAGTTCCCCCACCGGCCCCAGATTGCGCTCCTCAAAGATCTTTTCGAGATCGATCTGCTGGGCATGCGAGATCGAGATGCCCAGAAGGAGCAGAAGGAAGGAAAGCAGGCGCATGGATTCAAATCGTGTCCGAACACCCGATTCTCGCATGAGTTGTGCCTGCGAGGAAAGGAAAGATGTTAGCCTGCCGTGGCCTCGGGCTCCCAGCGCACAAGGCGCAATCCTTCCACCGCCTCAAAATGCGCGTCACGAGTGGCCAGTGTGAGGTCATGAACCAGACAGGTCGCGGCGATCCAGATGTCGTTCTCGGGAATCATCGAACCGAGTTCTGCAAGTCGCGCCTTTGCTTGACCGTAACGCTCGGCGATTTCGTCATCATGATGAACCGTCTGCACCAGCGGGAGAAATGACCTGATGCGGGCAAGCTGCTTGTCTCGGTGCTGGGTGTGATACGCCCCGTAATAAAGCTCGCCCAAAACCGTGACGGTCATGTAAAGCCGGGTGTTCGCCTTGATTTGGGCTCCGACCTCCGCATCCCCACGCAAATGCGCGCTGACAATGTTGGTATCCAGCGCGAATCCGTTCATGGCTCAATGCGTTCGCAGCCTTCCTCGATCACACGATCAAACGCATCCGCCTCGTCTTTCGGCATGCTGCCGAAGGAGGCATCAAAAGCAGCCTGCCGATCCGCCGTGGTATGCTGGCGCATTTGATGCACGAAATCGGCCACCTTTTGTAGAGCGTTCGCCGGCAAAGATTCCAAATCAGCCATAATGCTTTCCTGGGAGGTCATGCTTTAAAGATGACCTTGGAGAAGCTGAATGCAAGTCCGGTGACATCCCTGCCCTGACAAGCGCTATGCGTCGTGAGAGCCCCGGGCGACCTAAGGCGGAGACGCCTCAGGCCGTTGTCAGGCCGGAGGCCTAACCTCCGGGAGAGACCAGTTGCGACGCAACTGGCCAACTTTATGCAAACAAACTCGTGATCGGCTGGCCCTTGTCCGTCACCGTGAAGGGACGCTTGGTGCTGGAATAGAGCACGAGGTCCAGCGGCAGTCCGAGGGCGTAGGCGATGGTGGCGTTGAAGTCGGGGACGCCGACTTTGTTTTCGGTGACTTCGATGCCTTTGTCCGTTTTGCCATAGACCTGACCACCGGCGATGCCGCCGCCCCAGAGGACGGAGCTGAAGGCTTTCGGGTAGTGATCGCGGCCTTCGTTCTGATTGATCTTCGGGGTGCGGCCGAATTCGGAGGTAAGGACGACGAGGGTGTCATCCTGCAGGCCCCGGCGTTCGAGATCGGTGAGCAGTGTTCCAAGCGCTTTATCGAGATCACCACAGCGTTCGGGCAGACGGGCGGCAATGTCCTGATGCATGTCCCAGCCGCCGAGGTTCACCTCCACAAAGCGGACACCGTGCTCCACTAGGCGGCGGGCGAGGAGGCAGCCCTGCGCGAAGTTTCCATCACCGTATTCGGCATGAGTTTCCGGGGATTCCTTGCTGAGGTCGAAGGCGTCGAGGTCCTCACTCTTCATGACCTTGATGGCGTCCTTGTAGACGTCCGCGTAGGCTTTGACGTTCTTGTAGTTGTAGGCCTGCTGGAAGCCTTGATCGAGCTTGGCGGACAAACCGAGGCGATAGTCAAAATCGCCCTCGCTGAGCGAGCCGGGACGATGACTGTTTTGCAGACCGCGAGCTGGATCATTGAGAATCAGCGGCTGGTAGGCGGCCTCGAAGAAACCACCGCCGGGGTGCTTGCTGTCGCTGGTGATGATGACAGAGCCGGGGAGATCCACATTGCCCTTGCCCTGAAATTTCTGCATCCAGGCCCCCATGGTGGGATGCCGTGTGGCACCGCGCATGGTGTAGCTGGTGTGCTGGAAGTAATTGCCCTGCGCATGCGCGCCCTGCGTCGAGGTGAGCGAATTGATGATGGCTCCGCGATGCATCATCTTTGCAGTGTGCGGCAGCAGTTCGCCGATCTGCACGCCATCCGCGCTGGTGGCGATGGTCTTGGTACCGCCCATGGTGTCAGCACCGGGCACGCAGCCGAAGGTGTCCAAATGCGTCATGCCGCCGGACATGTAGAGATAGATGACGCGCTTCGCGGTGGCGGCCTGCTTGGCCTTGCTGGAGCCTTCAAACGCAGCATAGCCGCGTGGCGCCAGGGCACTCATCATGGAAACACCGAGGCAGGTCTTGGCGATGTTTTTGGCAAAGTCACGGCGGGTGACATCGTCACAGGAATGGAGGAGGGCTTTCATGAGGATGATGCGTGAGAGAATTATTGAACGAAGAGGAACTGCGAGCCGGTGATGAGCGCGTGGGTGACATCTGCGACGGCTTTGTCGCCGCGCTCTTTGATGACGCCATTGAGGATGGCCTGTTCATTGGCTGTAGGGGCGCGGCTCAGCAGCGCTTGATAGAGAGTGGCGATTTTATCTGAAGGCGATCCGGCCTTGGCGATTGCCTGATTCAATTTGGAAGCCGGGTTGTTGATCACATCAGCGGCGGGTCCATTGAGCAGGGTGAGAGCCTGGGGCACGGAAGCATCGTCGCTGGCGTTCTGGATGAGCTCGCGGTCGCTCTGGCCAAAGGTGCGCAGGAAGGTGCCGGGGCGTGCGGGGCTGGGCTGCTCCGAAGCACGGGAGGTGAGGCCCATGCCCTCCTTGCCGCTGCTGTTGCGCTGGTAGGCTTTCAGAAACTCTTTGCGTTGTTCCTTGGTCATGGATTCCAGCGACTTGCGGTCAATCTGGGGGCGCTTGTCCTTGTCGGGTTTGTCAGGCCGGTAGCCTTGGCGCAGATCATCGGCACGCTCTTTGCCGAGCAGAGCCACGAGGATGTCCTTCTCAGAGGCTCTGCGCAGGGTGGCGGCCTCCTTGGCGAGCGCCTTGCTTGCTGCCGTGGTGTCGATTCCCTTCGCCTTGTCAGCTTCGAGCTTGGCTTTCATCGCGTCGATCTGCTTCTGATTGGCGTCCAGTTTGGACCTGCCTTCCTTGGCGATCTGCACCAGGCCCTCAGCGCCCTTGGATTTGACCGTGCCGAGGAAGGTGGAGAGATCGTCGAGGTATTGGTGAAGGCGGGCGTTCTCGTCATCGACGGTGTCATCGACGTTGCCCTTCGAGAGCGTGACAAAGGAGTCCCAGATCTGCTCCGCGCTCATGCGGCGCAGGATGGGGCCGGTGAAGTGGTAGGTCTCGCCGAGCGGCACCTCATGGGTGGTGGCGGCGCGCTGGTAGGTGTCAGTATTGTAGAGCACCCGCAGGAAGGATTTGAGCGAGTATTGTTTCTCGGTCATCAGCTGGCCGAGGTAGTCCATCAGCGCCGGATTGCTGGCGACGGTGCTGTCGGTCATTTCATCGACGGGTTCGATGAGGCCGACGCCGAAGGCTTTCTTCCACATGCGGTTGGCGATCACGGTGGTGAAGCGCGGATTCTCCGGGCTGGTCATCCAGTCGGCGAAGGCTTGCAGACGTGTCTCACCGGGTTTGATCACGGCATCCGCGCCAAACATGGTCTTGGCATCCACCTTCGCGCCGGGCTTGGCATCGGGGTACTTGTAGTCCGCAGGGAGAGAGGGCTGCTTGCCCTCCTGCCACTCGGCGCTGGTGTAGCGCAGCGGCTTCATCACGTCCTGCATGGCGCGTTTGACCTGCTGCATGTCTTCCCTGCTGACTTTGGATTCTTCGGCCTTTTTCTCGGCCTGCATCTTGGCGCGGTAGGCTTTTTGTTCCTCCCTGCTCATGGCCTGGACGGCTTTTTTGTCGATCTCCGGACGCTTGCCGCTGAGCTCAATGCCCCGGCTTTTGGTGTCCATGCCGTAGGTGAAGGCGGCCATGTGGTAGTAGTCCATCTGGGACCACTTGTCGAAGGGGTGGTTGTGACACTGCGCGCAGACGATGCTGGTGCCCAGAAAGACCTGCACGGTGTAGGCCAGGTGGTCGAGCTTGTTTTCATCCCGCTGCCAGAAACCGATGCTGCCGCTGTCCCACACACCGCCGTCGGTGGTGAGGAGGTTTTTCACGAACTTGTCATACGGCACGTTGGCTTTGACCTGCTGCTTGAGCCATTCCTCATAAGCCTCGGCGGTGATGCGGCCCTTCACGTTGTCCGTCAGGCGCAGCACATCGGCCCAGTAGTTGAACATGTGGCTGGTGTAGCCGTCGGAGGCCAGCAGGGTGTCGATGAGCTTGGCGCGCTTCTGCGGGTCTTTGGAACTGGTGTAGGCCTGCGCTTCTTCCAGAGTGGGAATGCGCCCGGCGATGTCGAGGTAGAGGCGCCGCACCAGGACCTCGTCACTGGCGGGCGGGTTCGGCTTCAGACCGGCTTTCTCCCAGTCCTGGCTGAGGAGCTGATCAATCTTCTGGCTTTCCGGCAACGGAGCCGCTTGCAGCGAAACGGAAGTCAGCAGGCAGGCGAGGAGGAGGCGGGGGGCTTTCATGAAGGGGGGGCGGAGGGGGTTCCAGCCGCGAAAACGCAGGACCTGCACTCTTCTTACCAATAAATGTGCACAAAGTGGAATGAGTGCCTAGATGTCCTGCTGACCGCCCCGTCGGCCTGTGTGCCACAATTTTATACAATGATCTGGCCGCTGGCACGTTGTGTCAGGTATTGTCGCCTTTCCGACCCACCACCACCCTGCTTTCGCCATGTCTCGCCGCCTTCTGATCGCATGCTCAGTCCTTGTTCTGCCTCTGTCCAGCCTGCCTGCGGCTCCTGAGGGCAAACCAGAGCCCAAACCGGCTCCTGCAAAGCCGGAGCCCGGTAAACCCGAGCCCAAGCCCGAACCCAAACCGGAGCCCACGAAGCCAGAGCCTGCCAAACCCGCGCCTGCGCCTACGCCACCCGCGCCGTCCAGTCCCCCCGTCACTCCGGCTCCCACTCAACCTGCACGTCCTCAGCAAACCATCACCCTGACCAAGAGCGACGACAACAAGCCCAAGCGCAAAACTGTCGCTGAATTCACCAAGGGCTTCAAACGCGTCGACGGCCTCTTCCGGGTCTATCTGGATGCAGAACGTGGCAATCCGTGGCTGTTTGTGGCGAAGAATCAGGTCGGCCCTGAGTTCATCTACTTCAATCACAGCGTGGATGGTCCCGTGGCTTCCGGCCACAACCGCGGTCGTTACGGCGACTCGCTGGTCTTCACGGTCCACAAGATTTTTGACCGCATCGAACTCGTCGAGCAAAACACCAAGCTCTACTTCGATCCGCAAAGCGCCCTGGCCAAAGCCCAGGCGGCCAACACCAGCAGCGCCATCTTGACCAGCGAAATCATCATGGCCGAGGACGATGAAGGCTATCTCATTTCCTGCACCAACCTGTTCCTGCGCGAAAACCTCACCCAGGTGAAGTTCAGCAACATGGGCGGGGACAAAGCCGTGCTGGGCAAGCTGTCCGAACCCAAGTCCAAGATCCTGCGCGTCAACGGCTACCCGAAAAACACCGCCATCACGGCGGAGTACGTGTTTGAAAACCCCACCCCCACATGGGAAACCGCCGCCGATGTGGCCAATCCGCGCTACATCACCGTCAAGGTGCAGCACACGCTCATCGCCATGCCGGAGAGCGATTACAAGCCCCGCCTCGATGACCCGCGCATCGGCTACTTCACCCATCAGATCACTGACATGACGAGCACGGACGTGGCTCCCTACCGCGACGTCATCCACCGCTGGCGTCTGGTGAAGCAGAAGCCCGGCACCGCCCTGAGCGAGCCCGTGGCGCCGATCGTCTTCTGGATCGAGAACACCACGCCCGTTGAATTCCGCGACACCATCCGCACCGCCGTGCTGAAGTGGAATGAGGCCTTCGAGACCGCCGGATTCAAAGACGCCGTCGTCGTCAAGCAGCAGCCCGATGATGCGAAATGGAATGCGGATGACATCGAGCACAACGTGCTGCGCTGGACCAGCAGCGTGGCTCCACCCTTCGGCGGCTACGGCCCCAGCTTTGCCAATCCGCGAACGGGTGAGATCCTCGGTGCGGACATCATGCTGGAGTACAGCTTCATCACCAAGCGCCTGCTCACCAAGAGGCTCTTCGCCGATCTGGGCACGGAAGCCGAAGCAGAAGGCCAGACGAAAGCTTTTAACCCGCACGCCTGCGAGGCCTGCGGCTCCGCACGCAACGGCCTGCTGTTTGGCCAGACCATGCTGCGCCTGCAAAAGAGCGACCGCGTGGAGATGGACCGACTCATCAAAGAATCGCTCTATTACCTCTGCCTGCATGAGGTCGGGCACACGCTGGGCCTGAACCACAATTTCCGTGGCAGCCAGCTTCACAGCCTCAAGGACATCCACAATGGGGAGCTCACTGAAAAGACCGGCCTCACCGGCTCTGTCATGGACTACCCGCCGATCAACATCGCGCCCAAAGGCGTGAAGCAGGGGCAGTATTTCACCACCAAGCCCGGCCCCTATGACCACTGGGTGATCAATTACGGCTACAGCGAGTCCTTGGAAGATCCCATCGAAGATGCGAAGCGCCTCGAAGCCATCGCTGCTCTCTCGCACAAGCCGGAGCTGGCCTTTGCCAACGATGCCGATGACATGCGCTCTCCGGGCAAGGCCATCGATCCCCGCGCCATGCTCTTTGACATGAGCAGCGATGCCATCAGCTACGGCGAGCAGCGTTGTGAAATCGTCCGCGTTGAACTCGCCAACATCCTCAAAGATGTCTCGGATCCCGGCAAGAGCTGGCAGGAAGTCGCGCAGGCCTTTGCCTCCCTGACGAAAGAAGCGAGCGGCTCGCTCAATGCCATCTCACGCTATGTTGGTGGTGTCTATGTGGAGCGTGCCGTGCAGGGCCAGGCTCCGGGAGCCGTGCCGTTCAAGCCCGTGGAGGCCGACAAGCAGCGCCAGGCCCTCGCTGCACTGGCCAAGTACGCCTTTGCACCGGATGCACTCGCCGCGCCGCCCGAACTCTACGCCCACCTCCAGCTGCAGCGCCGTGGCTTTGACCATCGTGACGAAGGTGAGGACCCCAAGCTCCATGAACGCGTGTCCCTGATCCAGCGCGCGCTGCTGGACCAACTGCTGCATGCACACACTTTGAAGCGCATTGAGGACACAACGCTCTATGGCAACCAGTTGAGCCTGGATGAAATGATGAACTCACTGACCACGGCGATCTGCACTGGAGATGATCCTGCCAAGCCGGTGAGCATCGCACGTCAGAATCTTCAGATCGACTACCTCAACCGTCTGCTCAACATCACCAACAATGGCGGCCACCCGCCTGCGGTGCAGAGCGTCGCGCTGCTGCAGATCGAACGCATCAAGGGACTGACCTTTGCCAATACACCGGCGCATCAGCTTGCGATCAAGTACCGCATTCGGCGTGGGCTGGATGAAAAGTGATTACGCTGAGTCTTCCCAAAAAGGACCCATTAGACGGATGAGATGTACGTGATTGCGCCGCATAGACTGCGGCGTGATCCACCGTACACTCCCGCATGAAATCTCTCACCGCCCTTCTCTGCCTTCTCGTCACCGCTTCCCATGCGGCGTTTTCAGACGGCTGGGTGCTGTGGTCTCCGCGTGATGAAGCGAAGCCCGCTGCGGAGGTGAGCCAGACGGGCGGACATGATGGCAAAGGGACGCTGGTTCTTGAAACCGGTGCGGGTGAACAATGGATCGGCTGCTGGACGCGCACGCTGCCTGTCGAAGGCGGTCAGCATTACCAGTTCAGCGCGTGGAAAAAAGCCAGCGCCATGCCCACGGCGCGCCGCAGCGTGTATGCGCGCATCCTTTGGCAGGATGAAAAGGGCCAGCCCGTGAGCTGGGAGGAGCCTGCGAAGCAAGGTTACGCGAAGGGCACCGTCCCGCGTGCCGAGCCTGAGTACCCGCATGTGCCGGATGGTGAAGCGAACCAGTGGATTCACTGCGAGAGCACCCTGCGTGCGCCGGTGAAGGCGAAGCAGGCGAAGATTGAGCTCTACCTCCAGTGGGCGGCGAATGCGCGTGTGGAGTGGAGCGATGTCGCTCTCGCCGCCGTGCCCGCCCCTGCGCCGCGCAAGGCACGCCTTGCCACGATTCACCTTCAGCCGAAGGACGGCAAGAACCCCTCTGACAAGCCGCCGCAGTATGCCCCGCTCATCGCGGAGGCCGCCAAGCAGAAGGCCGACCTTGTGGTGCTCGGCGAGACGCTCACCTACTATGGCACCGGCAAGACGATGGCCGATTGCGCCGAGACGGTGCCCGGCCCAAGTACGGAGTACTTCGGCAAGCTGGCGAAGGAGCACAATCTCTACATCGTCGCCGGACTCGTGGAACGTGATGGCAAGACGCTGTACAATACTTCTGCGCTCCTGGGCCCGGATGGCACGCTCGTGGGCAAGTATCGCAAAGTGACTCTGCCGCGTGGTGAGATCGAGCATGGCATCACGCCCGGCCACGACTACCCAGTGTTCGACACGCGCTTTGGCAAAGTGGGCATGATGGTCTGCTACGATGGCTTCTTCCCAGAGGTCGCCCGTGCGCTCACGATCCAGGGAGCCGAAGTCATCGCCTGGCCGGTCTGGGGCTGCAATCCCATGCTCGCCGCTGCACGCGCTTGCGAAAACCACGTCTACATCGTCAGCAGCACCTACACAGACGCCACCAAGAACCAGTGGATGATCTCAGGCATCTTTGATCACTATGGCGATGTGCTGGCAAAGGCGGATGTGTTTGGCACGCTGGCCATCGCTGAGGTCGATCTCAATGCGCCCACGCATTGGAACAGCCTCGGAGACTTCAAGGCGCAGATCCAGAGCCATCGGCCACCGGCTTTGAAGGAGCCTTGAGGACTGCGAGGCCACGCTCGTTGATTGAGCCCGCCATTTTTTACTTTCCACGGCATCCGATTTCTGCCGGAATGCCAGGGTGAGATTCATCGTCCTTTTTCTCTTCAGCGCGCTATGCACTGCGCATGCGGCGGAATCAGCCGGCATGTCGCGGCTGCGTGAGTCCTTGGCGAAGGCGGAGCAGGAGCATGGAAAGGAAGCGCCCGAGGTGGCGGCACGCCTCAGCGAGCTGGCGAGCCACCTCGAAGCCGCTGACAGCTTTCAGGAGGCGGAGGCACTCTACCGTCGTGCGCTGGCGATTCGGGAAAAAGCCTCAGGCGAGACTTCAGCCGATCTTGAATCGAGTCTGAGCAATCTCGCTGACCTGCTGCGGCAAACGGGCCGGGAGAAAGAAGCGGAGCAGCTCTATCAGTGACTGCTGACCTGCATTGAAAAGCGCCCGGATGGCGAGTCGTCCCCGGAAGCGGCCACCTGTCTGGGAAGCAAAGCGGAGCTGCTGTTGAGCCTCCACCAATCTCAATCCGCGTTTGTTGAGTACCTCGAACTGCTGAAGCTTCACGAGAAGCTCTCCGGGCTCAGTCACATTGCGGTCAGTTCCAAGCTCACCAAAGCGCAAGACTTGCGGGAAAACATTCTCACAGGCCGTGGCAGCGTGCCGCTCTACCAGCAGGCGCTTCAGATTCACGAGGAGGCCGTGGGTGCTGAAAATGCCGAGCTTGCCACCTGTCATTCCATCATGGCAGGTCTGCTGCTGTTCCAGGCGCGCAATGCGGAAGCAGAGCCCCTGCTCCGCCGGGCGCTGGAAATTCGCACCTCCATCATGGGGCCAAAGCATCCGCTCACCGCCCAAGTGGCCTACACGCTGGCGGAACTGCTGGAGCGAACCCAGCGCAGGAAGGAAGCTGTGCCACTCTACCGTCAGGTTTTGCCCGTGCAGGAAAAAGCACTTGAGCCGGATGCTGCCACCACCTGCGCCTGCCGTATTCAGCTGGCGCAACTGCTCGACGATCAAAACCTGCATCAAGAGGCACTGCCACTGCAGCAGCGCATCGTCGAAAACATTGAGCGGACGAAAGGCCCGGAAGACCGCAGCCTCTACTCCCATCTGAACCATCTGGCAAACACACTGCACTCGCTGCGCCGCTACCCGGAGGCAGAAGCCGCCTTCCGAAAAGAGCTCTTGGTCGCAGAAAAAGCCTTTGGCCCGGACAACCCCATGGTAACGGGCTCCCTCTCCATGATTGCCCAAACTTTGAGCGACATGAATCGCTGGAAGGATGCCGTGCCGTTTCTGCGCCGTAAACTAACAATTCATGAAAAAGACCCGGGGAAGGTTCATGAAACTGTGGCGGTGGATCTCAGGGTGCTGGCAGGTTATTTGGTGAAGGCGGGTGAATCCCGTGAAGCAGAACCACTGCTGCGCAGATCACTGGTGATTTTAGAAAAGACCAACGGCCCTGAGGACGCTCAAGTCGCTGTTGTCTTGAAGCATCTGGCTGATCTCCTGTGTGATGTGGAGCCCAGGGAGGCGGAGAAATTGTATCTGCGCGCGATCAAGGTGAGCAAGAAGTCTATGGGTGCAGGACACTCGTTCACCAAAGAAATCGCCGAACACTACGAGGCCCTGCGTCAGACATTGAAAAAGAACGATGCTGAGGACGAAGGCCTGCGCGCAGTCCTGAAACTGAATGGCAAGGTCTGGGATGAGAGCACGGCTGTCGCGTTTCTCAAAAAGCAGCTGTCTCCTCTTCCTGCGGCCCAGTTCACGGAGACTGATGCGGCCAAACTGGTGCAGCAGATGAAAGGAAACTCTCTCGCACTGGCCATGGCGGCGGCATGCATCGCGGAGCAAAAACTGGCATTGGCAGAGTATGTGAAGCGCTGGGATCTGGAGTCAGCCGGGCTCAAGGAAACGACGGCAGAGGGCGAAGCATCCCCTGACAAAGTCTTGGTCGCGACATGGCAGCTTTCCGCGAAGTACCTGACACCCACGGCGCGTGCGCTCATGGCCTTGCTGCCCTGGCTCGCCGAAGAAGCCGTGCCCCTTTCCTTGTTCACCGAGCATGCAAAGCTTGTGGCGGATGCTGCAAATGAGAAATCACCTGATGCCAAAGTGGAAGCAGGGTTTGATGAATTGGAACGCCACGCTCTCATCATTCAGGAGCCGCTGAGCATCAGCTGTCCGAAGCCGCTGCAGGCGGTCTTGCGCTTTCAGGGTGGAGCTGAGTTTCTTGGCCGTGCCACCGCGCTGATGCATACCATCGCGGCCAAAGATCCGGCAACGCAGCGCATGCGGCCGCGTGAGGTTTGGGAGCCCGCCCTTCCCCATGTGTCGAGGGTGCTGGAGTTTCAGCGTCAGTTCGGTGACAAGGCCGGTGATGAGCAGATCACACGCAGCCTGCTCAATGACTGCGCTGAGTTTTTGCAATACAAGGCTCAATACTCCGAGGCCACGCCCCTGCTCGATCAGGCGGAGCAAATGCTGCTGCGTGCACTGAAACTGACGGAGGAAAATCCCGCCACCCAGCAGGCCGATCTCGTTGCTGCTTTGGACAAACTCGGTGCTGTGCTTCACCGCTCCAAACGTGATGAGGATGCTGCCGTGTTCTACCGACGCTCGCTGGAGCTGTGCGAAAAAGCACAGGGGCCGGAGAGCCTCAAAACAGCCGAGAGTCTTGATCGACTTGCCCTGACTCTGGCTCCCACGAAACAAGGCAGGAACGCTACTCCTCTTCTGCGCCGTTCACTGGCCATCCGCGAGAAAATCTTGGGGCCTATGGACCGCGAGGTGGCGCTCAGCATGGGACGGCTGGCCTTTCAACTCAACAGCGGTGACACGATCAAGGAGGCCGAGCAGCTCTACCGACGCGCCTTGGTGATCGAAGAAAAAATCTACGGTGCAGACCACCCGGCCCTCATCCCCCAGCTCAACAGTCTGGGCAACTTGCTCAGAGAGCAGCAGCGCGACTCCGAAGCCGAGCCGGTCTTCAAACGCATCCGGCTCATTCGCGAGAACACGCGCATCAACGGGCCACCAAAAGCACCCGCAGGTGCGCGGAAAGCTCCAGCAGGTCAGTGAAAGCCTGCGAGCAGATAGTTCCCAACTTCGCACTCACGGCGCTGGAATGATCCAGACGGAAGGACTGGCCGTCTGCGGCATCTTGATGAAGGTGGCACGACCGGTACGCAGCAGCGGGGCGTTGTTCTGAGAAGTGGTGGCGGCAGAGCTCATGGAAATCCAGATGGGGACGGGCTGGCCGGGCTTCTGCAGGAGCCAGCTGGCCAGATACCCGCTCACACCGGCGGTGGCATCGCCTTTCCAAAACTGCATCTGAGAGGAAGCGGAAAGGACGGTGCTGGCAAGGAAGGGTGAAGAGGTCATCCCCGTCTGAGCAGGCGAGGCGTCAAGCGGCCAGGGATTGGCGAAGAGATTGTAGCCAGCCTGCAGCGGGCGGGCGAAGGGAGTGGTGCGTACACTGCCGGTGCTGAGCAGTGCTGAGGGGCTGGCGCTGGCGATTTGAAGCATCACGCCTGTGCCAGGTGGAATGAGGGTGTCATTCATGCTGGTCGCGGTGCCTCCATTCAAAACCCAGTTGCGGGTGCCTCCAAGGTCATAGAGCCAGTAAGTGATGTAATCCGAGGAGTTGTGAAACAAGACCTGGTCAGCGCCTGTGGCGGTGGAGGAACCCTGGAAGAGTGAGGGATGAAAGACCTCGCCCAGCGTGCGGTGCGAGCGCAGGATCACACGCGCACCAGACAAGCCGGCCACTGCGGAAGCTGAGAGCGTGGTATTGAGCGAGTCATCCGCCACGAGACACGCAACGCCGGTGATGCTCTGCAGATCCAGGCGATGCCCGGCCTGAGGACCGCTGATGATTTCAAGATAGTAATGCTGCGCGGGATCCATGGCAGAAGCCACGGACGCCTGCTCGCTGAGTGTGACGCTGGCAGAGGTGGCGCTGCTGACCGAACCGGTGAAGAGCGCCTCATGGTTGAGATTGAGGCCATAGGTCTGGGTGCCGGAATTGAGCGTGGTCTGCTGCCATCCCAATGGCGCGCTGGTGGTGGTGCCGCCGTTGGTTTGAGTGATGCGCAGACGGATGATGCCACGCGCGAGGCTCTGCCCGGGGAGAGCCTGGAGATCCGGCCACGTCACCCTCTCCCATCCATCGCCTTCAGCGACGACTGTGGGTGTCGCCACCAGCGGGGACCAGTTGATCAAATCGCTGCTGCTTTCGAGCTTGAAGGTGAAGGTGCCCTGACCTGAAGGGCGCAGCAGGGTGGCATCGACGCTGCTGTTGCTGCGCGTGACGAGCTGCAAGCCTTCACCGGGGCGGGTGATGCCGCTGGTGAGCGCGGTGCCGAGCGCGACTTCAAGAAGGTCTGAAGCGCTGTCTTCATCGCTGTTGGTCGTGGCGAGGTTGTTGGTGAGACCGACGGTGCCGGGAACGATGGAGGCAAGCACGAGGGTGTTCGGCGAAGCCGCCGGAGCCGCAGGCGCATTGACGAGCCACTGGCTTTGCGGGATCACCTCGCGCGTCTGGCCGGGGCATTCCCAGAGCAGCCGGGCGGTGGCGCCGCCGGTGCTTTCATAGTACTCCATGACGACAGGGACAGCCACGCCGGCCTGCAGAGCGATGACGCCGTTGTTCCAGGTGTCGCCGTGATTGTTCCAATCATTGACGACCTGCTGGCCATTGACCCAGAGGCGCACGCCGTCATCGGTGACGGGGATGATGGTGTAGGTCCGGGTGTAGCGCGGGATGAGGTATCCGTGCCAGCGCACGCTGAAGCCATTCACAGGAATGCGTGGATCAGGACTGCCGGTGCCCCAGGTGTAATTGACCGTGGACTCCATGCGCGTGAAGCTGAACTGCTCGAAGTTTTTACCGATGTAGTAGTCGCCGGTAAGGCCGTTGGTGTTGACCACCGGCGTGTAGTTCACGGTGATGAGATTGGACACCGTGTTCGGATTGCCAGCGGCATCCTGCGCCACGCCTGCGGGGATTCTGACGGTGACATTGCCTGCTGCCGTGGGCGTGACCGTGGCTGCCCATGCCGCCCCGGCGGAGGACAAGGCGGTGACCGTGCCGTTGGTAACCGTGAACTCGGAGGCGAGCAGGCCGGTGACGTTCTCGCTAAACGTGGCATTGACGACAAACGGCCCGGTGACGCTGCTGGCCGGAGTTGTCAGCGCGACCGAAGGCGGCGTGGTATCCAGAGGCGTATAAGTAGCGGTGAGCAGATTCGACGCCGTGTTGGCTCCGCCCGTGGCGTTGGTGGCCGCATTGGCAGGCACTCTAACGGTGACGGCACCTGCCGCCGTGGGTGTGACCAGGATGCTGTAGGTGGTGCCGCTGCCGCTGAGCGCTGAGACTGCACCATTGGTGATGGTGAAATCATTCAATGAGACGCCGGTTACGGATTGACTGAAGACCGCATTCACGGTGAAGGCACCCGTCACACTGGACGAAGCGGTGCTTAGCAACACGGTGGGCGCAGGCAGGGGCGCAGTGTAGGTCACGCTCAGCGTGTTTGAAGCGAGGCTCGCATTGCTGGCGGCGTCAAAGGCCGCGCCGACAGGCAGTGCCACGGTCACAGCGCCATTGGCTGCGGGGGTGATGGTGACGCTGTAGGTCGTGCCACTGCCGCTCAGAGCGGAAGCAACGCCGTTGGTGAGCGTGAAGTCATTCAAGGCAACTCCGGTCACGCTCTCGCTGAAGGTGGCGGTGACCACAAACGGCGCGGAGACGCTGCTGGCCGGAGTCGTCAGCGCAACCGTCGGCGGCGTGGTGTCCAGAGGTGTGTAAGTAGCGGTGAGCAGATTCGAAGCCGTGTTGGCTCCGCCCGTGGCGTTGGTGGCGGCATTGGCAGGCACACTGACGATGACGGCACCTGCCGCCGTAGGTGTGACGAGAATGCTGTACGTGGCACCGCTGCCGCTGAGTGCAGAGGCCACGCCATTGGTGATGGTGAAATCATTCAGTGCCACTCCGGTGACGGATTGACTGAAGACGGCATTGACCGTGAACGCGCCCGTCACACTGGACGAGGTGGTGCTGAGCAGCACGGTGGGCGCAGGCAGGGGCGCGGTGTAGGTCACGCTGAGGTTGTTTGAAGCCAGGCTCGCATTGCTGGCGGCATCAAAGGCCGCGCCGACAGGCAGTGCCACTGTCACCGCGCCGTTGGCAGTGGGTGTGATGGTGACGCTGTAGGCTGCACCACTGCCACTCAGTGCTGAAGCCACGCCATTGGTAACCGTGAAATCAGTCAGTGCGACTCCGGCAACGGCTTCACTGAAGGCGGCGCTCACGGCGAATGGCGCAGACACATTGGAAGAACCCGTGGCAAGTGTCACAGCAGGTGGCGTGGTGTCGGGCGGGCTGCTGGTGTTGACGAACTCCATCCAGTTGAAGTTGAGATTGCCATTTGGAAACTCGATGCGAACGACAGCAGACGCAGGCACGGTGAGTCCTGTGGCAGAGATGGTTTTCCAGGAATAAAATCCCCCCGTATTGGTGACATTGATCGTCGTGGCGAGGGTGCCATTGATCAGCACGCGCAACGGAATCGGACCCGCATAGGAGGTGGCCACGCGCACGCTGAAGTTGTAGTTCCCAGAGGGGAGAATGGTGGTGTAGCGCAACCATTCGCCCGCCGTGATCCAGCCGATGGAGGGTGTGCCATCCGTGTCTTTGGAAGGTTCGATGTCGACTCCGGTGGTGCGGTAATGCAGGCCGGAGACAACCTCGCCGATGTTGATGGTTTCAGCATCGTGATAGGCCACCCCTTCCCCGCCTTCGTCAAAATCTTCCGCCTGAATTCTCACGGTCTGCCCCACGATAACCGGAGCGTAGGTGACCGTCAGCAAGTTGGAAATCGTGTTCGGATTGCCCGAGGCATCCTGCGCCATGCCTGCGGGAAGCCTGACCGTGACTGCTCCCGCAGCCGTGGGTGTGACGGTGGCAGAATAAACTGCACCGGCAGAGGACAAAGCGGTGACGGCGCCATTGGTGACGGCAAATTCGGCAGCGAGCAGACCGCTGACATTTTCACTAAAGGTGGCGGTGACGACAAACGGCGTGGCAACCGTGGTGGCCGGAGTGGTGAGAGCAACCGTTGGCGGCGTGGTGTCCGTATAAGTCACGCTGAGCAGATTGGAGACGGAGTTGCCCAGGCTCGTGCTGTCCGTGGCGGCACTGGCCGGAACACTGACAGTGACCACACCTGCAGCGGTGGGGGTTACTCTGAAGGTATAGCTCGCGCCGCTGCCGCTGAAGGTGGAGGCGACGCCATTCGTAACGACGACATCGCTGAGCGTGAAACCTGAGGCCGAGCTGCTGAAGGCCACCGTGACGTTGAATGCGGCGGTCACATTCGTGGTGGCGGTGGTGAGTGCGACGGTGAATGGCAAAGGTGCCGTGGTGGGGGCATCGTCAATGCTGGCCACGAACGAAGCGAGGTTGGACAAATCCGTGGCCGTCAGCGTCACGCCGCTGTGCGCGGTGATGGCGTCGGAAAGCGTGGCCGCAGAGCCATCGTGCAAATACGGCCCGGTGGCCCAACTACCGCGCAGCGTGGGCACATCCAGACCGGTGAGAGCCGCGCCGAGGCGTTTGCCGCTGGCGGGTTTGATGGTGCCGATGTTGGCAAAGACATTGAGCGCGCTGTTGGTGAAGTTCACCCCGCTGTGGCAGGAGGCGCAGTTTTGCGAGCGGAAGACCTGCTGCCCGGCTGTGGCTGCGGTGCTCAGTGCGCCGCTGCTGGTGCGGCTTGGGCTGTTGCCGTTGGTGGTGAGGGATTTCACATACGCGGCCAGCGCATCGAGATCCGCGCTCACTCCCGCCTTCGCATCGCCGAGCGGCTGATTGCGCGTGCCGGTGTTGAGCTGCGTGTCCGTCATGAGTCCGGTGCCGCCGGCCAGGGCACGGATCTGCCCTTCGAAATCCTGCACTTCATCGAAGTTGCCGGTCCAGTGCAGCATGCCGTGAGTGGCGTGGCCTTTCAGCGTGATGGTGTTGCGCAGGCCTTCGCCGAAGCCGGTGAGATCCCACACGCGGCCATCGTGTCCGGCATCGTTGTGGCAGACGGCGCAGCTGATGTACTGCTGCAGCGCGAGGCGTGGGTCCTGTGCATCGTAGAAGAGCTGCTTGCCCTTCAGCACCTGGGCGGTGAGTCTTTCCGTGGTGACGGCATTGAGCGTGGCCGTGGTGGCGGGTGCGATGTTGCCGCCCTGAGTGATGCCACTGACATCGTGCACGGTGATCGTGCGATCCATGAAGTTCTGCACGTAAAGCGTGCTGCCATCCGGCGAGGTGACGACGCCCTGCGGTGCGCGGCCTGCGGGAAAGCGGGTGATTTCCTGATGTGACCACGCATCGAGAATGGCGACCTCGCGGCTGGCTTCGAGCGCGGTGAAGACATAGATGCCGTACGGATCATACGCTGCGGCGCTGGGCATGCCCGCGTTGTCGATGTCCACGCGTGACGGCAGGTGCTCCGTCTGCGCGGTGAGATCAATGCGCGAGACGATGGCACGCACGCTGTTTTCATGATTCAAAGGCTGGCCATCGCGCAGCATGCCGCGCTGGATGTTGTCCTGCTTTGAAGGCACCCAGGCGGATAGACCGTCGGGCGAGATGACGGCGGCACCGAGATAGTTTGGCAGACCGCGTGCGGATGTGGAGGTATCTGCAGCGGTGCTGGGGCTTAGCAAAAGGGTGCGTTCCACTGCAAGCGCCACCGTGCCGATGACGACCACCTGACCGCCTGCGCCCGTGAGCATCGGTGTGGCGGTGTTTTCACCGGCCACACGTGGCGTGATGAAGCGTGAGGCGTACACGCGTGCGCTGTCGGCAGAAATGGAGAGATGCCGCACAGGGCCGCCGGCATCGATCGAAGCCAGCTGTGCTCCGGTGCTGGGGTTCAGTTTCAGCACGCGCCCGGTGCTTTCCAGAGTCACCCAAGCGGCCGTGCCAGCAGGATCAAAGACGATGCCGAACGGACGTGATCCATAGGCGAGAGTGACCGTGGCGGCGACTGCGCGTGTGGTTGTGTTGATGATGCTGATCGTTCCCGTCTCCACATTCGTCACCCACAGCCTGCCGTCCGGTGCCAGCGCCAGGCTGCGTGGAGCGGTGCCCACGGTGATCTCGGCATAGCGTGCACGTGTCACCACATCAAAGGCGGTGACGCTGTTGTTGTCCGGATTCACGCACCAGACGCGGTCATTGCCGGTGGCGGGATCTTCATAGACGATGCTGCTGGAGGCAGCGGGCTTGCGTGTGGTGAGTGCGGCATACACCGCCTGATAGAAGGTGCTGGTGATCGTGATGCCGGTGTCATCGGTGGCGGTGAGAGTCACCAGATAGCGTCCCGGTCCGGCATACGTATGCGCGATGCTCGTGGTCGTGAGCCATGCGGTCTCAGGCGTGCCATCGCCAAAATTCCATTTGTAGCGCGGGTTGATGCCGTTCGCGGATTGGGCGGTGAAGGTGAGCGCACTGCCGCTGGCCTTCGGTGCGGCGGCCAGTGGCTGCAGTGTGAGCCCTGCGGTGACGTTCCAAACGAATGCGGCGGTGGCAGGTGTGCTGATGCCATCGCTGGCCGTGACGGTGGCATTGAACGTGCCTGCGACTGTGACGGATCCGGAGATGACTCCTGAACCCGGCGAGATCGAAAGTCCTGTGGGCAATCCGGTGGCGCTGAAGGTGATGGGATCGTTTTCAGGATCATTCGCCGTGACGGGCAAGGACACCACCGCGCCGATGAGCGAAGCTTGCGCACCCGGGTTCGTGATCTGCGGTGAGAGATTCTGCGGCACGATGCTGGTGGCGTGGCGCAGATCGCGCAGCGCGAGGATGTCCGGCTGGGACAAGGGGGCCTGATGCAGCGTGACTTCATCCACCGCTCCCGCGAAGAAGGCCGTGCCGGGGCTGTCGGCAGCACCCACGATGAAGGGTTTGGAAGCGTTTGGCACGTAGGTGCCGGTGTCTTCGTTGACGAGGATGCCGTTGATGTACAATCGGCGCACGCCAGTCAGAGTCGGGCCGCTGGCACTCGTGCTGCGGAAGGTGGCCGCCACATGTGTCCACTGCCCCACGGTGACGGCGCCACCTTTCAATCCGGATGCATCCGCGCCCGTGCGCAGCTGCCAAAAACCATCCGTAGTCACCCACAGGCCGTAGCCTTTCTTGGTGCCGGTGGATTCATCACGCGAGGCGAGCACGCAGCGCGCCGTGCCCAGCGCCGCATCATGGCGCACCCACGCGGCGATGGTGAAGTCGTTCGGATTCAATGATGCGCTGTAAGGCATGACGACGCTTTGAGTAGTGCCATTGAACAACGCGCTGCTGCCGGTGCCGGGATTGCCACTGAGCGCGGGATTGGCGCTCGTTGTGTTCGCTCCGCCGCTTGCCGTGCCTGCGATGGCCACCAAACCTGCGGCGGTGGATGTCACTTCGCCCGCTGTGCCGTTCCAGCTCGCTTCATCGAAGTTCCAAGCGACCACCGGATTCTCGATGGGGAGGTAAGGCGAGAGGTAGGTGCCCGCGATGACGGAGACCGCTGCGTCTCCCGGCTTCTTCCAGCCGACGGAGAGGTGGTCGTCCCCGGTTCCATCCTTTATTAAGGCTTCGATGTAGTAGCGTTTGCCGGCCTGCAAGGTGATCAGGGCGGAGGTCTGCTGCGGATACCACGTCCAGGTTTGAGGTGGTGTGTAGCCGGGCTGGCTGGAGATCTCCACGGCGTTGGCGGGATTCGCATCGGTGCTCAGTTTCAGGCTCGATTCATCATCGCTGGAGATGAAGAACTGATACTGGCCGGTGACAGGCACGTAGAGGAAGCCACGCAGTCGCTGGCCGGTGCTGTCATCCCAGTTTTGAGGTGAATCAAAGGACGGCTGCAGATCGCGGCCATTCGGGTTCGCGGGGAAGATGGTGTTGCCGGTCAGGCTGGCCACCGTGGCGCCGTTGATGTTCGTCCAGTACTCGCGCATGATCTGGCCGCTGCCGAGATTGGGCAGCAGCACGATCCAGTTGAAGGACACGGAAGTCACCTGCCCTGCCGCGCTCACCAGGATGGTGCTGCGGTAGGTTCCCGGTGTGGCGGTCACGGTGCCGGAGATCAAGCCGGTGGTGGCATTGATGGCGAGTCCCGTGGGCAATCCACTGGCGGTGTAGCTCAGCGTGCCGCCCGTGGCGCTGGCGCTGATGGGCAGAGACACCACGCTGTTTTGCGTCACGCTCTGCTGGCCGGGATTCGTCACCACCGGCAGCGTGGAGTTCGTGACCTGAATGATGCGCGACACGGACCACACGCCGTTCGCATCCACCGCAAACATCATCCAGTAGCCCGGGGTGAGCACGTTGATGCTCGGGGGTGCTGTGACCGCATACACGCCCGGCGATGGATTCGTATGCGTGAAGCGCACATGCCGCAGGCCGGTGTCCACCGAATGCGTCTGCGCAGAAATGCTGATGGCGCTGAAGTACTGCACGCCGTCGCTGGCGTTCACGGTGAAGATGGATGCGGGGCCGATGCGATCCGGCGCTGCCGTGATGACGGGTCGCACGGCGGGTGTCCCGTCTGCATTGAACAACTGCGGCGGTGTGAAAACCTGCGCATCCTGATGATCCGTCAGCG